>NZ_AFIE01000008.1 GCF_000214135.1 Acinetobacter sp. P8-3-8
TTTTTTTATCACTTGAATGAGTGTGAATTAAAATAATTTCACAGGAATATCAAGGAATAAACGCCATTCATTGGTGTCTGGCATATAAACGTTGTTATACGTTTGGTCTGCGCGTAAGTGTGAATAACGTGCACGGAAGCTTACATCTTTAGCAAAACCAGATTGAACTGTATATTTCACTTGGTTAAAGAATTCGCTTTCTTTGGCATTATCATCAGTAACAACACCATTGCTCACCGCTTTAATATCCCAACCATAAACATACGCAGTCGTCCAATTTAAACCAGGTACGCCATAGCCACCGAAGTCTAAGTTATATTGAAGTTGCGCTGATTTTTCATGGTTGCCAATGAAATCAGATAAATATGAGTTAGGAAGATAGATCGACTGACCGCCATCTGCATTCGCACCGTAGTCATAACCCGTATTGCCCGTGTTTTGTTGGTAAGCCAACATTACAGAGTGTGGACCTTGGTTATAAGTACCTGATAATGCCCAGATATTGTTGCTACGATCATCTACATTGGTATCACCTTTGGTCGATGAGTAAGTAGAAGCGTCTTTATCCCATTCAGTGTGATAACCACTGAAATCAAATGTTAATGAACTTTGATTTGCAAGAGGATATTTATAGTTTGCATTTACATAATGACGTTCTAAAGCATTTTTAGAATCTAAACCATAATATGATGCATTTAATTGATCATCAAATTTATATTTAGCACCCCAAACAACAGCATCATCTAGTTTGTTTTGATCTGTTGCAATTTGGTCTGAATATTGGTTTTTAGTAAATTTACCAGCAATAAGCTCAAGATCTTTGATTTCATGGCTTGTTATTAAAGTACCTGTAAAATATTCAGGAACTAAACGAGCTGTATTGCTTGCAAGTACAGGCAAGTCTAAAACTTGAGTACCGTAACGTACAGTCGTATTTGAGAAACGAGCTTTAACATTTGCACCACCACGCGCCCAATGATCATAAGGATTACCCTCATCATCACGTGGGATCATGTTGTTACCAGAATGGTTATTGTCACCAATTTTAAATGAACCATCACCAACTACGCCAACACCGAAACCAACGATACCTTTGGTAAAACCAGAATCAATATTAACAATTGCTGTTTGAGCAAAAGAGCTTTTGTCTGTATCTGGTGCAACATTTTTGTAGTCACGGCTGATATAACCCGTGCGGAATAAAATAGATCCTGTTGAGTCTTCTAAAAATCCTTTTGCTTCACTTTGTTCGCTAGCAAATGCTGGGGCAATAATGGCAGCATTAATTAATACCGCTAAAGTAAGTTTTGTAGCTTTAAGCATGTGTTTCCTCGTAAGCGAGAGAATATGGTAATCACTGACTGAATTCAGAACAGATAATGGATGAATTGTATATTTAATCTATAAAAATGGAATCACTTTTGATCAAAAATATTTCATTTTTGTAATATATTTATCCAATATAAAGTCATTAGCTTATGAAAAAACTGTATAAGTATGTATAAATTAATGAAATTTAGAGAAATATAGAAAATATTCAGAAAAATGATGAATTAACATTCATAATTTTTTTACTAGAAGTTCAAAAGCACAGTAAAATTCAACTTTATTTTCTCCTGTTCGCACTCATTTTAATGCAAATAACGTTCTCTCAAATACTATGGGCTATGCCTATAGCAGTACTTTCGTGCTCAGCAATTGCTGAAGAATCACATAATTCTGTAGCACAGGGGCTTTTCTCTGGAAACATCGGCTTCGTCTCAAAATATATTTATCATGGTGGTGTCGAAAATGATGACCTCGCAATACAAGGTGGATTGGAATATGCGCATAAAAGTGGCGTTTCTATCGGGTATTGGGGTTCAACTTTAGATTATGATCCTTCCGATGAAACACAAGATCATGGTTTTGAACATAATATTTACTTATCTTATGGACAACAAATCGCACAAAATTGGAGCTATAACCTAAAAACCACAGCTTATATTTATCAAAATGGCGGATCTGTTTATGCAGATCAAAATACGCAACGTAAAACGACAGCTTTTGATGTATTGGGTGAGTTGGTTTATAAAAATTTAAGCTTTAGTACGTCTATGATCTTGGCCGATGCCTCTTCTGCTAATGCAGGAGATCTGTATTTTAGTGCAGCTTATAGTCAGCCCTTAGCCCATGATTTTATTTTAAATACAGTGCTAGGTGCTTCGGCATATAACAGTAGTCATGATGATGATATTGTCCAAACTAAAAAAGATTTTGCTTTTAATGAAGCTCGATTCGGGATCAGTAAAACATTTGCTGATTCGGGTGTTTCAGCCAGTTTGGATTATGTGCTTGGTGGTGAAGATCGTTTAGGCGAAGATTTTGAGAATAATGTGGTCTTTGCTCTAAGCTATAATTTTTAGTGGATAGATCTCTTTAAAAGTGCATTGTTGCAGACAGCAGTGCACTTTTTTTAAGCATTTTAAAGAAGAATATTGATTTTAGATTAAAAAATAAAACCAAATACAATTTAACACGCTCATTTTTATTGGGTTTTATTTTCAATTGGGTACTTATAAATAGGAAATGTATACCGTTGCTAGAAATATGACTCCACGTTTACATTTATGCTTACAAGTCGATTGATACAAAACCTCTGGTTGTGTTGCTTGTTGAAATTGAAACTTTGGTGCTAAGTAGATAAGCGGTTTAACTATTTTAATTTAAAATTAAACAATAAAAAACAAATACTTGTGTATTTGTAAATATTTTTATTACAAGTCTATTAAAACTTGGCATGACGATTGCTAAGCAAATATCGAGTTTATTAAATTTTAGCAAAACAAATATACATCGAATGATGGGGGAGCACTCAAGATGAAATTCTCAACTAAAGCATTAACATTAGCAGTTTTGTCAACGACAGCAACAATGGCGATGGCAGAAGATGATACGCTTTCAAAATTAGGTTTAAGTTTCTCTGGTAGTGCTGCTGTAACCAGCGATTATCGTTATCGTGGGATTACACAAACAGGGAATGATCCAGCAGTACAAGCAGGCTTTACCTTGTCGCACAATTCAGGTTTATATGCGGGTCTTTGGGGTTCAAATGTAAACTTTGGATCGCCTGACCCACATTTAGAACTTGACCCTTTCATTGGTTATTCAACATCATTGGATGGTTTTGCGAGCAAGCCAATTTTAGATGTTGGGGTTTGGTATTATAGCTATCCGAGTGCAAGTGATCTTAATTGGGTTGAGCTGTACGGTAAATTGATCTTTAAAAATGCATTTGCAGAAGGTGATAGCATTTTAACCAATATCAATTATACAAATGACTATGCTGGTGCAGATGCAGACAGTTGGAATGTTAATGTTGGTTATTCTATACCATTTGGATCGACTGGTTTTGGTGGCGTTGCAAATGTTGGTTATACCGTTGTTACTGATGATGACAAGTATGACTTTAATGGCGATGATAACTATGTTGATTGGAAAGCTGGTGTAACGTATACCTTTAAGTCTATTCCAACTGTAACGGCTGAGCTTGCTGCGATTGGTACCAATATTGATACCAAAGATATGACTGATTCAACTAAGCGTGGTGTTGAAACAGGTGCAGTATTTACATTGACCAAAGCATTTTAATTTTAAAACCAGTGATAAAAGCAATGTACTAAACCAAAGGTGACGATATGTCACCTTTTGTTTTTTGCGTATCACCATTAATAATGAATTTACATTATTGAGTTGCTGTAAAGGCTGGAGAATATTTGACTTCACCTTGTGGGAAGGTTTGATCAAAAGAAAGGGCTTGAAAATATTCAGCAGGTACATTCGCTAAAGTTAAATTTGGAATAACGTTGAAACCAAATTTTGAATAATATGTAGGATCGCCTAAAACTACACATCCCGCTGCGCCAAGTTGTTTTAACTGTTCTAATACAGCGTGCATTAACGCTGAACCAACACCTTGCTGTTGATATTCAGGTGCAACAGAAATTGGGCCTAAACCATACCAATCTGATGCGCCCGAGGAAATCTCTACAGGTGAAATCGCAACATGCCCAATGATTTGTTGATCATGTTCAGCAACCATTGAAAGGGTGAGTTGTTGCATCTTTCTTAGCGCATTGACAATAAATTGTTCAGTATGATCTGTATGTTCGGCATTTTTAAAAGCAGACTCCGTCAGTTTGAAAATAGCATCAACATCTTGATCTTGTTCATTTCTTAAAATTAAATTCAGCATATTTTTATCCTGTTTAAATTTTCAAAAGCTAAGATTGAGTACCACGATAAGACAAAGCCTCAGTCAAATGGGTGCTTTGAATTTCTTCACTCTGTGCCAAATCGGCAATGGTGCGTGAAACACGTAAAATACGATGATATGCACGTGCAGATAAATTTAAACGTTGTTGTGCCATTTCAATCATTTTTTTCGAAGTATCATCCAAAACAGCATGTACTTCTAAGTCTTTTGGAGAAAGTGCATGATTTAAACCAGCTTGTCTTTGTATTTGGAAATCAAAGGCTTGAATCACACGCTCTCTGACCACCGCTGAATTTTCTACAACTTGTGAATCTTGTAATTCCTGAGCTTTTAAGGGGGGTACATCAATATGTAAGTCAATTCGATCCAGTAAAGGGCCAGAAATCCGATTCTGATAACGTTTAATGGCTTCCGCAGAACATTGGCAACGACTGTCTTGATTAAATGCATAACCACAAGGGCACGGATTCATTGCTGCAATCAATTGAAAATTCGCAGGAAAAGTGATTTGACGAGATGCACGAGAAATCACGATTTCTTTAGATTCTAAGGGTTGTCTTAAAACCTCTAAAACTTTACGGTCAAATTCAGGCAACTCATCTAAAAATAAAACGCCTAAATGGGCCAGTGTAATTTCCCCAGGTTTTGGATGTGAGCCACCACCAACCAAAGCGATTGCAGACGCTGTATGATGAGGCGCTCGAAAAGGACGCTGCCCAAAATGGTGCTGCATATTGGCAATCGAATAAATGCTGGCAACTTCTAAATTTTCCTGAGCATTGAGAGCCGGTAAAATACTGGGCAACCGTGATGCCAAAAGCGTTTTGCCTGTACCCGGTGGCCCTCTAAATAAAATGGAATGTCCGCCTGCTGCTGCAATTTCCAAAGCACGTCTTGGGCGTAGTTGTCCTTTGACATCGGCTAAATCAAATTTATATTGTTGTGAATGTATGCTTTTTTGCGAAATGGCTGCTTCGATTTTTTGCGAACTTAAAAAATGCTCACAGACTTGTTTGAGATGGCTTGCTGCAAAAACTTTGAATTCAGGCAATTGCGCTGCTTCATCAGCATTTTCTTTTGGCAACATCAGTTGGTGCTTTGCCATTTGACATGCCATGGCAATGGTGAGTGTTCCTGTTGTAGGGCGTAAGTGACCATCTAAAGCCAATTCACCAATAAATTCAAAATCATCTGTGACATTTTCAGGCAGTTGTCCCGTTGCAATGAGTATTCCCAAAGCAATGGGTAAATCTAAACGTGAACCATCTTTGGGTAAATCTGCTGGTGCAAGATTGATGGTTAAGCGTTTGGTTGGAAATTGATAACCACTGTTAATAATGGCTGAACGCACACGATCTTTGCTTTCACGAACTGCGGCTTCAGCTAAGCCAACAATAGTCAAAGACGGCAGCCCTGCACTCACATGGACTTCAACTTCAATTAAAGGTGCATGTAATCCAAGCAAACCTCGGGTATAAATTTTTGCAAAAGACATTATTATTTTCCAATTTGCTTTATTTTTAATCGTTTTATTGTTCTTATTGCACTAAGTTTGTGCAAAAACTATTAACTATTTTTTTGAATTAATACTTCAAGTGCTTTTACTTGTGCTTGTAATTCATTTAAACGCAAATTGGCATTATTTAGTGCAGTTTTTTGACGTTCAATTTCATCTTTGGACACAATATCCATTTTGGTGACGGTTTCGTTGAGTAATGCACGTAAATTATGTTCTAAATCTTTTTTAGGTTGATCGACTTGTTCTAATATTGCTTGTAATAATGTTTCAATCATGAGAAATCCGCTAATGTTATAGTCTTTCGCGAGTGTAGCATTTCTCATTTTTTTTTGCTTTAGGAATCATCGCTTCAAAGATAAAAATCAGATAACCAAGCACCGTCGCTATGCTACAAAGCTGTTTCAAGCTTAGATGTAATGGAGTTTCAGTATTTATTGTTTTAAATTTATAAAATAAAAAAAGTCTGTGGTTCACCATTGAATCGTAAAAAATATGTATAAATTTTCAGTTTTTTAAAGCTCAAACTTCACCTATATGGATAGAATAGGTTATAAAGGCAATCATGTTAATCCGATGAGCATCCCCAACCGCTAGGAAGATTGGCATGAAAATTGAACATAAAACCTTACTGGTGAAATAAGCCGAAGGAAAACAATATGAAGCTCGTAACTGCAATAGTAAAACCGTTTAAATTAGATGACGTGCGTGAAGCATTGTCTGAAATTGGCGTTCAAGGGATTACCGTAACTGAAGTAAAAGGTTTCGGTCGTCAAAAAGGCCACACTGAACTTTACCGTGGTGCAGAATATGTTGTTGATTTCTTACCTAAAGTAAAAATCGAAATCGCGATCAGCGATGACATGGTTGATTCAGTGATTGAATCAATTACACGTGTTGCTAGCACTGGAAAAATTGGTGACGGAAAAATTTTCGTGACGAATTTAGAGCAAGTCATCCGTATTCGTACAGGTGAAACAGGTCCAGACGCTGTTTAATTTGGCACGAAGTTTGCTGGTTATGTACATAGATACATAATTTACAAAATTAGGTTGGGGGATACGAATGAAAAAAATGCTACTAGCGCTCAGCCTGTCTGGCGCACTTCTTGGTGGATCAGTTGCGTGGGCAGAAGAAACTGTAACAGAGCCTACAGCAGCAGTTGCTGCGAGTGATACTTTGGCAACAGAAGCAGTTGCAGCTCCTGAAGTGACGCCTGCACCTGTTGCAACACCAGAAGAAAAACCAAAAGCGGATACAGGTGATACAGCTTGGATATTAACTTCAACTGCACTTGTTCTACTCATGACCATTCCTGGTTTAGCACTATTCTACGGTGGTATGGTACGTAAGAAAAATGTGCTTAGTACCATGGCGCATAGTTTTTCCGCAGCAGCTATAGTCAGTGTAGTTTGGATCGTGATTGGCTATTCACTGGCCTTTGGTGAAGGCAATGCCTTTATCGGCAGTTTAGACAAAGTCATGCTGTCTGGGATAACCACAGATGCCTTAAGTGGTACGATTCCTGAGATCTTATTCGTTATTTTCCAAATGACTTTTGCGATTATCACTGTTGCGATTATCAGTGGTTCAGTTGCTGATCGTATGAAATTCAGTGCTTGGATTGCGTTTATTACAGTTTGGGTAATTGTGGTCTATGCACCAATTGCACACTGGGTATGGGGTGGCGGTTGGTTAATGAATGATGGTGCGCTTGACTTTGCGGGCGGTACAGTTGTTCATATTAACTCGGGTGTTGCTGGTTTAGTTGCAGCTTATTTACTCGGTAAGCGTATGGGCCTGGGCAAAGAATCTATGGCACCGCATAACTTAGCGCTCACTGTTTTAGGTGCAAGCCTTGTTTGGGTTGGCTGGTTTGGTTTCAACGGCGGTTCAGCGTTGGGTGCAAATGGTTCAGCAGCGTATGCATTGGTGACTACGCAAGTTGCAGCAGCAGCAGCAGCAATTGCTTGGCTAATCGTTGAAAAAATCGTACGCGGTAAAGGTTCTGTATTGGGCGCAGCATCAGGTGCAGTTGCTGGTTTGGTGGTGATTACACCAGCAGCAGGTTTCGTCACTGTAGGTGGCGCACTCATCATGGGCTTAATCGGTGGTGTTGTATGCTTTTGGGGGATTTCAGGTCTTAAACGTATCCTTAAAGCAGATGACTCTTTAGATGCCTTTGGTTTACATGGTGTAGGCGGTATCGTAGGTGCAATCTTAACGGCTGTATTTGCTAGTGAATTCATCATGGGTGATAAAGCACCAACCGATATGATGCATCAATTGTGGGTACAAGTAGAAGGTGTATTGGCAACGATTGCTTACTCAGCAGTGGCGACATTCATCCTACTCAAAATCATCGATGTTGTGATTGGAATCCGCGTTGAATCTGATGATGAGCGTATGGGTCTTGATTTAAGTCAACACGGTGAACGTATTGAATAATACGCCAACTATATAATTTAAAAACAATAACTATATATTGTGTAAAACAGCCCATTTGGGCTGTTTTTTTTCCATATCTTGCGAAATGCTCAACAAAAACCAGTTTTTTTGCTACACTAGCTAAAATCACGAATTTTGTTCAATTAAACCACTATGCATTGTCCATTTTGCAACGCCGCTGATAGTAAAGTGATCGATTCGCGTTTGGCAGCGGAAGGCTGCCAGATTCGTCGACGCCGTGAATGTATTAATTGTGGTGAGCGTTTCACGACATTTGAAAGTTATGAAGTCGTGATGCCACGTGTAACCAAGTCTGATGGTAAAAATGAGCCATTTGATGAGGCGAAGTTGCGCCGCTCTTTAATGCACGCTTTACAAAAAAGACCTGTGACTCAAGAACAAATTGAAACGGTATTGAGTGATATTCAATTGCAAATCCGCCGTTTGGGTGAACGTGATGTGCGTTCAAGGACCATTGGCGAGATTGTCATGCAAGCTTTATTTGCTTTAGACCATGTTGCTTATGTGCGTTTTGCGTCGGTTTATCAGGATTTCCAAGATGTAGAAGCATTCCGACATCAAATTGAGCAAATGCAACATCGTGACCAAGACCATTAATTTATTTTCAAAAAATGATTTATCAGGAATGCTATGTCTGAGTTAAGCGAAAATGCGAAGCATGTCGAATCTGATTCGGATCAATTTTGGATGCGTCAAGCCATTGCAGAAGCTGAGAAAGCGATTTATCGAACTCGTCCTAATCCTGCTGTGGGTTGTGTGATTGTGAAAGAGGGTGTGATCGTTGGACGTGGAGCAACGGCTCCAGTCGGTGGTCCACATGCTGAAGTTTTTGCGATGAGAGAAGCTGGAGAACAAGCGCGTGGCGCAACAGCTTATGTCACACTTGAACCATGTGCACATTATGGACGTACTCCACCTTGTGCAAAGGGATTGGTGGAAGCTGGCGTGGCAAAGGTCGTGATTGCCTGTGCAGATCCAAATCCTTTAGTTGCAGGGAAGGGTGTACAAATACTGCAAGACGCTGGTATTGAAGTGGTTACAGATGTCTGTACAACTGAAGCTGAAGTGCAAAACAAAGGTTTTTTAAAAGCCATGGCAACGGGCATGCCTTATGTACGTTTAAAAGTTGCATCGAGTTTAGATGGTCGTACAGCAATGGCTTCGGGTGAATCTAAATGGATTACTGGTACGGAAGCCCGACAGGATGTGCAACATTGGCGAGCAATTTCAGGTGCTGTGATTACAGGGATTGAAACAGTCTTAGCCGATGATCCACAATTAAATGTACGCACACTGCCAAATATTGATCTTGAGAATATTGTGCAGCCAAAACGCATTATTTTAGATCGTCAGGGGCGTTTGCCTTTGACAGCACAAATTTTACAGCAACCTGAAACAGTGATGGTCATGGGGCCATTTCGTCAGGAACTTGCAGATTTAGGCGTGGTACAATTAGCTGTTCAATCTTTAAAAGATTTGCTCGCGACTTTAAAAGATTTACAAATTTATGATGTGTTGGTTGAAGCTGGTGCAACATTATCGACGGCATTTTTGCAGGAACGATTGGTTGATGAAATGATCAGCTACGTTGCACCTACTTTTTTAGGACAATCAGCACGTGCCATGTTCAATGCAGAGTTTGAATCTATGGCACAACAACTTCGTTTTAAGCTTATAGACGTCAGCCAAATGGGGGATGATATTCGCTTAAGACTCATCCCTTCACAAGAGTCAGTATGAATTCAGAGTTACCATCATCGGTTTATCACAAGCGCCGCCATGCTGCACGTACAACAGATGAATATCTGTTTCATCAGCTTGTTCCTTATTTGGGAAATAAGCGCCGTTTGTTACATCTGATTCTTGAAGCACTTGAAATTACAGGAACATTGAATACGGGCAGTAAACGTGCGCCAATTTTTGCAGACTTTTTTGCAGGCAGTGGTGTGGTTTCTCGTTTAGCACGTCAAAATGGGTATCGTGTCATTGCCAATGACTGGGAACCTTATAGCCATGCATTGAATCATGCCATTCTTGCATGTACAGATGCGCCCGCATTTAAAGAACTCGGTGGCTATCAAAAAGCCATCGATTATCTCAATCGCTTACCTGAAGTCAAAGGTTGGGTGACACATAATTTGTGCCCACGCAATGATGAAATTTACGATCCAGCTCGTGATCGTTTGTTTTTTAAACGCCGTAATGGGATGCGTATCGATGCCATTCGCCAGCAAATTGCGACATGGCAAGCGCAGGGTGCAATTGATGATGTAGAAATGAGTGCCTTGCTTGCACCATTATTGTATTCAGCAAGTTTTGTCAGTAATACCAGTGGTGTATTCAAAAGTTTCCATCATGGGTGGGGCGGTAAAACGCAAACTGCTTTGGAACGTATTGAATCATTGCTATGGCTTACGCCGAGTCGTTTTAGTGAAGTCGGTGATAATAAACAAAAAACGCCAATGGCTGAAATGTGGTGTGTAGATGCACAGCATTTGGCCAATCAAATGAGTGGCTTTGAAGTTGATGTGGCGTATTTAGATCCGCCGTACAATCAACATGCTTATAGCAGTAATTATCATGTACTCAATTCTTTAACACTTTGGGATCAAGTCGATTTACCAACCCCAGATACCAAAGGATTTAAAAGCGGAATTGATCGTGCATGGCGTAAAGAACGTCCAAGTCCATATAATTCATCAAAATATGCGCAAGAAGCGTATGAGAAATTATTGGAAACCATCAACGCCCGTTATATCTTGACCAGCTATTCGACGGATGGAAATATTGAAGCTAAAGACTTATTGGCTGCCAATTTAAAACGAGGCAAAGTAACGCTACTGACGCAGGATGTACCACGTTATCGTGTGAGTAAACAGCGTCAGTCAGAACGTGCACGTGTGCTTGAGTTTATCGTGATTACCGATACACATGCTAAATCTGGTCCACCATTACGTCAGTTATTGGGTCAGCTTTACCATTTTGCAGAATTGGGTGGCGTAGATACTTCGGGTGTAAGTACACAATTGGTGCTTTGGTAAAACCCTTTAAAAAAGACAATATGACACAATATAGTCACTAGAGAATTGGTTTGAATCCCTCATTCACTGAGGTAGTAGGATAAAGTTATGTTCACAGGCATTATTGAAAGTTTGGGAAAAGTTGAAAGTTTACAAAGTGTCGGTGGAGATATACGCTTACGTATTCATACAGATTTAGACATGTCTGATGTGCATTTAGGCGATTCGATAGCAACGAATGGTATTTGCCTCACTGTAATTGAATGGGGCGACAATTGGTATGCAGCCGATGTTTCTCGTGAAAGTTTAAATCGCACAACGCTAGAAAATTGGAAAGTAGGGCAACCTGTCAATGTGGAAAAGGCGATGCTGCCAACCACACGTTTTGGTGGACATATTGTCAGTGGCCATGTCGATGCAGTCGGTGAGATTACCGTGGTTCGTTCAGATGCACGTTCAATCTATTATGAAGTGACTGCACCTGCGGAGATTGCTAAATATTTAGCAGAAAAAGGTTCTGTGACTGTAGATGGAATCAGCCTCACCATTAACCATTTGCGTGGCAGTGTTTTAAGTTTGAATTTAATTCCGCATACGGCTGAACGTACCAATATCGGAACGTGGAAAGTTGGTTCTAAAGTTAATTTAGAAGTAGATGTTTTGGCACGTTATATTGAGCGTTTATTGTTGGGTGATAAAGCTGCTGAACAAAAAGCAGAATCAAAATTAAGCATGGAATTTTTGGCAGCAAATGGCTTTTTAAAGTAATATGCGCCGAATATGTGAAGAAAAAACCTAATCTATTTAGGTTTTTTTATATTTATGTCGTTAAATTAGACTAATATATTAAAAATGCTTCATCGAAGAGAGTTATGTATTGCTTGATTTTTTACTGCATTTAGAACAATTACTTCCTACGTTATTAGAAAATTACGGGCTTTGGATTTATGCAATTCTGTTTTTGATTATTTTTGCAGAAACAGGTTCCGTATTTATGTTCTTTTTACCAGGTGACAGTTTACTGATCGCTATTGGTGCTTTGTGCTCTACAGCAGAGTCGGTACATTTACATTATATGGGGCTGTTATTATTTATCGCCTCTGTATTGGGTTATATCGTTAATTACTACACAGGTCGTGTTTTAGGTTTTAAATTTTTCCATGCACACTCACGTTGGTTTAAGCCTGAATATATTAAAAAAACCAATCATTATTTTGTGAAGCATGGTGGTAAAACCATTCTAGTGGCTCGTTTTGTGCCTTTTGTACGTTCTTTTGCGCCATTTGCGGCAGGTGCAGGACATATGAAAATGCCTGTATTTATGTTGTATAACATCTTAGGTGGTTGGGTGTGGATTGCTTTACTACTTGGAATGGGGTATGGCGCAGGCAATTTACTGTCTTTGCTGATTGCTTCGTTTTAATTGTTTTATTATCACGATCCATACATATAAAAAAGCCCTGATTGGGCTTTTTTTGGCAGTAGTTATCTACCGACTATTGATCAAAGACAGTTTACTTTTTTTCTGCTGAAAAATTCGAGTTCGCAAGAATATACTCAATTTCTTCTTTAGCAGCCGTTTCTAATTTAGAACGGAAAGCCTGCACAGTTTGTTCAATCAGTGTTTCAGCTTCGAGTTCAAGTCTTAAACGGACACTTTCTAATTCTGAAGTGATTTGACGATCATCTATTCTAAATTGACCGCTGGCGTAGTCGATGGCTGCTACATCTGGGTTTTTCGTGTATTTTTCGCTGTATTCAGAAATTTCAATATCAATATGTTGGCGTAGATTTTGTAAAGTCAGTTGTTGATCTTTAAATTGTTGAATTTCATCTTGTTGTAATTGTTGATTATACGCATCTTGTTGCGCACGTTTTTCAGCTAAAGCTTTTTCTAAAGCCAATTGTTTACGAACACGTGCTTCTTCAATCAGTTGTGCTTTTAAATCGGCATAGGCTTGCTCAACTTGAAGTTGTGCAATTTGCATTTGGCGCTGATCATTGTTGAGCCAGTTTTGTATGTCTGTTACAGGGCTTAGAAGGTCACAGATGCGATTGAGGTCATCGACAAAAGTTTGGCGTACAGCCTCAGGCGTATCTAACCAACGCTTTTTAAAATCTTGACCGACATTTAATGTCACCACGCATCTCCTCGTTTTTAAATATGAATTTCAATAAATTAGAGTTTGAATGTTTGAGGAGTAATCCCCATTCGTCGATAGGCTTTGTATTTCTCACGACCAATGTGTTTTGCAGACTCATCATTTTCAACAATTTCTATAATGTGACTAAATTGTGTCACTTGTTCAAGTGGTTGATTGTTAAAATTAAACACAATCCATTCAACAGGGCTAGATTCTGTTGATGAGGTTGCTGTAGGCAATTGCGCAGAAATACAGATTGGGGCATGTGTTTGATCAATACCATGTGCTAAAAAGCTTGTTGGATCAAAGCTCCACAAACGGTCATCGAGTTGTTGCTGTAATTCAGGATCAGGGCAATGCAGCCAAATTTTAGCTGCATTTCGTAAAATTTTACGACATAAACGACAGGCACTTTCGGCCTGCCGTTCAGGGCTTTTTTCAAAAAGATAAAAGCTAATTTTAGCCATTTGATTGCGCACGGTTGGCAATAAATTGCATCAATAATGGAACTGGGCGACCTGTTGCACCTTTATTTGGACCTGAATTCCATGCAGTACCCGCGATGTCTAAATGCGCCCAACGATAATCACGTGTAAAGCGTTGTAAGAAACACGCTGCGGTCACAGCACCTGCTTTTGGTCCACCAATATTGGCAATATCTGCAAATGGTGTATCAAGTTGTTCTTGATAATCTTCATAAACAGGCATGCGCCATACACGGTCAAATGAGGTATGACCTGCTGCAATAATTTCCTCAGCGAGTTCATCATCTGGAGTGAATAATCCTGAAACCACAGAACCTAAAGCAATCACACATGCGCCTGTTAATGTTGCAATATCAATCACCAATGCAGGGTTGAAACGTTTGATATAGGTCAAAGTATCACAAAGAACTAAACGGCCTTCCGCATCGGTATTTAAAATTTCAACCGTTTGCCCACTCATCGTTGTGACAATATCACCCGGACGTGTTGCATGGCCTGATGGCATATTTTCAGCAGCAGCAATCGCACCTACAACATGAATCGGTAGTTTCGCTTCGCATAATGCGCGAATCGTACCTAATACTGATGCTGCACCACACATATCGAATTTCATTTCATCCATGCCTGCGCCTGGTTTTAATGAAATACCACCTGTGTCAAAAGTGACGCCTTTACCGACAAGAACAATCGGCGCTTGATCAGTATTGGCTTTATATTCTAGGGTAATGATGCGACCCGGACGGTCTGAACCTTTGCTCACAGCAAGGAAAGCATTCATGCCTAAATCAGCAAGTTTTTGTTCTTCAAGAACGCTTACTTTTAATAAATCTGGAAATTCAACAGCCAATGCACGTGCTTGTTCCGCTAAATATTCTGGGAAGCAAATATTACCTGGGCAGTTTCCAAGGTCACGGCTAAAATTTTGACCATTTTGAACAGCTTCAACAAAGTTTAATTGTGCATTGGTCAATGTGGTTTGATTTGCAATGAATTCAACACTTTCTAAACTAAACTCATTTTTCTTCGATTTAAACTCATCGTAACCATATGCTACTTGAGTAATACTTAAAGCGAATAAATAATGTAATTCAACAGGAAGTGCCGAGATATCGATACTGATTTGTTTGAATTTTTTTTGTGATGCTTTGATAATGGTTTGTGCGATTTTTGCTAATTTCGCTGCCTTTATTTCAGCGACTTTATCGATACCCACTAAAGTGCATTGTGCAATTTGAGTCAGTTTTCCGATAAGTGGCAATGTTTCATTAAAACCTGCTTTGTACTGTATTGTTTCAACTAATGAGTCTAAATCATTGATTTTATATGTTTCTTGAACTGTTTTTAGGTTTTCAGAATCCACCAAAATAAACAATGATTGGCTAGATGTAGGCGTTGAAAATGATGGGTTTATTGTAAGTTTCATATGCTGTATTTGTGCCTTTTTAACGTTTCACTTCATTAAACCATTGAACCACTTCCAATGGTAGAATTTCAATGTGGTTTTATATTTTTAACTTCGGGTAAACTAGTACTACTTCACGATTTACTCTTATTTGGAAGATTAATTTGATTATTCGACGTTATCTCGTCAAGCAAGTGGTTTCGACTTCGTTGGTCGTCGTTGCACTATTAACACTCATCATGATGGGTGGACGTTTGATCAAGTATTTTGGCGTGGCAGCGCAAGGTCGCTTAGATGCCAGCATCCTGTTTAGTATCATTGGTTATCGCTTACCTGAATTTTTAACATTAATTCTTCCATTGGGTTTCTTTATTGGATTGATGCTGGTCTTTGGTCGTTTGTATGTCGATCATGAGATGGCTGTGTTCAATAGTAGTGGTTTGAGTCGTATCCAATTGGCACGCTTATTAATTCCACTCACCGTCATTTATCTATTTGTGCAAACGATTTTGATGGTTTGGCTATCTCCTTGGGGGATTCGCCAGTATGAACAATTGGTATCGACCCAAGCAGTTCGGACAGGTTTTGACCTTGTACGACCCAAAGAGTTTATTTCCTCTGGCGCCTATACCATCTATGCGGGTTCTTTATCCGAAGATCGTAAGAATTTAAAAGATATTTTCTTTTATCAGCGTGCTGAAAAAGAAGGTAAACCTGATGTCATGATTTTGGCAAAAGAAGCGACACGCGTTGAAATGGCGAATGAAACGGCCAGTATTGTCGATCTAATTCAAGGGCGTCGCTATGAAATTTATCCGGGAACACCTAAATATACACAAGCTGAGTTTCAATCTTATCGCCTGCGTTTAGAGAGTGATAAAGAAGCCAAATTTGAGAGTGGTGAAGTCGAAGCCTTACCGATTGGAAAATTACTGGAAGTTAAAAATGATCCAGTGATTGAGAGTGAATTGGGGTGGCGTATTTTTGTACCATTTTCAATGATTGTTGCACTGATGTTGGCAACGGCATTGTGTGAAGTTAGTCCTCGACAAGGTCGTTATTTAAAACTGTTCCCAGCCTTGTTGATTTTTGCCAGTTTAATTGTGGCATTGATGGCGATTAAAACTCGAATTAGTAAAGCTGAAGTTGGGATTTGGGCTTATCCAGCAATATTGTTGGTCTATGCCATTGCTGCGGCTTTATTCTCTAGAAAGCAGAAATTAGCGCCGAAAATTAAGAAACAAATACAGCGAGTGAGGTCATAATGTTAGCACGTAGAATTGTCGCCAAGCATGTGACTAAAACCACGGCACTTGCAATGTTGGGTGCAACGGCTGTGTTATCTGTGTTACAGATTTTATTTACCTATTTGGGTGAATTGGGAGACTTAAAAGAAGGTTATACGGCTTGGAATGCTTTGCAATATGTATTGTGGGGCGCACCACGTTATCTTTATGAAATTCTTCCTATTTCTGCATTGATTGGTGCGGTACTTGGCTTAGGCTCAATGGCATCCAATAGTGAGCTCATTGTGATGCGTGCTTCAGGGATTAGCTTGTGGCGGATCGTGGGTTGGGTAATGCGTTCAGCCATGCTGTTGGTTGTTTTGTCTTTTGTATTGAGCCAATTTGTTGTGCCTTATACCAATGAACATGCGAAAAGCATCAAAAGTCACCGTAGCGTCGCTGCATTGGGTGAGGTAAAAGGGTACTGGACACGTGAAGGGCAACGCTTTATTTACATTGACTACGCCAACTCACAAGGTACGTTGAAGCAAGTTCAAGTGATTGATTTTGATGAAAGTTATCGTATGAAGTCTTTATTGAATGCTGAACAAGGTAAGTTTGTTAAAGATGGGCAGTGGAATTTACAGAATAGTACCCAAGTGAACTTACTTGCGAATGGTCAGGCTCAGGTGGCTGCAACGAATCAACAAGACTTAGCTTTGGCTTTACAACCAAAATATGTGCATATGGTGACCATTGATCCTGAAGATTTGTCACCAAGTCAGTTGATTAGTTTTATGAAATATATGCATGAATATAGTCAAGTTCCAAAAACTTATTTATTGGCTTTTTGGAAGAATGTCGGATCGCCATTTGCTTTATTAGCCTTAGTTTTAATTGCGTGTTCATTTATTTTTGGGCCATTACGTCAACAATCGATGGGCTTCCGCTTGGTGATTGCTCTATTTGTTGGATTAGGTTTCTATTATTTACAAGATTTCTTGGGCTATGCAAGTTTGGTCTATGCACCGTCGCCTGCATGGTTTGTATTTTTACCGATTGTACTCATGTTTGGTGCAGGAAGTTATTTGCTCTACAGAGCACGCTAGCCCGTTTTAGATCAAGAATAGATCAATAAGGTTGAGATAGATTAAAAATTCAGATCATGAACATCAATGATTGCCATGGTCTGAGCATAGAGTCTGCCGTAAAAAAACGGTAAGATATCACGATTAATTTGTAAACAGAAAAGAGTGTAAATCATGACGGATGCAACTGCTGGCAAAATCCCTCACGTTCTTGTGATTATGGATGGTGTGGGTCATCGTGAAGCGGTCGAAGATAATGCGTTTTTAGCAGCAAAAACGCCAAATCTAACCATGATGCAAGAAAAGCATCCGCATAGTTTAATTTCTGGTTCAGGTGAAGATGTAGGTTTACCTGATGGGCAAATGGGGAATTCAGAAGTCGGCCACATGAATTTAGGTGCTGGTCGTGTGCTTTATCAAGATTTTACCCGTATTACCAAAGACATTCGTACAGGTGATTTCTTTGAACACGAAGTTTTGATTGATGCTGTAGAAAAAGCCAAAGCTGCCAATGGCGCAGTGCATATTATGGGCTTGTTGTCTGAAGGTGGTGTGCATTCACATCAAGATCATATTGTCGCAATGTGTGAGCTTGCATTGAAACGTGGTGCAAAAGTTTATTTGCATGCATTTCTTGATGGACGTGATACGCCACCACGTAGTGCAAAACCTTCATTAGAAAAATTGGATGAAGTTTTTGCACAGTATCCAAATCAAGGTCGTATTGTCACGATGATTGGTCGTTATTTTGCAATGGATCGTGATAATCGTTGGGATCGTGTTGAGCAAGCTTATCGTTTGATGACTGAAGGTGAAGCAGCACGTGTAGTAGATTCGGCGGTTGATGGCTTAGAACAAGCGTATGCAGCCAATGAAAATGATGAATTCGTAAAAGCAACACGCATTGGCGATATTGTCAAAATTCAAGACGGCGACAGTGTGATCTTTATGAATTTCCGTGCTGACCGTGCTCGTGAAATTACCAAAGCTTTTGCTGAAAAAGATTTTGCAGGTTTTGAACGTAAAGTCGTACCTAATTTATCAAAATTTGTCATGTTAACGCGTTATCAAGCGACAATTGATGCACCTGTGGCGTATATGCCTCAAGAGTTAAAGAACTCAATTGGTGAATATTTATCATCATTAGGCAAGACTCAGTTGCGTATTGCAGAAACTGAAAAGTATGCACACGTGACTTTCTTCTTCAGCGGTGGTCGTGAAGATGAATATCCGGGTGAGAAGCGTATTTTGATTCCATCGCCGAAAGTTGCAACTTATGACTTACAGCCTGAAATGAGTGCGCCAGAAGTGACAGATAAACTTGTGGATGCGATTAATTCTGGTGAATATGATCTTTTGGTGGTGAACTATGCCAATGGCGATATGGTTGGACACACAGGTGTATTTGATGCAGCTGTGAAAGCGGTTGAAGCTGTGGATATCAGCTTAGGTCGTTTATATGAAGCAGTGATGGCAAAACATGGACATATGTTGATTACAGCTGACCATGGTAATGTTGAGCAAATGCAAGACTATGTCAGTGGTCAGGTACATACTCAGCATACAACAGAACTCGTACCATTCATCTATGTTGGGCCTACTTCGGCAACGATTGCAGAAGGTGGTGTTTTGGCAGATGTTTCACCGACTATTTTAAGTTTGATGAACCTTCCTGTGCCATCAGAAATGCAAGGGCGTAATCTGATTACGTTAAATCCATAAGATACAAATAAGATAACAAGACAGGTGTGTGAATGGCTCAAGCTTGGAAATATATTGCTGTTTTAACAGGATTACTGACCAGTGGAAGCCATTCTGTATGGGCAGTTGAAAATACTGCCCCACTTGATTTTGATGGAGAAACGGAACAAACGGTTACAGAAGTACCGATTGAGTCGATAGAACAATTTGTACAAATTTACGGAATCGTCAAAGATAATTATGTAGAAGAAAAACCAGATGATGTCCTATTTCTACAAGCAATCAAAGGGTTGGTCGGTGGGTTAGACCGCTACTCACGATATTTAACCGCTGAAGAATACAAGCAACTGATGCAATATACTGAAAGTGATCTTGCAACAGCAGATTTTGAGTTAACTTTCGATAATCATATTCATCAATGGAAAATTAAAAACTTACGTGAAAACTCAGATTCAGCCAAATTGGGCTTAAAAAATGGCTTCACTATTTTTAAAATTGAAAATCAAGAACTTAAGAATTTAAATGCAGAACAAGTTGATGACTTATTACACGGGTCGATCGGATCAACTTTTCAGTTGCAACTCAGTGAAAAAAGCCCTGCAATAACCATTATGAGAAATCGGAAGTTAGATGTCGCCGATATCGAACCGATGATGCTACATAATCAGGTTTTAGTCTTGAAGGTTAAGGTTTTTCAGCAAGATACGGCCAATGAAATTAAACGATTAATTGAAGAATATAGTTCGCAAAAAGTGAAAGCTGTTTTATTGGACTTACGTAATAATCCAGGAGGATTATTGTCTGCTGCCGTTGAAACGGCTGATTTATTTTTAAACCAAGGTACTATCGTTTCAACCAAGAGCCGTTCGGAAGGCAATCAACAATTTCAAGCTTTGCCGGGAAATGAATTTCCAAATATTAAATTAGGTATTTTGATTAATGGTCGCTCAGCATCCGCAGCTGAAGTTTTTACAGCGGCGATGAAAGAACATCAGCGAGCTTGGGTGATTGGTGAAAAAAGTTATGGTAAAGGCGTGGTGCAGAAATTATTCCCATTACCCAATGGCGCAGCCCTACAAATGACGGTTTCACATTACTTTACACCCAATGGAAATATGATTGATGGGCAGGGCATACGTCCAGATTTAGAGCTACCATGGGCGATCGATTTAAAAGAAGAAAGTTATCTCAACAATGTTTCTGATCAATTGCTTAAACATCGTTAATATTTGATTTATTACACCGTAGAGTAAATCGGGCAATAAAAAGCTGAGCGTTTTTGCTCAGCTTTTCAGTTTTCAAAAATGATGAAAGATGAAGAGCTTAATCATCATCTGTATCTAAACCAAATTTCTTCAAACGATAGCGTAGAGAGCGGAAAGTCATCCCCAATTTTTTTGCTGCTAAAGTCCGATTCCAATGGGTTTGGTTCAATGCAGAAAGAAGCACTTCTTTTTCCACTTTTTCCAAATATTCCTCTAAACCTTCTTCAGGAATTTTCTGGCCTTTCAGTGCTATATCTGTTTGTACTGCTGTTTTTACATCCGTTTCAGCGGTTTCATTTTGGCTGACTCCACGAAGTGGTGCAGGTTGTAAGTGTTGAATATCCAATTGATCTTCATCACACATGGTAATGGCTTTTTCAATGATATTACGCAGTTCACGAACGTTACCAGAGTAGTGTTGTTCTAATAAAAACGCTTTAGCTACTTCAGTGAGTTGTTTCGTTGGAATTTGCCACTCAGCACAGATCACTTGAATAAAATGCGTAGCTAAAATAAGAATATCTTGGTCGCGTTCACGTAAAGGTGGTAACACAACATCCATGACATGAATTCTAAAAAAGAGGTCATGACGGAATTTACCTTGCTCGACCAATACTTCAATGTCTTGGTGGCTGGCACTGATAATACGGAAATCGACTTCGATTTCAGTATCACTGCCTAAAGGACGGATTTTCTTTTCTTGCACAGCACGCAGTAGCTTGGCTTGCATTGCCAATGAAAGTTCTGCAATTTCATCTAAAAATAAAGTCCCACCATTGGCTACTTGGATCAGACCTTGTTTGTCTTGTGTTGCACCAGAGAAACAGCCTTTTTTATGCCCAAAAAGCTCACTTTCCATCAGATCTTCTGAAATCGCACCACAATTAATCGCAATAAATGGACTATCACTGCGGTTGCTTAATTTATGAATCAAATTGGCAACAACTTCTTTACCTGTACCTGATTCACCTGTAATGAATACAGGCGCTTGTGAGCGTGCAATCTTTTTAATCGATTCTCTGAGTTTGCGAATGACTTGAGAGTTACCAATCAGCATTGATTGCTCAATTGGGATTTCAGCAACATTAACGTCCAATTGCGGTACATGCAGCGCTTTTTGTAAGAGCTGTTGCAAGTGTAATTGGTTAATCGGTTTACTGACGAAATCAAAAGCCCCAGCTTTGAGTGAAGCAATTGCAATTTCCATGTTGCCATAAGCCGTTAAAACAGCAATGGGCGTTTTAGGATAGTGTTGAGAGACGTGTTTTACCAAGTCTAAACCACTTCCATCAGGAAGGTTAAGATCGGTAATACAAGCATCGTATTTGTATTCACTAAAAAAATATTTGGCTTGTTGTAAATGATGGGCCATATGGGTTTTTATTCCCATTCGTGAAAGGCTCATTTGCATGAGCATGCATAAATCTTGTTCATCATCTACAAGTAAAACCAATGGTTGTCGTGTAGTCATATCCCCAAAAACCTAAGTTTATTCCGTGAGTGGGCATTCGATACGAAAGCATGCCCCTTGTTGTTTTTGCTCAACGTAAATTAATTTCGCTTGATTCGCTTCACATATGCTGAGTGATAGGTACAATCCTAAACCAGTTCCATTGATTTCGGTACTAAAAAATGGCTGAAATAGTTGCGAGATGTCGTGTTTTGCAACACCTTTTCCATAATCAATCACATCAATACAAATATGATGCTCATTTTTAAACGCTTTAATCAGAACAAAATCTGCATATTCATCATTATGACGTAGTGCGTTACGAACCAGATTGATCAATACTTGGCGAAGCTGCATATCATCAAAATTAACAAAAAGCTGTGTTTGAACATCCAATTGAATGTTTTGACGAGCATCCTGTAGATCATTAATGAGTAAATCATTCAAAAAATTTTGAAGATGAATTTTAGTTGCTGTGGTTTTCCTATTTTTCGCCATATCTAAAGTATCTTTGATGATACTGTTAATACGCACAGCTTGTTTTGAAATCATTTGATGAAGAATCGCTTGTTGTTGTCCGCTACTTCCCATAATTAAATCATTGGCTTGTACTATAGCCGCGAGAGGATTTCTAATTTCATGAGCAATACTGGCAGATAGCTGTCCCAAAGCTGCGAGCTTTAATTGTTGAACCTTTTGATTGATTTTTTGAGCATCTTCCAAAACTAAAAGCGTCAATGCTTGATGCGGAACGACCAACTTTTGTACACGAATATCAACAGTATAAGCCGATTTATACGATTCGAATTGAAAGCGCTCACTGTCTTTGATCACAGTATTTTCTAATATGTCATATAAATCAGGTTGAAAATGCGAAAGAAGATATTGCTCATGTGCATAGAGCGGAGGAATACCTAAAAGTAAGCATGCAGCAGGATTACTGACAATAATTTTGTATTGTCCATCAAGCACTAAATAGCCGACTTCAATTTGTTCTAAAATATAGCGATTGATATTTTGTAATTTAAACAGCTCAATAGATTGATAGGTATTCAATGACTCAAGCAATTGAAAGCGGTTAATTGCAACCTGTCCAATACCGTAAACCATAAAAAATAAGAAAGCCAATAAAGCGCTATTCCCAATATTATTCAGATTTGAGAAATCAAAAAAACTGCCAAAAAATTGCTGATAAATAACAGCAATCACAGCAACCAGTGTTACGAATAAAGCTTTTCGTTTTGAGAGTAAAAAATTTGCGACAAATACAGTGATAACAAATAAAATACTAATGGCAAGATTTGGGCCGTCCAATGCAAAGGTGAGTAAGCTGAGGAAAGGAATGTCGACGAGAAAAAAGCCAATAAATTGTCGATTGACCCCATGTGGATAGAACCTGAGCAATACCATTTGCAATGCTGCAATCACGGTAAATGCAGCTACAGAATAAAAATATAAACTTGGATAGGTGTAATGAGGCTCTTGATTCTCTAAGGTAATCAAAAAGATCACGATAAGACAGAATGCAATAACCAGTCGATAAATTGAATACAGCGCGCCTAGACGGTAAATCGTTTGATAAATAGGAACAGATACCGTAGGCTGCATAATGTACTCAAATTAAATTTTATATTTTTAATTGATTTAAGGTTTGATCAAACCATAACGAATAGCAAGATGAGTGAGTTTAACATCACTATCGAGACCTAGTTTTTCAAAAATACGATAGCGGTAAGTATTGACGGTTTTAACACTAACAAAAAGTTTATCTGAAATTTCTTGAGCGCTCACACAATTGACCACCATCATGGCAACTTGCATTTCACGTTCTGAAAGCGCATCAAATGGCGAAGTCTGTGTATCTGATAAATATGAACTCGCCAATTGTTCAGCAATATCAGCACTAAAATATTTACCGCCTTGCATGACTTTTTTAATTGCTCGAACCATTTCAGTAATTGGCGCACCTTTGGTGATGTAACCTCTTGCTCCAGCTTTAAGGAGTAATGATGGATAAGGTTCCTCTGCAAGCCCACTGACCGCCAAAACTTTGGTATCAGGTGCTGTTTGCAATAAGCGACGTGTTGTTTCAACACCACCGATCCCCGGCATATTGACATCTAGTAAAACCACATTGGGATGCTGCTGTCTGACGATCGTAATGGCTTCTTCGCCTGATTCGGCTTGTCCAATGACTTGAATATCCGTCTGATCTTCCAGCATTCTGCAGATGCCTGTTCTTACTAATTCATGGTCATCTACCACTAAGACAGTAATCACTTACACCTCCTCACAATTCTTAATATCAATATTTTTGTTACATAACGCAAAAAATACTTGCAATGTCATCACAAAATTAGCAATCCTATTCCTAATAACCGTAAAATATTTATGCACAATGCTGTGATTAAAATATTTGTTTTAATATAGTCACGTTTGAGTGTAAATGTAAGTCATATTTGAGGCAATTAGCAAGTTTGTGAAAACCTCCCTGAGATGAGTAAATTATCGTGAAAAATCCCAAAAAAACGTTAATGCATGTACTGAGTTTATCAGTACTACTCAGTTTGAGTTCAACTGGTTTTGCTGACATCGTTATGAATTCACCGGGGACGGCAGGACAAGCAACTGTCAGTTGGTCTTCTTCAGATGCTAGCCAATTGTTGAATGATGACTCTGTTGAAGATGGTGATGAGCCTTCACCGCAAGGGTCTACCACTTTAACGACAACCATCCGTGCCTCAAATACAGCACCTACAGGCTTGACCAATAGATCTGTACAAATTGTTGATACCAACAGTTATAGCAGCCAACCTTCAGTTAACGCACGCGCTGCTTTGGTTATGGATGCAAAAACAGGTGAGGTGTTGTTCAGTAAAAATACCAATACTGCGATGCCAATTGCATCCATTACCAAGTTAATGACAGCGGTAGTGACCGCAGACGCTCGTTTGGATATGTCTGAAGATATCACGTTGCAACAAATTGATTTTGCTGGTGCGGGAGGTAAAAACTCAAGCTCAACATTAAAAGCAGGCGATACCATGAATCGCGCTGAAATGTTACTTGTTGCCTTGATGAAATCTGAAAACCCAGCAGCCGCAGCATTAGCGCGTACTTATCCAGGTGGTCGTCAGGCTTTCTTTGCCGCAATGAATGCCAAAGCACGCCAATTGGGCATGAATTCTACACATTATGTTGAATCAACTGGTTTAGACCCACACAATATATCTTCTGCACGTGATCTAGGTATTTTGGTAAGTGCAGCTTCTCAATATGGTTTGATCCGCCAATTCTCAACGACAGCGCATTATGATTTCAATTTAGGCTATCGAATTCTTAAATCAAATAATACCAATGCATTGGTTCGTAATGGTGGCTGGAATATCAATATTTCAAAAACAGGCTATATCAATGAAGCAGGGCGTTGTGTGGTGATGCATACTACTGTCAACAATCGTCCAGCCGTAGTGGTGTTGCTTGGTGCAAGTTCATCTCAAGCACGTACCAACGACGCAACCAATTTATTGAATTGGGTGAGCAATTTACCAAAACGTATTTAATATTTTCAATTAAAAAACGCTTCCTTTGTGAAGCGTTTTTTATGTCTAATAGTGTGAAATTCAAATATTTAATTAAATATTTTAATCAGGTTTCTATTTGAAATCAGTGGTTAGTGCATGAATCACTCTATTTTTTCTTGCTGAGAATCTTGACCATGTGCTGAGATTTTCCCACCCACAGTGAGTAGACCTGGGCTACCACCTTGCTCCACAACATAAGAAATTACATGATCACCATAGGTCGCAACATCCCCTTTAATGGTAATACTTTGCGCCTCACCACCATTTTTGATACTTAATGCGTATGCTGGCAAATCAAAATACACACCTTTGACCAATGAACTGCCTATAGAACCATGAGTGATCACATTACCATTTACTGTGAGCGTTCCAATTTTTTTACCGATTTGTATCCCGACAGAACCATCTCCAAATGTTTCTATAGACTGGAATGAAATATTTTCGACGGTACCATCGTATTGGTTATAACCTCTTGCCCCTAAACCAAAGGTTTGTAATGGTGCATTTACGGTAAAGTTTTTCACAATTCCAAAGTTTACAAAGCCTACACCGCTTGGCCCATAAGAAATGACGGGTGCATTACTGGTCCAGTTATCGACGCTGCCCCAGACATCTAAAACCATATCATTTACGCCATAAGTGATCACTTCACCATCTGTAATGACCTCTTGTGCATGTGCGCCATAGAGTACGAATACACCCGCAGTAATATAATCCGCAACACCTAAAGGTATTTTGCCATTGGAATAAACAGCTTTTGTATGTAATGTCGAAATTTCAGTTTTACCGCCTTGATCGCCAAAACCTGAAATGAATACACCAGAACCTGAAACTGGTGCATTTTTTCGGCCAATACTTAAATTATGAATAGAAACAGACACTAAGCTATCAGCATTTGCATTAATATTATAAATTGTCAAAGCACCTTGTAAAACATTTACGCCATACTTTTGTGGTTGTTCCAAATAATGCCTAGCATCAGCAGCATGGATATCTAAACCATTGATAATAATATTGGTTTTTTCTACACCAACTCTTGTAATGATCGAAACTTGCCCCTTGACTGACAAATTCTCAAATATAAAAGTGCCGAGGTCTTGTTGAACAATCGTATTAAAAATCGCTTTGTGATTCTCAGGTGCATCTATATTCAGGTTTTTAATCGAATTGTTTGCACTTACCCCAATACCATCTGAATGCTGAAATGAAAGTAGCGGAAGTTCTCCATTTTCCTGAGGTTTTCCAGTTAAAGTTACACCTTCAGATAATAAGATGCTGTAATTACATAGAATACTTCTGGTAATGATAATGTCTTTTTGTCCAGTTTGAATTGCAGTAATGAGGTCGTTGAATGTATTGATTAGCATGATCATTTTCCTTTTTATATGACTGAAAATCCATATCAACATAAGGATTTTATTTATCATATAATTTTAGGAATTTTGAATATATTTCTAAATTGTATTCAGGTTGTTATTACTTATAATTATTATATTATTCAATCGGATCGGTTTCATTTTTACATAATAATGTTTTATTTTATGCAAAGAAAATAACCAAGCATTGCTCATTTTAAGTATGGGTCATACTAAACCGCTAAAAAATTATTTTAAGACAGCACCGTGCAAAAAAACCAGTTGCGAACAACTGGTTTTTTTATTTTAGAATGAGACAGGTTTATTCTTACATATTAGAAAGAATCGAATCTCTCACTTGATTCATTGTTGCATCGATAGATAACATCACTGCATCTTCACATTGTTTAATCGCAGTATCAGGATCTTTTAGACCATTACCTGTTACGGTACAAACAATCATTGAACCTTCAGGAATCTTACCTGCTTTGATATCACGGATTGCACCGCCAATAGATGCAGCAGAAGCTGGCTCAACAAATACACCTTCATACATTGAAAGTAGACGTTGTGCTTCTAAGATTTCAGCATCTGTTAACTCATCAAACCAACCATTTGAATCACGAACAACGGCTTTAGCATGATTAAAGCTTTGTGGATTACCAATACGGATTGCTGTTGCAACAGTTTCAGGGTTTTCAACAGGGCCACCACGTAAGAATGGTGCAGCACCCGCTGCTTGATAACCGACCATGATCGGACGACCTTCAGGATTTGGACCTGTGAATTTGTCCGTTGCAGGGTCATAAACCACTTGCTCAAATTCTTCAATCGGTTGGTTCGCAACAGCTTCTGTATAACCCATCCAGTGCGCAGTGATATTTCCTGCATTACCAACTGGCAAGCAGTGATAATCAGGCGCACGACCTAATGCTTCAACGATTTCGTAAGCAATGGTTTTTTGACCTTGCAGACGATAAGGGTTGATCGAGTTTACAATCGTTACAGGTGCTTGATCTGCAACTTCTTTCACTAGACGCATACCGTCATCGAAGTTACCACGGATTTGCATGGTAATTGCGCCGTACATCATGGCTTGCGCCATTTTACCCATTGCAATTTTGCCTTCTGGGATCAATACAAATGCTTTGATGCCTGCACGTGCAGCATAAGCCGCAGCCGCAGCAGAGGTATTGCCTGTAGATGCACAGATAATCGCTTTAGAGCCTTCTTCAACCGCTTTCGTTACAGCCATGGTCATACCACGGTCTTTAAATGAACCTGTCGGGTTTAGACCTTCATACTTCACATAAATTTCAACATTTTTACCAATAATACCTGGAATATTGTCTAATTTAATGAGCGGTGTATTACCTTCATTTAAAGAAATAGCACGTGTAGTTTTAGATACTGGTAAGCGGTCACGATAGCGATCAACAAGTCCTGTATAGCGATTGGCATTAGACATGATGGTGTTCCAATTGTATGTAGAGCAAATAAAGATATTCTTTTAACCCCCAAAACGTTTTCGATCAAACAGTTTTGAGGGAATGTAAAACCCGATTAGTTATCGAGCAATTCTAAACGAATTCTGACGATTTCGCCATGAATAGCAGGCAAAGCTTGGATTTGAGAAAGTGCAGTATTCATGATCGATTCCTGAATTGGATCCGTTAAAATCACGATAGGAATCAAATCTTTTAAGCGAGGCTGCTGCATAATGGCATCGATACCAATACCAGCACGGCTTAAAATTGTTGTTACATCTGCAAGTACGCCAGTTTGATCTTCAGCATTTAAGCGAATGTAATAACCCGTTGTCATTTCATCACTGCTTAAAATTGGTAAGTCAGATAATGCTTCAAATGCAAGCTGTGGAATTGTTCCTGCGCCATCTTCGGTATAGATAATGTCACGGACAATATCTACGACATCCGCTACTACAGCAGAGGCGGTAGGCCCTGCACCTGCTCCAGCACCGTAATATAGTGTTGGGCCGACAGCATTGGCTTGAACCAATACTGCGTTCTTCACACCATTGACATTGGCAATTAATTCTTCTTCAGGAATTAAAGTTGGATGAACGCGAAGTTCGATGCCTTTTGCAGAACGACGTGCGATACCTAGATGCTTAATTTTATAACCGAGTTCTTCTGCATACTTCACATCTTGAGCAGTCACTTTGGTAATACCTTCGGTATAGACTTTGTCGAACTGTAAAGGAATACCAAATGCACAAGAAGCCAAAATCGTCAGTTTATGTGCCGCATCAATGCCTTCAACGTCAAACGTTGGATCTGCTTCGGCATAACCCAATTCTTGCGCTTCTTTAAGTACATCTGCAAAGGCACGACCTTTTTCACTCATCTCGGTGAGGATAAAGTTACCTGTACCGTTGATGATCCCTGCAAGCCATTCAATTTTATTGGCAGCCAAGCCTTCACGAATGACTTTAATAATTGGTATACCACCTGCAACAGCAGCTTCAAATGCAATTTGGACATGATGGTCATCAGCAGCTTTAAACAATTCATTACCATGTTCTGCTAAAAGTGCTTTGTTTGCAGTAATGACTTGTTTGCCATGTTTAATGGCTTCCATAATGACTTCATAAGCAGGGTGAATACCACCCATGACTTCAACGACAACATCGACATCAGGTTGACGGACGATATCAAGTAAATCCGCACTTTGTTTGATACTTGCAGGTAAATCTAAATCTGGGCGTGGGCGACGCGTACCCACATGAGTAATTTCAATTTCACGACCGGTGCGACGTCGAATTTCAGCAGCGTTTTCTTGTAGTAGTTTAAGGGCTCCACCGCCTACGGTACCTAGACCGAGTATTGCCAGACGAACTGGTTTCACGTCACACTCCAATTATGCATATAAATTATATTAAGCTTAGATCATAGCTAAAAAATGCGCCAGACTCTAGGGTCTGGCGCACTTTATATTGATGTATAAATAATAGTAAATTTATTGATAAAAACTATTTATTTAAACGGCTTTCAATTTCGTCTGCAGTCATGTAGCCGCCTAGGTATTCACCCTCTGAACTGTAAATCGCTGGTGTACCATTTACGCCCATTTTAAGACCTAAAGCATATTGATCACGCACTGGGTTTTTGCATGTCGCAGGTGGAAGTGCTACACCTGCAATTGCTTGGTCAAATGCAGTTTGACGGTTTGGGCTACACCATACACTTTCCATTGCAGGAATGAATTGTTCGCCACGTGGCCATGCAATATAACGAACTTCGATGCCTTTTGCTGTGATTTCACCCATATGCTCATGCAGTTTATGGCAATACGGACAGCTTGCATCGGTAAAGACATAAACGACGTGCTTGGCTTTGCCTTGCGCAGGGTAAACCAATAAATCTTCAACTTTTAGACTTGCGAAGTGTTTTTTATTCTCGGTTGCTTGAATTTTGTCGCCAATACTGCTGAGTTTTTTATCACCTAAACGAATGACATCCCCTTGAATAAGGTATTTACCATCCGCAGTTGCATAAACTGAGCTCATGCCTTCCATGCTAACCCAATACATATTTGGCATTTCGGTTGGCTTAACATCTAAAATCTTTGCGTTGATGTCCGCTTTTTTGAAATTTGCTTGTAGTGTTTGAATTAAACGTTGCTGTTTGTTTCGTTCAGTTAAATTCGATGCTTCACCAGTCGCTGGTGAAGTCGCTGTTAGGGTATCATCTTTTTTTGAGTCTTGGTTTTTTGAACAAGCACTCAATGCCATTGCACTTGCGACTACACAAGCAAGCATCAATTTTGAACGATTTAATTGCATAGATAACTCTTTATGATTCTTCAGTATGATTGATTTGAGCGAATTCGATTTAGGCGAATTAGCATAGCAAAATTTTCAACAAGATTCGTTAAAACTTGATTAAGGGATATAAATTAGCGACATATAACACAATATTATCTTTATATTCTTAAACTTAATTACTATTCACTTAATCTAAAAATGAGTAGTTTTAAGCCCGAGGATGATATTTCTCATGCAATTGTTGCATTCGCACTTGTGCAACGTGGGTGTAAATTTGGGTGGTTGATAAATCGCTATGCCCTAACAACATCTGCACCACACGCAGATCTGCGCCATGATTTAATAGATGCGTTGCAAATGCATGTCTGAGTGTATGTGGCGATAATTCAGATTGAATATTGGCTTGTAAGGCATAACGTTTAATGGCATACCAAAAGTTTTGGCGACTCATAATGCCACCGTGTTGTGTGAGAAATAAATAATCCGTAGATGATTTATACAGTTGTGGTCGTGCATCGACTAAATATTTCTCAACCCATTCACAAGCTACAGCACCTAAAGGAACCAAACGTTCTTTGTTGCCTTTACCTGTAATGCGTAAATAGCCTTGTTTTAAATTGATCAATTCAAGTCTTAAATTTAATAATTCAGTAACACGTAAACCACAAGCGTAAAGCACTTCAAACATGGCTCGATCACGCAACCCAAGTGCTGTTTCGGTATTGGGTGCTTGAATCAACGCATCCACATCCTGTTCAGATAAATCTTTCGGTAAAGCCCTTCCTAGTTTCGGGGTTTTATGTGTTGCGACAGGATTATCAAGACGAATTTTTTGTTCACGAAGAAATTTAAAAAAAGATCGTAATGCAGATAGCGTACGGGCAATTGAACGAGGACTTTTACCTTGTTTAGTGAGTTTGATCAGCACATCAGAAATATCGTCAGCAGACCAGTCTGGTAAATTGGTATTCGCATCTTCACTGCATTGAATTAAATCAGATAAATAGGCATTACGTGTATGTGGACTAACCGTTTGAGCAATTAAATAGTCACGAAAACCGTTTAGAAAACTCAAATTTTCTGGAATTGTTACGGCTGTTGGTATTCGTGGTTTTTTATTTAGCATAGTTTTAAAGCATAAGAAAATCGGTTTATTGTTGAAATGTAGACTAAAAAAACAAGGAAGTCGAATCCTGAAGAGAATGAGAATTGGAATCAAACCTTATTTGGTAATTATTCTCATTTGTATGTATAATAAATTATATATCGAATTAATTTTAGGATTAGTTGCAGTGCGTTTGTCAGACTTGAAAGTAAAGCAAACTGCCATTATCAGCAAGGTCAATCGCACCACTGAAGATAATGACAATCAACCAGATTTAGTGGCGAGCCGTTTGGAAACATTAGGTTTTGTAGCTGGCACACGTGTACAAGTCATCACTAAAGGCGTTTTTGGTGGTGATCCTATTTTGATTCAGGTGGGATTTACTCGTTTTGCACTACGTAAAATTGAAGCAGCTAAAATTGAAATTGAAAAAGTATTGGAAGGAGCTTCGACATGAGCGAAACGTTACGAGTCGCTTTAGTCGGGAATCCTAACTGCGGTAAAACTTCACTATTCAACCATTTAACAGGAACTCGCCAAAAAGTTGCCAACTATGCAGGGGTAACGGTTGAACGTAAGGTCGGTACATTTAATTTACCTTCTGGTCGTGGCGTGCGTGTGTTGGATTTACCTGGAACGTATAGTTTAAATGCAACCAGCCCTGATGAAGCGATTACTCGTGATGTGGTCATGGGGAAAATTGCTGAAGAACAGACGCAAGATGCATTTTTATGTATTGTCGATGCGACAAATTTAAAACTACATCTTGGCTTAGTGTTGGAAGTGATTGAGCAAGGTAAGCCGATTCTACTTGTTTTAAACATGATGGATGAAGCACGTCGCCGTGGTATGCAGATCAATACTCAGAAGTTGTCACAACGTTTAGGTGTACCTATCGTAGAAACTGTGGCTGTGCGTAATGCAGGTATTGAAAACTTGATGGCTGCTTTGGATAGTGAAAAATTCAAAACACCTGACACAGAACTGAGTGATGTTAAATTATCAGGCTCGAATCATGAAAAAATTGATCAGATCTTAAAAGATGTGGTGATTTTTGTTGATCATGAAGATAAGCGTACAGATTTCCTAGATAAAATTTTTCTGCATCCTGTTTTGGGTCTACTCAGCTTAGCTTTGATGATGTTCGTGGTGTTCCAAGCCGTATTTGCTTGGGCTGCGCCATTTATGGATGGTATTGAAGCATTCTTTGGTTGGTTTGGTGAATGGATTGGTCCATTTATCTCACAACCTTTACTCAAAAGTTTAGTGGTAGATGGTGTTGTTGCAGGGGCAGGCAGTGTTGTAGTGTTCTTGCCACAAATTTTAATTTTATTCTTCTTTATTCTGGTCTTGGAAGAATCTGGTTATTTACCTCGAGCAGCTTTCTTACTCGATAAGTTGATGTTTAAAGCAGGTTTAAGTGGGCGTGCTTTTATTCCTCTACTTTCAAGCTTTGCTTGTGCTGTACCCGGCATTATGGCGACTCGAAGTATCAGTGATCCACGAGATCGTTTGGTGACGATACTTGTGGCACCGTTGATGACCTGTTCTGCTCGATTGCCTGTTTATGCTTTATTGATCGCTGCATTTATTCCAGAAAAAATGGTTTGGGGCTTCCTGAATCTACAAGGTTTAGTGTTGTTCGGTTTATACATGGCAGGGATCGTGAGTGCATTGATTGTTGCAACGGTGTTGAAATTCTTCCAAAAAGATAAATCGCAACATGCATTGTTGATGGAATTACCAAGTTATCGTATTCCAGATATTAAAAGTGTTTGGATTGGTTTATTAGACCGTGCCAAGATTTTCTTAAAGCGTGTCGGTGGCATTATCTTCGCTTTATCGATCTTGCTCTGGTTCTTATGTACCTTCCCGCAAGCGCCCGAAGGTGCAACTTTACCTGCGATTGACTATTCATTTGCAGGGATGTTAGGTCATGTCATGCAGCCGATTTTTGAGCCTATTGGTTTCAATTGGCAAATCTGTATTGCATTGATTCCTGCTATGGCAGCTCGTGAAGTTGTGGTTGCAGCGCTTGGAACAGTGTATGCCTTGTCTGCGACTGATGAGGATGCTGTATCTCAGGGTTTATCGCAACTGATCAGCCAAGGTGATTTGAGTTGGTCTTTAGCTACAGGCCTGTCACTGTTGGTGTGGTTTATTTACGCACCGCATTGTTTGGCAACTTTGGCAACAGTACGTCGTGAAACGGGTTCGTGGAAAACTGTGGCTGGAATGACAGTGTATTTGTTTGGTTTAGCTTATTTGATGGCATTTTTAACCTATCAAATTGCATCTCGTTATTTTGGTTTGTAAGTGTTCGATTGATATTGCTTTTTTGTACGGTCAGGTTTTGTTTAAGTCGATAAGCGAAGGAGCTTGAGATGATTGAATTATTGATTATTACAGCATTGGTTGTTTGGAGTGCGATCTTCGTTTTTAAGAAGGTGTTTCCAAAAACGGCTTATTCGGTATTTTCTAAACTTGCTCAGTTTTGCCGTGCTCAAGGTTGGAGTCGTCTAGCAACATGGTTACAGCCTGCAATGGTCGCAGGTTGTGGTGGCGGTTGTGGATGTTCAAGTAGTGATGCTGATGCGCCAAAAAAAGTTGAAGTCCAAGCGGTGAAGTGGAAATAACCAATTCATTTTAAATTCAAAAGCCATTCTAAGACTTAGGATGGCTTTTTTTATGTTTAATGATTGATGATGTGATGTATTTTTCTTTTGTTATTTGAATGTTTCTATTTTGAGGGGCTTCATCATTTATTTATGTATTTGCATCTACTACAGGATTGAAGCATAACAAAAAGATTTCAGTCATCTATTTGATGCATTTTTTGATGGCATTATTCCAAACGAATATGACGATATTTTTACGCACTGACACAAAAAATTATCAAGAAATCAAAAACAGAAAAAGCTTTCAAATCGCCAAAGTGCTAACATTTTGCAAGTTTCAAAATTTACTCTGAGTGGGACAATAATGTTAATTCAACGTGGTGGCTTAAAAGTCGTTGCTGGGCTAGGTATTTCTGGTGTTTCAGCGGTTAATTTTTTACATGAACATGGTTACCGAGTTGCAGTTACAGATTCACGTGAAGTCCCACCAGGACATGACAAAATTCCTGCCGAAGTACAAACTCGCTTTGGTCAGTTTGATCAAGATTTATTACTACAAGCTGAAGAAATTATTATTAGCCCAGGGCTTGATCCAAAGTTACCTGAAATTCAAGCAGCGATTGAAAAAGGTATTCCTGTTGTCAGTGAAATTCAGATTTTACGCCGTGCGACAGATAAACCGATTGTTGCGATTACAGGTTCAAATGCAAAAAGTACAGTAACGACATTGATTGGTCTTATGGCGCAAGAAGCAGGCGTGAAAGTGGCTGTAGGTGGAAATTTAGGTCGTCCTGCACTGGATTTAACCCATGATAATCCAGATGTTTATATTTTAGAGCTTTCAAGTTTTCAGCTCGAAACCACAACCAATTTAGCTGCTGAAGTTGCAGTTGTGTTGAACATGAGTGAAGACCATTTAGATCGTCATGGTGATATGTCAGGTTATCACACAGCAAAACATCGAATTTTCCAAGCTGTGAAAAAGGTGGTGTATAACCGTGATGATTCACTGACACGTCCACTGGTTCCAGATGTCACGCCAATGCAAAGCTTTGGCTTAAATGCACCTGATTTGAACCAATACGGTATTCTCAGAGAAGATAACGGTACAATTTGGTTAGCACGTGGGCGTGAGCGCTTATTGAAAAGTTCTGAGATGTATATTCAAGGTACACACAATGTTGCGAATGCCTTGGCATGTTTAGCGCTGGGTGAGGCAATTGGCTTACCAAGAGAGAAGATGTTAGAAACATTAAAAACCTTTAAAGGTTTAGAGCACCGTTGTGAGTTTGTGAAAGAAGTCAACAATGTTCGTTATTATAATGATTCTAAAGGGACGAATATTGGTGCGACATTGGCGGCACTCGATGGTTTAGGTGCTGCAATTGAGCCACAAGGCGGTAAAGTTGCCATTATTCTTGGTGGGCAAGGTAAAGGCCAGGATTTTACAGCATTACGTGATTCACTACAGAAGTATGCCAAAGTTGCTGTCTTGATTGGTGAAGACTGTCCAATCATTGAAAAAGCAATTGAAGGTACAACGACATTGCTCCATGCTGATTCTTTGCAAGAAGCCGTTGCTTTATGTCAGCAAAATACGCATGCTCATGACGTGGTGTTATTATCGCCAGCATGTGCAAGTTTTGATATGTTTACAGGTTATCCAGAGCGTGGACATCGCTTTGTTGAATATGTAAATGCTTTGAACTAAAAGAATCATAAGGATAACAGTATGGCTGGGTTAGCTCAGACGACTATAAGTAAAATTCAACAGGTGTATGAGCGCTGGCTACCTAAGTTTCCAGCGGAGATTACACCTCGTAATGTACTCGTATTTTGCGTCATTTCATTGTTGTGCATTGGTACGGTCATGGTGGCTTCGGCTTCAATGCCTTATGCAGAACGTATGCATGAAAATGAGTTTCACTATGTGATTCGACATGCAATTTCAATTGTCGTGGCATTGGTTGCTGCGATTATTACCTATCGTATTTCATTGAATATATGGTTTAACAATACTTTTCCATTGTGGCTCATCACGATTATTTTGTTGCTCGCAGTTTTGGTGGTGGGAACAGAGGTGAATGGTTCGACACGTTGGATTCGTGTAGGTGGATTTACTTTGCAAGCCACAGAGGTTGCTAAGGTAATGATGACCATCTTCACCGCAGACTATGTGGTACGAAGGGCGCAAGAGGTACGCAGTAACTATAAAGGATTATTGCGCTTAGCCATTGTGATGTTGCTTACAGTCGGTTTAATTATTGCTGAACCCGATTTGGGTGCGACAGTGGTAATTGCAGTTTCTATGCTGGGTGTATTCTTCTTGGCAGGTGCACCACTGATTCAATTTGGCATCGCATTTGGTGCAATTCTTTCAGCCTTTATTTTCCTGATTGTCTTTGAACCATATCGTTATGAACGTTTGATGTCATTCTCCAATCCTTGGGCAGACCCATTAGGTTCAGGTTATCAATTGTCCAATGCTTTAATGGCTTTTGGTCGTGGAGAATGGTTTGGTGTCGGTTTAGGGCATAGTATTCAAAAAATGTCTTATTTACCTGAAGCACATACCGACTTCATGTTGGCAATTTTGGGTGAGGAGTTTGGTTTCTTTGGTATTGCAACGGTTTTAGCTTTGTCTTTTGCTATGGTTGTTTGTTGTATTCGTATCGGTCAACGTGCTTTAAATCATCAATATTTACGTGCAGGTTATTTGGCTTACGGCATCAGCATTATTTTCTTATTACAAATTCTGGTAAATGCCGGGATGAATATGGGAATGTTGCCGACCAAAGGTTTGACATTGCCATTCATTAGTTATGGTGGGTCTTCGTTGATCATGTGTGCAGTGATGATTAGTTTAATTTTAAAGATCGACGCATCGACTAAAGAAGCTAACCCTGCACGAGAAGAATCGAGCTTCTAAGCTTCATAATTCAAGTTGTTCGATTTAAAAATGGTGTTACATCGCTGAGGTGTAACACCATTTTTTATTGTCCAGTTATTGCAACAACCATCTAAGTTGCTATTTGAAAATGCCCTGAATTTCAGTGCCTTTAGGAATCAATTGAATGTCCCATTGTGCAACAGCTTGAGCGAGCATTTTATGTGGTTGGTCAATATCAACAGGCTGTTGTCCAAGCGCTGAAATCGCTTGTGAAAGCAATTCAGGTGCATGTTGAATGTCGAGTGCATGGGCAAGATTTTGCTTAGAGAGTTTCTGTCCTTGAGCATTCATGGCCAGAGGAAGGTGCATATATTCAAGTTGTGGGTAGCCTAAAAGCTGTCCTAGCCATATTTGACGTTCTGTATTATCTAATAGATCTGCGCCACGTACGACATGAGTGATGCCTTGTAAATAATCATCAACCACAACAGCAAGTTGGTAGTTGATAATCCCATCACGTCGTTTAAGCACGAAATTGCCCAAATCAGTTTGTAGATTTGAACAATGCTGACCTTGTAGGTGATCTTGAAAACAAATATTTTGATCTGAAACTTTGACTCGAATGGCTTGATTTGCGAAATCTAAATGTTTTTCTCGGCATGTACCTGTATAGATATGATTTGAACCGAGTATTTTGCGGGTGCATTCACATGCATAGACCAATTGTTTTTGTTGGAGTTGTTCTATAGCGGCATCGTAAAGGTCTAAACGATTTTTTTGATAAATAATTTCAACGTCAGATTCAAATTCAAATGCATCTAAGCATTTTAAAATGTGTTGTTCACTATCTGGGTAGATACGCGGGATGTCAGTATCTTCGATTCGAACAATCCATGTACCTTGATTAGCTTTTGCATCGCAATAGCTTGCAACGGCAGTAATAAGTGAACCAAAGTGTAGCGGACCTGTGGGTGAAGGTGCAAACCTACCCGTATAAACCATTCTATCCCCCTCGTTGTCGAAAGAAGGGGGTAGAGGAGGATTAGGCAATAACATGATTAACCGTTATTTTGCTTCTCTTTGATCTCTGCAAGGGTTTTACAGTCGATACATAAAGTCGCTGTCGGGCGTGCTTCTAAACGACGTAAACCGATTTCAATACCACAAGTTTCACAGAAACCGTAATCATCATTTTTAATCGCTTCAATAGACTGTTCGATTTTGCGAATGAGTTTACGTTCACGGTCACGTGTACGTAGTTCAATAGCAAATTCTTCTTCTTGCGTTGCACGGTCATTTACATCTGGTAATGAAGAAGATTCATCTTGCATGGTGTTCAAGGTGCGGTCCACTTCAGACATTAATTCTGCTTTCCACGCGAGCAAAATTTTACGGAAATGTTCGAGCTGCCCCTCAGACATGTATTCTTCATTTTTCTTCGGCTGATAAGGCTCGATACCAAATAGACTCGCTGTAGTACCGTTGTCATTTGTCTTTGGCTTGGTTTTACGCACTCGCTTAACAGATTTGTCATCTGCTACTGCTGTTTGCTCATCCAAGGTTTGATTTTGGTTGTCATTCGCCATAAAGGGCATTCCTCATCATATACGTACTGTTCTATACGTAAAAAATATGGTGATATGCAAGTATTTTTATCACTACCAATAGAATGAATCCATCGGGGGCGTCATCATATAGATTTTTTTACAAAGATGAAAGCCATCTAACCCTTAATTCGACTTTCTGCATATCTCTTAGGTCGAATAACTTAATGGAAAAAAGTAAAAATGAAAAGCTAGTAACCTGAAATTTCTTCATTTATCGTGACCTTAAAGTGATCTAGCCGATGAACGATAGTTTCAAACTCACCATTGTTTTTTAAATGTAAGCAACGGTAACCAGGCGCAATTTCATCAAATGCAAATTCTTGGCTAAGTGGTTTAAATTGTACACAGGTTGCTGGTGTTGAAATAAATTGAATACCATTCCATTCATTGTGTGATTCTTGGTGAACATGACCGTGCAATACCATCTTAATATTTTTAAATGGTGCTAAGATTGTTTTGAATTCATCTGCATTTTTCAGTTTATGCTGATCTAACCACTTTGAACGCATATCAAATGGGTGATGGTGACAAGCAATAATGACAAACTTATCTTGCTGTTGTTCCAAAATCTGTTTTAAGTGTTGTAGCTGTTCATCTCCAATCCAACCATCCGTTTGCCCCATGATCACACTATTTAACAAGATCATTCGCCATTGATCTAATTCGATTACAGTGGGCTGAGGTTCAGGGGTATGAAAAGGAAAAATATTCAAATTGTCATGATTGCCAGGGATATGATAAAAATCGACAGCAAACTTTTGCATATACTCTAAATAACGATGATACGTTGAGGGACGAGCTGCTTGTGCAAGATCACCTGTGTGCAAAATAAGATCAATATTTGGGTAGCGTTGCTGAATATCGTCCATAATGGCATGAAAGCTTTCTTCTGGATTAATACCAACGAATTTTGCGTCTGGATGATCCATCAAATGTGTATCTGTAATCTGAATCATGACAAGATCTTTATTGATCGAATTCAGTGATTGCTCTGATTGCATGCCTTTCCCCTAGACATTTTCTAATTGGTTTACATGTTGTTGTAGCCACTGTAAAGCCATAATGATTGGCGCATTGCATAAACGTTTACTGTGTAATAAAAAATTTAAGTCTGCGTATGGAATAATATGTAGTTTTATATTTTCGCCTTCATCAGGCATGCCGAAGACCCCGCCTTCAGAAGGTAATTCTGCCTGAGCAACATAGAGATGGAAAATTTCATCACAAGCGCCTGCAGAAGGGTAGAAACTGAATAGAAGTTCAATCTGATCTAATTCACATCCAGACTCTTCAACACTTTCTCGTCGTATACAGCTTTCTGGAGATTCATCTCCATCTAGTACACCGGCAATAATTTCAAGTTGCCACGGGGACACTTGGTCATCGATTGCGCCCACTCGAAATTGTTCAATCAACACAAATTTACGTTGCTGATCATTGTAAATGAGTACCCCAGCAGCTTCTTTGCGTCGAATAAGTTCACGTTGAATGACCGTCGTATACTCAGACTGGTTAAACAAACGATGTCGCAAGCTAATTTTTTCAACTTGAACGAATCCCTGATAGGCATATTCACGAGATTGAATTTCCACATCTTTATCAGAGTAGGTTGCTTGTTGAATGATATTCATGAGTAAAGTTAGGATGAAACGTGTTCATTTCATCCTAACTGAGAAATGCTTAAAGACAAATATTTTTTTCATCTTTAAACTTTGTGGTACAACTTTTGTCCGTGTTCCTGATAAACGGTTTTCATAGTTTTAAGGCCATTTTCAATCACAGATTCATTTTCAAGTGCATTTTTTGCATTTTGCTGATTTTGCGCATGGCTTTGTGCATGATTTTGTGCATAGTCTCGCACATTCTGCGTGATTTTCATTGAGCAGAATTTAGGCCCACACATCGAACAAAAGTGTGCTGACTTGTGTGCTTCTTTTGGCATGGTTTCATCATGCATTGAGCGAGAAGTATCAGGATCTAAGCTGAGATTAAATTGATCTTCCCAACGGAATTCAAAACGTGCTTTAGATAATGCATTATCACGAACTTGAGCACCCGGATGACCTTTGGCTAAATCGGCTGCATGCGCTGCAATTTTATAAGTGATGATGCCATCTTTCACATCTTTCTTATTCGGTAGTCCCAAATGCTCTTTTGGCGTGACATAGCACAACATAGCGGTACCATACCAACCAATCATCGCAGCACCAATTGCAGAAGTGATATGGTCATAACCCGGTGCGATATCTGTGGTTAAAGGACCTAATGTGTAAAATGGTGCTTCTTGGCAGACTTCAAGTTGTAGATCCATATTCTCTTTGATCATATGCATCGGTACATGCCCCGGGCCTTCGATCATGACTTGGACATCATGTTTCCACGCACGGTGCGTCAACTCACCCAATGTACGTAATTCTGAGAATTGAGCTTCATCATTGGCATCTTGAATACAACCCGGACGTAAGCCATCACCAAGGCTGAATGACACATCATAAGCCTTCATAATTTCGCAAATTTCATCGAAATGGGTATATAGGAAGTTTTCTTCATGGTGCGCTAAACACCATTGCGCCATGATTGAACCACCACGAGAGACGATACCCGTCAGACGGTCGGCAGTCATTGGAACGTATCTTAAAAGCACACCTGCATGGATGGTAAAGTAATCCACTCCTTGCTCAGCTTGCTCAATGAGCGTGTCTTTGAAAATTTCCCAAGTCAGGTCTTCAGCTACACCATCTACTTTTTCTAAAGCTTGGTAAATGGGAACTGTACCAATTGGGACAGGGGAGTTACGAATAATCCATTCACGGGTTTCATGGATATTTTTACCTGTCGATAAGTCCATGATGGTGTCTGCACCCCAACGTGTTGCCCATGTCATTTTGGCAACTTCTTCATCAATTGAAGAGCCGAGTGCTGAGTTGCCGATATTGGCATTAATTTTCACCAAGAAATTACGTCCGATAATCATCGGTTCAATTTCAGGGTGGTTAATATTGGCAGGAATAATCGCACGACCTTCAGCAACTTCTTTTCGCACAAATTCAGGTGTGATTTCCATGAGATTACGAGCACCAAAGTTTTGACCTGCATGCTGACGCATGTCTACGCCTTCACGCTGACGCTGATTTTCACGAATCGCAATATATTCCATTTCAGGTGTGATAATGCCTTGCTTGGCATAATGCATTTGCGTCACGTTTTGACCTTGTTTGGCACGACGTGGTTTTTGAATATGCGCAAAACGGATGTCTGCGGTACGGATATCTTTTAGGCGCTCTTGACCGAAAGTTGAACTCAATGTTTCTAAACGTTCAGTATCCTGACGTTCGGCAATCCATGTTTCACGGACATTGGGTAAGCCTTTATTCAAGTCAATTTCAACTTGAGGATCGGTATAAACACCTGAAGTGTCATAGACCATCACCGCTGGATTTTGCTCACCACCTAGACCTGTGGGGGTATCTGTCAGCGTAATTTCACGCATCGGTACTTGAATGTCTGGACGAGAACCTTGGATATAGACTTTTTGCGAAGCAGGTAAAATTCGAGTGAGATCTTTGGCATCTTGCTCATGTTGAGCAGACAATTCATTTGAAGAGAGATTCGTTAATTGGTTCATTGCAATGATCCTTATGAATGACATCAACGAATCAAGCACGACCAAAAACGGTGGCAGATTGAGTCTATTTTTTAAATCCAGTATTCACGATTAAATGGTGAATACTACAGCTGTATTTCTACAAAAATAGATCAATAAAAAGCTAAATGTTTTTAGATGGCTTGATTCCTACGCAGGTCTTAACCTGATCAGGTTCAACGGTACTTGGGTTTAAGTTCATTCAATTGAAGAACTGACCTAATCTCAGCGAGTCATTACTCGCGCTCCGTCAAGCTATGCTGAGGATATTAACACATCCTTTTTAAAATAGACTTGCAATTTGTATAATTCGATCTGTGTTGAGAATGTATAAGTCATAGCCATTTTTATGGTTTTTTTAGGTATTAAATTTGCAGGCGCTAAATTTGAAGGTATTAAAAAGGTATTAAAATAGAAAAACAATCAAAGTAAAACGAAAAAATCTAAGTATCTAAGTAGTGGAACAAATCGCATCACTAAAACAATCTCTTTTAAGATTTTTAAAATTGATAGGTTTTAGATTTAAAAATTGATTCAGTTGAGAAAGTGCCAATAATTGGGGATTATTTTCCAATTTCGTTTGCTCTTTTACACTGAGTTGAATTTTTTGCTTACGTTGTTCTGCGGACATTTTGATAAATTGTTCAAACTTCTGCGCTTTTATCGACAATTCACCATCTTTAGATTGTGCTAAGTGTTCAATAACAGTCCAATAGGCCTCATTCACATCGTTGGCATTCTCAAAGTTTGAAGAAACGGGTTCATTCTCCAAGCCTAAAAATAATAAGCTGCTATAGGCATTTTCTAAGTAACGTGCATCTGCAATATAGCTGCTTTCAGGATAATCTAAGGTGTATTGTTGCCAAAATTTGGCTCTTTTCGCAATTTCATCAGCGCTGAGATCTAATTTCTGATTTTTAAAAAGCGGTTGAGTATTTTGTTCAGCCAGATTTTCTATAAATTTTTGCTCAGGCTCAATGAGATAAGGTGCAAAAACTTTGGCTAAATATTGCGGATTTCTTCGATAAGTCACTTTATTATCGCCTTGATCAATCAATTCGATATAAGCCTGACCTTTATGGCGAAGTAAATATTGGTCACGAATATTCAATTGTTCAAATTGGCTTTGTTGAATCGTTGGGTAAGCTGACTGATCTAAAGCATAGGTTTCAAAAGCTTGTTGTTGCTCTGATGTTCTGTCTAAATGTAAAAATTGCTGATACATTTGTTTTGAAAGTCGCATTAACTCTTTTTGTTCAGCAGGTTTCATGAGTGGTACACAAAGACGAATATCTTGATTGACTTGTTCAATGGCTAAAGTGGTTCTTTGAGCATCCATTGTCGTCATTTCTTTTTTTAAGTTTTGACAGATTTGACTGAGGTCTGGAACAGGGTCTTCATTTCTTTGTGGCTCTTTTGCAGCATGCACGATGTCGGCCGCAGGTTTTTCACAAGCGGTGAGTAAACTACTAAGCGCAATCAGGGTGCTACAAAGAAAGAGATGAGAGAGTTTGTAAGACAATTTCATTAGACGGACATTAAAAAAATTTACCTAATTCAGGATTTGGTTATTGTCACCTAATCTCATCTAAATAAATGATATGTTTTGTAGTTTTGTGATCATAAAACGTTAATACTTTAGTCGTGAAAAGTGTATTTTTAAGAGAATTTAAACTTAATCCGGTATAGGTTTGTTGTAGTCATTCAAAATTTGTTGATGTTTAAATAGGAATTTTATAAAGACTGAATTGAAAATCGGATAAAAAAACAGCTTTTGTAATAAGATTGAAAAGTTAACAAAATTTACGAATAGATGCTTTTTGAGTAGCTATTCTGATGGTTGATTTATATTCATGATGATTTGAAATTTAAGGGTTCAGTTCTATCATGCAGAAATGCAAGTAGGATCAAAACCCATTTGAGATTCGTCCGAAAGAAAATAGCTGTCATAAAAGATTCATAATTAGTATGGTTTAATATTAAATCTAAAAAAGCTTTTTGCTGTATGTGGAGTATCAGACTTTGAGCCCAAGTAATCCAGTGTTGACTCATCATATATCTTCTCAATTTAATGAAGATTTACAGGATGTAAATACCAAATTTATGACCATGGGCGGGCTGGTTGAACAGCAAGTTGCAAATGCGGTTCATGCCTTATTAGACACCAATGCCAATTTGGCAATAGACGTTCAGTTTCAGGACAATACGGTGAATCGTTATGAGCGTGAAATTGATGAAGCACTGACTTTGATTCTTGCGCGACGCCATCCCGCTGCGATTGATTTACGTATGGTGATTGCCATGAGTAAGGCTAATACAGACTTAGAGCGTATTGGTGATGAAGCGGCAAAAATTGCACGTATTGCACAAACTCTGTGTGAAGAAGGTGAATCACCGCGTGGTTATATGGAAACCCGTCATATTGGTAATCAGGTTCGTGTCATGATTCATGATGCTTTGGATGCATTTGCTCGAGTTGATGCAGATCAAGCTTTAAAAGTTCTATTAGCAGATGCAGATATTGACCGTGAATACCAGTCAGCAACACGTACTTTAATGACCTATATGATGGAAGATCCTCGTCATATTAGCCGTGTCATCAATGTGATGTGGGTACTCCGTTCATTGGAGCGTATTGGTGACCATGCACGTAATATTTCTGAGCAAGTGATTTATATTGCGAAAGGTTTTGATGTGCGTCATACCAGTGTCGAAGAAATTGAGCAAAAAGTTCAGAGTAAATAATTCAATTTAAAATCAATCTCTCGAATAAAAAAGACCTGAATTTTTCAGGTCTTTTTTTGAATTATTTATTTTGATTTTCTCAAATCTTGGTCAAGGCAGTGCCTTTGTGCGCTGCAATATGATCAGATTTATCACTTTTGATTTCATATTGTGGCTCTTTTTCTGTGGCGTGATGCGTATAACCTTTGTAGTTAAAATCCTGAGTGTGGATTCGTATAATCGTACCTGAAACTCGCCCCGCTTCAGAATTCCAACTGACTTTGTCACCGATTTTAAATTGTGTTTCCATGATGATCACATTTCCGTTTTGCTTTCTGTTTGGTCTGTATCCGTATTCGCATAGGATACATTGCCAGCAACAATGACCGCAGGCGCAGTGTATCGATGTTCATCAGCTTTGCCGACTTTCATAATATGTCGCACTGTCCAACCTCTGACTTTTAAAGCATCAGATAGCATAGAGCGATGACAGCGCCACCATACGGCTTCAGCACACATGACGGCAGTTGTTTGCTGGGTTGCTATTTCCTCTAAGTGTTCAATGGCTTTTTCAAAAGCTTCACTGTCCATATAATCAGCATAGCCACGGAAAGAATGATTGTGCCAACGGGTATTTTTTGAATCTTTTTTCATCCGCCGTCTTCCACCTAAATCGCTCAAGTAGGTGTACATGATGCCATGTTCAGGCAAAGCGACAGCAAGATTGTCTTGATTAAATTGCGGATATTTTCGTGAGCCCGGTAAGCTGCGTATATCCGCAAACATTTGAATATGAAAAGATTGTAGCATCTGCAAAAAATCTTCCAGACTATGGGTAGAATGACCTATGGTATAAATGATACGTGGTGTCATTTCTTCATCCCATCACCCAAAACTAACTTATATTTATCAATATATTGCTGTTTTTGTTTGGATTTGTATTGTTGGATGTAGCGTGGGTGCTCAAGTACAGTTAACTTATCAAATAATTTTGCATCATGATTCAGCTGATTGATAAATGTTGCATTCTTTTTCCCCAGTATAAATACCTCTGAGGTGTTTAATCCAAAGCTGATCTGTTTTCGCAATGATTCAATCATAAAGTCTTTGACATCTTGAAACAAAGTATCGTCATCATAATAGTTGGCGTTTAATAATTGCCCACGACTTGTTTCACGTACAAGCGCCAAAGGAAAGGGTGAATTGATATAAAATTGTTTATAAAAATCTTTTGTACCACCATAAGCAGCGATTACATCGTACATAAATACAGAAGAAATTTCGTGAGTATGTGCCGATTGCATTTTGATCCCACAAACAGCTTCCAAGCGTTTGGTGTCTGTAAATGGAATGCCTGTTACGCCTGCACCATGACGACTCGGATTAATACCGATAATAAATTTTCGCTCATTTGAATCATTATAATATTTATCATAAAACGCTTGCATGACTTGTAGTGTTTCAGGGTTATCCATAAAGGGATTCATCACCTGAAAATCTTTTGGCAGTTTTCCCACATAATGTAAATGTTGATTAAATGCTTTGATATGCTCTGCAAAAGTTTTAGACATTAGTACTCCATTTCTTGATATATGGAAGTAAAATATTTTTGTATGGCTCTACTAAACGAACATATCCATCTTGCTCGTCTATAGAGCCTTATTATAATACCCAATGAAACTCATCAGGCATTGACTTAAATACGTGTCACTTTATTTCAGAACGAGAAGTTATAACCTCAAACAACCACTACACCTGAGCCAAAGCTTGTTCTAAATCTGCAATTAAATCATCAATATGTTCAATACCTACAGACAAGCGAACCATGTCAATACTGACACCTGCTGACTTTAATTCATCTTCATTGAGCTGACGATGTGTAGTTGTCGCAGGGTGGCAAGCTAAGCTTTTTGCATCACCAATATTGACCAAACGAGTGAATAATTGCAAAGCATCAATAAAGCGAGTTCCGCCTTCAAGCCCATCTTGAACGCCGAAAGATAAAATTGCTGAAGGTTTTCCTTTGACATATTTTTGTGCCAAAGCATGTTGAGGATGATCGGTTAAACCTGCGTAATTAACCCATTTGACTTTTGGATGTTGTTGTAAATATTCAGCCACTTTTTGTGCATTTTCAGTATGGCGTTCCATACGCAAACTCAAAGTTTCTAAACCTTGTAAAATTAAGAACACACTCAGTGGACTGATTGCTGCACCAGTATTACGCAGTGGAACCACGCGTGCACGTGCAATATAAGCGGCTTCACCTAAAGCTTCAACATAATTGACGCCATGATAACTTGGATCAGGTGTATTCAAAACTTTGAAGCGCTCAGGGTATTTACCCCAAGGAAATTTACCGCTATCGATGATCGCCCCACCAATAGAATTACCATGACCACCAATATATTTGGTTAGAGAATGCACCACAATATCTGCACCATGCTCAAACGGTTTGAGTAGTGCAGGGGTCGCAACGGTATTATCGACAATTACAGGAACACCATATTCATGGGCAATTTTAGCAATGGCCTCTAAATCAATGATATTTCCCAATGGATTACCAATCGATTCTACAAAAACCAATTTGGTTTTTTCATCTATTAAATCACGTAAAGCTTCAGGATTTTGATAGTCAAAGAAACGAACCTCAATGCCTTGCTTCGGTAGCGTATGTGCAAATAAGTTGTATGTTCCACCATATAAAGTTGAAACAGAGGCAATATTATCACCAGCTTCTGCAATGGTCTGAATTGAATAGGTGATTGCAGACATACCTGAAGCCAAAGCTAATGCACCAATACCCCCTTCAAGAGCGGCTAAGCGTTGCTCAAGCACCGCAGTTGTTGGGTTCATGATGCGAGTATAAATATTGCCTTGTACTTTTAAGTCAAACAGGTCTGCACCATGTTGTGTATTATCAAAGGCATAAGAAGTGGTTTGGTAAATCGGTACGGCAACAGCTTTGGTGGTTGCTTCGGGTGTATAACCTGCATGAATCGCAAGGGTTTCATCTTTATAAGTCATGTTTTTCAGCTTTTTTGTTAAATTTCAAATGAGTGTAGCAAATAAATATATGAAGTAAACATGAGTTTTTGTATTTTTAAATCATAAAAAAAGATAAAGCTGATGATTAGTGAGGTGGGTTTTTAACATCTATGTTTTTTATAAAAAATTAAATTATTTTGGTCAATCTTTTCCTTTTATTCCTTCACCTCCATTTATGTAGGACTCTGAAAATTTAGAAAAATTTATTTTTATTCGTTCAATGCTCTGTTGGTATGCGGTACCTGCACATTTATCGCCAAACTTATTACTAAACTTAGAACCAGCGATTGGATTGGATAGAATATTTAGAAATTCATTCATGCGATTTGCAATGTCTTCATTAATTTCTTTGCGACCAGTATTCGGGTTTATTGTTATAATATTTTCAATATCAAAATCACTTGGCCTTAAGAGGATTGGTATTTGATTAACCGAAAGCTGTGGATTTAATTTGAGCATATGCTGTCTATTATAGTTTTCACACTTATCTAGAACTGTAGGTAGGTCTGGGTCGGTTAAGAAATCGTAAAGATTTTTTTCTGTTTCTGGGGTTACATAGGGGATACCATCATTTTCACCTTTGGCTAAATAATCCTCAGGCTTGAGTGCTGTTTCCTCAGGGTTGCCTTCGCCGAATTTATAATGTAATTCCTTGCCGTTAAATATAAATTTTTTGTCTTTCCAATTAGGATTAGGTGAGAATTTATCAACTTTAATTTCTTTTATTTTTCCCACATTATTAGGAGGTTTTGTTTCAACAGTCTTTTGATTTTTAATATTATTATTTGAATTTTTTAAAGGGTTTTGAGGTGGGCTTTCCAGTGTGTACACAACATACGCAGCCAATGTAATAAGTATAGTACAGGTTAAAATGAGTAATAATTTAATTTTCATTAGAATGGTGTGTTTTTTAACTTTTCAGCAAGAATACTTAAGTTTTTCTAATTCACCAAGCCATATATATTGACTAAATGTAACAATATTACATATTGGAAATTTAAGTTATTTCAAAACATTTTCTTCAAAAGAGTGATTATATCGCCATTTTAAATCCTGTCATTATGATGTCATTTGTCCCGATTAACATAAGCAACTCAATAAACTATACAACAAACAAAAATGACGATGAAAATTGCAATAATGAAAAAAACGACTTTAACGCTGGCTTTATGTGGGTTGATGAGTCTAACTGCATGTTCAGATGATGATGACGCTCAATCTCCCCCAAAAAACTTGATTGAAACCATCACTTTAGAGTTTGGCAATGAAGCATGTTCAATGGGTGGTACACGTATTCAAAGTGGTTTAGACAATAATCAGAATGCTAAACTCGAAGCCAATGAAATAACCAAAACAGAAGACAGTTGTAAAACCAATTTATTTGCACAAGGTACAGCACTTCCACTGAATATAGTGGCAAGTTATACCGTAAATGGTTCAACGATTGATCAAGCCTTTGACATCCGCCAAGGTGGTTTTGGTTCAGATGTTGTTGCACATCCAAGCAATAAAAAGCAATTTTATGCGCTCACAGATCGTGGCCCCAATGCCGATTATAATGATGGGATACACGGTGCTGGTAAGATTTTTGCCATTCCTGATTATGTGCCTAAAATAGGTTTATTTGAAGTTCAAGACAATGGCACTGTGAAACTGGTTAAAACAATTTCTTTAAAAGATAGAAATGGTAAAGAGATCAGTGGATTACCTAATACTTCTGCTTTAGGCGGTACAGGGGAAACGCCTTATGATGTGAATGGTAAAGTGATTACAGTTGATTCAACTAAGCCTTTCGATGCGGTTAATAATCCAATCAAGTTAGATGATTATGGATTAGATAGTGAAGGTCTTGCAGCATTAAAAGATGGGACTTTTTGGGTGAGCGATGAATATGGCCCACACATTGTTCACTACGATGCCAATGGTAAGGAAATCGGTCGTATTAACCCATTTAAGGCAGATCAGCGCAATCATTGGACATTACCCAATGAATTCAGTTATCGCCGTGCTAACCGTGGGATGGAAGGTCTAACCATTACCCCAGATCAAAAAACTTTGGTGGGTATCATGCAATCTACCATGAGTTTGCCTAATAAAAATGTTAATAAATCAACACTGACTCGTATTGTGACCATCAATTTGGAAACAGGTAAAGTTGCACAATATTTGTATCAACAAGAAATAAAAGAGAATTCAAACTCTGCGATCGTGGCTTTAAGTGATACGCAATTTTTGGTTTTAGAGCGTGATGGATTGTTTTATAAAGATTCTGCGAATGTCATGAAAAATGTCTATCGCATCGATCTAAGCAAGGCGACCAATCTAGAAAATATTCAAGATCAAAATAATCTTAAACAAGATGAAAAATTAGGACTAACCATTGCAGGAAAGACCTTAGAAGAATATCAACTTGAGCAAGGTTGGGATGGTTTAAAAGCGTTGAATATTCTGCCTGTGCCTAAAACATTGGTTTTGGATATGGGGAAAGCTGTGAAATATCCACATGACAAGATGGAAGGTTTGTGGCTGATCAATAATACAGCTTTAGGTATTTTAAATGATGATGATATGGGGCTGTGGTCAAATAGCAAAGGTATGGAACCGAAATATTTAGATGCTGCGCGTAGTCGTATAGATACGAATACTTTGTATATTGTTGATCATTTAAATTTAAAAACACCATAAGCCTATTATTAGCCACCGAAACGGTGGCTTTTTTATAACAATTTTCAAATTTAAAAAGAAAAGCAGGATTGAAAATGAATAAAAGATTTTTTCTCGTATTGTTCAGTAGTTTTGTGATTTCAAATACTTGGGCTGCACCACAAGTGACTTCACGGGAATATAAGTTGTTATTACAAGCCGATCAGTTTAGCTATTCCAATGAAGCGGCGAATGTAAATACTTATATACAACAAGCCAAAAATATCATTGCTCAACAAACAGGTCGTAGTGTTTCAGGAAACATGACTTTGGATAAGCAACGTCAAATCCGCTTTTATGATTCACCAAGTAGTTGTTTATTAAACGATATGGGTTATAGCTTTAGAGAGCGGATCGAAAATGGCGCTTCTGAGGTGACACTTAAGCTGAGAAGTTATGATCATTATCTGGCTGATTTTGCAGATTTAAGTAGCCCAACCTCAGGTGCAAAAACTAAACTTGAAGATGATATTACCCAAACGGCAACACAAAGCTTTTTAGTGGGGGCAAGTAAATCGACGACTGTTCCCAACACGCGGACTTTGAATGATTTCTTAGACATTCATACACATTTTCCAAAGTTTAAAGAAACCTATGCAATCAGTGACAATCAAGCTTTATCTCAAGTCGGTAATTTAACCATTTATGAGCGAAATTATAGTGGTGTCACTATAGATTTGGGCGAATTTGATGCTGAGATGGAGATGAGCTTATGGTATACCCAAGTGCCATACGCAGGACTCAAACCAGCTGTGGTTGAAGTGTCATTTAAGTATGCAGATCCAAATGCTAACTATACAAATAAAGTTGTGCAACGTGCTGCGATTAGTTTTTCAGCTTTGAAATCATTGTCGAATTACAATGCACCAAGTTCAACACAAACCAAAACGCAATTTGTGTATCAGTATCAGCCCAATTTTTGCTCTTAATGTGCTTTGGTGTGGGGAAGGGACTATGTTTGTCATGCTTGGAAAATAGTCAAGAGATCTTTTGAAAATATCTTGATCAAATTGGGCGAATCTAAACAAAAATAGATAAATTCAGCGTATAATTATTGCCATTTATTTGTTCGCATTTTTTGTTCGCATCTTGCGAATTCCTATTCTTTATAGAGGAGTCCTACGTGGCCCAATATATTTACACGATGAACCGTGTGTCGAAAATGGTTCCGCCTAAGCGCGAAATCTTAAAAGACATCTCTTTATCATTCTTTCCAGGTGCAAAAATTGGTGTACTTGGTTTAAACGGTGCAGGTAAGTCTACCTTGCTTCGTATTATGGCTGGCGTAGATAAAGATTTCTCAGGTGAAGCTCGTGCGCAACCGGGTATTAAAATCGGTTATCTAGAGCAAGAACCACCATTAGACCCAAACAAAGACGTTCGTGGTAACGTTGAAGATGGTTTACGTGAACCATTGGATGCATTGGCTCGTTTGGATGAAGTTTTTGCTGAATATGCTGCTGAAGATGCAGATTTCGATGCGCTTGCAAAAGAGCAAGAAAAACTTGAAGCGATTATCCATTCTTGGGATGCACATAATTTAAGTAACCAAATGGATCAAGCAGCGGCTGCATTGAACCTTCCAGCTTGGGATGCAGATGTAAGTTTGCTTTCAGGTGGTGAGCGTCGTCGTGTTGCATTGTGCCGTTTATTATTGTCTAAACCAGATATGCTACTTCTAGACGAACCGACGAACCATTTGGACGCAGAATCTGTGTCTTGGTTAGAACGTTTCTTGAAAGACTTTGCTGGTACGATTGTGGCAATTACGCATGACCGTTATTTCTTAGATAACGTTGCAGAGTGGATTCTTGAGCTTGACCGTGGCATGGGTATTCCTTACCAAGGTAACTATTCTTCTTGGTTAGAACAAAAGAATGCACGTTTAGAGCAGGAAAATAAACAAGAAGAATCTTTTGCTAAAGCATTGAAAAAAGAACTTGAATGGGTTCGTTCAAATGCTAAAGGTCAGCAAAAGAAAAACAAAGCGCGTATGGAGCGTTTTGAAGAACTTAACTCACGTGAGTTCCAACAGCGTAACGAAACTTCTGAAATCTATATTCCACCTGGTCCACGTCTAGGGAATAAGGTTGTAGAAATTGAAGGTATTAGCAAATCATTTGACGGTCGTTTACTGTATAAAGATTTGACCTTTACTGTTCCACCTACAGCGATTGTGGGTATTGTGGGGCCAAACGGTGCGGGTAAAACCACATTATTCCGTATGATGACGGGCGAACAGCAACCAGATACAGGTACTGTAACACTGGGTGAGTCAGTGAAAGTGGCTTATGTCGGTCAGATTCGCGATACTTTAGATAACAACAAAACAGTTTGGGAAGAAGTTTCTGGCGGTTTAGATATCTTGAGAATCGGTGAATACGAAATCGCATCTCGTGCTTATATCGGTCGCTTTAACTTTAAAGGTCAAGATCAGCAGAAGCGTGTAGGTGAGTTGTCAGGTGGTGAGCGTAACCGTTTACAACTTGCAAAAATCCTGCAAATGGGTGCAAACGTGATCCTACTCGATGAACCATCGAACGACTTGGATATTGAAACATTACGTGCGCTTGAGGATGCAATTCTTGTATTCCCAGGTACAGTAATGGTGGTATCGCATGACCGTTGGTTCCTTGACCGTATTGCGACACATATCTTGTCATTTGAAAATGAACAGCCAGAATTCTACGAAGGTAACTATGCTGAATATGAAGCATACCGCCAATCTCGTTTAGGCGATGATGCCGTTCAAAAGCGTACTAAATACAAAAAAATTGGTGGTTAATCGCCAATTTAACGTATAGAAAACCAGCTTTAGGGCTGGTTTTTTATTGTCTGAAGAAAGGTAAAGCATTGAGTTGGTCTTGCGCTTCTAGGTGGCCTTGATTTGCAGCCAAAACTAACCATTTTTGAGCTTTTAAAGTATTGCTGTCTAAACCTAAATGACCATGTAAATAAAGCATACCGAGCTTATACTGCGCTCGACTATAACCTTTTAGGGCTGAACGCAAAAGAAACCAGATGGCGTTTCGTTGATAGTGATGCAGTTGATGATTCAATGTATGCCCAATCGCAACACTGTATTGTTGATTAATTGCCAAATGCTCATACGCTGTCGCACGATGATAAGTGCTTTGAGCTTCCGATACCATAAAGGCATTACTGCGTATATGATGGTGTAAAGGCATTATTGATTTCCATATCATCCGAATTATTTTTATTAAATTCATTTTCCTCTACTCACTCTATTTTGAAATAAAGCTTTCATTTCTAAGATTAAAATAAATATATAGAATAAGAAATACCCAAATTATGTGATTGATAAAAATAGTTGGGTAAAAGTGTGATATTTATCAATCATTATAAACTTAGTGTTAAGTATTTTACCAAAAGTTAATTATTCTGTAATTTGAAAAATAAAAAAAGTGAAACCTTTTCATCAAATTGTCATTTTATTTTAAGAATTATTCAACATGGCTTTACAGTCGTTTTAACTATCTGAATTGAAGAATGTATCAATGATAGCATCTGATCAAAGTATTAAAGTATTTACAAGGTGTTGAAAAGTACAATAACGAATACATTTCTGCTGAATAAAAAAAGAGTGTTATTTCAACACTCTTTTCAGAAAAGACCGCTTATTTGTCAATCAAAGGCGCATTTCAATGCCTTGATCTGCTAAATACTGTTTGGCTTCAGGAATCGTATATTGACCAAAGTGGAAAATAGAGGCTGCAAGTACAGCATCTGCACCGCCTTTTAAAATACCATCTGCTAGATGTTGTAAATTGCCTACACCACCAGAAGCAATCGTCGGAATAGTGACACGTTCATTGATTTGACGCATTAATTCAATGTCATAGCCTGCTTTGGTTCCATCGGCATCCATTGAGGTAATTAACAGTTCACCTGCGCCAAAGTCTGCCATTTTGACAGCCCAATCAATCGCATCGATCCCTGTAGGTTTACGACCACCGTGGGTGAAAATTTCCCACTTATTATCGCCCGTTTTTTTTGCATCAATCGCAACCACGATACATTGCGCACCAAAGCGTTGTGAAGCTTCTTGTACAAATTCAGGGTTAAACACTGCAGCAGAGTTAATGCTGACTTTATCCGCACCTGCATTTAGCAGTAGGCGAATATCTTCAACTTTACGAACACCGCCACCGACAGTCAAAGGCACGAATACGCTTTCAGCCATACGTTCTACAGTGCGATAGGTTGTATCTCGCTCACCTGAGGTTGCAGTGATGTCTAAAAAAGTAATTTCATCGGCGCCTTGTTCATTATAACGGCGTGCAACTTCAACGGGATCACCTGCATCACGAATATCAAGGAACTGAACACCTTTAACTACACGCCCATTATCTACGTCTAGGCAAGGAATAATACGTTTAGCAAGCATAATTTTTTCCAAAAATAACAGCCGATTATGAAACTGAGCGATGTAGGTGCTACACCTCGCGAGTCAGAGAGGGTATTCTATCAAACTTATGTAAGTTTTTTCGCAGGTTTTATATGTCGGTTTATACCACTTTGAGTTTAAAGGAAGTTCAAGCCTTTGCAGCACCGTATGGATTAGAGGTTATTGAGCTGAATCCAATTCAAGGAGGTATTCAAAATACCAATTATTTTATAGTCTGTGCAGATGGGACACAGTTTGTTTTAACGTTGTTTGAAAATATGGACACGCAAGCAGCGGCGGAATTGATTCCAGTTTTAGAATATTTAGGACAACAAGGTTTGGCTGTACCTGTGCCGTTAAAGCATAGCGGTCAATCTATTCATACTCTGAAAGATAAGCCTGCTCAAATTGCACCACGTATGTTAGGACAGCATCCAATGCCTTCAACATTGGAGCAAGTTGAACAAATCGCCATTGCTCAGGCTCAAATGCATGTGGCTTTGCAAGATTTTCCATTACAACGCAAAACAGCGCGTGATCATGCTTATTGGTACAACGTCGCAAAGCAAATTAAACCCACTTTAAATGTTGCAGATACAGCATTGCTGAATAATCTTTTGGGTTTATATGAAGCTTTAACTGCGATGTATCCAAACCGCCCTAAAGGTTTTATCCATTCAGACTTATTCCGTGACAATACGCTCTTTGAAGGCAATACACTCAAAGGTATTCTTGATTTTTATGAAATGAATCGAGATGAATTACTGTTTGATATTGCGATTACGCTAAATGATTTTTGTACGGAATATCCTGACGTGACGTTGAATGAAGCCAAAGCAACCGCTTTTTTAAATGCATATTCATCTGTCCGTCCTTTAACTGAAGATGAAAAGTCTTGTTTAGAGTTATATTTGGCGATGGCAGCAGGGCGTTTTTGGATGATGCGTTTACAAGTGGCGCAAATGAACCAAGCAGAAGGGCGTACTGGGGATGATATTTTGCAGAAAAATCCTTTAGAAATGCGTAATATGCTGGTAGAAAGATTAAAGTTTGTAACTGCTTAATAAGTATTAGGCTTCTTTAATTCAATTTATATAGGCTTATACAGAAACCATTTAAGCATGAATAAAAGAAGCCAAAATGATTTGGGATAAATAAATGCGTGATCAAGGTCGTTTGGTTGAATGGTTTGATGATAAAGGCTATGGCTTTATCCAGCCCAATGATGAAGCTAAAGATCGTGTATTTTTACACATCAAAGACTTTGCTCAGAAAGGCCCACGTCCGCTTGTCGGTTGTGCTTTGGAGTATGTGGTGCAACTGGATGCTCAAGGAAGGTTTAAAGCCAAACAAGTCACTTATTTAAAAGCCAATCAGGCAAAGAAATTATCTAAAATGTCGAATAGTACAGAAACGCAAACACCTGCAAAACTGCAAGCAATGCAAATTCTGTGTGTGGTTTATATTATCGCTTTGGTTATTTTGACCGCTACAGGTTTACTGAATAGTCTAGCATTACTTTTTATGAGTATTATCAATGTGATGACCTATTGGTTTTATTCCCAAGATAAAGAAGCAGCTCAGCTTAATCAACGTCGTGTGCCTGAAAATACCTTGCATATACTTGCCTTTTTAGGCGGTTGGCCAGCAGCTTGGCTTGCACAACAACGTTTACGACATAAAACACAAAAACAACCTTTTAGAAAGGTATATTTCTGTACTATCTTTTTTAATATTTTATTGATTTTATGGTTAATTTCTCCCTTAAATGTATTTAAAACATAAATTAAGCCAAATCACTTTTTGAGGAACGATAATGAATAATTATGTAGATCCAAACAATAGCAAATCACTGACTTTGATTTTATATATTCTTTATATTGTTGCGATTTTTTCTGGCGGAATATTTGCCATCGTGGCTTTAGTGATCAATTATGTAAAATTAGATTCAGTACGAGGCACTATTTTTGAAAGTCATTTTAGATGGCAAATTCGTACTTTTTGGTGGTATTTAATTTGGACATTGTTGGCTTTTGTACCTTATCTGTTCTTATTTTTGACTATGGATAATGCCAATGCATTTGCAGGCGTTGCCGTGAGTGCAACCATATTCTGTGTAGCAGTCTTATTTATTTCTTGGGTATGGATTGTTTATCGTGCGATTCGAGGCATCATTGCTTTGAATGATAATCAGCCTGTGCCGCTTTAAGATATAGAATTATGAAGTGAGATATTTTAATTGAAAATCTAAAGAAAAGAGCATGTTAGTTGCTCTTTTCTAATTTAAATAAATTTAAATACTATGCAATTCTAAAATTCTTTTGATAACAGGGGCAGCTTTCTCTGCAAAATCTCCTGCCGATATAGATTCACTCTCACCAAGAAGTAAAGCATCAAAATGAGCATCTTGCTCTAAGAATGAAATTCTTTCTTTCTTTAGAAATTCATGAAGTTCAATGGAATCCGCTCTTTTCATTTTAATTGTTTTAAAGCGATTGCACCACAAATAGGTTCCTTCTGTAGTTTTAACTATCTCAAATTCTAATAGTAAATCATGAAGCGTCGTTTGTATTGTTTTACTAATAAATGACCCTCCGATAGAGGATAAATCATCATCTTTTCGATTAAAGGTTGTATCATTTGGAAAAATATTAAGTTCTTGATCTTGCAGTAATTCTATAATCTCTTGAACATGTTGTTCATAATATTGATAAACAGATTCTTTATTATCCTCATCTTGGATCTTCTCCAAAACTTCACGATTGTTACGATAAAAATTAACGATATCCATTTGCATTTTCCCATACTCCGAATGAGGGTTTAGTTTTTCTATAGCTGAAATATAATCAATGAGATAGGTTAAGTAATACTGATCTGCTTGTAACGATTTATGCCCAAGTAAATCTAATATTTGCTTAGATAAATCAAAATGTGTAATGAGATGAAAATTCTCAGGTATTTGATTTGGATTTTTGACGACAAGAAGAATGAAGATTAATTCTTTGTTATTTGGATTATTTTCACGTGCGTGTTCTACATAATCTTCGAAGGGATTATTATCAGCATGATGGTAAATCTTATTTTCGATTACAATGATATGCTCATTTGTTTCAATCCAAAGATCAATACGTCCTTTATCCGTTCTTTTTTCAAGAATGATGGTTTCAGTATGTAATTGATATGAAATATTTTTGCCAATTTTATTGAGTAATGCACTGATCACTAGATCATTGAGGTTATGTACTTCTTTACTATCTAAAAAAAATGCTAATGTTTTTGAACTCACATTTTCTAAATGGCTTAATCCCATGATTTCAAGAAATGATTTTCTTTGTGTTCTAGCCAATTGAAGTTTTTTAAAATCGTGTATTACTTTTTCAGCTTGATAAATATTTAAAGGTATAAATGGTTCAATTTTCTGTATTGGTATGTTTTCAATCAATGTTTTAAATTGATCTATACTATTTTGAGCACTTTCCAAGTTTAAAGAGTTTGTTAAAGTATTTTGCATTTATAAATATTCCTTATTTATTGAATTTGCACTTTGTATCGGTGTGAACCATCTTCACAGATTATTTCTATAAGATTTTCTAAACCCATTTTATGTATAAGATACGAACTGACACTATGTTTAATTTTGAAATGTTTACTTAATTCTGCTTCTGAAATATATGGTTTATCCCTGATAAAATCAATTGCTTGTTCTAGTAAGTCATCGAACTCTTGCATGGTCATATCATTTTCTATTACTACAGCGACATCTTCCTCAATATCTAGACGTTGTATTGCACCATTTTCATCTACAAAGTCTTCACAATTGCGTCCATAATCGGCAAAGTCATTCTCAAACTCCATAATCTCTATATTATAATTATTAGCCATATCACAAATTCGTTTTCTAACCTCATCTCTTAAGTCTTCTGATTCTAAAACTTCGATGGCACCAGCATGTTGTACTAACCATTCTATAAAAGACCATGTTATTGGCATTTTAGCTGTTAATGTAAAATGGGAAGGATTCGTTGCAAAAAGTTGTTGAGTTTGATGGATTTTTGAGAATTGTAATTCAGGTAACATTTTGATATTACATAATAACTCAATTTTTATAGGATGATCTGTAAAAAAACCTTCATATTCATTTTGCTCGATTGCTTTTTCCATGTCGATGTCGGGGATAAAGACACTTAAACGTTCAAGAGTTGGAGTTGCTTGCAATATGCGATGCATGGTGAAAGTTCGTGTAAAAACTTTATTATGCTCATCAATTTTTGAAGCAATCAGATATTGTTTTCTTCCTCTGATAATAACTCCATGTGGTTTAATTACATATACATTTGGTTGTTTTCTAAAATTTTCAGGATGATATAAAATTTCTAACCATGAATTGTTATCATGAATTGATTTAAATATTTGTTCTTTAATATTATTAGAAGGTGCTAAATAATTTTGGAAAGCACCATCTAAGGCACATCCAAATTTAGATAACCAAATATCTTTATTTCTTAAAGCTAAAACTTTTTGAGCTTGTTCGAACTGATCGATTAACGTGTTTTGCCATGATTCTGGAAAGTAGTTTTTCAAAAAATTATAGCTATGTACTATAGCTAATGATTGAAACTCATTTTGAATTAAATTTGGCTTTGCTAAGTCTAATTTTGCATCAGCAGATAAACGAAATGAAGCCGACTGACGACCAAGTGCTGAGATTTTTTCGATATTTCCTTTGTGCAATATATCATCAAGAGCATTTAAATCTCGTTGCAAAGCTTTACGAGGAGCTAGAAAGTGAGCATAAGAATTATGCAACTTTATAAATAAGTCCTCAATAGATATATATGCGTTCGGTGCTTTAGGTAATGCATGAAATACACTTAAAATTCTAGAAAATTGAAATGGGAAGGTTTCTTTAATATGCATAATTTTATGTACTCTTTTAAAATTTAATTTAGCATAATTGTTTTGATAGACATTATTTGTCTATTAAAAAAATATTTTGAATTTTGTTCTTTTCGTATCATATTTATATGGTGCAATATTCATAAAAGGAGATAAACATGGTGATTGAACAAGCTTTATTTCATATCATTGATGGTCAGCAGATGGCTTTTGAAAAGAAATTTTATGAATTATCCGATATTTTTAGAAATGCGCAGGGTTGTGAAAAATTTAAACTGATTCGTGGAATCGAAAACCCACAAAATTATGTTTTACAAATTCACTGGACTGATTTGGCAACCCATACCGATGTTTTTATGAAAACAGAAGAATTTCAACATTGGTTTATTGCACTGAAACCATTTTTAGCCCGTAAGATTGAAATGCAACATTTTGAAAATACGTTATAAGCATAGATCGGATTGACGTATTTAAAATGCATTTTTGATAATGATCTATACATGATCGTTAGAAACTAAAAAGAGAACATGACGTTCTCTTTTTTATTGCACTGACAAGCTTAGAATTAGAATCCTTGCTCATCCAATAACAACTGCGCTTCACGAAGGTTTAAAGTTCCTTCATAGATTGCACGACCTGTAATCGCACCTAAAATACCGTGCTGACCTTTCAAGTTACGTACATCATCAAGATTGGTTACGCCACCAGAAGCAATCACAGGTAAACCTGAATATTGTGCAAGATGAACAGTTTGTTCAACATTGACACCTTGCATCATGCCATCACGTGCAATATCGGTATATACGATGCTTGAGACACCCGCATCGGCAAAACGTTTTGCCAGATCCGTTGCTTTAACATCAGTGACATTCGCCCAACCATCTGTTGCGACAAAACCATTCATCGCATCGATACCGACAATGATATGTCCTGCGAATTTTTTGCACGCCTCTTCAACAAATTCAGGTTCTTGTACTGCTTTCGTACCAATAATGACAAAAGAAACACCTGCTTCAAGATAATGCTCAATGGTTTCTAAAGAACGGATACCACCACCAATTTGAATTGGAAGCTCAGGTTGAGCCTTAGCAATCGCTTCAACCACAGGTTTATGGATTGGCGTACCTGCGAAAGCACCGTTTAAATCCACTAGATGCAAACGACGAGCACCTTCATTTACCCAATGCTGTGCAGTCGCTACAGGATCATCAGAAAATACGGTATCGTCTTCCATACGACCTTGTTTTAAACGGACACATTTGCCGTCTTTCAGGTCAATTGCAGGGATGATCAGCATGCTTTCGCTCCTTGCCTAATCTCATGAGAATTCATTGTGGCCCATCTTAGCAAAGTATTGATCAATTTCTAAGTGTCAGTTGATGCTTTTATTCAGCCGAATTCTCAATTTTAGCCAAGAGTTTGGCTTGGTATTCAGGAAGTAAGCCTAAACGGAGTAATTCTTTAAAAATTAAAACAGGTGCATAGGCATCAGCGCCAGCATATTCAATCTGTTGTTGAGTGAGGGTTTTACGTGCCCAATTTGAAGTGCTTATTGATTTACTTTTAGGAAAATTGATTTGGAATAATAACGCCATCGCATTTTTAATACCGACTGGATTATTCAATCCAAAACTTGAAAAGCTTTTAGAAAGTTCAATGATATTATTGAGTTCAATGCCTTTTTTTCGAAATAAATGTGCATCATTTTTTAAGCCAAAACCGACTTTGATTTGGTCTTTATTCTCAAATACAGGTTTTAAAAAATCTAAAATCTCTGCTGAGACTTGAAATAAATAAGCTTTTTTATCCGTCGCAAGTTGGATGAGATGTGGGCCAGTTTGAACTTCACCTTTGGTAAATGTGGGTTTAGATTCAGTGTCAAAACCTAATAAAGGCGCAGTTTTTAAAGCATGTTCAATATTTTTGCATTGTTGTAGTGAGTTGATGATGGCAATATTTTCCAAAGAAAGGTTTTGAAACCGAGGAAAGGTCTGAATTTGCTCTTTGTTTGGAATAGGGTGTACAGGCTTATCCACGATCTTTCAGCATTTAAAAAATTAATCATATTGTTATAACAAACTTTAGCTAAAAAGGTGATAATTTTGTCAGATTCAAAATAGATCCAAAAAAGGAAACGAAATAATGGTCGAAAAAGATGATGATCTTTTTATCGAAGGTGCAAAGCGTTTAAAACAACTCATTCAGGATAAAAATATTAAAGCCAGCGACATTGTAAATGTATTAGAAGCATCAAAAGGTACAATGGGTAAATGGCTACAAAATTCGACACCCTCTAGTGCGCAAAGTTTGATTGAATTAGCACGCTTGGTGGGAATGACTGAACGTTGGAATGCGGAATCTAAACAACAGCAAAAACAAGACAATGCAGATTTAGTCAATAAAGCCTATATTGCCTCTGAGGTTGATTTAAGTCAGATCACCATGGAACAACTCATGGATGAAATTAGACAACGTTATCGTGCATTGAACTTAAAAGCGGAGATTAAAATTAGCGTACAACCACTCGAAGGTGGTTTTGTGACTAGAGAAGATGATACTGAAAAGTAGAAATAGCCTTTTATGTGAATAAAAGGCTATGACTTAAAACATTCAAGTGAATAAAATTATTCAGATTGCTCGATTTGTTGCTGATATTCTAATTGTTGTAGTTGCGCACGTTCAATATAGCTTTGATATGCGGGAATTGAAATCGCAGTGAGTACGCCCATTAATGGAATTGTGATGATATAAATCCAAGCCAGCACTTTTTCCCAAGCTTTGGTCACACGTGGTGCGCCATAGTTGTTTGTGCCTTCATCACCTTTTGCACAGCATAAATAAACCAGAAAGAAAAAGTTAATAAAAGGTACAAGCATGACAAGTGACAACCAGCCACTTTGGTTTTTGTCATGTAAACGACGAATGGTAAAGACGAAAGTAAAGTAAATGAATGCAATATAGAGGACTAAAAAAATAATCATTGCTGGAATAGAAAGTCCCGAAATACTTTCAGGGTTTGTTCCAATCATGAGAACAACGACGACAATCGCAACGATAAAAAACACCAAAGCACTTAAAAAAGACCAGCCTAAATAAGACATGCGTCCAAAACGCCCACTTGCACTTAAAGCTGAATCATTGGTTTGAAAATTAGAATTCATTTTATTTTCCTATTTAACGGCTTATTTAATCAGTTCTGAAATTTTTGTATTAAATTCGATCAAATCATAAAGAAAAAAACAATAAAAAGAAAGGTTAGGAAGAAATCCACATCTAAAAAGCAATCAAGCCAATAAAAATTGGCTTGATTTTAATCGATTAGTTTTGAGTTTAACGTCAGTTCGGGATAAACTTTGATGTAAGTTATTGAAAAGATAGATCAGACACAGCGGAGTCTTACCGTTTAAAGTCAGATGTAAGGATTAACCTTCGGTTCGACCTACTTTCCTTTCGGGAAAAGTAGGCAAAACCATTTGTCAGTCGCCAACTCGACAGATACCACCATGTATCTAATATCTTGCAAAAACAGTATATTGTAGATGTAGTCCTGCCTCGAACAATGCGACTGACGTTTCCGCGTATCATACAGTTGGGAACATATCTTATCCCGAGCTCAGGTTGAGTTTAGAAAGATTTAAATCTTCCATTCCACAAAGTTTTTAAGCAATTGCAGACCTGCGGTATGACTCTTTTCAGGGTGGAACTGTGTTGCGAATAAATTTTCTTTATGGATTGCAGTACAGAATGGCAGACCATAATCACACGTTGCAGCAACAAGATTTTGGTCTTTAGGTTCTACATAGTAGCTATGCACAAAATAAAAACGTGCATCTTGATCAATATCTTTCCACATTGGATGACTTGGATCTGCTTGATGGACTTGATTCCAGCCCATATGTGGAACTTTTAAACCATCAACATTTGGAAAATGCTTCACTACACCGTCAAAAATGCCCAAAGCAGTTGAACCGCCATTTTCCTCTGAAGATTCAAGTAAAGCTTGCATTCCGACACAAATGGCTAAAACAGGCTTATTAAAAGCCGCATTACGCACGACTTCATCGATACCTGCTTCACGCATGCCTTGCATACAATCACGCATTGCGCCAACGCCCGGAAATACAATCTTGTCTGCTTGCGCAATCAGCTTAGGATCATTGGTGACATCAACAGTTGCACCGACATGTTCAAGCGCCTTCGCTGCTGAGTGAAGGTTTCCCATGCCATAGTCAAGAAGGGCAATACGGGTCATTACAAAGTTCCTTTGGTAGATGCAACAGTATTTTCAGCACGAGGATCAATTTCACATGCCATACGCAATGCACGTGCAAACGCTTTAAACACACTTTCAATTTGATGGTGGCTATTTTTGCCTTTTAAATTGTCAATATGTAAAGTCATCAAGGCATGGTTTACAAAACCTTGGAAAAACTCAGAAAATAGATCGACATCAAATGTACCGATACGTGCACGAGTGAAAGGAATATCCATCCATAAACCCGGACGGCCAGACAGATCTACAACGACACGGCTTAAAGCTTCATCAAGCGGTGCATAGAAATGACCGTAGCGTTTTAACCCTTTTTTATCACCCAAAGCTTGTGCAAAGGCTTGCCCAAGCGTGATTCCGCAATCTTCTACAGTGTGATGATCATCAATATCTAGGTCGCCATCACAATGAATATCAATATCAAATAAGCCATGACGCTTGATTTGATCAATCATATGGTCTAAAAAGGGAACACCTGTATTGAGCGTGCCTTGACCAGTACCATCAAGATTCACACGAACTCGAATTTTGGTTTCGTTAGTGTTTCTTACTACTTCACTGATACGTTGTGTCATGACACGTTCCTCAAAAACGTCAAAATTAAAAGTTTGATGTAACGATGTTTCGCTGTGACGAAAGTGACAGCATATTAGATTGCTCAGGAGGGTTAATCAATGCCTATTACCATACATGCTAAAACTTCACTGGAAAATGCGGAAGTTCGCGATCAGCTTGAGCGATTATATGACACCAGCCCAGAGTTTGGTGATGGTAAAGATGCCGTAGAACAACTTGAGCAAAACTTAGCTCAGTATACCTTACTTTACACCGCAGAATTTAATACCAAGATTATTGGTGCGCTGTGGTGCACAGGGCAAGGAGAAAGTAAGATTCTGGAAAATATCGTGGTGCACCCTGCAAATCGAGGCAGGGGCGTTGCAGAGCGCTTAGTTGAAGAAGTCTGCCGGATTGAGGAAGAGAAAGGTGTGAAAATTTTTGAGCCGGGTTGTGGCGCAATACACCGTTGTCTAGCGCATCTGGGTAAAATCTAAGACTGAATGATTTCAGTTGTATGTTGTATAAAAACTTGAGTGATTCAATCTAATCGTTTTATGACAGCCATCTAGGCTGTCTTTTTTATTTTCAGGCTGTAAAAACAAAAAAAGGGTCAATTTGCTGTAAAAATAGACTATCGAACAAAAACATGTAGACAGGACTTGACGACATTACGGTTAAATTGTTTAATACGCCCCATCGGCGTGATAGCTCAGTAGGTAGAGCAACGGATTGAAAATCCGTGTGTCCCCAGTTCGATCCTGGGTCTCGCCACCATATTTAAAAAACTCTTTTTAAGATTTCAATCCCTGATCCCATCAGGGATTTTTTTGGGTAAAAAATATTCGGTTGAATAAAAAAGTCATGATTTATATTGACTATTGAGCTGAGATACGGCTTAATACACCGCATCGGCGTGATAGCTCAGTAGGTAGAGCAACGGATTGAAAATCCGTGTGTCCCCAGTTCGATCCTGGGTCTCGCCACCATATTTAAAAAAACCTCAATTACTTGAGGTTTTTTTTCGTTTATAGAAAAGTAATCACACAATATGTGAGTGATAGACCTTCGGGAATTAATCTGATTGTCTTACAAAATGTATGCGTATGATGTGGAAATGTCGTAAGATAAATTTTTATGAAAAGAATAGATTGTTATAAGAAAAATGAAAGATTTATTTTCAACCAGTAGTCAGCTTTATCAACAAGCTCGACCCAGTTATCCACAAATCGTCATTCAGGAAATACTCAAACATGTTCCTGAACAGCAGTTTGTATGGGACTGTGGGGCAGGTTCTGGTCAATTTACTCAACTTTTAGCGCCTTATTTTGACCATGTGGTTGCCACGGATATCAGTGAGCAACAATTACAACATGCGCCTTATTTTGAAAATGTCAGCTATCAAATACAACCATCAGAAAAGACTTCATTTTCTGCACAAAGCTTTGACTTAATTACTGTTGCTCAAGCTATTCATTGGTTTGATTTTGATGCATTTTATCGAGAAGTTACTCGAACACTGAAACCGAATGGTATTTTAGCTGTGGTGGGCTATGGATTGATTCACGTGGAACATCATTTAATCAATCAAAAGATCCAAGAGTTATATTTTGATACTTTGCACGGCTATTGGGATGCTGAGCGTCACTATATTGATGAAGAGTACCGCACGATTCCTTTCCCATTTGAAGAAATAGGCACGCCAGAATTGAAAATGGAATATCAATGGTCATCTGCACAGCTATTAAAATATTTATCAACATGGTCGGCTGTGAAGCATTATATTGATAAAAATCAAATCAATCCTTTGCACGACTTGGCAGAAGTTCTGAGTGCTGAACAAACTTTGTTAACAATAGAGTTTCCTGTATTTTTAAGAGTGGGTAAGAATAAAAAACGTAAGAAAAAAAGCTTTATGAAAAAAATCGGTCTGTAATTCGATTGCGAAAGGCAGAAAGCTATTGCTTTATGACAGCGTCAAGCAAAGAGTATCCTAATCTTGGATTAGACGTTTACCTAAACAGACCGCTTCAATTTCTTCGTAGCCCAATTGCTCATAAAAGCTTTGTACGTCAATATTATCCTTACGAATCAGCAATTGTAGCTTTGGGCAGCCCAATGCGATTAAGCGCTTTTCCAGCTGTTGGATGAGTGCTGTTGCTACACCATTGCGTTGAACATGTGGGTGAACAGCTAGGTAATTCACCCAGCCACGATGACCATCATAGCCACCCATAACAGTTGCGATGAGTTGTTCGTCTTTGACCGCCAATAAAAATAAGCCATCTTTTTGCGCTACTTTACGGAAAATATCGATTTCAGGATTATTCCATGGACGTGTTAAATCACAGACTTCCCACAATGCGATTACATCTTCTAAATCTGTTTCTTGGAATTGACGAATAATAAACATGGCTTTGATTCTATCTCTTGTTTTTAGAAAGTTTACATCAGGTTAATATAAAACCAGTTTATTGATAAGTCTATTTTTTAAACAAAATCTGTAGCAGTAGAGATAGAATCTTTCATGATTTCTATTCTGGATCAGCGTGAATGATTTTCATGTGAATACAACGTTTTTATTGAGAAAATTCATGCATAATAAAAAAGATAACGACAAAACAAAAAAGGATTTTACGTGAATAAAATGGAATATGATTACATCATCATTGGTGGTGGAAGTTCAGGCTGTGTATTGGCTGGGCGTTTATCTGAAGATCCAAACGTATCTGTATGTTTGCTGGAAGCAGGCGGGGCTGGAGATGGATGGAAAGTTGAAGTTCCGAGTGCCGCTGTGATCAGCATTCCAACAAAAATCAATAATTGGGCATTTGAAACGATTCCACAAAAAGGCTTGAATGGGCGTAAAGGTTATCAACCTCGTGGGAAATGTCTCGGAGGTTCGTCAGCAATTAATGCCATGATTTATATTCGAGGCAATCGACAAGACTATGATGATTGGGCGGCATTGGGCAATGAAGGTTGGTCTTATGATGATGTACTTCCTTATTTTATAAAATCTGAAAATAATAAAAGAATTACAAACCGATATCATGGCAATGCAGGCCCATTATCCGTAACTGATTTACACAGCGATAATCCACTTCAGGAGAAATTTCTAGCTGCGGCACGTGAGCAGGGTTATACCATTCTTGATGATTTTAATGGTGCTGAACAAGAAGGGCTTGGAGTCTACCAAGTCACACATATCAATGGTGAGCGCTGTAGTTCTGCACGTGCATACTTATTTCCACACCGTGATCGTAAAAATTTAACCGTTGAAATCTATGCACAAACACATCGTATTTTGATTGAAAAGGGTGTGGCTGTTGGGGTGGAATACAAACAAGGTGGACAGCTTAAACAAGCGTATGCGCGCCGTGAAGTGCTTCTCAGTGCAGGGGCTATGCAGTCACCGCAGATTTTAATGCTTTCAGGTGTGGGTGATCAAAAAGAATTGGCTAAACATGGGATTGAGGTAAAGAATCATTTGCCCGGTGTCGGTCAGAATTTTCATGATCATCCTGATTTTATTTTTGGATATAAAGTCAGTGATATTCAAGGCACATTTGGGCTATCTATCCCAGGCTCGATTGATCTTATTAAGCAAATTCAGCGCTATCGCAAAGAACGCCGTGGTTTGATCACCACTAATTTTGCTGAATGTGGCGGTTTTCTGAAAAGTTCAGCAGAACAGCAATTACCGAACTTACAATTACATTTTGTTGTGGCATTGGTCGATAATCATGCACGGACGATGCATGTCGGGCATGGTATTTCTTGTCATGTGTGTTTACTCAATCCGAAAAGCCGTGGCTCAATTAAAATCAGTGGGCCAAGTATTGATGATCCCTTGTTAATCGATCCTGATTTTTACGGTGATGAGTCTGATTTGGAAGAAATGGTCAAAGGCTTTAAGAAAACCAAGCAACTGATGGAATCGAGTGTTTTTAAAAGCATGGTTAAAGAAGACTTGTTTACTGCCAATGTGCAAACAGATGAGGAAATCCGTGAAGTTCTTCGAGATCGCTCAGATACGGTGTATCACCCTGTAGGCAGTTGTAAAATGGGCATAGATGATATGGCTGTGGTTGATGCCCGTTTACGTGTTTATGGTATTCAAAATCTGCGTGTTGTTGATGCTTCTATTATGCCAAAAGTGGTGAATGGCAATACCAATGCACCATCTATGATGATTGCTGAGAAAGCGGTAGATATGATTCGTCAGGATCAGGCGGGTGTGGCATTTATTAAAAAGAAAGAAAGTGTGTATTAAAAAGAAAGTGTAGTTGTTTGATTTTCTGGTTGAGTTGTTGGTTGGGTTATTGAATGTTGAAATTAAAAAACGCCCGTTAGGGCGTTTTTTGTTTCTACATGGGTTTTAAAAACTTATGCAGATTTTTTAACTTGTTCTTGAGCAACCAGCATATGACCTGATTCTTCAAAGTTTGAATGCCATGAAAGCGCTTCACGAAGAATGTGAGGTGTATGACCACCTTTTTCACAAGCACGATCAAAGTAATCATTCAATGCATCACGGTACATTGGGTGAGCACAGTTGTCGATGATTGCACGAGCGCGTTCACGAGGCGCTAAACCACGTAAATCAGCAAGACCTTGTTCAGTCACAAGAATATCAACATCATGCTCAGAATGGTCAATATGAGAAGCGAAAGGTACAACTGATGAAATATCGCCGCCTTTAGCAATCGATTTAGTTACGAAGATCGCCAAGTGTGCATTTCGTGCAAAGTCACCTGAACCACCGATACCATTCATCATTTTGGTACCACAGACGTGAGTTGAGTTTACATTACCGTAAATATCAAACTCTAATGCAGTGTTGATACCGATGATGCCTAAACGACGAACCAATTCAGGATGGTTTGAAATTTCTTGTGGACGAAGTACTAATTTGTCTTTGTATTGTTCAAGGTTATTAAATACTTTTTCGCCATATTTTGCAGAAAGTGTAATTGAAGAACCTGAAGCGAATTTCATTTTGCCTGCATCGATCAATTCGAAAGTACAGTCTTGAAGAACTTCAGAATACATCACTAGATCTTCAAAGTTTGAATCTTTAAGACCAGTCAATACTGCATTGGCAATTGAACCAATCCCAGCTTGTAATGGACCTAAGTTTGCAGGTAAACGCTTTTCAGCCACTTCATTTTCAAAGAATGCGATTAAGTGATTGGCAATTCCTTGAGTTTCATCATCTGGTAAAGTCACAGTAGACGGAGAATCATGGAGTTCACTGTTAAATACGATACCGACGATTTTTGCAGGATCGATATTGATCGCATGTGTACCAATACGCTCATCCACTTGAGTCAATGGGATTGGTTGACGAGTTGGGCGATACGTAGGGATATAAATATCGTGTAAGCCTTCAAATGCTGGGCTTAAATTAGTATTGATTTCAACAATCACTTTTTCAGCGAAGATTGCAAAGCTTGCAGAGTTACCTACAGAAGTCGTCGGAATAATACCGCCGTCTTCAGTGATCGCAACAGCTTCAATCACAGCAACATCAGGCTTTTTCAATTGAAGATTACGCATTTGCTCAACAGTTTCAGACAAATGCTGATCGATGAACATCACATCGCCAGAGTTAATTGCTCTACGAAGTGTGTTGTCTACTTGGAACGGTAAACGACGCGCAAGTACACCAGCTTCAGTTAATTGTTTGTCTAGGTCGTTACCAAGACTAGCACCTGTGATTAAAGTAATCTTTAACGGATTTACTTTAGCTTGTTTTACCAATGCGAGAGGTACAGCTTTCGCTTCACCTGCACGAGTAAAACCGCTCATACCTACAGTCATACCATCTTGGATAAAAGTTGCAGCTTGTTCTGCGCTCATGACTTTGTCATGGAGAGATGCTAAACGAATACGATCTAAAGACATGGTTTACGCTCAATTCTTGTTCAATGCTAGACGGATTGTACCGCTCTGAAACTAAATTGTGCATGCCTCTAATGCTAAGGTCTAATTTTTTCAAAAAATGCGGGTATAAAAAATAATGATGATTTTCAAGTTATTATTTATTAATAAAATAATATTGGCTGTTTGTGAAACAGCCAAAGCTGAATGTTGTTTAATTAATCGATCGTTAAAAACGATCGGTTAAGCTTTGTTTAATTTTTTGAATTGGATTAGAAGTTGTCGGCTCATTTTCCTCTTTTATTGCAATGGGCAATGAAATAATGACCTGTAAACCACCAGTCGCTCGGTTAGAAACCGATATTTCACCCTGATGAATATCGACAATACGTTTGACAATAGCCAAGCCTAAACCACTGCCTTGAACAGTTCTTGCTGAATTTCCACGTACAAAAGGCTGCATCAAGTCTTCAATTTGGTCTTCAGGAATTCCTTCGCCATGATCAGCTACACAAATTTTGATATGTTCATCTTCAACAAAAGCACTCAGTTCAATTGGTTCAGCACCATAACGTTTTGCATTATTGATTAAGTTACCAATCAGTCGTTTAAGGGACAGTGAACGGGCAGTAATCATTGGTAATTCATTCGGCGTAAAACGAATATCCAGCGGTTTGAATTGAATGACTAATTCTTGTAATAAAATATTGATATTGGTGTCTTGAAGTGCTTCATCTGAACCATCTCGCATATAGGAAATAAACTGACTTAAAATCGCATCCATATCATCTACATCATAGATTACACCTTCTTTCAGAAAGTCATCATCAGACATCATTTCTGCGCTTAAACGAATTCGAGTGAGGGGGGTGCGCAAATCATGTGAGATGCCCGCGAGCATGATTTGACGATCTCGTTCAGTCTGCTCAAGTGTGTAAATCATATGATTAAAGGCTTGATTCACTTCACGAATTTCTTGTGGGCCATGATTGGTTTCAAGATAAGGTGCTTTGCCTGTTTTACTATAATTATTGGCCGCATTTTGTAGTCGGCGTAAAGGTCGGTTGAGCTGTCGAACCAAGGTTAAAATAATGGCTGCGGCAATTAGAGGAATACCCAATAACCAACCTAAAATAAGTTCAGGGCTATAATTGGCATAGGTTTTCAGTGGTTCACGAACCCAATTCCCATTCATTTCAGGAGTTTGTACCCAGATTCTCGGACTCGGCTTGAACTGAAAGTAGACTGTGACATTTTTCATATTCAACTCTTTGGCGAGTTGGCGTTCAACACGGTTGGTGAAAAAGTCTGCAATTATTTTATCTTTAACATTGGGATATTCTTTAGGGTCAGTCACATATTCAACACCGACTCTTTGTTTTAACCACTCATCTATGTCAAGTTGTACTTCATCATGATAAATCTGTAAGCGTGGATTGTTGATCATTTCCAATTCAACAGCTAAAAATCTTGCATGTTGTTGAATTTCAGGTAAATAGAGTGTTTTCCAAAAGAACCATAACGACATAAAAAGGCTGAAAAAAACCACGAATAAAACCAAAACCGTAGTACGCATGGCTGCAGAACGGGGTTTGATTTTGTCTAAGAAACGCTCCCAAGGCGTGCGTTTTCTTTCTTGGTAGGTAGAGAAATCGGTAAATTCTTGTGGGTCTATGGGTTCTAATTTCACTGATATGTCCAGATATTTTGTATTAATTAAATATCAATGTTTTAAAATAAAATAAGCCTATCGAGATAGGCTTATACAAACTTAAATATTATTCAGCACCATCTGGAACGAAGACATAACCGACGCCCCAAACCGTTTGAATATAACGTGCGCGGGCAGGATTTTCTTCGATCAAACGACGCAAGCGAGATACTTGGACATCGATAGAACGTTCCATAGCACCCCATTCACGACCACGTGCAAGATTCATTAACTTATCACGAGTTAATGGCTCACGCGGATGTTGTACCAATGCTTTTAAAACTGCAAATTCACCTGTAGTGAGGGTAACAACTTGTCCTTCACGGGTTAATGTACGTGTCGAAAGATCCAGTGACCATGGGCCAAATGAAACCACTTCTACGTTTTGGCTTGGCGCACCCGGGACTTCACGAACTTGACGACGTAAGATCGCGCGAATACGTGCCAATAACTCATTTGGATTAAATGGTTTTGGTAAATAATCATCTGCACCCGCTTCAAGACCTGCAATACGGTCAGAATCGCTACCACGTGCTGTGAGCATGATGATCGGTGTATCAATATTCGATTGGCGCAAACGACGACAAATGCTTAAACCATCTTCTACAGGAAGCATGAAATCTAAAACAATCAATGAAAACAGTTCACGTTGCAGTAAACGATCCATTTGTGTCGCATCGTGTGCAGTTTTTACTACAAAACCTTTATCTTCCAAGAAACGCTGTAAAAGGGTACGCAAACGCACATCATCATCGACAACTAAAATGCGTTCGACACGGTCAGTTTCGTTTTGTACAACATCTGTATTTTCAGCAGGTACAACCAAACTCATGATGCACTCCCTTAATATTGTAAATTATGACGATCGTTAATCTCAGTATAATGCCTAAGTTCTTGTTAAGACTATGTATCAAATTGCTCAAAATTACAATTTTAAGCCTGTTTTGAAACCAAAAAACAACATGTTGAAATTATCGAGCTCATTCTATGTTTATAAATAAAAAGATATAACATTTGCAAATGAAAAATTGATGTATTTTGATAATAAGTTTTTGTTTAAGCGTATATATTCATCATTTTTTATCATTAGAAATACAAGCAACAGACCCTAACCTATTAGAATGATTTTTAAGTCATATTCAAATCGATGATATTCAAACAGGTATACACGATAATTTTGAATTAAAAAAGCAATATTACTTTGTATTTTTAATTAAAGAGAAAGGTAAAATGAGTCGAATGTAAAGTTGATTGACCAAGCCATTATTTTTGAAATTGTGTGAAAATACCCAATTACACTGTAAAAATTTAAGAAAAACGATCTTTAATCATTTTTTTCACTGCTAATTTGTAAAACAATTGTGGATTTTATGGTCTTGGTCTTTATAATCACTAACTTTTAGTCCTTATCCTTGTGGAATTAAACACGATGACTGACTTAGTTCAGCAGTTGGCAAGTGAGCTTGCCGTACGTCCAAACCAAGTAGAAGCTGCCATTAAACTGATTGATGAAGGTTCTAGTGTTCCATTTATTGCACGTTACCGTAAAGAAGTAACGCAGGGCTTAGACGATACACAATTACGCCAACTTGATACACGTCTTGTTTATTTACGTGATTTGTTTGAGCGCCGTGAAAAAGTAATCGAATCTTTAAAAGAACAAAACAAGTTATCAGATGATTTACTTGCACGCGTGAACGCTGCGGAAACAAAAAATGCATTAGAAGAACTTTATGCACCGTACCGTCCGAAGCGTACCAGTAAATCATTTAAAGCAAAAGAAGCAGGCTTAGGCCCAATTGCTGAAAAAATTCTCAGCGAAAATGTTGATCCGACAGAAGCATTGGCTGGTTTTAGTCATGAGGATTATGCAGACGTAGAAAGTCAGTTGGATGCGATTCAGCACATCATCATCGATGAATGGGCGCAAAATATTGGATTGACGACAGATCTTAAAACAACGTTTGCCAAAACTGCTGTATTAAAAAGCTTAGTGGCTTCTGATGAGAAAAAAGAAGTTGGTAAGAAATTCCGTGATTACTTCGATTTTTCCGAAAATCTGAATAAAGTACCTTCACATCGTTTATTGGCAATGCTACGTGGTCGCCAAGAAAATGTATTAGGTCTTAAAGTTGATGGTCAAGATGATGCGCCATTGGTTCGTATTGAAACAGAATACGATCTTGAAACGGTTCAGCCACAAGCTCGTCAAGATTTCTTAAAGCAAACTGCAAAACTATTCTGGTTAGGCAAAGTTCGCCCTACGATTGAACATTCATTATTGACTGAAAAGCGTCTTGCTGCCGAAGCTGAAGCAATGGATGTTTTTGCTGAAAACCTTCGTCATTTATTGCTTTCAGCACCTGCAGGTTCACGTTGCACATTGGGTGTAGACCCTGGTATTCGTACAGGCGTGAAATTGGCGGTAGTGAATGAATCTGGTGATGTGGTTACACACAGCACGATTTATCCATTTGCACCAAAAGAAGATAAAGAAGGTTCAATTGCTGAACTAGCGCGTTTGTGTCGTGAATTCAATGTCGATTTAATCGCAATTGGAAATGGTACAGCGAGTCGTGAAACTGAAGCTGTTGTTGCAGAAATGATGACTGCAAACAGTGATCTGAAATTAACACGTGTTTCAGTGTCTGAAGCAGGTGCATCAGTCTATTCAGCATCAGAATTGGCTTCTGCTGAATTGCCTGATCTTGATGTCTCTATTCGTGGAGCGGTGTCTATTGCTCGTCGTTTACAAGATCCATTAGCAGAATTGGTGAAAATTGATCCTAAATCGATTGGTGTAGGTCAGTATCAACATGATGTAAACCAAACAGGTTTGGCTAAAACACTCGAAGCTGTGGTTGAAGACTGTGTAAACTCTGTTGGTGTGGATGTGAATACGGCATCTCCTGCAATTCTGTCTTATATTGCAGGTTTGAATAAGTCGATTGCGCAGCAAATTGTTGATTATCGTAAAGAAAATGGCCGCTTTGACAATCGTCAAGCACTCAAAAATGTACCACGTTTAGGCGAGCGTACATTTGAGCAAGCGGCAGGCTTCTTACGTATTCAAGCAGGTTCTGAGCCTTTAGATGCATCGGCTGTTCACCCTGAATCTTATGGTTTGGTGAATAAAATTGTTGAAGCAAAAGCAACAACAGTCAAAGACATCATTGGAAATACTGAAATCATTCGCCAAGTACAGGCTGAAAGTTTTGTTGATGACACTGTTGGTCTTCCAACGATTCAAGATGTATTGAACGAACTTGAAAAACCAGGTCGTGATCCTCGCCCTGAATTCCGTACTGCAAAATTCCGTGAAGACATCACAGAAGTAGCTCAGTTGACTGAAGGTCTACAATTGGAAGGTGTGATTACCAATGTGACCAACTTTGGTGCTTTCGTCGATGTTGGTGTACATCAAGATGGTTTAATTCACATTTCTGAACTTGCCAATGAATTTGTTTCTGATCCGCATAAAGTGGTCAAGCCAGGTCAAATCGTTCAAGTGCGTGTTTTAACTGTGGATGCTGAACGTAATCGTGTCAATTTGTCTATGCGCCCAGAAGGTTCGGAAGCACCAGCTAAAGCACCTCGTCAAAAACGTGAGTTCAATAACAATGAACAACGTGGTGAGCGTAAGCCACAAGGTAAACGTCCACAAGGTGCTCGTCCTAATCAGGATAAAAATCATGACAATAAAGACAAAGCAGCTCGTCATGGTAATAAACCTCAAGCAGCAAAACCACAAGAGAATAAAATTGGTGGTTTAGGTGCGTTGTTATTACAAGCAGGGATTAAAGGTTCGAAGTAACTTTTGATTGCTGAGCTTACTCAGTAAAAGACCGCCGAAAGGCGGTTTTTTTATTTTTATTGTTTATTGATATTTGAAACATCGCAGTCCTTTTGAAAAGGGCAGGGTTCTTTCGTGATTAAGTTTTCTAGCAAAGATTGCATGCTTTGTAGTTGTGCAATCTTATTTTGAACTACATTGAGTTTGTCTTCTAAAATTTTGTGAAATTGCTCAGAGGGGATGTCATTGACGTGAATAAGATCTGAGATCTGTTTAACTTCGGTTAATGTAAATCCTAAACTTTTAGCTGTTTGGATCAGTCTTAATTGTTGAATATTTTGTTCAGAATAGTCTTTATAACCATTATTGCGAATTAAAGGTTGAATCAGATCAAGTTTTTCATAAAAGCGAATCGTATCACGGCTCAGATTCAAATATTTTGATAATTCACCAATCAGCATCGAATTCTCCACTGTTATTTTTATTAAAAAAGTTTAATGATTAGGGCTTGACCATAGAGCATACTCCACAGTTTAGCTTATGCATGAAGAATTCAAAAGAGCATCATTTCATGCAAGATCATCAAACAATAGATAACGTAACTAACGTCGCTTTAGTCATAGGAGCAACAGGATTCGTTGGGCGTTTTCTAATTGCACGGTTATTACAAGAGAAATTTCAGGTATTTGCAATCTGCCGAGATATAAAGCATCAACCTACAGCATTGCAAGACTGGTTACAGCGGAAAGATGTTAATACCGAAAAATTAAAATATATTCAAGGAGATATAACTTTACCTAATTTGGGCATATCTGATGAGAATTGGTTAAAGCTTAAGAATGTGAACTATCTTTTTAATACGAGTGCTTTATTTGCATGGAATTTGTCCAAACGGCAAGCTCGCGCTGTAAATGTTGAGGGGCTGATAAATGTATTAAATTGCGTGACTCAGCACTGTCAACTAAAACGGGCTGTCCATCTTTCGGGTTATATGTCAACACTGACTCAGCATTTACAAAAGGCGGGTATAAATTTAGAGCAAATAGAGCAAACGAATTGGGACAAAGTATATGAGCGCTTAGGTGCATATGAGGCTTCAAAAGTTGAAGGTCATTTTACATGGATCAAATCTACAGAACGGCTGAATATCGATTGGACAGTGATTCATCCTGCAACAGTCATAGGTGAAGAAAGTTCTGGAGAAATTACAGAAAATCAGCCTATTACAGATATCATTCTTCAATTAAAACAAGGGAAAATGACTGCAATTCCAGCAACACCACAGCATTATTTGCCTTTGGTTTCTATTAATTTGTTAGTGGATTCAATTGTTTATGCTGCACAGGATCAAAGGACAATTAATCAAGATATTTTGATAGCCAATCCAGAGCAGATTTCTTTACAGCAAATGATTGTAACGATGGCTCAAGCATTGAGTGTTAAAGCGCCTACTCAATTTATATCTTTATCAATTTTAAAAATAATTTTGAAATGTAAATGGTTGGCAACAAAATTAGATTTATCTTCTGAATCACTTAACTTTATAAGAACTGAGAAATTGAATATAGATCATTTTCTTACCTTAAATCAAAAATGGAAAATTCCAGAAACAGATTTGAAAAAGACCATTGAAAATACAACAATTTGGGTGGATAAAAATATTCATTTATAATTTTAGATAACACCCATTTCTAATCAATGGCTGTTTTTCTAGGGAGAGAATAAAGCTTTCAGTAGGATTTAGTTCTTAAACAAAAAGTATCCCCAATAAGCAGTCACGGGAACAAAGAAGATCAAAAGCTGAATCTGTAATTCTTCTGCTAGGGTATAGCCATGCGACAGCCCTAAAGTCAAATTCCAAAATACAACACCAGCCCAAACAAGACTAAAAATGATACCCGCAATGATTTGAAATTTTTTAGGCAAAAAACCGATTAAAATAAAACCAATACAAAGACCTATACTAATAATAATCAACGTACGCATATGTTTTCCTGAGCTTCTATCGATATATTGAACGTGTTATATCTAGCTATCGATAGAAGCTCATATCAAAAATTTAAGAAGGAGGATTAACGAGTGGTATAGCCACCATTTGCGAAAATAGTTTGACCTGTAATCCACCAACCATCCGTCACCAAAAAGCGTACTAAAGGCTCAATATCTTCAATTTTAGTCAAACCACCTAATGCAGCAGCCGATTTATGATAAGCCACGGCTTCTGGAGCTTCTTGACCGTAGAAGAAAGGCGTATCCATTGGGCCAGGAGCGACCGCAGTCACTGAAATACCACGCTCACCGAACTCTTTAGACGCAGCTCGTGTATAGTGCTCTACAGGCGCTTTTAAGCCTTCGTATGTGGAATATAAACCTGTATAAGCAGCTAAAAGACTGGTCACGATTGAACAGATTTTTCCGTTGTTATTTAAATGCTTACCCGCGGATTGAATGAAGAAATAAGCAATCTTATTATTGACATCATTCATGGAATCAAACTCTTGTTCAGTTGTATCCACAAAAGGTTTTTTCAATACACGGCCTACAGTATTAATGGCAATATCCACACCGCCAAAAGTTTCTTTAGCAAGAATAAATAAACGATCAATTTCTTGAATATCAGACAAATCTGCTTGAACGAGGACGGCTTTCACACCTAATTTTTCCACATCAGCGAGAGTTTGTTCAGCATCTGCTAATGTTGCAGCACTATTGTAATGAATAACGAGATTTGCACCATGTTCTGCAAATTTACGTGCAATCAGACCACCTAAATTTTTTGCTCCGCCTGTAATAATTGCTGTTTTACCGTTTAAAGAATGTTGTGTCATTTTTATTGTCCAATTCATGTATAAAAACAATGAATGATTGTATGAGCTATTTTTTATGTGAAATAGTAAGTAGAATTGAATAGACTATTCGAATAAATTGAATAATAAAGATGGATAAAATTGAGCGTTTAAAAATATTTTGTTTAGTTGCTGAAAAACAATCATTCGCGCAAGTTGCAAACCTATTAAATCTTCCACGTTCAAGCATTACTTATGCTGTGCAATCACTTGAAAAAGAATATGAAGTGTTGTTGTTGAATCGAACAACAAGGAAGGTGAATTTAACCAATGATGGTGTTTTTTTCTATCAGGAAGTTCGGCAACTGATCATTAAGTCTGAAGAATTAAATAAATTTAAACTACAGAATCGTGAACATGTTGGACAGATCAGAATTGGTCTACCGATTAGAATGGCGACACAATATTTAATTCCTCATTTAGATGAATTTTATCAAAAATATCCTCAAGTGAGAGTTTTAATACACAGCAATGATGATTTTTCAAATTTAATTGAAGAACGTTTGGATTGTGTTGTACGTGTAGGAAATGTGAATGAAGGGCATTTAATTGCTCGCCCGATTGCTCAGGTGGATTTGTATACAGTCGCTTCAACAAGCTACCTTCAAGATTATAATGATGTGATTGATATAGATACGATTCAAATGGATCATGCACAAAATCATTTTATGATTGCATATCAACTTAAAAACAATGACTCAGGTTGGAGCCAGTTGGAGTTTCAGGATCGACAGATTGAGCTACCTTATCGGCTATCAGTTGAAGATACAGAAAGTTATTTACAGGCAGGTTTACAAGGTCTGGGGATTTTCCAAATACCTGCATTTGATGCAATTCCATTTATACATGATCAGAAATTAGTCAGACTTTTAGAAGAAGAAGCGTGTTTTAAGCTCGATATTAATTTTTTATTTTTAGAGCGTAAATATCGACCGAGTTATTTCCAATATTTTATTCTTTGGTTGGAAAGCCTACTTAAAAGTAAGCTTTCCATTTCATTATAATTCTTTATTTGATAACGATTTATTTAAAGTGATTAATTGGTCGTTAATCTTACCAATGTTCACCTGGGAACAAGCGCGCATAAGCACGTTGTACTAGATTTAACTTTTGTGGTTCGCCTACAGAAGCTGTAGAGCTTGGGAATAAGTTAAAACCAATCGACATCAATTTGTTATTAATTTCAGGTGCGATTGAATAAGTGATTGATGCTAAACGACCTAGATTCGTTGCAACTTTCTTCGGACGTTTCACAATTGCATAAGCGACTAAATCAGCTGCTTGTTCTGGTGAAAGTGTTGGTACGTATTTATAAATTTTAGTCGGCGCAATCATTGGAGTACGTACTAAAGGCATATAAACTGAAGTAATTGCAATTTTATGCGAATGAACTTCAGCAGATAAACAACGACTGAAAGCATCTAACGCAGCTTTTGATGCAACATAAGCAGAGAAGCGAGTTGCATTGGCTAGAACACCAATCGAGCTGATATTGATAATTTGACCGTCTTTACGAACCATCATTTGTGGTAAAACATTTAAAACCAAACGAACTGCACCGAAATAATTCAACTGCATTGTACGTTCGAAATCATGGAAACGATCTACAGACTCATGTACAGCACGACGGATTGAGCGACCTGCGTTATTGATTAAGATATCAATATGATCCACAGATGCAATAATCTGTTTTGATACTTCATCAATCGCATTCATATCGTTTAAATCGCAAGGGAAAATATCAGCTTGACCGCCTTCAGCGATAATTTCAGCTTGAACTTCTTTTAATGTTTCTTCTGTGCGAGAAACTAAAAGTACGTGCGCACCTGCTGCAGCAAGTTTTTTTGCAACCGTTAAACCGATACCACTTGATGCACCTGTAATTAGTGCAATTTTACCTTGAACTTTTGATTGAAAAAGTTGCTCTAATTTTTGATTCATAGCTGTTTCCCTGATTTACTGGAATGAATATATGGGCTGTATTTGTTGTTTCGGGGCGATCATGGCTTTGTATAAAAGGTGATCAGATTTATTGGGCGCAATAATATACAAAAAAAATAAAATTACTAGGCTTAAGTTTATGAATTTACAAAATATTTATAGAGTAAATGCTCTATAATTTTTTCACTTATTTAGTGATTTTTACCATATCTTGCAGAACATTAAAAGCGAAGATGCAGGTAGAAAGGCTAAAAAATAATCAAATAAATTCAAGTGAATATATTTCTAAACAGGTTGGAAACAGAGCTGAACACAGCTCTGTTCATGGAAAAATAGTGTAATATTTTTGCCATTATTTATGAAAAAGCGAGTTCATCGTACGCTTTTGTTAGCTCTTCCTTCGCATGGGTATGACCTTGGTGGGCTGCTTGTTCAAGCCATTTTTCAGCATGACTATAGCTACGATCTAAACCAAGCTGCCCATTTAAATAGCTTAAACCCATTTTATATTGTGCTTCTTGATCTCCTCGTAAAGCGGCTCGGAGATAACACCACATCGCATTACGATTATCTGCTGAGTCTGAAGGAACTTCTTGGAATGAATTTTTGCTTTCAAAATCGTGTGCTTGAGATTTCTCTAAAGAGGCTTCTGAGACATTTTTTTCAAATGCGTAGCGAGATGTAGAATCTCCTAAAAAACGGTTCAAAATATGTACTAACATATACAACCTCCTTGCTAATCCATTAACAAAGTAAAAGAGAGAACTAATCGGAAAAATGATTAGATATAGTTAATTTAGCTTGTTTTTTGCACTTTGCAAATAACTAATTGTAAATTGTCAATTGCGATTTGTATGTTTTTTATAATATGTATAATTGTCATGAATGTTTATGAGATTTATCACGTCATATTTCACACGTTCCCATTCTTTCATCATCATTTTGATGTAATTTTATTACACTGATTTATTTGTTATATTGCCTTCATGGCAATTTTCTATTTGGGCTAAACGTGTGAAGCGTTCAGGTTTTTTCATTACAGCAATATTGAGTCTGTTCATGTTCCAAAGTCTTTGGAATGTGGCTGCGGCTTTTTGCGGCCATGAAAACCTGAAAAAAACTCAGATCCAAAACGTTCAAACGCATTTTGGGCATCACGTTGCGCTGCATTGTGAAAGCGATAGCAGTCATAAAAAATCATCTGGCAGTATAGAGAATGGTTTAAATACTGATTTTATTGATAATTTCCAAGATGATCATCGTGATCATTTGCCTTCTTTTGCGCACTTCATGGTCGCTGATGTACAACAACAAACTGATCAGCCTAGATCGGTGACTTATGCCGAGCCTGCATTTATTGACTGGGAAAATTTGTATCAGTCACCTCATCTGTTTTTGCAAGATCCTCCTCCTATACCTACCCCGCTATAAGGTGGGGTAGCCAAAAAATTGCCCACCACTCATTATTTCATTTAGTGGGGCATTCAAATGTCTAAAAAATTATGTCATGTAAAAGCCAGACGTAGCGCTGTGCTTAAATTATCTGTGATCAGTGGGTTATGGATGGGGATTGTTTCATCTCCTTTTTATACAAATATTGCTTATGCAAATACAGTACAAAATCCACTGACATTGACTCAAGCGATTCAAAAAGTTGAGCAGTATCAGCAATCGCAAGATGTGTGGAAAACGCAACAGCAAATTGCATCTGCGAATATAAAACAATCAAAACTGTGGATAAATCCTGAGTTGTCCATAGAGCAAACAGGCTTTGGATCTGACCCAGAAAAAGAGCTTGCGATCGGTATTTCGCAACAACTGGATTTATTTGGTCAACGTAAATCTACGCAGAAACTAGCTCAAATATCTAAAGATCAAACAGATTTAAAACAGAAAATTTATCAGGCTCAGCTTTCATTGGCTGTGAAGTATTTATGGTCACAACTGGCTATTTTCGAACTTGAGCGCAATGTGGTTCAACAGCAGCTTAAAGTCAGTGAAGAAAATCTGAATGCGATTCAAAAGCGTTATCAAGCGGGCAGTATTGCGCAAGTTGATGTCGATCGAGCTCGCTTAAGCCATGCTGAAAATGAACGTTTATATCGCCAAGCAGATTTGCAGGTGCAAGTGCTGACACAACAATTGTCAAGTTTGTGGGGCGAAGTTGATAAGTCTATTGTGATTGGTTTAAGCCCTCAATCTTTATGGCCTGCATCGACGCATCAGCAGGTGCAACAGTATCTTGCTGAAAATCTGTTTGAAAAATCACGTCAGTTAAACGTCTTAGAAGCCAAGGCAACCGTCGATCAATTAAAGGCATCGGCACGTCCTAATCCGACAGTAAATGTTGGAATGAATCGAACCCAATCTCCTGAAACCACCACTGAAAATACACTGGTTGTTGGTGTTTCTGTTCCTTTAAATATTTTTAATCGTCAGCAATATGGCGTACAGATTGCGCAAGCCAAACAGGATTTATTGGCGAAGCAGCAATTATTTTATTTAAAGCAGAATGCACTGCAAATCGGAACATTATTGACTGAACTACAGGGATTAGAAGTGCAATTTAAGGCGCTTGAGCAAACCCAACTTCCACTTGCAACTCAAGTACAACGTAAAACTTTGCAAGGCTTTAGTGCAGGAAAATTTGCAGTGACCGATGTACAGCAAGCGACTTTGCAATTGCAGGATGTGCGTATGCGAAAGGTGCAATTGTTAAAGGAAGCTTGGCAACGCGCAATTGAAGCAGAGAGTTTAAGTTTAGGTATTGAACCAAGTCAGGTCATGGCAAAGGATGCGGTTGCTCAGATTAATCAAAGTTTATGGCAGGAAACACAAGCTTTACCAGTGATTGGTGGGGGAAATTAATATGCGAAATCTACAAAATATTTTAAAAAATCAAAGCGGTAAAATTTCCCAAAAGCTGTTAATTATTATTGCATTCATCAGTACGGCATTATTGGCAATCGGGCTATTTATTTCAGATAAAGATCAACCTGCCAAAAAGGATGAGCATGGGCATGCTGAAACAGCAGAGCATGTGCATGAAGAAGGTGAAAAAGGAGGCGAGAAAGAAGAGCATGCTGAAGGTGAGGAGGAACACGCCGAAACTATTACTTTGACTGCTCAGCAAATCACGGAACAAGGTGTGCAGTTGGCGAAAGCTGAAATGGGTACTGTGATTAAATCTGCATCTTATCCTGCCAAAATTACGGTCAATACAGATCGTCAAGCGCATGTATCACCTGCGTTTAGTGGTCATGTCGAGGCTGTAAATGTAGAGCTAGGGCAACATGTACAAAAAGGACAGGCTTTAGCTACGTTACTGGTTCCTGATTTGGTTGATCAACAAGCCAATTTGCAAATAGTTCAAACCAATCTTGAGCTTGCTCGACAAGACTATGAGCGTGAACGTCAATTGTGGTCGCAAGGTATTTCTGCTAAGCAGGACTATCAACGGGCTTATAATGCTTATAGGCAAGCACAGATTCAGTTGCAAGCGACTAAATCACGTTTATCGGCTTTTGGTGCAGCATCAAGTTCAAATGGTCGTTATGTATTAACTGCACCCATTTCAGGGGTGATCAGTAAAAAAGATTTGGTGGTCGGTGAGAATGTTCAACTGGCAGACCAACTTTTTATTATTGATCAATTAGATCAGTTATGGCTTGAATTTATTGCGCCAAATGCTGAATTTACAGCACTTGCACCGAATCAAAAGATTGAATTCAAATCCTTGCAAACAGGCAATATTTTCACAGCACAAGTTCAAAGTTTAAACAGTGAAGCCGATGCACAAACAGGTCGTCTTCAAGTTCGTGCCAAAGTTTTATCGAAAGCGACTGAATTACGTCCGAACTTAATGGTCAATGTCCAGCTTCAACAAACAGGTTCAGCGCAAGCACTCAGAGTGTTAAAAAGTGCGATACAAAAGGTTGAAGCTAAGGATGTGGTTTTTGTTGCATCTGAACATGATCGGAAACTTGAATTTAAAGCGCAAGTTGTGGTTCTCGGACAAATATCGGGTGATGGGCAGTGGATTGAAATTCAGTCAGGTTTAACTCAGGGGCAACAATATGCTGCACAGGGCAGTTTTTTGTTGAAGTCTGAATTAGAAAAAGGAGAAGCGAGTCATGAACACTAATGATTCTCCAAGTTCTGAATCAAATCCTGAATCAAGTCCACAATCAAGTTCTGAATCAAATCCGCATTCAAACTCAAACGCCCATGTAAACTCGAATACTAGTTCTGATTTAGATGCGACATTACCTAAGTCTGAAGGTTTATTTGATCGACTGATTCAATTTTCTATTCAAAACGCAATTTGGGTGATGCTGTTTATCGTCGCTTGGATTGCTGTCGGTATTTACAGTTATCAAAAACTTCCCATTGATGCTGTGCCAGATATTACCAATACTCAAGTACAAATTAATACACAGGCAACAGGTTTTACTGCTTTAGAAGTTGAACAACGGATTACTTATCCGATTGAAAATTCGATGGCAGGGCTGCCAAAGCTAGAACAAACCCGTTCTATTTCTCGTTATGGCTTATCGCAAGTGACCATTATTTTTAAAGATGGTACAGATATCTATTGGGCAAGGCAGCAGATTAATCAGCGCTTACAGGAAGCACAGGCAGAATTACCCAATACTATTACGCCAACGATGTCACCTGTATCTACAGGGTTGGGCGAAATTTATCAATGGGTGATTAAAGCTGAGCCGAATGCGAAAAAGGCTGATGGTACGCCTTATACTGCAATGGATTTACGTGAAATCCAAGACTGGATTGTGCGTCCACAATTGCAACGTGTTGCAGGCGTGGCTGAGGTCAATTCTATAGGTGGGTTTAATAAAACCTATGTGGTGACTCCAGACCTGAATCGTTTGCAACAGTTGCAGATTCCAGTGACTGATTTACAAACTGCTTTGACTGAAAATAATGAAAACCGTGGTGCAGGTTTTATTGAAAATAACGGTCAGCAAATGACGGTACGTGTACCGGGAACATTGAACAGTATTGAAGATATTCAAAATGTCAGTATTGCACATAAAAATGGCTTTCCGATTCGAGTTGCAGATGTTGCCAAGGTGTCTATTGGGCATGACTTGCGGACTGGTGGCGCAACCTATAATGGCGAGGAAGCTGTACTCGGCATCGCCATGATGATGATGGGTGAGAATAGCCGAACAGTGGCGAAAGCTGTCGATGCCAAAGTCAAAGAAGTTCAGCAATCTTTGCCGAAAGGTGTAGTGATAGAAACGGTTTATGACCGTACAGACCTTGTAGAACGAGCCATTCAAACCGTACAGAAGAACCTTGTAGAAGGTGCGATTCTAGTCATTATCATCTTATTCCTATTTTTAGGAAATTTTAGAGCTGCATTGATTACCGCCTGTGTGATTCCTTTGTCGATGTTATTCACTTTAGCGGGGATGGCGGAGCAAAAGATCAGTGCCAATCTGATGAGTTTGGGGGCTTTGGACTTCGGTATTATTGTGGATGGCGCAGTGGTGATTGTCGAAAACTGTATTCGACGCTTGGCTGAAGCTCAACATGCTAAAGGGCGTTTATTAACCAAACATGAACGCTTTAAAGAAGTTTTTCTCGCAGCGAGACAGGCACGTCGTCCATTGATTTTTGGGCAATTGATCATCCTCGTCGTGTATTTACCGATCTTCGCTTTATCAGGTGTGGAAGCAAAGTTGTTCCATCCTATGGCGATGACGGTGGTATTGGCATTGCTTGGCGCAATGATTCTTTCCGTAACCTTTGTACCTGCGGCAGTGGCTTTATTTGTCAAAGGTGAAGTGAAAGAAACAGAAAGCCGTTGGATGTTATGGTTAAAGCGAAATTATGAGAAGTTGCTCAATATCGCGTATGAATTTAAATTTTTCGTGGTCACATTGGCTGTATGTGTGCTTGTTTTAACAGGTGTTCTAGCAACAAAAATAGGCAGTGAGTTTGCACCGACGTTAAGCGAAGGTGATTTTGCAGTACAGCAAATGCGTTCACCGAGTACAGGCTTAGAACAATCTTTGCGTATGCAGGAAAATACTGAAAAGTTATTGCTGAAGGCATTTCCAGAGATCAAAGCCATATTTGCACGTACAGGAACTGCGGAAGTCGCAACTGATGTTATGCCACCGAATATTTCCGATGCTGTGGTATTGCTTAAACCACATGAGCAATGGAGCAATCCTGATGAAAACATTGATGAATTACGACAACGGATGATTGCTTTTCTCAGTACTTTGCCTGGGAACAATAGTGAGTTTTCTCAACCGATTGAGTTGCGCTTTAATGAGCTCATTTCAGGTGTGCGTAGCGATGTTGGAGTGAAAATTTTTGGTGATGATATGGAGGTTTTAAACCAGCAAGCCAACCGTATCGCACAACAAATCAAAACTATTTCAGGTGCTACCGCAGTCAATGTTGAACAAACGTCTGGCTTACCGCTGATCAATGTAGAAGTGAATAAAGCTGTTGCAGCGCAATATGGATTATCTGTGAAAGCCATTCAAGACTTGGTTGCAACCAGTGTCGGTGGGCAAAATGTAGGGCAGATTCTACAAGGTGATCGTCGTTTTGACTTCGTGATTCGTTTGGATGATGCGCAGCGCACACCCGAACATTTGGCGGTATTGCCAATACAAACGCCGAATGGTGGTCTGATTCAACTTCAAGATGTGGCGAAGGTTGAAAATATCCTCGGGATTAATCAGGTGAGTCGTGAGGACGGGAAGCGCCGTGTGGTGGTTACTGTCAATGTAGAAGGACGTGATTTAGGTTCATTCGTCACAGAACTACAAAATACGCTCGCTAAACAAGACATGCCAGCAGGGTATTGGTTGGATTATGGTGGACAGTTTGAAAATTTAACATCTGCAAAAGCCAGAATGCAGTTGGTTGTACCTTTGGCTTTAATCACGATCTTTATTTTACTCATGGCGGTTTTTCATAACGTTAAGGAAAGCTTGTTGGTGTTCACAGGTGTACCTTTTGCATTATGTGGTGGCTTAGTCGCCTTGTGGTTGCGTGATATTCCATTGTCGATGTCAGCAGGGGTAGGCTTTATTGCGCTGTCTGGTGTGGCTGTTTTAAATGGTTTGGTGATGCTGACTTTTATCAAAGAATTGCGTCAACAATTAGATATTTATCAAGCCACTTGGCAAGGCGCAACTCTACGTTTAAGACCTGTATTAATGACCGCATGTGTCGCTTCTTTAGGCTTTATTCCGATGGCTTTGGCGACTGGAACAGGGGCAGAAGTACAACGTCCTTTGGCTACAGTGGTTATTGGTGGAATCGTGTCTTCAACCTTTCTGACTTTGTTGATCTTACCTGTGATTTATCGCTGGATGAATGAGGGAAAGAAGGTTGAGTGAAATGATGAAACCATTCGACCATAATTTTTAGTCTGAAACAGACTTAAAAGTATAATTGTTAGGAAAATGCTCCTCTTTTTGAAAAGGAGAGGAGCATATTTTGCAAGATGAGGAAGAAAATTTTTAGTGAATTATGATGAGAGTTGAACGTGATGATTCAATTCATTATTCACATTTATTATTGGGCTAAAACAGGCAATACGCCTACACTGATAATGGTGTAGTGCTGATTCACAGGTTTATTTTTAGTATCAAATATTTCTCCAGCTTCAATTAAATATTGACCTGAATGCGGGAAAGTTAAAGTGGCTGAACCATCTGGATTGACTGTGACTTTTTGAGCTTGTTTGTCGGTTTGACCTTGAGCACGAATGAGAAGTTCTGCATTTTTAAAGGTTTGACCTGATTTTTTGATGACGACTTGTACAGGTTGTTGAGCATAAATACTGTTGGGATGGGTTTTAAATTCAACTTGAATTGGTGAGGTGCTTATACCACTCACAGGTGAAGTTTTATCTTTAGACACAAAGCTTTGAATTGACCATTCACGGGTAATTTCTACAGGTGTCGGCGCTTTTTTAAAGTCAGATGGAATGACGTAGTCACGTTCAGCAATCGGTGTCGCTTGATCTGCTGGCATATCAAAGAACATTTTCCATTCTTTATTATGTTGAACGTATTTTAAAGGATAAGAAATCTGAGTAGAAATCTGATAGGTGCCTGAGTCTTTTAACGGTAAATCAAAAACCGTAGCACTTTTTAAATGTTCAGTCGTTTGAATTTCAGATTTGGTATTGTCAGGTTGAGTGATGGTGAAAGAGGGTTGTTTTAATGCATATTCAGCATTTAAAGCTTGTTCTGCATAAGCACTGATGACAGGAATTTGTGTATTTGCTGTGAGATAGCTCAATGGTGCAACATAGGGTTCATGTGCGTGCACGGCAGTGCAAAAAAGTGAGCTTAAAAGTAGACTTGGAAAGATATATTTTTTCATGTGACATTATCCTAATGCTTTAAAACGTTGTTCATACAACAAGGCCATTGGTTAGAGAGTATATATGAGAATATTATTGTTTGATAATAATTATCATTACTATTCTTGGCGTTTTAATTGAAATGGTTTTAAACAATAAATAACTCAAAGAGGTAGGTCATGGGTGAACATGCAGGACATGATCATAATCATGCAGTTGTAACAGAAGGCAATGCAAGAAAACTGACTTTTGCACTGGCATTAACCACAACATTTTTAATTATTGAAGTGATAGCAGGTTTTATAACGCAGAGTTTGGCTTTGCTATCAGATGCGGCTCATATGTTTACGGACGCTGCTGCACTGGCTATTGCTTTGGTGGCGATTAAAATTGGTAAATTACCTGCCGATGATAAACGCACTTTTGGTTATCAGCGTTTTGAAATTTTGGCAGCATTGTTCAATGCCTGTATGTTATTCATGGTCGCCATTTATATTTTATTCGAAGCCTATCAACGTTTTAGCCATCCTCCTGAAATTCAAAGTATGGGAATGATGATTGTTGCGGTGATTGGACTGATCATCAATTTGATTTCGATGAAAATTCTATTCTCAAGCTCACAAGAGAATCTCAATGTGAAAGGGGCTTATCTTGAAGTATTGAGTGATGCAGTCGGTTCGATCGGTGTCATTATTGGTGGTGCAATCATCTATTTTACAGGGTGGATGTGGGTCGATACGGTGATTGCCGTTTTGATTGGTTTTTGGGTTTTACCTCGAACTTGGATTTTATTAAAACAAAGTATCAATATTTTATTGGAAGGTGTCCCTGAAGAAATTGATATAGAAAAACTGCGCAATGATTTATTAACAGTGAATGGTGTTGAAAGTATTCACCAATTAAAAGTTTGGGCGATTACTTCGAAAAATATCCATTTAACTGTGCATTTATTTGCACCTACTGCTGATCATAATCGAGTGTATCAGGACGCAATTGAAGTATTAAGCCATGAGCATGGTATTACTGAAATGACCTTGCAAATCGAAGATGATCAATGCATCGCATGCGCACATGAATTAAAAGCGCATGATGTTCACGATCACGATCACGATCACGATCACGATCACGATCACGATCACGATCACGATCACGATCACGATCACGATCACGATCACGATTACGATCACGAGGCGAAGCAGAAGTAAGCCATAAAAGGATATAAAGAAAAACAGCATCTATTGAGTAGATGCTGTTGGATTTGACGAAGCCTATTTTTAAAAGAAATTTAGAAAATTAAATTTTCCATTGGTGATTACAATCACGACATTTCCATTCTTTATTGGCTTGCATGAAAGATTGCATAGAAATTTTAAAATCAGGAAGGTCACGCCAAAATAATAAACCTGCAATCACCGTTGCAATAAACACTACCACAGTGGCGATTTGTAAGGTTTGTCCTGCACCATTGCCGAAAATCCACATTGCAATACTAATGACAACCAATAAAAGAAGGATAAAAAGCAAAGGGATTAAAAATACGAGGCTTTTTGGCACAACTGGACGTGCAGCAGGCTCATTGGCACTTGCAACAGGAATAATTTTCCGACTTTGACATTTTGGACATTGGTATTGCATGGTCGCTCCATATTTTTAATCTGACTGTCATTTTAATCGTAATTATGCAGAATGCAAAAGTCGTAAGAAAATGCCAAGAAAATCTTATCAATAAAATTTAGACAATAAAAAACCCAAGTCATGATGCTTGGGTTTTCTATAAGATGTCGCCATCTTGAATATGGCGTCCCTACGGGGATTCGAACCCCGGTTACCGCCGTGAAAGGGCGATGTCCTAGGCCTCTAGACGATAGGGACAAGTGAGGCAACACAACAGAGGATTTTAAAGTGGTGGAGCCAAGCAGGATCGAACTGCTGACCTCTACAATGCCATTGTAGCGCTCTACCAACTGAGCTATGACCCCAGTCTGTGTGAGCGCAATATTAGGCATATTGCGCTCACACGTCAACAGAAAATTTAATTAAGCTTCATCGATTGCATCATTTTTCGGCAATTTTAAGCTTTCGTTGAGTTTTTCCCAAACTTTCGCTTCTTTTTTGCTCGGTCCACCTACAATTTCAAGCGCATGACGTAAACGAGCAAAAGTTAAATCAGGGCCAATCGTGACCATAGACTGCATAACAGGAGTTGATGAAGTTGAACCTGCGATTGCAATGAAGAATGCTGGCATGAAATCACGTAGTTTGATTTCCATCTGATTTGCCAAATCCATTAAAGTTTGGCTAACCGTGTCATTATTCCACGTAAATAAGCTTTCTAAACGCCAAATCGCAAATTGTAGGCTTTGGCGAACTTGTTCTTCAGACAGCTTTTTACTTTCAAATTGTTCTTTTGACAATGTTGGGAATTGGTTGAAATAAAAACCTGCCCAATTTACAGCTTCTGAAAGTAAGTGAATACGTGGTTGAATAGCAGCAGCAATCTCTTCTAATGTTTTACGATCAGATTTCCATGCCAGCAAAGTATCTAATAACTCAGCAGGTGTTAAACCTTTGATCCATTGACCATTGAGCCAATTTAATTTTTCAACATCAAAAATTGGACCACCTAAAGATACACGTTGGATATCAAAGTGTTCGATCATTTCAGCAAGTGTGAATTTTTCACGCTCATCAGGCATTGACCAACCCATGCGACCTAAATAGTTCAATAAGGCTTCAGGCAATACACCAATGTCTTTGTAGTAGTTGATCGATGTTGGGTTTTTACGTTTTGATAATTTCGACTTATCTGGATTACGTAACAATGGCATGTGGCATAAAACAGGCATTTCCCAACCAAAATATTGGTAAAGTAATTGGTGTTTCGGTGCAGATGGAATCCACTCTTCGCCACGGATTACATGGGTGATTTCCATTAAATGGTCATCGACTACATTGGCTAAATGATAAGTGGGTAAACCGTCGGTTTTGAGTAGAATTTGCATGTCTACTTGTGTCCAAGGAATTTCAACTTCGCCACGTAACAAATCGTCAAATCTGCAAATACCATCTTCAGGTATTTTCATACGAATCACATGCGGTTCGCCTGCACCTAAACGTTGTTGTACTTCTTCTGGAGAAAGCTTTAACCCACGACCATCATAGCGTGGTGTTTCACCACGTGCTTGTTGTTCTGCACGCATTTGATCCAACTCTTCGGCTGTTGCGAAACAGTAGAATGCGTGACCTTTTTCAATCAGTTCTAAAGCATAGTCTTTATAAATACCCATACGTTCGGATTGGCGATAAGGTGCATGTGGGCCACCAATATCGGGTCCCTCTGACCAATTTAGACCTAACCAACGGAGTGAATCTAAAATCATTTTCTCAGATTCAGGTGTTGAACGCAGTTGGTCAGTATCTTCAATACGAAGAATAAATTCGCCACCATGCTGCTGAGCAAAACATAAGTTAAACAAAGCAATATAGGCAGTACCTACATGTGGAAAACCAGTAGGAGAGGGTGCAATACGAGTACGGACTTTCATAACTAAATATTATTCAGAATGTAAATTAAAGCCATTATAACGAAAAAGCCCAAACGCTTAAGGGTTAATTCACCAATAAACGATTGGGCTTATAAATTCTTTTAGGGAGCTTCGAATTTATTTTCGTTAAATCATGTTGTTAAGAGTTGTGTGGTTGAAATAAAGCTTGAACAAAACGTGAAAATTTTTGGTGTTGTTCAGCTAAAAAATTCTGCGCAGGTGCGACTTTGATTGATGTCAAAACTTTGATTTGGTCTTTATCAGAAACCAAAAGATAATCACTGCGTTTTTGTTGACTCAATGCTTTTTCAATCGGTGATTGCTTTTCAATCATAATGGTCGATTGAATTGGTTTATTTGTGTCTTTAATCGCAGCTGTATGCCCCGTTTGTGCAAATAAAACGAGACTAAAACCCAATATAGATATTAACTGTTTGTCCATGCCATCAACTCCCCTAGATGGTTGATTATTGTTTTCCACAGACTAAATTGTAGCAAACTTTGTTACTAAAATGTATAACTGCGTCACATTTTTTAATAATACTACACAAAAAATGTCTAATAAACAATCATTGAAACGAAATGTAATAATTTAATAAATAACATAGAAATATGAATGAATAGTGAAGAATCACACGCTAATCAATGTTGCTGAGTCATTATTCAAAGAAATAAAGATAAAGTTTACATTATTTTAGATATCTAGAATTATGGATTGAATAGTTTTAAATGTTATAACTGCATGATTGTTAAAATAAAAAATTATAAATATAGTGCATTTAATGATCGGTAAATTGATATTAAATGAGAACTTAAATGAAAAAATTATTTGTATTGGGTTTTGTAAGTTTATTGGGTGTGGGGCAAAGCTATGCAGCAAAAGAATTCTTAAATGTATCTTATGATCCAACCCGAGAGTTTTATCAGGAATACAACAAAAGCTTTGGTACTTTTTGGAAGCAAAGAACGGGGCAAGACGTTGAGTTTAAACAATCGCATGGTGGTTCTGGGAAGCAAGCACGTTCGGTGGTTGACGGTTTGCAGGCGGATGTTGTGACTTTGGCTTTGGCGAATGATATTGATGAAATTGTCAATGCAGGGTTGATTGACAAAAATTGGCAAAAAGAGTTTCCCAATAATTCAGCACCTTATACATCAACAGTTGTTTTTTTAGTACGGAAAGGTAACCCAAAAGGGATTAAAGACTGGAATGATCTTGTTAAACCTGATGTTGAAATTATTACACCTAATCCAAAAACGGGAGGAGCACCCCGTTGGATTTATTTATCTGCATGGGGCTATGCTTTAAAACAACCGGGCGGCGATGATGTTAAAGCGAGGGCGTTGGTTAAGCAACTTTATAAAAATGTGAAAGTTTTAGATTCGGGTGCGCGGGGCTCATTAACGACTTTTGCTGAGCGTGGAATTGGAGATGTATTGCTGTCTTGGGAAAATGAAGCGCTCTTAGCAACTTCGGGGCCAGATAAAGATAAATATCAAATTATTTATCCATCAATTTCAATCTTGGCAGAACCATCAGTTGCCATCGTCGACAAAACTGTAGATAAAGACGGCAATCGTCATTTGGCAAAAGGCTATTTGAATTACTTATATTCACCTGTAGGACAAGATCTTGCGGCAAAATATAATTTCCGCCCTCGTAATGCTCAAGCAGCTAAAAAGTATGCTGGAAAATTTCCGAAAATTAAATTATTCACGATAGATCAAGTTTTTGGTGGTTGGGCTAAAGCACAAAAAACACATTTTGCGAATGGCGGGATTTACGATCAATTTACTGCTGAAAGATAGTTCGTACTCTATGATTTAAGGCTTCGGAAATGCATTTGCAAATCATATATTTTCGTATGATTTTAACTGGATCGAAGAAGCTTAAATTCTCATATAATTGCTGTGGTTTATTCTTAAAATGTGAATATATGAATATCTCAGTGGATTTATATTTTCATACAAAAAATAGGTGACTTCTAAGAGCTGACATCTAAAAGTAAAGTTAAAGTCATAAAGACATCATTTGATCATTGATCAAATTGCAGTTTATCAACGAATCTCATATATTGAAGTCAATGATAGATGAATGATTGATATAGTGATGAAAACTAATTTAAAAGCGTTATTCGCTTCAGCGCTTTTTGTAGCTGGTTTGAATTTGACGACTACGACAGCTTCGCATGCAGCAGACCGTGAATTTTTGAATGTTTCTTATGATGCAACACGTGAATTTTACGATGAGTTTAATCAATCATTTGGTACATATTGGTTAAAGCGCACAGGTAAAACCGTTAACTTTAAACAATCGCACGGTGGTTCAGGCAAACAAGCACGTGCCGTTGTTGATGGTTTAAAAGGTGATGTAGTGACTTTAGCTTTGGCAAATGACATCAATGAAATTGCTAAATCAGGTCAAATCAATCCAGGATGGGAAAAAGAGTTTCCTTATAACTCAGCACCTTATACGTCGACCATTGTATTTATGGTGCGTAAAGGTAATCCAAAAAATATTAAAGATTGGACGGATTTAACCAAACCGGGTGTGCAAATTATTACCCCTAACCCTAAAACGGGCGGTTTACCACGTTGGATTTATCTGTCGGCGTGGGGTTATGCGCTTAAACAGCCGGGTGGTAATGATGCCAAAGCACGTGAATTTGTGTCTAAAATGTACCATAACGTAAAAGTCATGGATCCAGCAGCACGTGCTTCAATGACGACTTTTGCTGAACGTGGCATTGGTGATGTACTACTGACATGGGAAAATGAAGCCATGATCAGCAAGAAAACCTTGGGTAATAAGTTTGATATTATTTATCCATCTATGTCGATTTTAACTGAGCCTTCAGTGGCAATCGTAGATAAAACCGTAGAGAAGAATGGTAATAAATGGTTAGCTACAGGCTATATCAATTATTTGTATTCTCCATTAGGACAGGATATGGCTGCTCGTCATTTCTACCGTCCACGTAATGAAAAAGTTTTGGCAAAATATGCAAAACAGTTCCCACCGTTAAAAACATTCACGATTGATGAAGTCTTTGGTGGTTGGGCAAAAGCGCAACAAACACACTTTGTAAATGGCGGCGTGTTTGATCAAATATATAGTTCAAAGCGTTAATTTACTTAAAGCATTTGTTCTGATGTTAAAAAACCTCCATTTTGGAGGTTTTTTAACAAATGATCGGGTTGAAAATCTAAAATAATGCTCAGAAATATCGTAAAAAATTGCTTAAAACGGTTTTCTCTATAAAAAGTAATATTTCCCTACAAAAAGTCGTTTGGAGCTTTTGTAAAACAAGGTAATAATGTGCAGTTACTTTTTTGATTGAACTGAAACCATACTTATGTCTCATATTTCTGTATTACTACATGAAACTGTCGATGCTTTACTTGCAGATCGCAATACAGGAATTTACGTGGATGGGACATTCGGGCGAGGCGGGCATACGCGTTTATTGCTGTCTAAATTAGATGAAAATGCACGTGTATATGCATTTGATAAAGACCCGCAAGCTTTAGAAGTGGCTTATCAACTCGAAAAAGAAGACCCAAGATTTAAAATTATTCATGCCAGCTTTGCAGATTTACAACAAGAACTCAATCAACTTGATATTTATCAGGTGGATGGTGTTATGGCAGATTTAGGTGTTTCATCGCCACAGTTAGATCAAGCAGATCGTGGTTTTAGTTTCATGAAAGATGGCCCACTTGATATGCGTATGGATAATTCTCAGGGACAAACTGCTGCTGAATGGTTAGTGAGTGTTGAAGAAGAACATCTTGCTAATGTTATTTTTCAATATGGTGAAGAACGTTATAGTCGACGTATTGCCAAAGCCATTAAAAATGCAGGTTATATTGAAACAACAGCACAATTGGCTGAAATTGTGAAAGTAGCCCATCCGAAATGGGAAAAAAATAAACATGCTGCTACACGAACCTTTCAAGCCATTCGTATTGAAATCAATAAAGAACTCGATGATGTTCATCATTTTTTACCTCAAGCTGTAGATTTGCTAAAATCACATGCACGTTTAGCGGTGATTAGTTTCCACTCACTTGAAGACCGAATTATTAAGCAATTCATTCAAAAAGAATCAACTTTGGCTGAAGATAATGGTTGGGGATTACCACAAAAAGTCCAAGACACACGTAGACTGAAAAAAGTAGATCGGATTCGTGCAAGTGAAGAGGAAGTGAAAGCAAATCCTCGTTCACGCAGTGCTTGGCTTCGAGTTGCAGAACGCTTAGAACATAAAGGCGCAGAATGAAAGAAGAAATTGTAGAAGAATCAACACAAAAGTTGACAATAAAAAAATTTATTGTTTATGGCATAGTGATTTTTTTGGTACTGACGAGCGCATTTATGGTGGTCATGCAAGTCTTTGCTTATCGTCATGATTTTCGTGATTTAAATAGTTATATGCGTGAGCGTGAAGACATCAATGCGGAATGGGGACGCTTGTTGATCGAACAACAAACCTTTGGGGCGACTGCTCAGATTGGTACACGTGCAGTTACACAACTCAGAATGTATTCACCGCCAGCTGCACAAACAGTTGTCATTTCATTACCGTCTGAATCAGAGCAGAAGAAGTAAGGCATCTGTATGGTAGATAAGCAAACTAAACAGACTCGGCAGCCACGTAAAAAGCAGCCATCGATTACAGAGAAAAACACCGTTTCTCTGGAAATGTGGCGTTTTTATTTATTGTGGGGTGTCGTTTTACTCTGCTTTGTAGGATTGGTCGGTCGTGCATTTTATGTTCAAGTCATTAATAAAGACTTTTTACAAAACAAAGCCAATGCCAATATTCTGCGTTCTGAAAAATTAAAAGCCATGCGTGGCGTGATCAGTGACCGTCATGGCGTGCCTTTGGCGATCAGTTCACCGATTATGAAAGTGGTCATTGATCCACGTGAATATTTTGAAACTAAAGACCAGTTCGAAAAAATTACGGCTGAATTACAGAAAACCCCAAACAGTCGTAAATTAAAACGTCAATTACCTGATGAAAATTTAAATTTAGATGAATTGGCAGATGTTGTTGGTATTGATCGTGCGGATTTAAAGAAAAAATTAGCAGATCGTCCTCGTTCACGTTATTTAGTGCTTAAAAAAGAAGTTCCACCACCACAAGCAGATTTAATCACGCAACGTAAATTTGCAGGCGTGTATGCAGAAAAAACCTATAAGCGTTATTACCCTCAACCCCAACCGAATGCTCAAATTATTGGTTTGACCAATAGTGAAGGCACAGGTATTGAAGGTTTGGAAATGAAGCTTAACACTCGCCTTGCTGGTGAGGATGGTGAGCAGAAAATTTCTCGCGATAAACATGGTAATCGCATTACAACACCTGAAGTGGTTAAAGAAGTCAAAACAGGTGAAAACATCACCCTCAGTATTGATTCACGTTTGCAATATATTATGTATCGTGAATTAACAGCAGTCGGTGTTGCCAATAATGCACGTTCTGCTTCAGCGATTGCGGTAGATGTGAAGACGGGTGAAATTTTAGCCATGACCAGTTGGCCTTCTTATAATCCAAATGATAAAGATGGATTAAGTAATAAGGATGCAATGCGAAACCGTGGTGCGATTGATATGTTCGAACCCGGTTCGACCATGAAGCCATTCACGATTGCCGCAGGGTTGGAAAGTGGTCAATACACGCCTAATACCGTGATTAATACCAGTCCGGGTTCTATGCGTTTAGGTTCGCATACTATTCGTGATACGCATAATTATGGTGCATTGACCGTGACTGGGGTGATCATTAAATCATCTAACGTCGGTTCTGCAAAAATTGCATTATCACTTCCCAAAGAAACTTTACCTACTTTCTTTAAGCGTGTTGGATTTGGTCAGCGTTCAGCCGTTAAATTCCCGGGTGAAAGTGGTGGTTTAGTTCTCCCTCCTGAAAAATTAAATTCGTCGCAAATCGGAACCATGGCTTATGGTTATGGTTTAAATGCGACCATTCTACAATTGGCTCAAGGTTATGCCATGTTGGCTAATCATGGGGTGGAATATCCACTCAGTTTATATAAGCTGGAAGATCAACCGAAAGGCAAACAGGTTTTAGATACTAAAATTGCAGACAATATTTTGTTAATGTTAGAGCAAGTCACGATGCCGGGCGGTACTGCTAAGCAGGCTAATATTCCGGGTTATCGTGTAGGTGGTAAAACAGGTACTGCGCATAAACTACGTCCTGACCATAGAGGATATTCAAATACTGAATATCGTGCTCTATTCGCAGGTGTTGCACCGATCAGTGATCCACGCTTAGCCATTATTGTGGTGGTTGAAAACCCACGAGGTCAATATTATGGTGGTCTTGTTGCTGCCCCTGTATTTGCTCGAATCATGCAAGAATCGTTAAGATTGATGAATGTTCCACTCGATAAGCCGTTAGAAACTGCAAAAGCATCCAAATAGGTAAAATATGACGATTCATTTTCAAGACATCGTAAATGTCGAAACACAACTGCCTTGGATGTCCGCGCCATTTCGTGGGTTTAGCCTGGATAGCCGTTCGATACAACAGGGTCAAATTTTTATCGCTTTGACCAGTTATTCTCAGCCTGAAAAAACATTGCAATTTGTACAATCAGCTTTAGATAAGGGCGCTTTAGGTATTGTCAGTGAAACGGACTTGGGACTTGCAGATGTTTTTGTTTGCCCAGATGTTCGTCAGCAAATGGGGCAATGGCAAAAACAATATTTACAAGCAACTGATCCAGTGAGCGCTGCACATGTACTTGCAGTGACAGGAACCAATGGTAAAACGACGATTTCACGCTTAGTTGCAGAATTAGTCATGCTACAAGGTAAAAAATGTGCGGTGATGGGAACAACAGGGAACGGTATTTTACCGAACCTAGAAGCATCTTCGCACACCACTTTGGATGCACTGCATTTACAAAACTTACTGCATGATTTTGCTCAACAAGGTGCGGAATTTGTTTCACTTGAAGCCAGTTCTCATGGTTTGGAGCAAGGTCGCCTCAATGGTTGTGATATTGAAATCGCAGCCTATAGTAATTTAAGTCGTGATCATTTGGATTATCACGGAACACTTGAAGCATATGCAGAAGCAAAATCACGCTTATTTAAATTTCCAAGTTTAAAAGTAGCTGTGATTAATATGGATGATGCACATGCCGATATCATGCTCAATGCTGCAAGTAGTAATTTAGCGCATCCAAAAGTATTAACTTATTCCACAGCTAAAGCTGCTGATTATCAAGTTTTTGGGATTAAATACAGTCTGGAAGGTGCAAGTTTTCATTTGAAAACAGTAAAAGGTGAATTTACTGTGAAGAGTCCATTGCTTGGACATTTCAATATTGAAAATTTAGTTGCCAGTTTAATTGTGGCTGAACAAGCAGGCTTTGATCTCAAAGCATTGATTGCATCAGTGCCAAAACTCAAAGGCGCACCAGGACGGATGCAAGTGATTCGTGATGAAGATCGCCTATTTGTTGTAGATTATGCTCACACTCCAGATGCTTTGACACAAGTCTTAAAAACTTTAAAGCGCCATGTTGAAAATCAACTTTGGGCAGTTTTTGGATGTGGTGGTGATCGGGATCGTGGTAAACGACCATTGATGACTAAAGCTGCATTAGAGCAAGCTAATCCTGTCATATTGACCTCAGATAATCCTCGAACTGAAGATCCTGAACAGATTTTTGCAGATATGAAACGTGACGTTGATTTTAGCCAACGCGAGATACATGAAATTCATGACCGTCGTGAAGCAATCAAATATGCCGTAAAACACGCACAATCGGGTGATATTGTGGTGATTGCAGGCAAGGGACATGAAAATTATCAAGAAATTGATGGTGTACGCCATTGGTTTGATGATGTCGTGGAAGTGCAATCGGCGATTGATGCACAACACCATAAACCAAATTCAGCTTATCCAGCTCAGTAGGAAGAAGAGATGCATACTTCTACGACAAGTACTGTGCCTTTGGAGCCATGGTCAGCAGCGCAACTTGCTGAAGCGACTCAAGGTTATTGGTATTTAGACAAAGCACCACAAGGTGAAATTAAACGTATTTTGACGGATTCACGTCATGCGGAAAATGGTGATGCATTTTTAGCGCTCAAAGGTGAGCGTTTTGATGCGCATGATTTTATTGCACAAGTTGCTGCAAATGGCTGTCAAGTGGCTATAGTCAGTCAGCCTATTGATACTGATATTTGTCAGTTGGTTGTAGCTGATACGCGCTTGGCATTGGGCCATTTGGGTGCATATCGTCGAGCGCAACATCCGCAATTAAAAGTGATTGCATTGACAGGCAGTAGTGGTAAAACCACCACCAAAGAAATGCTAGGTAGTATTCTCACACGTTTAGCACCAACTTTAATTACACGTGGTAACCTCAATAATGATTTGGGTGTACCGATGATGTTATTGGAGCTTCGGGCTGAACATCAATATGCTGTCATGGAATTAGGTGCCAGTCATCAAGGTGAAATTGATTACACCTCAAACTTAGTTCAACCGCATGTTGCAGGTATTCTCAATATTGGGACTGCACATTTGGGAGAGTTTGGTGGGCGTGATGGGATTTGCCGTGCTAAATCAGAAATTTATGCGCATATAGATCAAGCTGGAACTTCGATTGTCCCAACCAATGATGATTTTAGCGATACCATTCGCCAAGCCGTGCAGACTGAAAATGTATTGAGTTTTGGTCAAGGTGGTGAAGTTTTCGCATCTGAAATTGAATTACAAGCTCAATCTGCAACATTCACAATAAATACGCCTAATGGTGTTCGTACAGTAAATTTACCATTTGCAGGCGAACATAATGTACATAATGCGGAAGCAGCAACAGCATTTGCTTTGGCAATAGGTATTGATTTAGATGATATTGTACTGGGGCTGGAATCTGCACAAGGTGCGAAAGGTCGTTTAAACTTTATTCGTAAAGGCAATTATTTATTTATTGATGATACTTACAATGCCAACCCGACTTCAATGCGAGCTGCAGCAGAAGTGCTTGCTCAGCAAGAGGGGGTTCGGGTGATGGTGATTGGTGATATTGGTGAGCTCGGGGATTCGGCTGCGCAGCAACATTATATGTTGGGGCGTGATCTTGTTTCAGTAAAAGGGATTAACTTTGTGGTTGCTGTTGGTGAGTTTTCACCTGCAACGCAAGAAGGTGCAAGAAGCACGCAGTATGGTAAAAAAATGCAAGCTTTTCTTAATCAAGAGCAAGCACTACCGTTATTATTAAGTTTAATTAAAACACATCAACCACAGTCCATGAGTTTCTTGTTTAAAGGTTCTCGTTATACCCATATGGAAACGTTGATGGCTGATTTGATGGAGAAAGTTTAATGCTGTTTTGGTTATTTCAGCACTTGGCGGGTTATGAAAATGCGTTCCAAGTTGTTCGATATTTGTCATTCCGAGCGCTGTTAAGTGTATTGACTGCATTAGCAATTGGCTGGGCTTTGGGGCCAGTCATGATTCGTAAACTGCAAGCCTTAAAATACGGTCAAGCGGTGAGTTCTTTTGCACCTGAAAACCATGCTAAGAAAATGGGTACGCCAACGATGGGCGGGATTTTAATCCTACTTTCGATTGGAATCAGTACCCTACTTTGGGCAGATCTATCTAATCCTTATGTGTGGATTGTGCTAGCCGTGATGGTTATTTTTGGTGCTGTGGGTTGGGCGGACGACTGGATCAAAGTTCGTTATAAAGATAATGCGGGATTGCCTGCCAAGAAAAAATTCTTTTGGACTTCAGTAGGTTCGCTAGGTGCAGGCATTGCATTGTATGTCATTGCGACACAACAAGAAAATCCTGTGCATACCGCGAATATGCTGGATTTGTTGATTCCGTTCTTTAAAAATCTCAGTATTCCATTATCTGCAATTCCATTGGGAATAGGCTTCATTATTTTCACCTATTTAGTCATCAATGGTGGTTCAAATGCTGTGAATTTAACGGATGGCTTGGATGGTTTAGCCATTATGCCAATCGTTTTGGTTGCAGCAGGTTTGGGTGTGTTTGCTTATTTGGCAGGGGATATTCGTTTTGCTAATTATCTGCACATTCCCTATGTAAAATATACCTCTGAATTGGTGATTGTCTGTGCGGCAATGATCGGTGCAGGTTTAGCATTCCTTTGGTATAACGCACATCCTGCGCAAGTATTTATGGGTGATGTTGGTGCATTATCACTTGGTGCTATGTTGGGTACGATTGCGGTGATGGTTCGTCAAGAAATCGTTTTTGCGATTATGGGTGGCGTATTTGTAGTTGAAGCCATTTCTGTATTTTTGCAAATCGGTTCATTACGTATGCGTAATAAACGTGTATTCCTGATGGCACCTTTGCATCATCACTATGAGAAAAAAGGTTGGCGTGAAACCCAAGTGGTCATTCGCTTCTGGATTATTACAATTATGCTGGTAGTTTTAGGGTTAATGACTTTAAAATTGCGTTAAGCAAAAGTTGTTTGAGAAAGTCGGCAGTTGCCGGCTTTTTTTATAACTTTAAATGAGTTTGGAGAATGTTATGAATGTGTTGATGTGCCCAGTATGTCGTGAAGCGCTCAGCTTAACGGATAAAACATGGCGCTGTATAAACAATCATAGCTATGATGTGGCAAAACAAGGTTATGTCAATTTGCATGTTGTACAGCATAAGCATAGTAAAAACCCAGGGGATACACCTGAATCTGTACAAGCACGCCGTGCATTTTTGAGTGGTGGTTTTTATGCACCATTACAACGAGCAGTTGTAGAAAAGATTCGTGAATTAAAAATTGAAAACCTACTTGATATTGGTTGTGGTGAAGGTTATTACACCGATGCGATGCAACATGAGGTTATGCAATGTGTGGGTGTAGATATTGCAAAAAATGCAGTACAAGTTGCAGCGAAGCTTAATAAGGAAGTGACTTGGATTGTCGGTACAGGTGCAACATTACCTGTACTAGATCATTCTATTGATTTGTGTAGCAGTTTATTTAGCCCCATTCCTCAAGAAGAAATTTTGCGTGTATTGAAACCTAAAGCCTATCTCATGGTAGTTACGCCTGCGCCTGAACATTTGTTGGCAATGCGTGAAGGCTTATTTGAAGAAGTGAAAGCACATGAACCACATAAGTTTGTTGAACAGCTAAAAGAACATTTTGAATTGATTGAACATCCCATTGTTGAATCAAATTTTGAGTTGGATCAAATCCAATTGAAAAATCTGATTGCAATGACGCCGTATGCATATAAAGCAAAACCTGAAAAGCGGTTGGCTTTGGAAGAGCAAATCAAGACTCAATTGAAGGCCGCATTTCAAATCTATTTATTTCAGAAAAAATAATGGGCTTAATTTTGCAATCAATTTTCAATAAAAAAAACGCCATC
>NZ_AFIE01000007.1 GCF_000214135.1 Acinetobacter sp. P8-3-8
AAGGGACTTGGTTTCCTCTCCTTATAGGAGAGGGTTAGGGAGAGGTTAAAGTAATTAAAATAGTATTATAAAAAGGATTTAACCATGACTAAACGTGTTCCAATTTCGTTTGAGTTTTTCCCAACAAAAACAGACGCAGGTGCGGAAAAACTTAAGGTTGTTCATCAAGAATTACAACTGCTTAATCCTGAATTCTTTTCAGTGACTTATGGCGCAGGTGGTTCTACACGTGAACGCACACTTGCTGCAATTACTGACTTTAATGGCAAAGGTACTCCTGTAGCCCCTCACCTTTCATGTATTGGTGATGATAAAGTTCGTATTGCTGAATTACTGGATTTGTATAAAGCGCAAGGCATTGACCGTATTGTCGCACTTCGTGGTGACTTACCATCAGGACAAGTTGGATTAGGTGAATTACCTTATGCAACTGATCTTGTGCGTTTTATTCGTGAACATTCAGGTGATCATTTTAAAATTGAAGTTGCAGCTTACCCTGAAATGCATCCTCAAGCGGATAACTTTGATGCGGACGTTAAACATTTCGCTGAAAAAGTAAAAGCGGGAGCAAATGCTGCAATTACGCAATTCTTTTTTAATCCAGATGCCTATTTCTATTTTGTAGAACGTATTCAAAAGCAAGGGATTGATATTCCAGTTGCTCCAGGAATTATGCCTATTACCAATGCAAGCAACTTAATTCGCTTTGCTGATGGTACAGGTGCAGAAATTCCACGTTGGATTCGTAAACAATTAGCGACTTATGGTGATGATACAGCGAGTATCAAAGCATTTGGACATGAAGTTGTGGTGAAACTATGTGAACGCCTGATTGCAGGTGGTGCACCGAGTTTACACTTCTACTCGATGAACCATACAGAACCAAACCGTCAACTTGTACTAGACCTCGGTTTAGCATAATTTTAAACCCACGACTTGAGTAAAATTGAATGCCCCGTTTTTATATTGAAACTGATTTAGCTGTCGATGTGAATGTACAACTCACAGAAACAGTATTTCATCATTGGGTTAAAGTTTTACGTGCACAGGTGGGTGAAAAAGCCACCTTGTTCAATGGACAAGGTGGTGAATATGATGCGGAACTGATTGACGTTTCTAAGAAATCTGCGACTGTAAAAATTACAGCATTTAATCCAGACAATCGAACTCCTGCTTTTACGGCCTTATTAGGTCAAGTCATGAGCAAAGGGGATCGTATGGATTACGCGATTCAAAAAGCAGTAGAGTTAGGCGTATCAGAAATTCAGTTACTGACCTCTGAGCGTTGTGAAATGCGTTTAAAATATGATCGTGATCAAAAAAAGATTGATCATTGGCAAGGTATTGCAATCGCGGCGTGTGAACAATGTGGTATGAATCTAGTGCCTCAAATACGAGCACCGCAATCTTTACAAGACTGGTTGAAAACTGATTTACCTGAGTCACGCTTAGTTTTGGCCCCGAATAAAGAAAACCTAAATCCGCTTGCTGATATTCACAATCATCTTGCGCTTTTAATTGGCCCTGAAGGTGGCTTATCTGAGCAAGAAATAGCCGATGCAAATGATTTTGGTTTTAAAAATTGGTGTATTGGCGACAGAGTTTTACGTACTGAAACAGCACCTGTCGTTGCGTTATCAATTTTGAATCATATAATTGTAAAATAGTGATCTATTTACTAAAAAATTATTGCAATTGTGATTAATACACAGTATTTTACACTAAAAGTATCCGTTTTTAATTCGATTAAAATACAAAACAATCATGCTTTTTTTAATTACTTTTAGTTCGATATTATTCAAATGAAATAAGGTGCAGCAGCAAATGATGGATGTTCAGGATGAGCTTCTTTCGAAAAGCATGAATGCATTACAAGTCAAAAGTATGGCAGATCATATGCAAATTTTTCTTGCATGGGTTTTGTTTGCAAGCTTCTTTGACATTTTTATCTATTATTTATATTTCAATAATTATTCAAACTACTTAAATAATTGGTTTTTTATTTTAATTAGTCTTATTTTTGGAATGATATTTTCTATTTCATATCTAAAGAAAAATAAGATTAAAAATAATACAGATAAAATTGATGCTTTGTTTCAATTTTTCTGCCTAGTGATTGGAAGTACCTTAGGCATTGGTATATGCATTATTTATTATTTTTTAAAAATTGAGAATCCTGAACTCGATCACACTCAAATTATTATTTTATCGGGTTTATTACTCAGTATTACTTATGTGATGGCACTCACCTATTTGGTTGAGCGTTTTAGTTATTTTCTTTGTATTTTTTTACCTTCAGCCTTACCTGCTATTTGTGCACAATTATTGTTCTTCCATGAAGAATTCATCTTTTATAGCGTTATTACCACATTGTGGTTTTCTACTATATTTATCAGCGCACTAATCGCAAATCGTATGCATAATCGCTTAAAAATATTGAATCTCAACAACACAAAATTAGTTGAACAATCACAACGCCATTTAGATGAATCTAAACAGCTACAAACACAATTGCAAAAAGAGTTTACGAAAACAGAAGAAGTTAAAAATGAATTACAACTCCACAATCAATTACTCGAGCAGAAAGTGAAAGAAAGGGTCAACGATCTGAAACAGATCAATGATCGTTTAGAAAATCATCAAGCCAATTTAGATTTTGCCCATGAAACTGCGGGGATTAATTCATGGATTTGGGATATTGAAAAACGAACTTTTGAAATTGCCAAAGCCAACAATGAAATTGAGTTTAGACAAATCAATTTAAAACATAATCATAATCTCGCAGAACATATTCATCCTGATGATATTACACAATATAAATTTTTACTTATCGAGCACATTAAAGGCAAAACTGACCGTTTTGAAGCTGTATATAGAATCAAGAGAAATAATCAATGGTGTTGGATTCAGGATATTGGTCGTGTCATTGCACGAAATGCCAGTAATAAACCACTTCGAATGGTCGGTATTCATCGTAATATCCAAAAAGAAAAATCTGATCAAGAAAAGCTAAAACTTGCTGCGAATGTTTTTACTCATGTTGCTGAAGGTATTTTCGTTTTAGATAGCAATCTATGTTATGTAGAAGTGAATCAATTCTTTGAAAAACTACTGGGGTATAAACAGGAAGATATTATTGGCCGACATTTATTTGATATTACAGTCAATACGGGCTCTTATGCCTCAAAAACGTATATCAAGATGACACAGCAGTTGATAGAAACTGGTGAGTTTGATTCAGAGTTACACATCGAATTTACTTCTGGTAAAAAGTTAGTGCTTTGGATTCACATCAATGTTATTCATGATGAAAAAGACAAAGTTGTAAACTATGTGGGTATTATTACTGATTTAACAGATCGTAAAAAACAAGAACGCAAACTCTCATATTTAAAACATTATGATATTTTAACGGATCTTCCGAATCGTTTTTATTTCCAACAACAACTGCATAATTATCTGACAGAATATTCTAATTTATTTAAACATTTTGCTGTTTTGCGTATCAATATTGACCGTTTTAAAGCATTCAATGATTCCCTAAGCCAGAAACATGGTGATGAATTATTGATAAAAGTTGCTCAGCGATTAAGACTCTGCTGTGCAAATGCATCCATCACCGCATATCTAAACAATGACGATTTTGCTGTGATCTATAATTTGACCTGTGGAAATCTTTCCATTCACCAGCAGGCACAAAATATATTACATGCGTTCAAACATCCGTTTGATGTCAATGGACAAGACCAAACGATTACTATTTCTATTGGTGTGGCATTATTCCCAGAACATGGTTTGCAATTAGACAGTTTAAATGGCCATGCAGAGTTTGCCTTAGATGAAGCAAAACGCTTGGGTGGTGATGCTGTAAAATTCTATTCAAATGCAAAAATACCAACTTTAAATCAAGGCATTAACCTTGAAAATGAACTTAGAAAAGCAATCAAAGAACAGAAATTATCTGTTAATTATCAGCCTAAAATTTGTATTCAAACCAATCAGCTTTATGGTTTTGAAGCGCTTGTCCGTTGGCATCATCCTACACTCGGCTATATAGCACCTGATATATTTATTCCTTTGGCTGAGGAAACCAATTTAATTTCAGATATCGGTTTAATTGTACTCAATGAAACCTGTAAACAAATTCATCATTGGCAAATCTTAGGATTTGATCACTTCCGAGTTTCAATCAATATCGTCGCTCAGCAAATTCATCGTGGGCATTTGGTTGACGATATAGATTATGCTCTTAAAAAACACAACATTTCTGGGAAAATGTTAGAGCTGGAACTGACTGAATCCTCTTTATTGGATAAGTCAGAGCAAGTCGATCAATTGTTACAACAATTAAAAGACCGTCAGATTTCAATTTCCTTAGATGATTTTGGTACTGGTTATTCATCTTTGTCTTATCTCACCAGCTACCCGATTGATGTTTTGAAGATTGATAAAGCCTTTATTTCTAAAATTGGTCAGGAAAAAGATGAAGCTATTGTAAATGCTATTATTGCTATGGGTACGGCAATAGGAATTACATTGGTCGCTGAAGGTGTTGAAACAAAAGAACAAATTGATTTCTTAGAAAAACACGGCTGTCATATTCTTCAAGGTTTTTATTTCTCTAAACCGCTCACTGCAACAGAAAGCACGCAGTATTTAGAACAACATAAACTGATCACGATTTAATACCTCTTTTAGACTTTTTATCTATAACTAGAATTGAAATATATACTTTTTGACTGTCGATAGCGCTCAACAAATGGTATATTCATTCATATTTAGCCAAAACGACCAGCCTCGCTGGAACATTGTAACAATCGAGATTCAAATGGACGATCAATCATTAAAACAGCAAGCTCTTTATTACCATGAATTTCCTACCCCAGGAAAAATTAGCGTTACGCCAAGTAAACAACTGGTCAATCAACATGACTTAGCACTTGCCTATTCTCCAGGTGTTGCTGCGCCATGTTTGGAAATTGAAAAAGACCCATCTAAGGCAGCGCTTTATACTGCTCGCGGAAATTTGGTTGCTGTGGTCAGTAATGGTACTGCTGTTTTAGGCTTAGGAAACATTGGTCCATTGGCTTCAAAGCCTGTAATGGAAGGTAAAGGCGTTTTATTTAAAAAATTCGCTGGTGTTGATGTATTCGATATCGAAATTGCTGAAAATGATCCAGACAAAATTGTCGATATCGTTGCTGCCTTAGAGCCAACTTTCGGTGGTATCAATTTAGAAGACATCAAAGCACCTGAATGTTTCTACATTGAACAAAAGCTTCGTGAACGCATGAAAATTCCTGTGTTCCATGATGACCAACACGGTACTTCAATCATTGTTGGTTCTGCATTACTCAATGCTTTGCAATTGAACGGTAAGAAAATTGACGAAATTAAAATCGTCGCTTCTGGTGCAGGTGCTGCTGCCCTATCTTGCTTAGATTTGCTTTGTGCCATTGGTGCAAAAAAAGAAAACATCATTGTTGCCGACTCACGTGGTTTGTTAACGACACGTCGTGAAGGTTTGGATGAATCTAAGAAACGCTATGTACAAGATATCGAAGGCAATCAACTTGCAGACGTGATTGCAGGTGCAGATATGTTCCTTGGTCTTTCAGCAGCGGGAATTTTAACCAAAGAAATGGTTAAAGTGATGGCAACTGATCCAATCATTTTTGCATTGGCGAATCCAGATCCTGAAATTTTACCTGAACATGCACATGAAGTTCGTAATGATGTCATTATGGCGACTGGTCGTTCAGACTATCCAAACCAAGTAAACAATGCACTTTGCTTCCCTTATATCTTCCGTGGTGCTTTAGATGTAGGCGCAACCACAATCAACGAAGAAATGAAGATTGCATGCGTACACGCAATTGCTCGTATGGCGCATGTTGAAGCTGATGCTGCATCTTATGGTGAAAAATCAGCTTCATTTGGTCGTGATTATTTAATTCCACGCCCACTTGATCAACGTTTAATTCTTGAAATTGCACCTGCTGTTGCACAAGCAGCTATGGATTCTGGCGTTGCTAGTCGTCCAATTGAAGATTTCTCTGCATATCGTCAACGTTTATCTGAGTTTGTCTATAACTCTGCTTTGATGATGAAACCAATTTTTGCTCAAGCGAAAACTGCGCCTAAGCGTATTGCATATGCGGAAGGTGAAGATTTACGTGTATTACGTGCAGTACAAATTGCAGTAGATGAAGGTTTGGCTATGCCAATCCTTGTTGGTCGTACTTCAGTAATCGAAGCGAATATCAAAAAATTAGGTTTGCGTTTAGAGCATGGCGTAAATATCACTATTGTTGATCAAGAGAAAAACCCTGATTACGAAAAATTTGCAGATGATTATTACAACATCATGCAACGTAAAGGTGTAACTCCTGAATATGCACAACGTGAATCACGTCGTCGTTCTACCCTAATCGCTGCAATGTTGGTTCGTCATGGTTTAGCAGACGGTATGCTATGTGGTACTTATGCGAGCTACGATATTCACTTAGATTTCGTAAGACATGTCATTGGTCTGAAAGAAGGTCGTAACAACTTCTTTACTTTGAATGCCTTAATGCTTGAAGATCGCAATCTATTTATTGCCGATACTTATGTCAATACCAACCCAACTGCTGAACAACTTGCTGAAATGACTATTTTGGCAGCTGAAGAAGTACGTCGTTTCGGTATGACACCACGTGTTGCATTGCTTTCTCATTCAAGCTTTGGTTCAGATCAAAATGATCCTAGCGCACAAAAAATGCGTAAAGTATTTGAAATCTTAACTGAGATTGCACCTGAGTTAGAAGTTGAAGGTGAAATGCATGCGGATGCGGCACTTGATGAAAATATTCGTCATTTCGCATTCCCAAATTCACGCTTCAAAGGTTCTGCAAACTTGTTAATCATGCCGAATCTTGATGCTGCGAATATTTCATTCAACTTGTTAAAATCTACATCAGGTAATAATGTGACTATTGGTCCGATCTTACTTGGTGCTGCAAAACCAGTTCATATTTTAACACCGACAACAACGACTCGTCGTTTAGTGAATATGACTGCTTTAACTGTTGCTGAGATTCAACAAGCTCAAGGCTAATATTAAAGTCAATTTGGCATCAACACTGACATCAATACGGCCGAAGTTTAGCAAATCGCTGAACTTCAGCACTTGAGAAAACCTCTATTCTGTTGCATGATGACACTGAGAATAGAGGTTTTTTCATGCAAGTTTATTTAGTAGGCGGTGCCGTCAGAGATCATTTACTCGGTCATCCCTATCACGAAAAAGATTACGTTGTTGTCGGTGCTACACCTGAGCAACTTCTCGCCCAAGGTTATCAACCTGTAGGCAAAGATTTCCCTGTTTTTTTGCATCCCAAAACAAAAGAAGAATATGCGCTTGCCCGTACTGAACGTAAATCTGGGCATGGCTATCATGGTTTTGAATTTTTTACTGATCCCAATGTCACCTTAGATGAAGATTTAATTCGTCGTGATTTAACCATTAATGCAATGGCAATGGATGGTTCGGGACAAGTGTTTGATCCTTATCATGGTCAAGATGATTTAAATAATAAAATTCTTCGTCATGTATCTGATGCTTTTGCTGAAGATCCTTTGCGCGTTTTACGTGTTGCTCGTTTTGCTGCACGTTATACGCAATATGGCTTTCGTATTGCAGATGAAACACTCGCTTTAATGCGTCAATTGGCTGAGTCTGGTGAATTACAAGCTTTAACGCCTGAACGTGTATGGAAAGAAACTTCGCGTGCTTTAATGGAACAGCATGCTGATGTGTATTTTGAAGTATTACGTGAATGTGGTGCTTTAAAAATCCTATTTCCTGAAATTGATGCTTTGTTTGGCGTTCCACAACGCCCTGAATACCACCCTGAAATTGATTGTGGTATTCATACGCTCATGTCGTTACAACAAGCCTGTAAAGCTGATTATTCTTTAGATGTACGTTTTGCGGTATTGGTGCATGATTTAGGAAAGGCTTTAACGCCTAAGGAAGAATTACCTCGTCATATCATGCATGAAGAACGTGGTATTCAGCCTGTTACAGAAATTTGTGATCGTTTAAAAGTTCCAACGCAAACCAAGCAGCTTGCTTTGGCGGTATGTAAAGAACACTTAAAGTGTCATCAAGCATTTACTTTGAAAGCGGGTACAGTGTGGCGTCTTTTACAACGTTTAGACGTATTGCGTCGTCCTGAGCGTGTTGAAGCCTTTATTCAAGCCTGTGAGTGCGATGCTAAAGGTCGCTTGGGTATGGAAACCCGTGAATATCCACAAGCTCGTTATCTTTTGGATGCTGTAAAGATTGTACGAACAATTAAAGCAGCAGATTTACCGCCAGAAGTTCAAGGTTCTGATATTGGTGAAATGCTGATTCAAAAACGTATTGAAGCCATTGCACATTTAAAGCATGAGTTAGGTCACCATAGCCATACGGCTTAATAAATAACCTGAGTTCGGGATAAGATATGTTCCCAGCTATATGATACACGGAAACGTCAGTCGCATTGTTCGAGGCAGGACTACATCTGCAATATACTGTTTTTGCAAGATATTAGATACTTGATGGTATCTGTCGAGTTGGCGACTGACAAATGGTTTTGCCTACTTTTCCCGAAAGAAAAGTAGGTCGAACCGAAGGTTAGTCCTTGCATCTGACTTTAAACGGTGAGACTCCGCTGTGCCTGATCTATCTTTTCAATAACTTACATCAAAATCTATCCCGAACTGACGTTAAATAAAATTCCTCTCAGGGATGGGGGGAGTTTTACCAATAGTAGAGTTTTAAGCAAATAAAATTATCTTTTACTTGCTTAAGATAATTTCTAATGGTGAATGCTTTTGTAAAACTGATCTAAAGCGATAGAAATTTTTTTTAAACAATCTTGAAAACTATGCAATAAATCTTCTATACCTTCAGCTATTTTAGCTACATCTTGTACATCATCAACTTTCCTAGAATTATTTTTAAAAAATTTTGAATATTTACGGCCAATATCAGAAGCACCTTTTTGAAAACTAACTTGTTTTAAATTCTCTTTATAAGCAATATTTTTAATATATTGAATAAGTTCTTGTCTATCTGCGTGATTTTCTAAAGGACCTACTTCGGCAAATAAGCGAAGAGTTCCTGATGAATCTTCATTTCGAATCAGTTGAATCCAACAAATCACGGGATAACCTGACCACCAATTTTCACACCCTTCCCATTTCTGATTGTATCCACCAAGAGACTTATTCCATTCATAGGGTAAAAAACTAAACCTATCGCTACTATTCCAAAGATTTAGTATTTTTTGCTTATTCTTTTCTAAAATCACATATTCATTTTCTTGCCATTCATCACCAAATAAATCATCTAAAGCTAAATTAAATTCTGTAGAAGTTCCATGTTCCCAAATAAAATCAAGTATTTTCCGATTTTGTCTATAAAGCGATTTAGCTAATTTCTCCATTTCTTTTAGCTCTTCACTCATACCTGTAGCCTCTTTGATAGTTTCTATATAGTGTTTAATAAATACTGAAACTTGTTTGGATAAAGATGAACCTTCAACAGCCATAACCCAGGGCAAAATTTCACAAATAGCATCATAACCAATAGATGCATAACTCGGATCTTCAGCCTCTTCATGATGCAGTGTGAGAAAAACTCCTTTAATTTGCAAAGCTGATTGACTATCTTTAAATGTGTTTTTTACTTTATCAATGTATTTTTTCAATTGCCCTTTATGCTGTTTTGAGCTAAATTTATTCTCAATTATAATTGCAAAATTATTTTGTCTAGAAAGCAAAAAGATATCAATATTTTGCCATTCTCTTAAAATTTCGACATTTCTAAGATCTGCTTGGATAATATCCACAGCTGTTAGACCACCTTTACTATATTCACCTCGTAAGGCCTCGGTAAGAAATGATTTAAGAAAACGGTCTCCAAGCCCATGGGTTTCTGAAGGGTCTAACAACCAAGCTAATATATTAGAATGTCGAATCTCTTGCCCTGACATTTTCATTACATTGATTGGATTAAATCTATTCAGGTATGCATGAATTTTATCCAAAGAATGGTTATTGATAAATAACTCTTCAAATTCAGCTTGCGTAGGAAGGCTCTGATTATTAAACATTTTATTTCTACTAATCTCAAGTCTATCTTATAGACAATGTAAACCATTTAAACAAAGTTCCAATGAATATTATAAAACTTCTCTTTATTTATCCTGAAATAAAACAAGATCTTGCTGTGATAATAAAAGTTTAAGACACACCCGCTGGAAACGTAACCACCTTTTCTAACTTCATTTGATTCATCACAATCATCAATAAACGATCAATACCTAAAGCAATACCGGCACATTCCGACATATTTGGTAATGCTGCCAATAAATACTCATCAATCGGCATTACATGTAAACCGAGCTTTTCACGCTCTGCATTATCTGCTTGAAAACGACTGCGTAAAACATCTGCATCAATCAACTCATCATAAGCATTAGCAAGCTCTAAACCTTCAATATAAAGCTCAAAACGGGCTGCAACGAGCTCATCATCTTCATCACGCTTAGTCTTTGCTAAAGATGCCATTTCAGGTGGAAAATCAGTTAAAAACACGGGTGTATCAAAACCCAAACTTGGCTCAACCATGTGTGAAAATAATAAGTCGATATAAGCCAAACGATCGTCACCTAAATCTAAATTTAAACCGACACGATGCGCAGCATCTTTTAACTCTTTCAACGTTGCTTTGAGTGGGTTTAAATCCAAACGATCCATAAATGCATGTTTATAACTCAACACTGTTGGACGGACTTCACCAAAACGCTGAGCAAGTACAACATTTAATAAATCAGTCACTTCCAACATCAAATCTTTCAGACTGAATTGCGGACGATACCATTCCAACATGGTGAATTCGCTATTGTGTTTACGACCATGCTCATCATCTCTAAACACTTTGCAAATCTGATAAATAGCACCACTACCACTCGCCAATAAACGTTTCATGGCAAATTCAGGGGAAGTCTGTAAATAATGCGTTTGCTTCTTCCCTTGCACATGACGCTGCGCTTGTACAGAAGCTAAATGCACATCGGTTACACCTGCTTGAGAAAGCACAGGAGTTTCAACTTCTAACACATCTTTTTCTGCAAAAAACTGACGGATTTGTGCATACATTTTGGCACGAGATTTAAGTGCATGAATATCGCATGTCGGTTGATATTGAATCATGTTCTGAACTGGTTGAGTCATGCTTTAGGCCCTCCATGCGCAGCCCATTCACGGCGTAAAGGATAAGTTTTTCTGAGGTAATCAAACGCTTTTTGATCAACCTTACCATCCTTTAAACACGCTCTTAAATTATCGTCATCACGCTGAATATCATAAATTTCAGATAAATATTTTTTTAGAATCTGTTTAATATTATTGCCATAAAAATACTGCTCACAGGTCGGTAACTGTGATTCAAACTTCTTATTTGCAAGATAGCCAAAATTTTTGCAAAACGCCTCATAAATCATTTGTGTACCACGAGCTTTCCCTTCCAAGCTATAGCCTGCAATGTGTGGTGTAACAATAGTGATTAAATCGAGTAGTTTTTGTGAAATCTCAGGCTCGTGCTCAAATACATCTAAAACAACTTTACGCTGTGTATTTTGAATATCAGCCATTAATGCTGCTTCTTCAATCACAGGGCCACGTGCTGAATTAATTAAAATCGCTTCAGGTTTCATCATCGCTAGCGCGTTCGCATCAATTAAATGATAAGTCGCATGTTCGCCTGTTTTGGTTAATGGCACATGTGTTGTAATTGCATCTGCATTTTTTAATAATGTTTCAAGTTCAACTTGTTGAATGTCACGATGCTCAACAAATGGATCAAATCCAATCACATTCCAACCCAACAGTTTTGCCATATAAGCCAAACGTGAGCCTACATTCCCTAAACCAATGATACCTAAGGTAAAAGCTTTATTTTGATCAATATATTCAGGATTTAAATGCAATAATGCGGTAATCACATACTCAGCAACGGCTTGTGCATTACAACCTGCTGCATTTGACCACGCAATTTGATGTTTTTCTAAAGCAGAAATATCTAAATGATCGGTTCCGATGGTTGCACTACCCACGAATTGTAGTGCAGTATTTTCAATTAATGCTTCATCCACCGTCGTCACAGATCGAACCAATAAAGCTTCAGCCTTTTCTACATCATCATGCGTTAAAGAACGCCCTGCTGCTTGATGAATCTCTCCGAATTCTGAAAAGAAATATTCAGTAAATGCTAGATTTTCATCTGCAACAATTTTCATAGCTTTGTCCAACCTGTTTAAGCCACTATGATAACGCTTTGCAGATATTAAAACTATTGCAGTTCATACATCTCATGCTTTAAAACGCACTGAAAATACTTTAAAACTTAATTTGCCAAATCATTTTGAATAAACATGGTTTTTAATGATTACATTCATTTGGAAAAGTCTATGTCAGAACAAGATCAAATAGAAAGAACACCGCATCCAATTACCATAGATCGCCTAATTGATGATTTGCAAAGTCTTGGACTTAAACACGGCGATACTGTCATTGTTCATTCGTCATTAAGTGCGCTAGGTTGGGTAAATGGTGGCGCTATAGCTGTTATAAAAGCGCTTTTGGAAACTGTAGGAAGTAAGGGAAATGTATGTATGCCTGCACATTCATCACAAATTTCAGATCCTGCCAATTGGAACCAACCTCCAGTGCCAAAATCTTGGATTCAAACTATTCGAGATACCATGCCAGTGTTTGAAGCAACAACTACTCCAACAAGAGAAATGGGACAAATCGCTGAATCATTTAGAACATGGCCAAAAGTAGTCAGAAGTTATCATCCCTTCGCATCTTTTTGTGCAATAGGCCCTGCTGCTGAGGGAATTACCAAAGAGCACCTTTTAGATGATCCTTTTGGTGAACAATCCCCTTTAGCCAAACTTTATCAACTCAAAGCCAAAGTATTATTACTGGGTGTAGATTTTAATCGCTGTACAGCACTACATCTTGCAGAAAATAGAGCTTTTCCAAATCGTAAACTGGAAAAAGAAGGTGCGCCATTCATTGAAAATGGCGCTCGAAAATGGGTCGAATTCGATCTACCTGAATTTATGGATGTAGATAAATTTATTCCGATAGGAAAAGAACTTGTTGATTCAAAATATGGCGAACGAAAAAAAGTCGGTGAAGGTTATGGCATCTTCGTCGATATGCAATTACTGGTTGATCATGCTGTGAACACTTGGACAAATTCAAATCAATCTTAAATCTTTACCTTTTAAATAATCAAATTAATAACCACAAAAAACCCGCAAGATCACTTACGGGTTTTCATTATAAAAAATAAAATTATTGGAAATAAATCATTTTAAAACAAACGATTCATACCATTTAAAGTTGCGACACGATACGCTTCAGCCATGGTTGGATAATTGAATGTCGTTTCAACAAAATACTTAATGGTATTGTTTCCACTTTGCATCACTGCCTGACCAATGTGAATAATTTCCGCAGCATTATTTCCGAAACAATGTACACCTAACAATTCCAAAGTATCACGATGGAACAAGATTTTTAATTCACCAACTGTATCGCCTGTAATTTGCGCACGAGCCAAATGACGGAAAGAAGCCTGTCCTACCTCATACGGAATTTTCTCAGCTGTTAACTGGCTTTCAGTTTTACCAAAGAATGAAATCTCAGGAATAGTGTAAATCCCTGTAGGAATATCTGTGACAGGTTTAATATTTTCTTCGCCGCTCATATTTGAGCCTGCACAACGTCCTTGGTCATACGCCGCTGAAGCCAAAGAAGGCCAACCAATCACATCACCAGCCGCGTAGATATTTTCCACTTCAGTTTGGTACTGCTCATTCACAGACAATTGACCACGACTGTTTGGAGTAATGCCCACATTCTCAAGACCTAAGCCATCGGTATTTCCAGAACGGCCGTTACACCATAAGATAGCATCCGCTTTAATTTTCTTACCACTTTGTAGGTGCATTACTACATGATCATCAAAAGTTTCTAAATGATCAATCTGTTCATTATTACGAATGAGCACACCTTGTTCACGTAAATGGTAAGACAATGCATCAGCAATTTCATCATCCAAATAATTCAACAATTGGTGCTGAGTATTGATCAAATCGACTTTATGATCTAATCCGATGAAAATTGAAGCATATTCACAACCAATTACACCTGCGCCATAAATGATGATTTTATGAATCGGGTAATCTAAATCTAAGATTTTGTCTGAATCAAATACGCGCGGATGATTGAAATCTAAACCTTGTGGATGATAAGGACGGCTACCTGTTGCAAGTACAAGTTGTTTAAAACCTAAAGTTTCTTTTACACCATCTTCACTGAAAATAATCACAGTGTTCTTATCTTGAATGTAAGCACGCCCATGAAATACATCAATATTATTGCGGTCATAAAAACGTGAATGCGTATCAACTTGCTGTTGAATCACCTTATGTGCATTACGCAATACCTGTTTCATAGTGAATTGTTTCCAATCCCCTACTTTCTTAAACATCGGATCACGTTGATAACGGATAATGCTTGAAACTGTTTGACGTAAAGCTTTACTTGGAATTGTTCCAACATGGGTACAGTTACCACCAAGTTGTTCACGTATATCAACAATTGCAACACGCTTACCCGATTTAGCAAGCTTCATTGCCGCGCCTTCACCAGCAGGACCAGAGCCAAGTACGACTGCATCGTATTTCACAAAATTCCCACTAACGACTTCTTTCTTACGTGGCATTTAAAGCTCCTTATACTAAATTCAGTCTATATCTAGGGGCATATTATGAACTAAAGTGAAAAAATTTTCTGTATTTCACATGCATATATTCTGTGATAACCACATTTAGTATATGAATAGTGTTTTTACCCTATCTTTTCGCATTCTACGTTATAATAAATCTCCTCTCCCCCGTAGAAAACAGTGGAAAAGTTGAATATGTCAGAGAACCGTAAACCAGAACAGGGCGTCAAATTACGTGGTGCAGAAAAAGTTGCACGTATACCTGTAAAAGTTATCCCAACGGTTGAAACGCCTCGAAAGCCTGATTGGATTCGGGTCAAGATGGCTGCGCCTGATGAGGTTCAACGTATTAAAACCACTTTACGTGCGCAAAAATTACATACGGTATGTGAAGAAGCTGCCTGCCCAAATTTACCTGAATGTTTTGGTGGTGGTACAGCAACCTTTATGATCATGGGTGATATTTGTACTCGTCGCTGTCCTTTCTGTGATGTTGCACATGGTCGCCCAAATGCGCTTGATCCTGATGAACCTCGTCACATGGCAGAAACCATTGCCAATCTTGGTTTGAAATATGCTGTGATCACTTCGGTTGACCGTGATGACTTATTGGATGGTGGTGCACAACATTTTGTTGATTGTATTAAAGAAGCACGTGCATTAAGTCCAAAAACATTACTTGAAATCTTAGTTCCAGATTTCCGTGGTCGTATGGATGTTGCACTACGCATCATGACGGAATGCCCACCTGATGTGTTTAACCACAACATTGAAACGGTACCTCGTCTTTATAAAGCAATGCGTCCGGGTTCTGACTATCAACACTCTTTAACTTTATTGAAAATGTTTAAAGAATATTGTCCAGATGTACCAACTAAATGTGGTTTGATGGTCGGTATTGGTGAAACTGAAGAAGAAGTGATTGCACTTTTGGATGACTTACATGCGCATGGCGTAGACTATGTCACGATTGGTCAATACTTACAGCCTTCTAAAGAACATGCACCGATTGATCGTTTTGTAACACCTGAAGAATTTGAGCGTTATACAGCACATGGTCACAAGCTTGGATTTAAAAATATTTGGGCTGCACCGATGGTACGTTCAAGTTATTTTGCAGATCGTCAATATTACGGTGAGCCTGTTCCACAAGTTCGTCGTAAAGCGGATCCTGCGAAGAAAATTGCCGTTCAAACCATTGAAGCGTAATTGCTACAAATAAAAATATTCTATTTTTAAATTGAAAAGCCCTCAGATATTGAGGGTTTTTTATGTCTAAAATTTAAGAATTATTCTATGCATAAAAAACCGATGCCTAAACATCGGTTATTAAAAATCTAATGAATGCTAATCTAAAATGAAATCGATTAAGCCTTCAACCATTTCTCAGCTTGAGCTTGATCTACAACATTTAACTCAACAGTAGTTAAATCAATTTCCCCGCCCTGCAATTCAAATTGTATAAACTCATCACGGCGGAAAGCATAAACAGTAAATGTACCTTGCTGTTTTGCGTATGTGCTTAGTAACTTTTCAGAAGCTTTTAAGCCATCTATCGCAACCATCACATCATTTGCAGATAAGCCTGCTTGAACGCCCGCACCATCACGACGCGCTTGCTGAATCAGTAGACCTTCAGGCTTTTCTACAACTTTTAAACCAAATGGCAAGGTCTTGTCATTTTTTAAACTATAGCTTAAACCAAATTCAGGGAACAATTGATCTAACGGTAATTCATCGGTGGTGTTAATCAAATGATTAATTTGCTCAGTCCAATCATCACCTGTCAATTCTTTGCACAATTCAAAAATAGTACGTTCATTCACCTGAATGCCTTTTTGAGAATTTTCGTACAAACGGCGCATCAAAGCATCTAAGTTAGAACCACGTAAACGCAAACCTAAATCTAAACACAATGCAACCAAGCAACCTTTGTTGTAGTAACTGGTTCCTGCATTATTCGAGTTCTCATCTTGACGGTAGAATTTAATCCATGCATCAAAACTCGACTCAGAAACAGACTGAATAAAACGTCCCGGATTTTGTAAATAACGATCAATCTGTGATTTCAATAATTTCAAATATGACTCTTGAGAAATCACACCACTACGATACAAAATCAAATCATCATAATACGAAGTAAAACCTTCGAAAATCCACAATAAGCTGGTATAGCCTTCTTGATCTAAATCATAATTTGCAAAATTTTCAGGGCGAATAAATTTCACTAACCAAGAATGAAAATATTCATGGCTACATAAGCCTAAGAAACGTTGATAATCCGCCGAAGGCTCAGTCGGTTCATCAGCTTTAGGTAAATCATCACGTGGAGAAATCAAACTGGTACTGTTTGGGTGTTCCAAACCACCATAGCTATTGCCTGTTGCCATGGTCATAAAGGTATAGTCTGAAAATGGTGCTGAACCAAACATTGAGATTTCAGTGCTACAAATTTTTTCAATGTCTTGTTTCATACGTTCAGCATTCATTGCATGCTGACCTGAAACCACAAATTCATGCGGGATGCCATTGGCTTCAAAACTAAAACGAGTTTGATCAGCCAATTCAAAAGGTGCATCAATCAATTGAGCATAATTATCAGCTTTTAAAGTGTAACGCCCTTTAACTAAGCTTTTAGACGCTAAACCTGTAGCTATTTGGAAATGTTTGAGCCCATCAGGTAAGAATATTTCCAACTCAATCGGTGCTTGTTCTTGGTCTTCTAAACCTAAACATACGCATGCAGGATTGACGTATAAACGTGTTTGATCGACATAAGCGCCACGCACGGATAGATCATAGGCATAGACATCATATTCAACCGTAATCAGTTCATGGTCTGTGTTATATAAACGCCATTTATTTTTTTCAAATTTATTGATTTTCAGCTGACGACCATCTTCATCGTAGGCTTTAACCGATTCGAGATGCTTCGCAAATTCACGAATTAAATAACTACCCGGTATCCACGTGGGTAATGAAAGTACCTGTGTTGGATTGGCAAGAAAACGTAAAGTAACATGAACGAGATGTTGACGATATTCGTCAAATTCAATTTGATAATGCAACATAGTCATCTATTTAAAATACAAAACAAAGAAATTACCAATTAGAGTAGCATTTTTTTACAAAGTCATCCGCTGTTAGTCGCAATTGTCTGCAATTTTAACTAGCCTTGTTTTGAAAAAAGGCATAGCATTCCCCGCAGTTTGTGCGTTCTCGCCATAGGATTGGCTAAAGGTAAATCTGTTGAAAATTCTCGTTTATTTTATTGCATTACTCAGCTTAATTTGTTCCACACTGGTCAATGCTGCTTTATTAAATATAAATCCTCAAACGGTTGAGGCTGAAGCTTGGACTATTTTAGATACGCAGACAGGGCAAACCCTTGCTGAATATAATAGCCATGCGCAACGTGCGCCTGCATCCATGACCAAAATGATGGTTGCATATATTGCGCTTAAAGAGCTAAAAGCAGGTCACATTCGCAAAGAAGAAATTATTACAGCAACCCCAGTTGTGCAGATGGTGCAATGGGATGAATCACAAATGTATCTCAAACAAGGCGAGCAGATTTCAGTAGATCAACTGCTTGCTGGTCTGATTGTCATGTCAGCAAATGATGCGGCTGTGACTTTGGCAGAACGTATTTCAGGCAGTGTTCCCGCTTTTGTCGCACGAATGAATCAAGAAGCTCAAGCTTTGGGAATGAAAGACACGCATTTTGCCAATGCACCGGGTATCACCATGCCTGACCACTTTTCTTCTGCACATGATATGGCGCTTTTAGGTCAAGCTGTGACCATGCAAACACCTGAATACTTACATTATTCAGTGATGCCAAGTTTCAGCTATAACCAACGCTTTCACCATGCAACCAATTTGGTTTTAAAATCTGATCCAAGTGTGGATGGTTTAAAAACAGGTTTTACCAAAGCCGCAGGTTATAATTTAGCACTAACGGCACATCGCCCTTCTAGCATTGCAGAATCTCCAGATCGTCGTTTAATCGTTGTAGTGATGGGTGCTAAAAGTGCCATAAAACGTGCTGAAGTTGCGCATAAACTATTGAACCTCGGCTATGCATACACACGCGATGAAGTCGCAATTAAAGATAAACAATTGATTGCTGAATTGCCTGTGATCAAATCAACTTTAAAAATGTTTAAAGTTGAAGCTAAAAAACCGCAACTGGTCACCACATCTTTATACAATGATCCAACACCAATTGATTTGATGACCTTTGATGTAAATAACAGCAAAGTAATGAAACCTGACTTAAACGGCATACTGACTGCTGTTGAGCCTTTGCAAGATACGCAAACACATTTAAATGTTGAATTAAATGAAACCTCTTTAACTGCGCCACTTGAAAAAATTATGCATTTGGCAAAAGTGAATGTTTATCAAAATAATGTTTTAATTCAGACCTTTGATATTGAAGATGAAGTGCATATTGAGCAAGCATCGTGGTTTGAACGTTTATTAGAATGGATCAAATCACTCTTTTAATTCGAATACTTCTAAAACCGACTTTTTTACTCAGTTTTATTGTATTTATGTAAATTGTAATACAAAAAAAACTCAAATATTTAAAGAGGATGGCATATTTAAGCCATCCTTTTTTATAATAAATCGAGTCTTTTGTATGTCAAATCTACATCATATTGTGATCGTTGGTGGTGGTGCTGGTGGTTTAGAGCTGGTTACTCAGCTTGGTGATACGCTCGGAAAAAGTAAAAAAGCCAAAATCACCCTTGTAGATCAAAAGCTTACCCATATTTGGAAACCGCTTTTACACGAAATCGCTGCTGGAACCATGAATCCAAGCGAAGAAGAAATGAATTATTATGCCCATGCAGCAAAACACCATTATGAGTTTGTATTGGGTCGTTTTGAGCAACTGGATCGTGACAATAAAACCATCACTTTAAGCAAAACCCAATCTTCAAAATATGAATCAAGCCATGAGCAAATTACTTTAGCTTATGACACTTTAATTCTGGCTTTAGGCTCAGTATCCAACGACTTCAATACACCAGGTGTTAAAGAGTTTTGTCACTATTTGGATAGTCGCCATCAAGCAGAAGTTTTTCAACAAGACTTATTACATTTATATTTGGATGCACAAAATAAAGATGTGGATCGCAACCTACAAATTGCAATCATTGGCGCAGGTGCAACAGGTGTAGAACTTGCTGCAGAACTCGTACAAGCTAAACAGAATTTTTATAAATATGGTTTAAATAAAATTAATCCGAAAAATGTCAAAATTTCATTGGTTGAAGGTGCTGATCGTATTTTGCCTGCCCTTTCAGAAAAAATTGCTGAACATGCAACTCATCAATTAGAGCGCATGAAAATCGACGTATTAACGACTAAACGTGTTGAAAAAGTAGATGCTGAGAAAGTCTATTTTACTGATGGCACTTCGATTGATGCACAACTAAAAGTTTGGGCTGCGGGAATTAAAACACCAGACGTGATTGCCCATTTAAAAGGCTTTGAAAAAGACCGTATGGGCCGTTTAGATGTCTATGCGACATTACAGACCAAATCCGATCCAAATGTCTTTGCCTTTGGCGATTGTGCACACTGTATATTAGATGCACGTGAAGCACCGCTCGGGCCTCGTGCACAAGTAGCAAGCCAACAAGCCACCTTTTTGGCTGAAGCAATGCAAGCACGAATCAAAGGTAGACCATTACCAATGTTCCAATTCTCAGACAAAGGCTCACTTGTCTCATTAAGCAAGAATAAAGCTGTAGGCGAATTACTGGGACAGGTCAATGTTCAAGGTTTTGTTGCAAAATCAATGTACGTATCATTGTACCGTATGCATCAAGCCACGATTTATGGTTATGCACATGCAGGCTTACTAACCGCTAAAGATTTTGTTACACGAAAAATCGCACCAAAAATTAAATTGCATTGAAATTTGATTTTTTGCCCTTATTAATGAAAAAATCGTCAAAAAAATGATGAAAATGCAATTTTTTACTAATTTTAGTCTACAAAAATTGCTTTTCACTTTATGATGTACACTTAAAACTATCGATTATCGAATGGATCAATAACATGACTGCTATTGCAAATAACCACGTAGTTTCTTTCCACTACACGTTGACTAACGCTGAGGGTGAAACTCTCGATAAATCACAAGGTGAACCACTTGCCTATTTGCATGGTGCAGGTAATATCATTCCTGGTTTAGAAAAAGCTTTAGAAGGTAAAGCTGTTGGCGATAAGTTCACAGTAAACGTACCTGCTGCTGAAGGTTATGGCGAATACAACCCAGACCTAGTACAAGAAGTTCCTGCGCAAATGTTCCAAGGTGTTGAAAACATCGAAGCGGGCATGCAGTTCCAAGCTCAAACTGATGATGGTGTTCAAATCGTTACAGTTAAAGCAATTGAAGGCGACAACGTAATCGTTGATGCTAACTTCCCACTTGCTGGTCAAGACCTTACTTTTGAAGTTGAAATCGTTGAAATTCGTGATGCTTCTGCTGAAGAATTAGAACATGGTCATGTTCACGGTGCAGGTGGTCATCACCACTAAGATCTAACGATCTGTGCGAAAAGGCAAAGTTTTATACTTTGCCTTTTTTGTGCCCATCAAAAATGTATTATCAATACATGATTTTAATGTGAATTACGAAACGCTATGCAAAGACAACTGATTTGGTTTAGACAAGACTTACGTATCCATGATCATAGTGCGCTGTGGCATGCGACACAGTCTGGACAGACGATTGCTCTGATTATTCTTTCTCCTGAACAATGGAGAATACATGATGATGCACCTATCAAAATTGACTTCTATTTACGCCAAATTCAGCAATTAAAACAAAGCTTAGTATCACTCCATATTCCGTTAATTATTCGCATCATTCCCTTATGGAAAGATTTTGCTAAAGAAATTAATCAATTGTGTCATGAATTGGAAATTGAAAATGTTCATGCCAATATTGAAATTGGTGTAAATGAATTAGATCGTGATTTTCAAGTTCAAAAAACATTAAACCAATCTGCGCGTGATTTAATTCTCTACCATGATCGTAGCATCTTTCCAATTGGCTCAATCCGTAATAAATCCAATCAACCCTACCAAGTTTTTGGCGCATTTAAAAAATATTGTTATGAACAACTCAGTATTTCCATACCACAACCCTATCCTGTTCCAACGCCTCAGCAAACGATAAAACTAGAAATATCTGATTCAATTCCTTCTGTACAAAACTTAGGATTCAAACTGGAATATATAAAACAACAATGGCAAGTTGGAGAACAATGCGCTTTAGAATTACTTGATGACTTTATTGAAAATAAAATTTTTAATTATCAAACAGAACGAGACTTTCCAAACATAGAAGGAACAAGTCAACTTTCTGCATATTTGAATATTGGCATCCTTTCTATTCGCCAATGTTTTAATGCTGTTTTCCGCGCACAGCAAGGGCATTTTTACATTGACAATATCGGACAACAAACATGGTTAGATGAATTGCTATGGCGTGAATTTTATCAACATATCTTGTTTGATTTTCCACGTGTTTCAAAACATCTACCCTTTAAAGCCGCAACACAAAAAATTCAATGGCGTGATGCACCAGATGATTTAACCGCATGGCAAATGGGTCAAACTGGGATTCCTATCGTAGATGCAGGAATGCGACAACTCTTACAAACTGGCTGGATGCATAATCGTGTCAGAATGATTGTTGCCATGTTTCTAACAAAAAATTTGTTAATAGATTGGCGCTTAGGCGAACAATGGTTTATGCAACATTTGATTGATGGTGATTTAGCAGCCAACAATGGTGGTTGGCAATGGTGTGCTTCAACAGGCACTGATTCTGTCCCCTATTTCCGCATTTTTAACCCAATCAGCCAATCACAAAAATTCGATGCTCAAGGCGATTATATTCGTCGATGGTTGCCTGAACTTGCTCATTTAGATGACAAAATGATCCATGAGCCTTACGCAAAAGACCCAAATCTTGATTTGAAATATCCAAAAGCTATTGTTGATTTAAAACAAAGCCGTATTCGAGCAATCGAAGCTTTTAAAACCATATAATATTGTTTTATTTGAATAAATTCATTAAACATATAAAAGAACATTTAAACAACTATTCGTTACATCCAGCTCAAAAAATAGGGATAATAATTAGTTTGCTTTAAATATTAATATAGGAAAAAAATACAATGAAACATAATATACTTCTTGCAACTTGGAACGATTCAGCTAAAGCATATGAGAGTTTTTCTCAACTCAAAAAAGCTGATATTGGCAATATAAATCAAGCAATGATTGTTGAACGAACTGTAGATGGTTCTTTTAAAATTCAAGATGGATCGGACAATACGACCGGAGAAAATACTTTAGACGGTGGATTAATCGGCTCACTCATTGGTATTTTAGGTGGTCCTTTAGGCTTATTACTTGGTTTTAGCACAGGTGCTTTGATTGGATCATTGGCTGATCTGGATCAAGGAACAGATGACCAAGCTGTATTATCAAAAATTAGCCAAGCCCTTCCGATTGGTTCTACTGGGCTTATTTTAAATATTCAGGAAGACAACGAACAACTTGCAAATGATTACTTTGCACAATCAGGAGCTACGCTTTTACGTTGGGATTATGATGAAGTTGAAGCAGAAATTGAAGCTTCGGTTGAATCATGGGAACAGGCAAACCGCCAAGCCAATGCTGCTTTAAAAGAGCAAAAGAAAGCTGAAAACAAAGCAAATCGCCAAGAAAAATGGAATGATTTTAAAGCTAAATTTCACAAAAAATAAAGTTAAATGATTGATGCAATTATGACTCATCAGATTTCAACACAGTATTATTGTCGATGTTAATACTGTGTTGCTCTGTAGATTTTAATGCGCTTAACTTAAACAGTCGAATGAATAAAACTAGATTGGTTTTGATTTCGACGAATCGATTCATAATAACAAAGATTTTTAAACACACTGTCGACTGATAATGTGATGACTTTTTGCTCAGACAAAGACCACACTTTTGCTTGATTTCCCCCAGTAAAGACATTACCAGTCAGTTGGAATAAATAAAAATCACCTTGACGTTGAATAGATTGTTTTGTATTTCTTGATGCATTTTCTAAATGTAATTGACACTTAGAATCAATCTGCCATTTCCCACTAAACCAAAGTTGTAACAAATCACCTAGCCAAACTTGTTTATGTCCAATAGGCCAAATCTGCAATTCTGCATGCGCTACTTCAGTATGATATTGTTCAGGATTTTGAATGATAGAAAGATAATTTTCTTGATAATAAGAAAAATTTGAAAAAATTTCGGGAATCGTAAGCGTATTCATTCGCTGTCTCCTATTTAGCCATTTTAGTGCTGGCAAGTTGGTTAAATCCACACGGTTTAAGCATTGCTTAAACTCACTTTATGAATTTAATCTAGCAAGGCAAAATCTGTATTGCAACCTTTTCCACGGGATTTTTTTGATTTTTTGTATTTTCGTTCAAATAAAAAGCAGATAACTTAAAAATGAACAAAACATGACATGAAAGGCTTGACCGCTAAGCATATATCTTTATAATCGCATTCAGATTCTCCAATAGCTCAGTCGGTAGAGCGACGGACTGTTAATCCGCAGGTCCCTGGTTCGAGCCCAGGTTGGAGAGCCAAATACTAAAAAGCCCACTCATGATGAAGTGGGCTTTTTATTTATTTTGTTGCCCAGCCCCGAAATAAGTTGGGACAACAATACTAGACCTCTAAAACTATCCCAAAATTATCTAGATGCTAACTCATACCACAACAAAAAATTTGTCAGTTAGAAAAAAACTTACTGAAGAGAAGCCCAAAACTGAATTTGTTAAAAATGTTATTTATCATTTAAATGAAGAGTATGGGACTGTTTTTCAAAATAATATATTAAACATGTTTCAGAGATTAAAAACAAATAACGTTTAAATATTAATCACTTATGTCAGTCAGTTGGAATATCAAAGTAAGCTTACTATAAAAGGTAGAGTCAACAAAGACTCGTATAAAGTAAGCTATTTGAAGAGACTAATGATGCTGACTTAGTTTGTTACAGATGTGGTATTTCTAGACAAATCTTACGAAAATAGTGGAAACGATATTCTAAGAAAGGTATTGGTGGTCTAAATTGACGTATAAAGTGTATTTAAGTTTGGATATGCTGATACCAAATCAAATATCCGAAAAAGTAATAATAGAGTTAATTCTTAACTCTGTTCCATATGAAATACTATCAACCTATTTTAAGCTATGGCATGATGTGATCATGCTAACATTTCATTGTAATTTCCAACAAATTTAATCTTTATATTTTTACATAGATAATCACCTAGAGCCTGATTTATGTCTCATTCTCATCATTTAGAAAAACATTTTATTCAACGTACAGGTTGGTTACGTGCATCGGTTTTAGGTGCAAATGATGGCATCATTTCAGTCACCAGTTTAGTGATGGGCATGGCAGCCAGTGGTGCTTCCAGCCATACCCTATTAATTACATGTATTGCGGGCTTAATTTCAGGCGCAACATCTATGGCCGCAGGTGAATATATTTCCGTCAAATCACAATCAGATATTGAAGAAGCTGATCTAAGAATAGAAGCCCGAGAATTAGAAACGAACCCGCATTTGGAATTGAAAGAACTGACACAAATTTACATTCATCGTGGTTTAGATCCAGACTTGGCTCATCAAGTTGCCATTCAACTCACTGAAAAAGATGCTTTAGAAGCACATGCCCGTGATGAAATTGGTATCAACGAAATGACAGCTGCAAAACCTTTACAAGCTGCAGGTTCTTCAGCTTTATCATTTTCAATCGGTGCATTATTCCCTACGCTTTCGATTTTAATTAGTCCAGAAGCGCATTTAGAAACTGTTGTTTTAGTTGTAGGTATTCTTTCGTTATCTATTTTAGGTGCTTTATCGAGTTATTTCGCAGGAACATCCATTCTCAAAGGCAGTTTTCGAGTTGCTATTTGGGGAATCCTCGCAATGGCATTCTCAAGCTGGATCGGGTCATTATTTCATGTCACGCCCATTTAAAGACTGAATGATGGGCTGATTAAAGTTTTACTGCATTGATTCATTTTAAGCATATCTTCTTTGCCTTATTTGTCTTAGTCTCAACTTATTTGTCTTAGTCTTAAATTGTTATCGCTTCAATTAAAGATGTATTTCATAAACATTTATAAACAAAATATTGAACATTATTTGCTAATCACACCTAACTTCGGCAAAGTAAAAATAAATCTATAGGGGCTCAATCATGTCATTATTAGAACGTTTAAACATTAAGCATCCGATTTTAATTGCACCCATGGCAGGTGTATCTACACCCGAACTTGCTGCTGAAGTATCCAATCAAGGGGGCTTAGGTGCATTGGGTTTAGGTGCAAATAGTGTTGAAACAGCCCGTCAACAAATTTTGGCAACGCAAGCACTCACCGAACATGCTTTTCAGGTGAACTTCTTTTGCCATGATTCCACACCTTTGGACAGCGAAGCTAATCAACACTGGATTGATCATTTACATACTGAGTTTGAAAAATTTGGAGCAACAGCGCCAACTGAATTGAAATGTATTTATCCAAGTTTTAAAGACAATGATGATTTTTTAAATCTGGTTTTGGAGACAGCTCCCCAAGCTGTAAGTTTTCATTTTGGTATTCCACATCAATATCAAATAGAACAGCTTAAACAAGCAGGCATTTTAACCATGGTTTCTGCCACCAATTTGACAGAAGCATTGGCAATCGAACAAGCAGGTATCGATATCATTATTGCGCAAGGCATCGAAGCAGGCGGACATCGTGGGATATTCAATGCACAAATTGACGGTGCAATTAAAACTGCGGACTTAGTGCAATTGATTAAAAAGCATTGTTCATGCCCTGTTATTGCCGCCGGTGGAATTATGAATGGTCAACAAGCCAATCGCATGCTGAAATTGGGTGCAGATGCTATGCAATTAGGCACTGCATTTGTACAATGTAAATCCTCAAATGCTAATGCTGCCTATCGTGAAGCATTATTTAACCAACCATTAACACAAATTACAGCAAGTATTTCTGGTCGCCCAGCTCGTGGCATCATTAATCATTGGCAAGCACGTATCGATCAAGCAGATCGTCCAAATGTAGCGCCTTACCCGTATGCCTATGACCTCGCAAAACAGTTAAATGCTTTGGCAGTGAAAAATGGAGATGTTGGCTATGGTGCTTTTTGGGCAGGAAGTAATGTGTCACAAATTCGTGAATTAGAAGCACGTGATTTGATTAATCAATTGATTGTAGAAATGAATCAAATAAGCTAATCCTCCATATCGTTTTAATATAATTTTCCTGAGTGCTTTAAGTAATTTTAGGGTTGGTTATCAATCAACCCTTAATTTCTTAAAATTAACTTAAAATTAACCATAAAATTTTTATCTTAATATGAACTTAACAACAATAATTTCCAATACTAAATATAAATACTTAATATCAAATACTTATAATAAATAAGTTGAATTATCCCCTTTGTCTCATCAATTTCTCTATGCACACTCATTGACCATTTATAAGTACAAAAATAGAATTCGCGCGTACTACTAATGATAATGATTATTAACAATTTTACGTCTATCAAAATAATGAGCCGTAAAGTAGGGATTGAATATGAAACGAATCGGGTTGGGGATTGTAATACTTGGACTTTTCCAAACGACATGGGCTGATGAGAACCTGTTTGGCTATGTAAAAGGTGCAGAAACACTACCTAAAGGTGGTCAAGAACTTTATCAATGGGTAACCAATCGTAGTGATAAAGGTGCAGGACACTACTCTGCTTTTGATTATAAAACTGAATATGAACGTGGTATTACCGATAAATTTAATGCTTCTGTTGCGCTGAAATCGATGTCTTTGGATACCTCAGGCATCATTATTGATGGTTATATGCCAGCAGATCGTAAATTTGGTTTTAAAATTTCAGGATTAGAAGTTGGTGGAAAATATAACTTTTTAAGCCCTGCAAGTGAACCCATTGGTTTGTCTAACCAATTTGAACTGAGCTATTCCGCAATTGATCCACACTCAGGACAAGACAAAGACACACTTAGTTTTGAAAATATGTTGATTGCTCAAAAATATTTTATGGATGCTAGTTTAATCTGGGTAGGTAATTTAATGTTTGAAGGCACTTATGCAAAACGTAGCCACATTAATAACTTACCTGAAGGTTTTGAATGGCCAACTAAACCAGAGATGGAATTGGAAGTACAAATTGGTACAGGTTTAAGTTACCGTTTTGCACCGAATTGGTATGGCAGCATAGAAACACAATATGAGACTGAGTTTGAAACAGAAGTTGGTCAGGAACGTTGGTCATGGTTCTTAGGACCTTCAGTACATTATGGCGCTAAAGATTATTGGGTTACAGCAACATGGTTCCCGCAACTGCGTGGCGGTCGTGAAACCTTTGAAGAACAGGATGATAAAAACCTGCATTTGATTGAAAAAACCAAGAATGAGTTCCGTTTAAAATTTGGTTATAACTTTTAATTCATCGCATCAGGATTTTAAATATGAAATGGATGCCTTATGCAACAGCTTTGCTGAGCGTAACCCCTATCATTGGCCATTCAGCAGTTTATTTGACTGCTGAACAAGCGCAAAAGCTCATGTTCCCAAGTGCGACCATGAAAAAAATTGCAGTTCACCTCACCGATGAACAAGTGAAAAGTTTAAAAAAATCCTCAGGTATTTTTTATGCTTTTAAAGCGAATCAAGTTTATAAAAGTAGCGATGGCGGATGGTTGGTTATCGATCAAGTTTTAGGTAAACATGAAATGATTACCTATGCAGTTGCTTTAACTGCAAAAGGTGTCGTTAAACAAGTTGAGATTTTGGAATATAACGAATCTTATGGCGGACAAGTTCGTGATGAATCTTGGCGTCAGCAATTTGTAGGTAAGACTTCCTCTTCTCCGCTTGCATTAAATAAAGATATTAAAAATATCAGTGGTGCGACATTATCCTCACGGCATGTGACTGATGGTGTAAAGCGTATTTTGCAGTTTCATGATCTGGTACTGAAGTCATTAGCATCTTAAGAGCCAAACCATTATTGGGTACTTTTGTGGAGATAAAGCTACATGATGCTTTATCTCCTGAACTTGCTTATGCATGTATGGATAAAGCTTTTACTGCTATCGAAACAGTTCAGCAATTAATGAGTTTTCATGACTCTCAAAGTGAATTGTCGCATTTAAATCAAAATGCTTTTTACCATACCGTTCAAGTACATCCTTTAACTTATGCTGTACTTAAACGCGCACAGCGCATCTTTTATGCATCTTATGGATTATTTGATTGCAGTATTGCCAATACTTTGGTGAATTGGGAATTATTACCCGATCATTTACAGCAAAATCATACTGATCAGACAATTCACTCTCAGGCACATCTACAGTTATTGGGTGATAATTCTGTCCGATTTACCCAACCCATACTTTTAGATTTAGGCGGAATTGCGAAAGGATTTGCAGTGGATTTAGCCATTTACTCTTTAAAAAAGTCTGGTATTAAAAATGCAGTTGTAAATGCAGGAGGAGATCTGAGAATTTTGGGACATATTGCAGAAGAAATTGTCATCCGAGACCCTCAAAATCTGCAAGAGTTTCATGCATTGGGCGCTTTGGCAAATGGTGCACTTGCAACATCGGCCAGCTATTTTTCCAAAACAGAGCATGGGAATGCATTGGTCAATCCTATCAATCGGCAAGCTTTAGACTCAGAACATAGTTTTAGTGTGATTGCACCTACAGCCCATGTTGCAGATGCATTAACCAAAGTGGTAGCGATCAGTCAAAATCCACAGCATCCATGTTTAAAATTATTTGCAGCTCAAGCCATGTATTTTTTAGTTACTTCAGGATTCATCATGTCATTTTCTATTAAAATTCCACATTTACAACGATATTTTCTTTATCTGGTCTGGTTAACACTGGCAGTAACAGGTGTCTATTTTGCTTATTCTCAAGATTGGCAGATGCAAGATCCAAGTGATTTAACGGTAAATATCTTAAAAACACATGGTATTACAGCAGCAATCTTTTTAGTTATTTTGGGTTCTTTAATTGCAGTGCATATTCGGCTGGCTTTGCGTATCAAACGTAATCTCATCACAGGCTTAATCATGCTGAGTTTAATGAGTATTCTTGCTATTTCTGGAACAGGCCTATATTACAGTCCTGAAGAATGGCATGAAAATGTAAAATGGGCACATATTTGGATCGGGCTAATCTGCATTTTATGGTTACCATTACACATCATGATTGGCATTTATCAACGGAAATCAAATTAAAAAATTGAATATCATTCAGTTACAGTTTGCTCTGCCAACATGTAGACTAAATCTAATTCTGGACAAGAATAGCCCAAAGCCGTTATTGCTGCTGTAATTTGACCACGATGATGTGTGCCATGGTTGAAAACGTGTATCAATGTTGCAGCAAATGGTAAAGTTAATTCTTGACCAGAGACTCTTTTATAAGTCAAATGACCATCAAGCGTTGTTTCATCTATTTGATCTATAAATGAAATCCAATTTACAGACTTTTGTTGTAACTCACTCAGAAGTACAGCTTTTTCAGTATGAATAATGATATCTAATGTGATTTGGGGTGAAACACCTTCGTTAAACCGTGAATACCAAAGACAATGCTCACCAAGCAGTAAATGATTCAGTGTCCCAGCAATACTTTTAAAATACAATCCTACATTTTTATTGAAATCATCATTATCAATTTTTTCAAGGCTTTGTATTAGTCGTTTCGTTGCCCAAATATTATATTCAGCCAAGATCAAAAGATTATTTTTATTCATAAGCCATCTGCTTCATTTTGGATTGTTATAACATTAAATAATCTTTAGCGCATAGAGTGGCGAGTTTTAACCACTCCTTTTTTAGATGAACTTTTTATCCCTCTAAAAAGGACTCATTACACTTCTACTGTGTTATCGAATGATCATCAATAATCAAATTGAATCTATTATTTGGTTTCCAACAAATTCACAGATTCAATTTGCACATCACTCATAATATTGCCTTGTTCAAGTAAATGATTGAAATAAGACTCTACTACTTTTGCTTGTTCAAGCGTGCTTTCAACCTTATACATATTTTGACGAAACTCATTACTTGAGTGTAAACCTTTGGTATACCAAGCAATATGTTTACGTGCTATTCGACAACCTGAATATTCACCATAAAACTGATACAACTCAGACAAATGTCCAAGTAAAACTTCTTTTACTTCTTGAATGGAAGGTGCAGCAAGATGTTCACCTGTTTTTAAATAATGAGAGATTTCTCGAAAGATCCACGGACGACCTTGCGCAGCTCGGCCTATCATCACTGCATCTGCACCTGTATAGTCCAAAACATATTTAGCTTTTTCAGGGCTATCAATATCGCCATTAGCAATCACAGGAATAGACAGCATTTGTTTGACTTCTTTAATCAAACGATAACGTGCTGTATTTAAATACATATCTTCACGTGTTCGACCATGCAATGCGAGCGCTGCAATCCCTGCTTCTTCTGCCCGTTTAGCAACACGTAGAATGTTTTCATCACCATTTAAAAAGCCTAAACGGGTTTTTAATGTCACCGGAACATCAACAGCCGCAACCACTGTATCTAAAATTCTAGCAACGAGATCTTCATCTTTAAGTAATGCTGAACCAGCAAGTTTATTGCAGACTTTTTTGGCAGGACATCCCATATTAATATCAACAATTTGCGCACCATTGGCAACTTGATAACGTGCTGCTTCCGCTAATTGCTCAGGTTCAGAGCCTGCAATTTGTGCAGAGATCGGTGCTAATTCTCCATCAAAATTAGCACGATACAGACTTTTTTTAGTCATACGTAAAGTTTGATCCGACGTCATCATTTCACTCACCGCATGCCCTGCACCAAAGTACTTGCAAAGTGTCCTAAATGGACGGTCAGTGACACCGGCCATCGGCGCGACAAAAATAGGGGAATGCTTTGATTTATCAAACAATTCTTCAATTACGTTGTTTTTACTCAATTTTCACTTTCCCATATTCTCAAAGGTTTTACATCATTTTCAATCATTCTTAACTATTCTTTACGCCTTATTTGCGCCATAATCACCCTTGTGGCGTAAATCCAACTTTATGGCGTAAATATGGGAACAATTGCAGAACGAACTACAGCAGATGGTAAAACTCGATACAGAGCTCAAATACGAATAACTCGTAAAGGCTTACCACCATTTATTAAAACAAGAACTTTTGCAAAAGAGTCATTAGCCAAAGAATGGATTAAGCGACTTGAAGCAGAGATTCTGGTTAATCCTGCTATTCTAAATCCAGAAGCTAAGGTTGTGTCAAAAACTTTAGAACAATTCATCACTCAATATTTAGATGAAATTAGTGACGAATTTGCTGATACCAAGACTGCAGCACTAAAAAATATCTGTAATTATGATATTGCCCATAAAGATGCATATACCCTTTCACGTCAAGATTTCTCATCATTTGCCATTGAGCGACGAAAAGGCAATCCAATTGAAATGATAGATGGAGTTGCCCCAGCAACTGCATTAAAAGATTTATCCCATATTTCATCGGTCCTAAACCATGCTGAACTTGTATGGGGTGAAGATGTTGCACATGCAAAAAATGAATTGTCACATTCGCTGATCGGTCTAAAAAAAGCTCGTATTGTTACTAAATCAAAGGAACGTGATCGTTTAATCACATCAGAAGAACTTCATATTCTGACCAATCACTTTTATAAAGGCTGGAAACGAGTTCGCAATGCCATTCCCATGCACCTGGTCATGTGGCTTGCGATCTATACAGGTCGTCGTGAAGGTGAACTATGTGAAATGCGTTTAGATGATTTTGATAAAAAAAATAGTCAGTGGAAGATCAGAGACGTTAAAAATCCAGATGGTTCTAAAGGAAATCATAAGTTTGCCCATTTAGAGCCTAATGCCCTCCTCATTATTGAAGAATTACTCGAACCTTCTACTCGAAAAAGAATGCTGGAGCTGGGTTATAGTGATGAGCTTTTATTGCCTGTCAATGTACAGACGGTCAGTGATTATTTTCGTAGAGCATGTCGTTTAAATGGAATTGAAGATTTAAGGTTCCATGATTTACGCCATGAAGCTGCAACACGCTATGCAGAGGATGGCTTTACGATACCGCAACTTCAAACAATTACATTACATTCATCATGGAATAGTCTTAAACGGTATGTAAACCTAAGAAAACGTGGTGAACGTTTAGAATATCAGACAGCTATTCAATTTGCCCGACAACAATATGACGATAATTATTCTAAATTTGCTTTAAAACAAAGGTATGTATCAGCTGCTGATATTGCGGATGCAGAGGAAGCTTATTCTCAAGTTCAAACACCTGACGTTATAAATACTGAATTTTCTTTTATTAAAGAACAGTTGGAAAGATTTATGAAATCATTTCGCCCGACTAAAAGTGTTAAAGATATGTATAAAGAAAAATCAAAGATACAGAACATATTTGCATGGAATGATGTGCAACAATCTTTTGTGGTCCCATACATACAAAATGCTTGGGAAAATTGGTTTAATGATAATGGGGCTATTGATTGGAAACAGCTTCCAGATGATACAACTCACTTTAGCATCAAAGGGTTAGACGTATTAAAAATTGAAAATGAACGTGTGTATAAATGGGAAAAAGAAATAGAAAAATGGTTCGATATTACTAAATATTTTGATGCCGATATTTCAAACCTTATCAAGAAATAAACCCTCAATTGAGGGTTTTATTTAGTTCTGGCCAACTATCGTATAACCTCATTGCGTCCAGTGAATGTCCATCAGCTTTTTCTGCCAAGCTTCGATATTCTGCTGTGCAACTTTCGAGTAATTCTGAGTTGGCAATGGTGTAGTTAATGATGGTTTGCTTGGGAGCACTGGACAAACGTTTGTTGGCTTCACTGAGTTGCTTTGACAACCCACTAGCAGCCAAGTCAGCACTACGAGCGGCAGCATTCGCATCTTGTATTTTTTTAATCGCATTTTGTTCTACCTCTATAATTTTAGCTGACCATGTTTGCATAATGGCGGCTTTTTCCTCTTGAGCCTGATCAATTGCATCTTGATAAGGCTTAATAGCATCAGCTACTGCTTTAGTTTTAACTTTTTCAGCATTTGCCAATTTTCCAGCAAGAGAATTGGCATAAAAAACATATCCAAAGATAAATATCATCAAGCCTAAAATAATGTATTTGTAAAATTTACCTAACACAGCATCAATCATTTAAGCCACCTTTAGGAATAATAATTTTTCTTTTGCTCGACGATTGACTAAGCCTTGAATACGCTTTCCATTATCAAACACCCAACGATCAAATTGACTTGCAGCTGAGGTCAAACTGTTTTGATTAATAAGAGTAAGCATTGTGCTTTTTACAAATGCTGTTTCGCCTATGTTGTAGACAAAAGAAGCCAATGCATCAAATTGGTTTTGATTAAGATTGACTTTGACATTTTTATCAAGACAAGCATCAACCCATACACAATCGTTTTTAAGCCATTGTTCAGCTTCATTTCTCGTGCAAGTATCACCTTTTTTAACTGATGTACCATTTGGATATTTAATGGTACCAAAGCCAATAGTCCAAACACCTCCTGTATCTAAATAAGCTGTTGAACGAAAACCCTCAGCATCTCTAATAATTGCATAACCATTCTCAGAAATATCTCGCTGTCCATTTACTAAAGGTGTAGGTATTTCAAAGCCAATAAGTTTTGCAAAAACATTTAAGCCATTTTTCTCAATAATCTGATCACCAGCTACAACCTGAGATTGACTTAATTTGCCACCAGACATAGCACGAAGCCATGAATATACCTGAGCAACTTGTTGTGATTGATCTGCACTCATTGTTTATCACCTTTACCATTACTAAGTATTGAAATAAAGGCAGCTTTGACCTCACTAATAACTTCAGATAAGGGCTTACCCTGCATCAGTGCAATGGACTGATAAAGAATGCCAATCCCTAATAATCCAAAAACTGCAAACATAAGCATCACAAAGCCTTGAGCCATGTGAGAATATTTTGATAATTCGTAATATTCAATAAATGCTGAACCGCCATAAAGGCTGACTGAAACGCTGAATAAAAACTTGCCTATAACACCCAAAGAAACTTGAATCTTTCCGCTTTTATCAATGTCCCCACTCAACACCAGCGCAAGAATAGCCCCCACTACGGCAGGCACAACTTTGATGATCCATGGAATTGTGTTTTCTTGCATAACTTGCCCCGAAATAAAACTCTACTTTATTTCGTAGAGTTTTATTTAAAGGCGGTTATTTAGCGAACCTTACAGGGGGTTGATACTGCTCTAAAATTAATCTATCGTGATTTCATATAATTATTAATTTTTGGTGGGGATATGTTTTGCAATCAGTGTGGGCAAGTAAATAGTAATGATGCGAAATTTTGTAGTAATTGTGGGAAAAAATTAGAAAGTACAAATATTCAATCTCCCCCATCATCACAAATTCAAAAAGAAACACCACTTTTAAGAAGAAAACAGTTTGAGCTTTGGAATCCGAATGCTACTGCAAACTGGAGTTTATTGTTTACGCCAATATTTGGCTCATACTTACAGATGAAAAATTGGCAGGCTCTTGGTGAAATAAAAGAAGCAAATACAGCAAAGAACTGGTTAATTTTTACTCTTGTATTTATTTTATTCATTAATTTTCTTCCATATATAGCAAATGCTGATCCTGAGCAGTCTTCAACCTTATCAAGAGGTCTAGGGTTCTGGTACATCATTATTTGGTATTTCGCTTATGCAAGAAAACAACCAAAATATGTGAAACAAAAATTAAATGATAATTATCAGAAAAAATCTTGGTTAATTCCTTTAGTTAGCGCAACTATTATTTTATTTATTGTTACTTTTTTAATTATGCTGATACCAGAAAATACAAATAATTCTTATCAAGAGTCTACTACTCAAACCACTCAACTCAATTACTTTGATCAATTTGATGAAAAGACTACAGAAAATAAATCAAATACATCAGTAGATAGTTCACAGCAAAAACCTTGGGAAATGGATTGGAGTACTGCTAAGTCAGCAAATCAATCTCAAGAGCAAACTGGTTCGGATAATGGAATACCCACACCATATCAACAAGAAGTACCGAATAGTAATTTAGCAACTGCATCAACCTATTCCTATACAAAAAATCCTTCATATGATGACAGCAATAGCAACAAGTATGTTTATCGCACACGCCCTGTCGAGGATACTGGTTCTCGAATTTCAAACGATTATTATCAAAATAGTGATACCTACTCTAGCCCAAGAACACACTATGATGATTACTCAACTTCCAGCAACTCCTACTCTGCAACAATGCCACAACGCCAACCATCCACAATAACCAACTGTGATGGCGCAGGATGTTGGGGTTCAGATGGCACACGCTATAATCGTGGTGCAGGTGACACTTATTTCCCTTCTACTGGTGGCTCATGCCAAAATGTCGGCGGACAAATGCAGTGTAATTAAACAATTAAAGCCGACATCAAGTCGGCTTTTTTTAATTCAATTGATTAATTAATTCTAACATTCTGCTTTTCGATGGATCGTCATCAGGTAGCTTTTCAGCTAGTTTGAGCACAAGAAGATTAGAGATTTCTAATTGTTTTTTAATCATATCATTTTTTTCTTCAACAGCCTGCATATATTCAGAAACTAATGCTGAAGGAATATTGTTCTCAAAGCTCTTTTCAAGACGTGCAACAATTTCTTGATTCATAGAACGATTATTTGCTTTTGCTGTATTTACAATTTTCTCTCTAAATTCAGGTGATACTCGAACTTTGAGCGTCACAACACTGTTTTGATCTTCACTCATGAAAAATTAACCCAAATAAAACGAATATTACCCCCAAAATGGGTCTTGACCAATAACCCCAAAATGGGTACTATAAATCAACACCCCATAATGGGGACTAGGAGAAGATAGTGGAGAATGAATTTGTTTATGTGAAAGTTCGCTTAGAAGAAGAACTTCACAAAGAACTTAAGGTTATTGCTAATTCAGAAAAACGCTCAATGGTATTTCTATTGAATGAGGCAGTTAAATTATTAATTGAAAATAGAAAGAGTGCGAAAGCATGAAATCAACAGGTACAAAAAAACCTTGCCCGACTACCAATCAAACGCAAGGTTCAGTTGCCATCACTAAGGATGAATACCTATGAACAATATAACCCAATTCACCCAAGACAAGCAAGTTCAGGTCAGTGAACAGCAATTACGAAGCTTGCTTGAATTTGTACGTATCGCAAATAATCGTTTTGATGAAATTTCAGCGTTAACAACTGTAATTGCCGAAAAGTCAGAACTATCTCCAACAATCAAAACTTTGGCACATTTAGCTTCATCAATAGCAAATAACTTTAAAGATATTTGTGTTGAAGAATTTGATAATTTCAAAGAACGCTCACCTGACTTGGTAAAGTTTTTTGCAGAGGAGTTGGCAGCATGAATGCAATTGTTCCTGTACAAATTCAAATGATGACAAGTTTGGAAATTGCTGAACTTGTTGAAAAACGCCATGACAATGTTAAGCGTACTATTGAAACGCTTGTAAACACTAGCGTTATTGTTCAACCTCAAATTGAGGATGAACAATCTACTGATAAAATGGGTCGTACTCGTACTACTCAAGTTTATGTATTCACAGGTGAACAAGGTAAGCGTGATTCTATTATTGTAGTTGCTCAATTATGCCCAGAATTTACAGCTCGCTTGGTAGATCGTTGGCAAGAACTTGAAGCTCAAGTTGCTCAACCAGTATTTGATATTTCAAATCCTTATCACCTACTGCAAGCAATTGAAACTCAGGCAAAACAAAATATCGAACTCACCCAAAAAGTTGAAAAACTTGAACCTAAAGCTCAAGCACTCGATACCATTGCTGAAACAGTACATACCTACTGTATCCGTGAATGTGCCAAAACAATTGGAATAAAAGAAAAGGATCTCATTAATCTTTTACTTCAAAAAAAATGGTGTTATCGAGATGCTGAAAAGAAATTACAACCACATGCACAGTATGTGTTGAATGGTGTTTTTACCAATAAAGCATCACCAGTAATCAAAAATCAAAATGATGGTCAAGAGCGTGTATTTTTACACATGCGAGTGACAGCATTTGGCTTGACTAGGATTACAGGTTTAGTAAATAAGGAAAAACTCAAATAAAATCCAATAAAGAAGCCACCATAAGGTGGCTTCTTTCACAAACTTGTCGACAAAAACATTATAGTTTTTTAACCATAATTGCATCTATTGATCTATGCCCTGTTTGACTTTCCCGATGAGGCTTTATCTCAATACCTAGTTCAAATTTATTATCTTCTAAAAAGTCATTCAACTCTTCAAACTCTTGGGATGTATGATCTTTGAAAAATTTTACACCTTTTGGATGCATAGCCTGAAGTTCTTCAAAAATTAAATCATAATTAATCATAATTATTTCATCTGTTTATAAAGTGAGTTTAATTTTTCACTAGTTTAAATTTTTATTCAATATAGAAAATGAACAAAGCGACCTAGTCAGTCGCTTTGTAGTTTTTACTAATCCGTTTCAGCAAATCGTCCATAATCACCAATATCACGATACTTCTTAGAAAGATAAACGCCATTTTCAGCATCACGAATACGTTTGGCATTTTGATGATAACTTTGCATTAAATTTATACGGTTAATCCGTAACTTAGGATTAACCTCATTAAATTCCTGAATATCTTTCCATGCAGAGTCCATGCCCTCTTGATCATCATTGCGTTTAGCTCGGACCCAATTTGCTGTTAATTTGGATTTACGTTTTTGCAGAGCTTGTTGTTGTTGATAGATCGCTGATTTACCTTCATATGCTGTACGCACCTGACTTGGTGAGAAACCAATTGTCTGGCTGAATATTCCTGCACCTGATACTGGATGACCATCCAAAATATCCACACCTGTTTTGTCCTGTACACCTTCAGTCGCATAGCGATATGCCTTAAAAGGATTTTTAGCAAAAGTAGGTAACATTTCTTCTAGTGCGCGTGCATAATTCCCTTGACCAAGCTCTTGTATACCTTTTGCAATATTCGCCCCCATTCCGACTGTTGCACCCATATTGCCTAATATTAACTGTTCATAAAGCTTTTGCCCCTCTAAACCATCGGGTGCTCTAGCTAAAAACATACTATCTAAACCAACTCGACCAGACAGATCTGCTGATGTACCACGTGATAATCCTTTCATCACCAAATTTGAGAAATTCGGACTCGTCATATCAGCTAAACCATTGCGTAAAGCAACCTCTGCATCCCATGGATCATCATCTCCACCACCAAACATGGATGCTACAGCCAATAACGTAGTTACCATTGGCAAACCAAGAACACCTGCTGCCAAAGCGTGAGTTACAAGTATTGCACTGATCGCCCTTGCAGCTTCTATTCTTTCCTCTTTAGTGTGGTTTTTACCAATTAGAGCGATGTAAGACTGACGTGCAATGGTATAGATCATATTCTGTCCAAATTGCTTGAACAAAAAAATGACTTTGGCTACGTTACCCTGCATAAATCTGGCACGGTTAGAAGCTGAATAATCAAAATGCCCATCGTAAGTCATCTTTACTGCTTGTTTATATGCATCATGATCTGCCATACCGCTTTCTTTAGATAATCGATACGCAGCGATAAAAGTCACTTCACGGTTAAAACGTTCAGCATGATGAAACATAAGAGATGCCGCGCGCATGATAGGTCTCATCTTCCACATCACGCCACTATCTTCACCCTGAGCAATCCCTGCTAAATCATGTGCCTGTGTTACATCAATCACACCAGCAGAAACAGCTTTTTCATAAGCCTGCTTTTCATGTTCTTTTAATACTTTTGCTATATCTGGATCAATTGAATCACTAAGACTATTTCTGAAACTCTCCAAGTCCGTAAAATCAGGCATCTCAAACCCAACACCTTTGGCATAATCGCTAGACGCTCCTAAAAGTGCTATACCTGCTTTATCAAATCCAAATTTTGCTCCAAGAATAGGATATGCAACAAGTGGGGTTTGCAGAATATTCACCATTGCAGCTGCTGGTGACAACCCAAGAAAATAGATAAATCCCATACTGGTTAAAAGTGAAGATACAGCATTCCCTTTTGCATTCATTAGATTTTTATGGCGCTTATTCATTTCATCAATGACTGCGGATGCTAAAGGCTGCCTATAACTAGGATCCTTTTTGATTTGAGCCTTAGCATATTCTTCCATTTCATCTAGCTGTGCTGTAAGTTGATCACCATAGCGCAACTTAGCCAAATAACTTGCCCCACTTGACATATTTTGCGCAAAAGCACGTCTAGCATTATTACTAAATCCCGCAGTTCCTTTACGGTGAATACCATGTTTTGCCCAACTTAAATCAGGCATGGAAGATAAATATAGCTGCCCCAATGTATCTTCAAATTCAGCTTGTTTTTTTGCATCTAAGCCAAGATTACCCACCTCATCAAACAGGTCTGACATGAAGCCACGCCCAACCTTATCACGTAAGGCGTTATACTCTTGATCACGGATAACAGAATCCACTTTTAATTGAGGATATTTTTCTATCAATTGCTCACGTAAAGCCTTCGCCTCATTTTCAGTTTCAGCACGACTAATGCTCTCCACATCACCATTCTGATTACGTGCCACAACGACATATTGACCAAAACGAGCCAATGGAAAATAAACACCTTTAATTTGACCAAAAGAACCTTCGATTTTTTTCAATAAATCAGCTTTTCTCTCACTACTCAAAGCAGACCTTAAAATACGCTCCCTGACCGCCTCACGTACTTTGGCATAATGCCCACTATAAGCATCACGTGCTTTTTTATACATTGTTCGAGCTTCAGGAGATAAAGCGTTGTAAGCTTTATATAATTGCTGATACTTAACTTTATCATCACCTGACTGGTATGGCTTGGCTGGGTCGATCTGAGCCAAAGTAGCTTCATGCATTAAGTCAGCCAATGCTTCTTCTTCTGTTTTAGAGTTAGGGTCATTCTTATCGATTCTTTTATTTAACTTAGCCCACTCACGCACAATATTATCTGCATGAGCAGCTATATCATTTTTATCAGCATCCATCTGATGCACCAAGTCATTATATACAGATAACTGAGGTAGAATTTTTTTATAAATATCTGTGATCTGCATACGACTCAGAAACATCAAACCATATTTCATTGCATCAGCCATACTTGGTAGTTTAAAGTTGGCACTGTACAAATTTTTAATATTTTCACTTAGGCGATCAGCAACATCATTTGAAGATCGGCTAAATCTAATATCTGAACTTTCACTATTAAATGTGCCTTTATTCCCCTCAGCCATTTTTACTTGATTAGGCTCTAAGGCAACAATATATTCGTGATTTTCAAACTGATGAACAATTCCCTGATATTTCCCAGAAGTTGTCGCTTCTACAAATTCATCACGTGAAACATTACCTGTAGTTTTGAACACATTCCGAATGTTTACAAATAATGGAAGTACAAAGCCATTTTCCCCACGGATATTGGCGTATACATCTGCTGTATCAAAACTATCAGTTAAGTAAATGCCATCCCCTAATAAGCCATGACCCTGCTTAAATTCATTAAACTCGGTGGCAGTACCATGATAAACAACCTTAGGCTCCCCATTTTCATCTAATACCTGTGAAGCATTTGCTGCATCATTTTCCCAATCACCAAACCATTTCTTAAATTCTGGTGTGCGGACTTGTAACCATTGTTGTTCTGAAAGATGTGTCTTTGCACCGTTTGGTGCTGTCATCCATTGATTTGTACCATGATATTTTTGACGAATTAAATCCAATGATGATTGATGTTTAATTTGCCCAATCATACGCTCTGATAATGCAAGCATATCATCAGGATTCAAATTAAGATTGATACCAAAATTATCAAATACCCATGCTTTTACATACGAAACAATATTGTTAATCAACTTTTGCAGTGCATTCCGTTGAATCACATTACGTTGTTGCATAGTAGATGAAAGGGTTAATAAATATGGTAAATATTCAAGCTGCTGACGTTCAGAGCCTTGTTCACGTTCTGCAAGCATCTTTGCAGCTAAAGCAACAGGATTACCCTGCTCAACTAATTTATTAAATTGATTCATCAATTCATTATATTGTTTCTGGTTCATCATATTTTGAAAACCAGCATGACCACCCAACTCATGTAAGAATGTTGGCACTGTGCTTTCAGCAGTCAGATTCGATGCAACGAGTACCGCTTTACCGTTGTAATAGAAGCCCTCAACACCTTCAACCTGATAATCCTGAATAATCTCAAGCTTACCTTGTCGTTCAAGCTCATCAATGGTCTCTTTACCAAAACGATCAATCAACACGTCTCGTACTTGTTGAGTTGTAGAACCTGAATTACTTTTAGTGAGACGGCTATAAAGTGGAGTATCAGAATTGTTCTTAGATGAAAATTCTTGATTTTTATATTTACCAAAATAGCTTCGATCAACTACAGCCTTACGAGCTTCTGACAAAAACATCATCAAATCGGCATCATTGTAACGTGAAAGGAATTTATCAAAGCCACGATCACGGAACCACTGACGAATATATCCAATAACTTCTTTTATCTTTTGACGTACAAAAGGACGTGACTTAGCATTTTGTGCAACAAAAGCAAATAGTTCACTTACGGTTGCTTGCTGAGCATCCAGTGGATCGTAGTAACCTTCCTCAACACCTTTTTTAAATGGCTTAATATAGGCATTATCAAATTGATTCATATCAACGCCATTATCTTTGGCTATTTTACGAATACCCTCTATTCCACCAAGTGCATTAAAAAGCTGCTGAAATTTTGTCTTATACTCTTGACCAAATAATTGCTGAACTCCAAAGTGTCCAACTACTTCATGTATTAAAACCTCCTCATATGCTTCATAAGTAGTTTGTTGTGTATTATGATTTCCTCGGATATCTCCAGCATTAATATAAAGTGTGCCTTTATGCCAAACAGCCATTACATCATACCGCTTGGTTTCTCCTTGCTCACCTTGATAGTAATTTTCTTGCTGTATCGTTTTTGGCAAAGCCTCAAACGATTCAACTACAACAAACGGAAATTTGGGTTGTACTATCCCGCTGATTCCACTTTTAGATTTATTTGGCGTGTCCCCTTTAGAAATCCTAGAGAGTATATCCACTACAAGACGATCCGCCCGATTTTTAGAAAGCGGCAAAAATGAAGTTGATAAAGGTGAAGTACCTCTACGCTCGTTATCAGGTTTTAATTTGTCACGGCTATAGTCATTAATTTCATTTTTTACATCATTGTCTGCCTTTGTTTTGTCATTAATATTTGGCGCTTCAAATTCACGTTCCTCGTAAATCGGCATACCTACACTGTCTGTTGCTTCCATGTATGGAATATCAAGACTGCCTTTGGCATCTTCTGCCGACACAAACCAGCCGTCATTCGTATAACGATGACCAGAAACGACAAACAGTTTGCCTTTGTAATACACTTCTGAATCAATTGGCGTACCACGGCGTAACCAGATCGGCGGTGCTACCGGGTTGCTTTCCAAGTCTTGCTCAATATTTTCAAGCTGCTTTTGAGTACGCGCTAATTGATCAGATTGTCCAAACGGCTGCTCGACTGCTTTAGACAGACTGTTAATCGTATCTTGTGCGCTGACTTTTGCATCTTCTAGGGCTTTAACATCCTGAGCTGCTCCACGTAACTTACCCTCGATGCCACGTAAGGTATTACCCTTAAATTCAATCGGCCCAATCTTCATCGATAATGTTGCTTGTGGTTGCAGGCTATCCCATTCAACCGACATAGTGACATTGCCGTACTTGCCTAATGTGATTCGTGATGAGCCAGTACGCACATGGTCGGCAATGAATTGTTGAGTCGCGTCCGATGCTTCCTTGTGCTTGTCGTATTTCTTGCCGTCCACCTCTGCGGAGAAGTTTTCAGACTGTGACTGCATTAGTTTTTGAATACGATCCAAAACAGCATTTTTTTCATACTCGGCAATTTGCTCATTAAAACGAGCAATACGACGTTGCGTGTTGCCAATGGTACGCTTCATATCCGCTATACCCTGTGTATGCAAACGCTCTTTTCGTTGCAGCTTCTCAAGTTTTTCTTTCATCTTGATCCGTTGCAGTACACGTGGGTCGCCAGAAGCTTCTGAGAATGAGGACATAATATCCCCTGCATTATCTTCACCGTTATCCGCAGCAGCATCACCTTCAATCGAACGAACGTTACCATCGGCTTTCATAAAGGCATTAATGAAGCGGTCTTTAATCGCAAGCACTTGCCAGGATTTACCGTCTAACTTATCCGTGATGTAACGATACTCAAGTACCGTGTTCCACTGGTTGCCCTGGCGCAAACCGCGACCATTACGCTGTTCAAGTTCACCCGGCATCCATGGCGCGTCCAGGTGGTGCATGGCGCGTAAGTTACGCTGCATATTCACACCTACTCCGAGCGTTTGAGTTAAGCCAATCACCACACGGATCTCACCAGTATTCACCTTGTCGGCAATCGCTTTACGTGCTTCGGCTTTGACTGAACCATCGACAATGGCAATTTGTTCACGTGGGATACCCGATTGAACCAGGCGTTCTACAATATCCTTGATCGGTGAAAAGACTTTAACTCGCTCACGAATCATTTTACCTTTGTCATCTTTCTGGCCGGTGCTACGTTCGGTTGTAGTGTTATAACCGGTATCTGCAAAAATGACCTGGCTTGCAAGTGGGTGTGAGTGATATACCTCCATCACGTTTTTAACCACTTGAGATGCTTTTGACATTTCAAAATCTTCAGTCTGTCCTTCTTTGCCGACATACTCAGGATCGCCAATACGCGCATCATAACTGGCCTTTTTCGCGGCGGTGCTAATCGATAGCGGTGCACGTGGGTCGCCATCACGCATCCACTTACGTTTTTCTTTGCCGCTTGCCCGTTCCCACTCTTTCGCCAGGGACTGAATCTCAGCCAGTGTTTGTTCCTGTTTTGGTGACATTTCCGTGGTGACGTTAATCACTTTTTTATACGGACGATCTTTGGCACCCTCGGTACGGCCATTTAGCAACTCGGCTTTTTCTGCTTCAGTTAAACCTTCATCTGACAATACTTTGCCGGTTTTGGTTTTACGTGGCTGCATTTCTGGCATGTCGTTGGCAAAAACAATATCCATAAACTGACCAATCATCTTGCGCAATTCTGGCACGTTTACAAATCCGGCCAAACGAGTGACCAATTGATATTCACCGGTTGCAGACAATTCAATATCAGTAATGTCGGTCGCAAAACTACCAAACCAGCCATCCCAGGCAGCGACATTAAGTTTCTGCATTTCTTCTTCCATCACATAACGCATCTGATGATAGATTTCAGTCAGGGTGTTGGTGATCGGTGTACCGGTAAAGGTATGCACGTTACCGCCATTATTCATACGGCGCACATAACGAGTGAGCAACTGCAAATTCACTGAGCGTTTATTGCTACTGGTGTTTAAGCCTTTCATGTTCATACGTGTGGCAATGCTTGGTTTTTTAAACTCATGCACCTCATCCACCATGATCATGTCTACACCAAGTTCTTCAAAGTTCACCGCATCGGCTTTACTTGAATCCATGGCTTGCTTTTGAATGTCCTCCAAAAGTTTCAGACGTTGTTTTGCAAGCTGCTTGGCAGTCGGGTTTTTAAAGCCCATTTTTTTATTGACGGTTTCGCTATCCATCGCCAAGACTTCATCTAAAGTTGCGCCACCTTCTTCGGCCAGTGCTTCTTCAAGCTCTGCTTCTAGTGCTGCAATATCATCAGCAGCCATAGCCATCAAGGTTTCTTCAGACAAAGTGAGCTTATCAATCATCGAGTGTGGCATCACCACCACATCCCAATCATCATTGGCAATTTGACGCATACGGATCTGACGGACTGCTTTACCTAATTCACTGATAAACAGTACACGCGCCGATGGATACATCATCTGAATTTCTTTGGCTACGGCTGCGCTGTTGGCATTGTGGGCTAAGATCAATGGCTTTTTAGCAATACCATAGCGGCGTGATTCAAGTGCAATACCACCCATGGTAAAGGTTTTACCGGTACCCACTTCATGCGCATTAATGGAACGACGATTGACAATCGCTCGCCAGATTGCATTCTGTTGGTGCTGACGCAAGTTAAACGGACCATTACCCAGGCTTAACGCCATACCCTGCATCGACATGAACGAACCATCATATTTAGGTGTCGCCCAAGCATTGAATGCATGGTTATATTCCTTCTCTAATTGCACACGGCGTTCAGGATCGGACCATAACCAGGTTGCAAAATCCTCCTTAATCTTGGAAATTTTCTCGTTCACTTCTTCCGTGGCTTGCACATCTACACTTTCAGAACCATCAGCATTTTTATACTTCACAGTAATGTTCTGGTTAGACAGTGCAGCAGATACCACCGTTTGGAATGACTTATATTTAGAGCCATAGTTGGTCGTGGCTTCGGTACGACGTGCTGCAATAGGATCAAGTTTGACCTTCCACTTACCTGATGGGAATGTCACAGTAATGCCGTTGCTATCGGTCATACCAAGCATGTGTGCAATATATTTTTCATAATCCGACAATGGCACCCAGGTTGCACCCATTTTGGCTTCAATGTTGAAGTATGGAATGTCCTCTGGAATGATCTCTTTGAGTGCATCGACATTACGCTGCAGGTCAGTATTGCCTTCTGCAACTGCGTTTTGTGCTTCTTCTAATTTTTGGCGAACATTTCCAGATAGGTACATATCGCTTGGCATAATATCGCCATTCGGCAACACATAAACCGCACCCTTTGCCAGTAGTTCAGCACGTGCCTGGTCCTCTGATACATTGGCCATTTTTGCAATGTTGGCCAGGCTAGGCGCAGCGGATTTATTCCGTTCCACCACAAAGGCATCCGATACTGTTGGATTTTTAAGTGCAGCAGCTCCACGAACCACACTTCGCTTTAAAATCTCAGCCGGTTTACCGTTGTTTTCAAGTGCTGCAAGACTGTAGTAATACGCATCTTCCATTTTCTTGAAGTATTGCAAACCAAATGAATCAGCCAATGGACCATGTTCTTTGGTATATGCCTGGTAAAGTTTATTTAAGGTCTTGCGCAGCTGCTCTACATTGTCCTGTTCGATACGTTCTGCATCGGTCAAATCTGTGTAGGCTTTACGAATCGCTACCAGATCCTCAATTGATTTCTGACGTTGTGCGGTTTTCTTGGCATCCTTAATTTTGTATTCAAAAAGATCGGTAGCTTTAACCATTTGGTCGCCATAGACAAACATCAATTCACCATTACTCATGGTTAATGTGTTGGTGCGCTCACCGGCCTTGTTTGCATAGTAAGTCAGGTAATCATCGTTATGACGTGGCAATAATGTGTTTTCACTAACCAGATCAGACAATTGGCTAAGTTCCTTTTTCAGCCAGGCTTCACCATTACTAAGTACCGTCATGCCGGCAAAACGTGGATCACCGCCTTTATAATCAATGGTCCCTAAAACATTACGTAGGTTATTGGCGTAAAAGCTATTGACCTTCACTGGCTTAGTTGACGTTTTAACTTCGGATAATCCGATCCAATCTGCATCCGGTGTCATGGTCAATGGTTCAGTACGTTTACGCAGCACAATAATATCGGTTACAACATTAGTGCCGGCAAAATCTTTAAACGCACCTGCAGGTAAACGGATCGATGTAATTAGTTCAGATTGCTTGCCCATCTCACGACGAATCACTTCGGATTGTTTGTCCATCGTACCGGATGAAGTAATCGCCATCACGATACCACCTGGACGCACCTGGTCTAGCATTTTTAGGAAGTAGTAATCGTGTAAGTTTGGATTGAATTGGTTATAACGACGGTCTGCAATCTTCACATCATTCGAGAAAGGCACGTTAGAAATCACCAAGTCATAAAAGTTGTCTGGTGTTTTAGACTTCTGGTATGGCATGTTCTGCACATTGCTTTCAGGGAATAACTGTTTTGCAATCGCAGCGGTGGTAATGTCCAGGTCAATCGCTGTCACCTGGCTACGCTGTTTAATGTGCATCGGCATTAAACTGATAAAGTTACCAGTACCTACCGCCGGTTCAAGAACACGCCCACCAGTAAAGCCCATCTTTTCAGCCATAGACCACATTGCTTGGACGGTGTATGGATCGGTAAAGAAGGCATTCAGAATAGAATCTTTTGCCGATTCCCAGGATTCCTTACCTAGCTTTTCACGTAGCCAAAGGTTTTGATCTTTCCAATCATCTTTAAAGATCGGTGTGTTCCAGGTGCCTTGGAATAGATCCTGGCCAAACGAACCCCAACCGGTATAACTGGCAAGAATAAACTGTTCTTCTGGTGTCGCCTGACGGCCTTCATTGGTGAGATCTTCCAAGAGTTCAAGAGCTGCTTTATTTTTATTAAAACGCTGTTTCTGGCTACCACCGAAAATAATATCTGGGTCAGCCATGTAGAAATCAGTCGCAGTATTGGCTACTGCTGCTGGCGATTCTAATCTTGTGGGTTGATCAACTGATAGTTGTCCAGTTCCGCTTGCATCCTTGCGTCTGCTGGATTCCATCCCGCGTCCAGATACTCGTCCATCGTTCTCCACATCCGTTCCTGTGTCACGTATGCGAGATCGTCCAGTAGATTGATTTTGGTTAGACGTTCCACTTCCTGTGGATACTCTTGTTTCCACATTTGGATTATTTGCTTGTGGAGCATTCGATTGTGAAGTACGTCCTCGTCCTCCTCGTACTGCTGACGTTCCTTGCGGATTGCTTGTATTGCTTGCAGGTTGTTCATTGCTGTTTTCCTTGTTCTGGTTACGCTTCACAAGCGCAGTGACCATATCATCAATCATTTGAGCCAGTTCAAACGCTGATGTATTAGCACCAGCATACTGGTTTCCAGAGTTCTCGATACCAAAGCCGCTGGCTTGCTTATCGCTTTCCTTCATGGTGGCACGATACAAAATGCCGATACGTTGTGGGTGAGAACCTGGGAATCCATCGCCAATTTTCATCCAAACATTAACACCAGTCACCGGCTCACGGATATAAAGCGATACTTCACCACTACCAGCTACGCCTGATTCATTCACGCTGACTTTTTCAGGCTTACCCTTTTTATTCAGATGTAGCTCATAACCAATGCCTTCCAAATTCTTTTGCACCGCTTCAAGGTACTTTTTAGAATCTTTCAGGAATGCAGCTTTAACACCATCTTTTACGCCATTATCAGTATAGATTTTACCCGTATGTTCTGAATTGGTTGCCCAACCATCTACATATTGAACACCCCAATCTTGAACAAGTGTTGTGTCATTCTTAGGCCGCTCAACCGTTGGTCGTGTTACTGCTGTGTTGGATTTCGACGTTGCTGCATTTGATTGGCTAGATGCAGGTCCTTGTCCTGTTTCGCTAGGTTTTCCATTACCTGTGTCATCATTTCCTTGGCTAGAGAAGATGTCTTGTTGCTTTTCGGCTTCGCCTTGTTTAAGTCTGTCATGTACTTGTCCTAAAATTTGCTCATTGCTTAAAGGTGCATCACCAAACAGATTAGGTGTCGCTTTTGCAGTCATAGCCAATTGCGCATACGACTTTAATGCTTCTGCAACTTTCTGGCTGCTACGCGCTTTTTCCAGTTTATCACCACGATAGAAGATACTAACGAAGTCTTTTGTTACCTGGTCAATACTTCCATCGAAAATATCGTCCTGGTTTAGCATTTCAGATAAGGATAAATTTTGCTGACGTGCTTTGCGTACCAGATGGACCGCTTCAACCAAATTGGCTTCGACGTTTACGCCTTCAACCAGGATACCTTCCTGTACACCTTTACGGACTTGCGCCCATTGTGGTGCCGCTTCAATCAAAGCATTACCAATTGCTTTAATATCGCTGTCTTTGGATTCAATCACCTGGCTAATGATTTGAGCATCATTAAAAGCAGCTGCAAGCAAGGCTGATTCAATACGGCGATAACCGTCCTGGGTCAGTGATACGCCATCTTTATCAAGCATGGTGCCGCGTTCATTCTTAGATGCTACACCGGTTAAAAAGGCGTTCACAAAATCACGATTGGCTGTGTTGTTAAAGCTGCCCCCTTGTACCAGGTGCAAAATATCCATCACCTTTGGCGCATCCGACATAGCTTGTTCACTTGGACTCATATCCAGTGTGTCACGCTCATTGGATTCTGTTGTGTAGGCTACACGCTCGGCCATGTTCATTGGCGTGATACGTTCACGGACCAATACTGGCTGCTGCATGTTGTCCACATCATAGCCCTGTTCAGCTAACCATGCTTTGTATGCGTCTGCTTTGCCTGTTTGGTAGGCTTTACGAATGGCCAAGGTACGACCATTACCGCTTTCAACTTCATTGCCAGGCGAAACAATAGGCGCACCATTAGTAGAGCTTGCGCTATCACCCAATAATTTAGGGTTAAGTTTGTTGGCAATATCATTGATCTGGGTAACTGATTTCAGAGTGGTTCGATCACGTGGCTGTAATGCTTGTGGGTATTTAGCATTAATTGCACCGCTGTCCAAGTTCGATGTAATCAAGTCGTCTGCTTCAACAACTTTGTGTTGCACCTCAAATTCACGACCTGCAGGTGTAACAACAGTTTCGATTTTTCCCTGTACGGTACCTTTATTTGTGAAGGTAGCATCCAGATCAAAATTTTCGACCTCTGCCGATGTGCTCATGCCATCAAAGTCAGCTGCACGTGGGTCAAACTTTACACCCATATACCAAGACTTCAAATACGGCTTAACCAAATCACCCATATCTTCGGTCATTGCTTTGGCATATGCTGCAAAACTACGAGCACCTTTTTCAATGTGATAACCGGCAAGAGTGATACCAGCTTGTAAAATTTCAGGGTCAATACCAGCATTCAATTGACCTAATTTTTTACGCAATAATGCACGTGCTTTTTCTGCTGCATCTTCGGTGAAAATAGTGTTTGTAGATGCTTTAGGATTTTTAGGCTCAGCTTTAGGTGCTTCTAACTTTTTCTCAATCTCACGCGCCTGGCGTAAAGCACTAGCACGATCAGAAACAGATTTCAGACCATGTTTAGCATTGGCCTGTAATTTTTTAAAACTTGGATGCTCTGGATCTGCCTTGGCCAAAGCCTTGTTCATTTCCTCTTGCCATTTATTGACAGGGTGTTGTGGTTCTGTTTTTTGTCCACTTTCAGCCACTGGTTTAGAGGTATCTGAATTTTTTAACCAATCTTTAAATTGATCTTTAGACATTTGAGTAACAGGACCAACCTTCCAACCTTTGTCAAAATTGGATTTATATGCAGTAATGGCTTCCTCCTGGCTGTCAAAACCAAGCATCACCTTATGCTCATCAAATCCACCGCTGCCCTGATCAATCTGATCTACAATGAAGACATTTTCAGATTCAGGATTTTTACCTACATAGGTATCAATATGCTCTTGATCAGCACCAGTAGTACGCTTGATGTATCCGTAATGGTCGCTCATATTATGCGACCATTCGTTACCATCTGGATCAGTACCGCGACGTTCTGAACCGCGTGGATTTTCAACAGCAATATCAAGGCCATGTACCTTGATGTGACCTTTTTTATAATTACCAGCTTCAATCTGGGCTTGAGTCGGTTCAGGTAAATCATTATGAACACTTGTTGCGGCTTCATGTGCTGCATTATCTAAATCAGACTGTTCGTTATTCCCTACCCATTCACCGCTATGTGGGTCCTTAACCGCAGTCACCTTGCCCATGAAGTTACGCGCATCATAGTCAATCTTGTAATTCGGATTGTTCTTGATCTTCTCGTATTCACGATCAGATAATTCATAACTACCTGATGTTTCAATTTGGTCAGCCATCATCGTCACACGCGCATTGGTTAAACCATGTGTTTCACGAACACGATCATTTTCAGCGGTGAAAATTTCAGGATTTGCTTCACGTATACGTTGACGTACTGCATTAATTCGGGTAGTAGATTCTTCTATTTTTTTAAATTCGCCACTCAGGTTTTCTACAGTAGTCTTTTGTGGTTGATTCAAACTTACACTGCTTTGCGCCTGTTCTGTCAAACCGTTTTGCAACTCTGTAATCTGTTTACGGATCTGTGCCTTTTTCGCTACACTTTTTTCATTTTTAAACTGTTTTTCAAGTTCAGTAAGCTGCAACGCACTTTGTACATTCTTCGGTGTGCCGTTCTTGTCATCTTGTGACAAGTGCCAAATTGCTTGCTGTAGGACTTCATCCTTAGTTGGGCGTTTTGGCCATGCATCGCCTGAAACAAAACTTGAATCACCTTTGAAACTTAGGCTTGAAAAATGCGTATTACCACGACGACCTGCCGATGTAATTTCAGCGGTTTTTGCAAGTTCTTTTGCTCGCTTATATAAATCAGGTAATTGCTGCTTTACCTTTTCATTTGAACGTGCCGATGCTGTGTTTCCTAAATTTGCAATGTATTTGCTGTCCTCTGCATTGTTGGCTTGAGCTTCTTTACTTGCCTGTAAACTCAAATCACGCACTTGAGCACGCAACTTATTTTCATTGTACGGATTTGGAACATCATCCTGATTTGAACTTTCTGTTTTTGGTAAAGTATCTACATTTTGAGTTTGGTTATCTTGAGATTTTGGCTGAATCTCAAAACGCTTGCCATCCTGAACCACCTGATAATCATTGCCTAATTTTTTCTTATCAATGAATGCTTGTGCTTTATCCTGTGTGCCAAACCATTTGTTTTTACCGTCTTGACCTAAGATTGGTTGAACAGTTTGCGCTGTATCTGTTTCAATTTCTCCACCCAATGCATCCACTGCATTGAGGTCATACTGTTGAGAAATTGATTCGCCTGCATTGTCAGCCTGTGTATTACTTTGATCAGGCGTATATCCTAATTGTGGAGTAACAGGTGATGCCCCACTATCCACTGCCAAAGCTGCTGCAGATGACATAGGCCCATCATTGGGATTAATCCCCATTTGCTGTGAAGGTGTTTGGCTGGCTGGTGGTACAGAATTCAACAAATCATCAAAGGCTGCTTCACTGCCATAATCACCATCAAAATAATTACCATTCGGTGCTGGTGGTGTATCTGGGCTGACTGGATTACCAGTTGCTGCACTGCCATAATCAAAGCCATTATTGTTTAATAAATTATCAGCATCCATTGATGGCTGATCATAAACAAAAGCTGTGCGACCTTGGTTACCCCCATGTGACACATCTTCACGTGGGATATATTCGCCAGTTAAAGCATTATCTGGACTTGAGCCTAATTGTGGAGGTGCCGATGGTAGATTAGGTGAGCCTGATTGTTGTTGGTTATCTTGGGATTCTGTACCTGTGTTATGGCCAGATAAGATATTGGCAGCACCACCCATTGCCATACCAGCCAAAGTCCCCATGACTGCTGCATCTTCAATGCCATCATGCCAAGGCTTATCTAGGGCTAAATTTTGTATGACTTGTTCTGAAACTGATTGAGGTAATTCTTCTAAAAAGCCTTCTGAAATTGCACCTTCAATTATACGACGAGGTAAAGACTTCGCAGGCATTGAAGCGATTTCGCCAGCAATATCTGCTGGACCAAACCGACCATTAACTAGCATGGTATCAACATCACCAATACCCATTTTCTGGGCAAGACGACCACCAGCAAAACCAATTAAACCACCAAGTACACCTGTTGTTACTCCTGCTAAAGATTGATCTGCTGTTAAGCGTCCATCTACAGTTTCTTGGCGAATTTGTTCAGCTTGGCTACCCGCCATAACTGCACCTTCACCAACAGCACCAGCAACAACAGGGTTGGCTATACCTGAAGCACGACCTAAAACGCCACCAGCTAACATTGAAGGAACAGATTCAACTACAGTATTCGCAATTAATGAGGGATTTGTTAAGGCAACTTTTGTTTTATCAACGACTTTATCTACCCAATTTCCATCTTTACCAGCATCAGCAAATTCTTGTTGTTGGGCTTTATATTGATCTGTATGTAAATCACCTAGAGCTTGTTTAGCTTCTTTAGGTCGAAAGCCAACAGTACCATCTTTATTCTCAAGTGTTTTACCAGTAGCACCATCAGACATGATATCCATGATACCAACGGCCAATTCAGGCACAGCAATCGCACCTTTTAAAGCAGATAAGCCAGTATCTTTTAAGTGCCCCATTACACCTTTTTTTTCACCATCAAGTGCACCAGTAAATGGTTTTAATGCTGGCTGTTGATTTGTATCAATATTTTCGTCAAGTTTACCTGTAAATGGTTTTAGGGTAGATTCTGACATGATGCACTCCTATTGGTATGTGCATAGCATGTATAAAGGGTTAAAAAAGGTCTAACCTTAGAGGGGGATAGACTTTTCACCAAAGAATATCTTGCATCGGTAATATGCGTCGGCATAAAAATAGCCACCCTAAAGTGGCCATCCCAATCAATCGCCTATAAATCGATTACCTTGAGCATCCTCATAAACAGGCTTACCATTGCTTGTACCTACTTGACGTGTCATACCATTTGGTAGATTAGTCGATGATGCAGCTGGTGTATTAACGAACTGCTGTGTCTGAGTATCAAATAATTGTTGAGGTCTGTTTACCATAGTACCTGATTTGTCATTCCACTCCTGACCACCACCCACAGTCATATAACGGTCTTTACCAGTATCTGCTTTATTACCTGCATAACGATTAATTTTTTCTTGAATGGATTTACGATCTTCATCCGATTTCGCAGAATCATATTGTTCATACAATTTCTCTAATCGTGCTGAGTTACGAATGCCAAAACCTTTTTCAGTGGCATTAAGATTAAATTCTCGATTCGCTAAATCATTGGTCGCTTGGAATTTTTGTGCATCAAAACCTAAATTTGCATTAAAGCGGTTATTGGTACCTTGCTCACCTAGTTCCGTACGATAGTTCTGTCCAGCTTGTCCCATGACTTCACGCTGTAAAGCAGCAACGTTGTTCGCATCGGTGGTATAACGTTGATTGGCACGATTATCCTCACCTTGCTGTAAATCAGACAAAGTACGGACTTGATTAGCAGTTAATCCTCTTGCCCCTGCAATCGGTGTGCTTGCTGCACGAATTACAGCTTGACGTTCTGCTTCCTGTGCTTCATTACGTTGAGGTGCTTGTACAGGATTATTACCATAACCTCGCATACCCAAGCCTAAATTCATTTCACGTTGAGCGATTGCATTTTGAATCTGTTGTTCAGTAGGTCCCATTTCTTGAGTATTGGCGAATAAATTTGCTACCCCACGAGGGTCATTCACTGGTCTTACTTTGAATCCTAGCCCTTCACCTTCTCGAACTCCATCTGCTCGTGCTTGGGCTGCTGCACCAGGATTAGCATAGCTAAAGCTGTTTCCTTTTTGTTGAATAGCATAAGGATCAGAGTTCTGTACAGGATTTGATGAAGTCTGGGCTTCAGGCTGTGTTTGTGCAGTAGGTGGTGTTTTATTATTACCAAATGGACTGTTTACAACAGCATTTGGATTATTCTGTTTAGCATTAAATTCAGGTTGAGCTGCTTTTGCTTCACTTGCAATACGTTGTTTATCAGCATAAAAGCGTCCAGCTTGTCCAAAAGTTAAAGCATTACCTAAGTCTGAAGCATAACCCAATGCACGAACACCAAAATCTTTAGCAAAACCTTTTGCCGTACCTAAATCTTCTAGTGACTGATCACCCAAACCAAAACGCTCTCGATAATCTTCACTTGGTGTGGCAGCGTTTGCAAATAAGGCCGATGCCGCTCCTAAATATCCAGTGCCTTTTACAAGTTTACTGTTATTAACGAAATTTCTTACGCCTGCTCCAAAACCACCTCCTTGTGTTGGTGCTGGATTAACTGGACTTGCTGATGTCGTACTGGTTGTTGGAGGTGTATTTGATGTTGCTGGAAGTTGACGGTTCACAGGTGTGACATCACGCATTTGTGGCCCACCAATTCTATTTTGTTGTGCGCGACGAATATCATCTGCACTTGGGTAGGCACTTGGTACCAGTCCACCATTTGCAAAAAATAACTCAGGTTTATTTTGATCAGGCTTAAAACCCAATTGAGGTTGATTAACAGGCATATGCGTCTGATCCTTCATGGCATCAAGTGTTTGCACACCAACCGAATGAACTTGGTCAGGCGAGAGTTGGAACTCACCGTTACTGAGATTAACTGGCGTGGGACTCCCCATATTTTTTAAATTATTGGTACCAATCTGCTGAGTAGAATCAGCAGGCATAATATAGCTACCTGCTGGAACATTTTTTTTAATATCATCAGAAGTGCCAGTACCTGCACCTTGAATTAGTCCATTTTCATCTTGCTTTGAACGTTTTTTTAAGCCGTACATGACACTTATTCCAATATAAATATCATGTATGGTTAATCAATCTAAGCTATAGGCGTTAGCCTTACAGGGTTAATAATTATAGTTGTGGCTTTCGCTGAAACTCTCGCTTTTACTACGTGAGCTGGATGTACTCGCTGAACCACTACCACTAATACTGGCTGATACATGCGCTGCACTCATGGCACCGGCTGCCAGTTGTGCCGTGTATTGCCCCATAGCTTTAGCAGATTCCAGTGCAATATTGGCTTCCTGGATCGCCTTCTGCATTTTGGCTTCATATTCCTTAAGCTGCATTTCAGCATAAGCAATATTGGTCCGAGTATTCATGTCAGCATAACGTGATTGCATTTCAGCCTGACTGACTTCCATGCCAGCTGATGCTCGCCATGCTTCGACTTCTGCAGAAAAGGCTGCGGTATTTTGCTGTACTTCGGAAAGGTTGGTTTGCAGTTCGGCCTTATATGCTTCCAGATCAGCTTGATACTTACCAATCCAGACCCGAGCCGCTTCCATTTTTAACTGGATCTGTTTGCCTTTCACATCAGCTTTTGCCTGTACACCCTGAATCGTGGACGCATAAGCACGTGCTTGGGTATCAAATAAAGTAGCCTTGGTTGATTCTCCCCGAATCTGTGCTTCATAGGCTTCGACCTTGACCTTTTCAGCATTGATCTGTTCACTATAGGCTTGAACATCGGCACGATAGGAATCAAACTGATTTTTGATCACGTCAGCACGTACCGATGCGCCTTGTACCAATGCCTTATACACTTCTACGTTGGACAATACCGCATCCATCTTGGCCTTGTAGACCTGGACGTACTGCTCATTAACCTGACCAATCGCCACCTGTGCATCGACTGCAGTTTTATACGCGCTCAGTTTGGCCAATGCGCTATCGAGCTTGGTCTTATACACGCCAGACAAGACGCTGAATGCTTCATTCTGTGCATTAAAGAAAGTAATCTGTGCATTGAATACATTGATTTGGCTTTCAGCGTTAAACCGCGCAATTTCAAACAGACGATTAGTGACGTTATTAAAAATATTAACTGTAAGCTGTTCCAGTGCCATGCCTTGTTGTACAAGGAAGCGTAGCTGCTCAATCTCCATTTTGGATGCTTCAATCAGAATATCGCGGTTTAATTCACTGGCTCTTAACTGTCCCTGCTCCCGGATTGTTGCGACCTGCTTGACCAACATGCCAGGCGGCATAGAAAAATTACGTGTAGACCAATCGTTGACGGCTTCCTGAACTGCACGTGAAGTTTCCTTGCTTTCACGTGAACGTGCCCGGTTGAATAAGGCTTCTTCTATTGGAGCCAGTAAACCGGTACCGCCTTCTGTAATTCCCTTCTTAATATAATCCGTTAATTCATCCAGGACCTCGGACTTATATTCCGGTTCATCCCATTCGATGAATACTTCTGGTACCGTAATTTCGCTGATATTTGGCGGCTCGCCATCAAAGTCCGGTAATTCAGGAAATTCAAAGACTGGAATATCAATTTCCTTAAGATCATCCATTTCTGGGACCTCTAAGGTTGGCGGTTCAGGTAGTTGAATATTTGTGTCTATCTGAGGACGATCAGGTACCTGAATTACAGCCATACCTGGCGCACTTGGCAATTCCATGGTTGGCATGACCGGTGCTTCCGGCATATTCAAATCATCTAAATTTAATTCATTTAGTAAATTTTCAATGCTTTGAAACTCAGGCAATGTAGGTTTTTCGAGTGCAATGGCTGTAAATTGGGGAGCATCTGTTAGGTCTATATTCGGTACCGGTGTTTCTGGGGCGGGCATTCGTGTCGGTGGATCTACCTGAGTGACAGTAACTTCTTTGATCCCTGCCAGGGATTGTGAAAGTTCATTGCGATAGCGGCCGGCCACACTGTCCAACTTATCCATCTGGTCCATTACAGTGGTAATGGCTGCATCCATCACCCCATCCGGCTCAACTCTTGAATCGGTACTCATTATATTCTCCTAGTCGTTTTGGTGAAGTCCATGGATAGGGCATTAATCTGCGCAGAAGTTGCAGCAATAGAAATAGCAAAGCAGAAATGACGACCCCTTAAGCCACGGCCAAACAGTACCCGACCATTGGTCAAGTGATCGGCTTCCTCATTTGGCAGCATATAGGTATAGGTTGTAGGTTTTCCGCTTTGGGTAGAAGTAACAGCAATACTCAACTGCTTGTCCTGACCACTCATTTCATATTCAAGATAAGCTGCTGTAGGGTGTACCAGACTATCACCAAAATCCAGCTTGCCCGTTTCGATCAAACCATGAATTAAATGATCGGACTTATCCATTAAGAACACACCTTTTTCATTCCATCCATATAGTTTGTCGTTAATGACAGTCAAGCCATCAAAGGAAAACGGCATGTAGCGACTCATGGCCCAAGTATCTGTGTTCGCTGTCCATGCTTGCCCATAGATTTTACTGTCCTTGATTTCATCGTATAGCGATAAGTAATCATGGCTATCAGTCCGACCAGTCAGTTTGGATTGTGTGCTATCGCCAAGTCTTAGTGTGTCAATCGCATGACTGTATAGCTGCACACTAGATAAATCCTGATCACCAAAGCTAATCGAATCGATTAAATAGCTTTGTGAACGCAGCTTGTCTTGAGTGAAGTCACTTAAAAGAATGCTATCAACGACCTGCTCAGATGCGACGGTATTTGCCAGATCTGTCAGTTTAAATTGGTCATTGCTCAGGATTCTTGAATATCGCTGACCAGAAATAGACTCCACAAAGTGAATGGAATCGGTACTCAATGCCAGTGTTGTAGACAGGGTGAAATCATCTAGGGTGAACTGATCTTCAATATTTTCAGCTGTAAAACGATAGGCTGCATCAAATAGCTTCACTTGATCGGATACCAGGCCACGTGCAATACGTTGTCCGGTGATCTGATCGAATAGGCTAAACCCATCTACAGCAGTGGAGATGGCACCGGTCTGCGTGATTTCATCAGCCAGACTAAAGGAATCTTCAAAATGAGCCTTGATCCTGGAAAGATTAGAATCTGAAAAAACAATTCGATCCTCTGCGATAACCCTTAACCGCAGCCAAGTACTATCTGAGAAGACCATGCCTTCAAGTGCATCGTCACGATATATCGCCATGCTGTGCTCCATAAAAAGCACTGATGACAACTCACCAGTGCTTTAAGTTTTAAGAGGTTGCAGTAATGCGATAACCGATTTCAAACACATCACCGTTCTGGAATACACGCGCTGCCGGGTACTTGGTGGCTGAAAGCAGCACACCAGTTGTTCCGCCACGCTGGTTATTAGTCAGCAAGGCCACACCAGTGACATTGACCTGTGAAGTTGTTGCAATAGTCACACTGGCCACATTGCCAAAGTTATCGATATATTTTTGATCGGTAGAATCTGAAGGAATGAATTGAGGGCGTGTTGCATTGGTATAGCCCTCAGTCAGTGAAACGATTTCACCGGCTGTTGCAGCAAAGTTGGCAGCTGTCCAGTTGTCTGCCGGCGCAGTAGCACCGTTAAACAACGCCAGATATGAGCCTGCCGGCTTTGCTTTAGATCCAATGGCCACGTTTAACACATGGATTAATGCTTCTTTCGGAATCAGGTTTTTTGTAAAGGTCGCTTCGCCACCATTGACCCGATCCATGTATTCACCTGAAAGCATAAAGCCATGCTTCGGGAAGAAAATACCCTCTTTAGTTTCGTCAAAATTCTCATTGAGTGCGTCTTTCATTAAAGCGCGCTGTAGTTTTGCATCCATAGCTATGGCCTGTATTGTAAATAAAACCTAATTTACAACTGCCACTAATCGGTTATCAAACCCTACAAGCCTACAAGAATTTGCAGTAATTCCACAAATCGCATCAGACTGTATTTCAACCAACTGTCCTTCTGATGTACCCAATACAAAACCATTCTCAGCCAGCCACACTGCACACCATGTACCGCCCTGAGAAAGTGACTTAACCATATCACTATGCAGCACAGCACTACTTGCATAGATTGGCGCACGTGATGCCTTTTGCTCTATCGCCATGTTGCGCACATCCTGACCACGCAAGAAAACCACATGATCGGCTTGACCCACCCATATACCACCATCCACCGGTTCAATAAAACGGATTCGCTGCGGAAACTGAATAAAGTTATAACGCTCATCAGTCAGGTGATATGTCATTGCTTCGGAAAAATACAGCACATTGGAACGCACTACCCATAGCCGACCACACCATAAACGTAGGAAATTACCGCTTTTCATTGGAGATAGGTGTTGAAAAGTGGCAGCCCGGCCCAATTCAGGTAAAGCCTGAATATCAACACTCATCGTATCAATCGGCAATTCAAACGCCTGGCGCAATTCTCCACCACCCGGTTCAGACATATAGATTCGTACATGCGTTACATTACTATCCAGGCACATTGGTAATTGCAGCTGCACACCGCTCTTATCCAGCAGCTGCACCTTCTTAATTTCCGATAAAGCCGATTCAAGCCCATTTACCACCCAGGAAATCGCAAAACTATAATCACCTTGATCTAGGCTATAGTTATATTTTACATTGGCTTGTGGTTTGGCTGGTGTATCAATGGTTAGGCGTTTAGCATTCTGGCCATCATAGGTAAAAAGGCCATTATCACAGGCCATACAGACAAAATTATTCAGCACGATATGAAACAAGGGGCCCTGGCCACATTCAATCAATGGCTCAGTATCCCATGTATCAAGATTAACCTTGACCCATTGACCATCCAATGCGGCAAAGCATTCTTTGTGTAAAGGGGATTGCCATAAATCACGGATAGCCTTGCTGCTTTGCAGCTGCATTCCCTGGGCCAATTCTGCCCGGCCTGAATCGGAAAAATTGATATTCACCGCATCACGGACAAATAAGCCAGGTGAATCCCCTCTTATCTCAAGTGCAGCATCTTCCTTGACATTATTAATTCCGAGAAAGGCTGGTATCTTCTTGACTGGCATACATTATCCTTATTCATTGATCACGCCAATAAAGGCTTTCGATACATGAGTTTCGTTTAATCTGGTATAGCCAAAGCGATAGTTTTGTCCGGCCAGATTCTTTAATGAGATATTGGCATATTCCACATCACCAAAGACAACCTTACAAGCATCCTGATAAACCACCGTTCCGTTTGGATTGGGTGAGAGCGAATAGAAATCAGCCGTATGCGGTTGATCATGTAGTTTCACCGCACGATCCATCACTGAACATCCCATGCTGTAAAAGTTTTCTCGACCACCATTCTTGTTGATGGTGTATTCCTCTACCGGTGGAGGTTCGCCACCATAAGATATAATATTGATTCCATTTGGCGGGTGCACGATATGAGATATATCGGCAGGTAAGGCGCCAATCCAGTCACCATAATCGGCAAAGTCAGAATTAGCCGTTGGTCTATAGTCATATCGCTCTGCCCATACCGGAAAACTATCTACCGGCCACGGTCTACCATTACGCGGCATGGTGCGTTCAATCGTGACCCAATGCCAGGAAAAATCATAGGTCCAGAAGCCATAGGAGTTGGGATCGGTTATTCCATGCTGGCGCAGTGTTTCCCGATAAGATCCTTGATCATGCCATTCCTGATGGCCGTAAAAACTTATATTGCGGTTAAGATAGGGAATGATAAAGCCCTGACGCATCCCAATATTGCCGGTGCTTTCCTCTGTGCGCTTATGGGTGTAATAGCGTGTACGTGTCAATATACCTTCGGTAGATCCGTAAAAACCAAAGTTAGCAAAAGGTTTCCCCCATCCCTGATCCTTGCCTTCAATAGTCGTGGTATAGACTGACCCCGGTATTTCCTTGCGATTGTCGAAATCAGTTGAGTAATAATCACCGCCATTATAAACACCACCTGTCAGGCGTTTTTCTTCCCAATTCCCGACAATCATGCTTTCTTCAAAATTGGAAATTGTTTTCTCTGTAAACTTGCGGTCATCCCGATAGTTCTTAATCACCTTTAAGGTGTCACCAATGTAATAGGCAAAAATAATAGTATCAATATATGGGTAGGTATCTTTATCACCTAAAGGCTTAAAGTTCATGGAAACACAGCCACCTTCAAATGGTTCAGGTAGTTTTATCCGTTGCCCTTCGTGCAAGTAACCTTCGTGCAAGTAACCCTCATTGGTAATGACTAGACCCGCTTTACCCTGAGCGATTGGATCAAGGCGCAAGTTATCCCAATACTCAATATCAACCGCACCATTTCGACTACGCGCCCGGTCTATAATTTCAGATTCATCGACACGTCTGAGCTTGTAACGGATCGATGCAAGTTGACCAGGTTCAGTGCTTTCTTTTAATGCGTTAAATAGCTTGGATAGATATTCACTTAATAAGTCGCGTTCATCCGTGGACCAGTCTTGTGATACCTGCTTACTTTTGGCCCAGCCACGATTCTCAGCCGAAAGCATCTGAAAGCGAATCATAAAAGTATAGCCATAGCAGAAACCATCATCTGAATAGTCAAAACAGGTGTTTATCGCTTCGGTACAATCCAGATTACTACTCCAGCCACATGCGGAGGAATAAGCTGAATATTGAAAGAATTTACCTGTATCACCTAAACGGATAATCGCACCGGAACGTACCCACCGATAAAACTCTGCACCCAACGGAAAGCCCTCACCGCTTGGCATACCGCCAAAGCGATTCAGGATTTTCTCAATCTCACTATCCCCAATGGTTTCAATATACTCGCGGAAGGCTGTGGTAGTCGTTGCTGGTACCAATGGCAAAGGCATTGCCCATATCCCGACATTATTAATCTTGATTAACCATGGCTCACGCTTCTCATCAAATGCTACCAGGTCGGTATCATTGAATTGAAAGTTGTATTGATACTGTCCATTGATCGGTGCTCGGCCAGTGTATCCAGGCAAGCAGCAGTTTTCGATTTCTGGCCGGATCTTTTCGCTCACTTCAAAAGGCAAGGTATAACGCAGCTGCTCGTATAGATCCTCTTGTGGTAGCTTTTCGAAATCCTGACGACCATAAGCCCCAACAATTTGTACGACCTGAGCCATACTGCCGCTATACCAGGTTGCATGTTGCTGTTGATACTGGCTGTGTTCCGTCCGGCCTGGTCGATTACGCAATATTTCAGGAATGAACATTTTAAAATCAGGTGCATAGGTACAGCGGAATCGCTGCATATCCAGATAATCCGGCCCGACACTTTCATAATTGGTCATTCTGCGCCGTGTTTCATTACTGAATCGAACACCGATCCCGGAACCATCTTGAGAAATAGCATTCATTACGATGCCGGAAAACAAAAAAGGGACTTCAAGGTGAGTTAGTCCATCATCAGATATAGATGAAGTTCTTAAGCTTGGTTTAAATGCTATGGCTCGAAAAACACCACCACTATCCGTCAGGATGACGCTGCCGCCATCCGGTAGAATCCTGGTATATTTCAGGCTTTCCAAGTTGGATATGGACTTAAAGTTTGTGAGCTTTTTGGCGCAGTGGTCAATGAAAGCTTGGTCCTGATCCGTTAAAGGTTCACCATAACTAAACAGTCCATAGAGTTTTGGTTCGTGCATGTGCTTTGCTCACAACTATTTAAAAAAGACCGCCTCCTTTACGGAAGTTGTCACTATTACCATCTGGCCGGATGTAATGTACGGCAGGTTTAATATCTGGTATGCCAATCGCAAGCGAACTCAATCCACTGACCTGAACTGTCTGTTTAGGGATGGCCGGTTCAAATTTTCGCATCCAGACTTGTAAGCGACCCTGAAAGTTATCCCGATCATAAATAGCCACCAATGCACTGTCCAAACCTACAGGGCGTATCTCACGCACCCGGCCACTGATCCATGCGGTACCGTAACGGCTCATCACACCGCCACCTAGAACGAAAGGCACATGCGCACCAACACGTAACCCTTTCCACATATACGGTGTATCGCCATTCAATCGTGTACCAATAGCCTGTGAAAGTAAGCCAGTCATCTTGATTTCACGATGGAAGTGATCAATCGCAGGTCTACCAATGACGGATAAACTAAATCCCAATGGCTGCGGCATAATGCGCGGCTCGATATGTTCAATTTCTGCCGATCCAAACAATGTGAATAATGGTGGTCGTATAAAGGAAACATGCTGCGTACCAATCGGCCCCAATTGCCCCATACGCATATTGTTAAATCCTTTAGGAAGGATAAAGCTGCTTTGCAGCCACACGCGATGCTCCCCTATCTTTAACTGACTACCCAGTGCGGCAGATACACGTTGATGATAATGACTGATCCTTGGCACACCCAAAGCAATACCTGGCTTATCCTTGCCTGGCACCCCATAACCGTCAATGTGATGTAACGGCAATTTTTGTGGTGGATGATTATTAACAGCTTGTTTGGGTGGCTTATCAGTGACCCAAATAGTCAGAGGTGAAGTACGTGGTTTTGGTGGCACCAAGTTTTCCTCCCATTCCTCTACATACACGCGGCGATTCTTATGTTCGACACGTGGATTTCCATATAATCGGTCATAATATCCTGGTTCAACGCGAATAGTGTTGGCCGTCACGACTGCGGTACCATATAGCGTCATTGGTTTTTCGTGAATAGGTGACAATACATTTTGCCGTACTGTATGTCGTTTCTCCCCACCTTCCCTTGGGAAGTTATCAGTCCACATACCTGGTGGAGAAATCCGTTTTGGTAGATAATTCCCTGCGCCGATTTCCTCAATTTTATGCGTCTTGGTAAATTCAGGGATTGCCACACCATAGCTCATAAAGTCGACACGCTGCATTCGATCTGCAATCGTAGTACGGCCAAAAATCTGAGCATTCAGTCCATTAACATATAATGGCCTGGTATACAGACCGATATATGCCTGTCCATATTCGTCCATAGCAATACCACGTGCTCTCAGCTGTGGCGTTTTATTGCGGATCTGCGGCTCACCCACACGATTCTGCGCAATCCATCTTGGTGCAATTTTGGTAAAGCGTTCTTCGACGAATGCGGACCCATAGCGAACACTGTCAATTCCTCTGGCTTCAATATATCGCACACCGAGCTTTACTTCCGGCATTGGTATTACCGGTGCAGCAATAGAGTAATCAGACTGGATTCTCACATTGCGAATTGCATGAGATACCGTAGACTGACCAAACAGGGATTGTTCACCCAGGCTAATAAAGCGATAGATGCGACGTGTGTTCTCGACATGCGGTATACCAAATAGCTCAAATAGGCTGCCAGAAATGCTATACCGCTTCCCACTGAGCCAGACAATATGGTTGTTGCTGAAATGTGGCGGCTCAATGCTTGGTATTCTGAATGGACGAATACCATCGGCCACCATGGTTTTAGTTGCTTCAACTTCAATCGGTGATGCTAAACCTACCGGATGTATAGTACGTGCACCATTAACAATATCTGCATATCCAAATTTCTGCATCAAGGTACCAAAAGTCGGTACCCTTCGATTACGGTTAAGGACCTGTAGCGGTTCCTTAGTGGTGTAGTCGTCATACTGCCACTTACCGGTGGTCTTGTCCTGATCGTAATGGAATGGCGCAAGGTACTGTGTACTATTGAATACCTCTTGCCGACCCCAACGGTGATCGGACGTTTCACCTGCAGTCAGGAATCCTTTCAGATAGATATGCTGCACAAAGTTATAAATTTCGGTTTCACCGAAAATAGTGCTGAATCCTGACGGAAGTAATGTCCGATTTTCAGGAATAATCCGGCTACCAAATCGCGCTGAATCATGACCGAGCATACCGACAGATCGTGACATGCCGATCTGGTGATTGGAAGGGAACTGTTCAAAGATGCCACGTGGCTCAATATAGCGAGGATTATATTCAATCCAGGCTTTACCATATTTGGCCATATCAAAATTGCTATTGGCTTCTACATAACGTAAGCCGAAAGCAACAAAGGTTTTAGCACCCCAAAGGGTTGATACATTCTCCTGCTTCATGGTTGCTTTTTGCAGGTTAAAGCTGATACGAGCACGACCTGCGGCAAAGCTCCCCAAGCCAGCTATAGGGATATATGAGCGTAGGCTCTGGATCTTTAACTTACCAAATACCAGACTATCCCGACCAGTAGTGCGCAAGAAACGTAGTTTGTTCTCAATTTTAATTGAGCCAAATGCTGTCTGCCCCAAACCCTGTGGCGCAACATAACGACGTAGGTTTGCGGCCTTCGCTTCACCTGACACAAAACTATTGATGCCAGATAATCGAATATAGTTTAAACGGTTATCGACTAACGGCTTACCATATAAAGTTGCAGCATACCCACCAGGGCGCACATAACGGTTTTTGGTGATGATGGTGAAACGACCATAAGCCGTTGCGTTCAGACCTGGTGGTGTGACAAATTTGTGATAGTTCTTTACATCGGGTAGGCCGTATTGATTAGACAGTACACCAACTGGTGCAATACGCTCATTGCGATTACGAATGATGGTCTGACCTGGTGTAAAAGAATCAAAACCAATCCCACCAATGAGTTGATCTTCACCACTGGCATCATCCCCAAGAGCTAATATCAAATTGTATTTTGAGGGCTGAGTATATGTGCCCTCAAAACTTAATATCAAATTGTTTTTAGATCCAGGAGAATATGGCATAACGACTTTTAAACCCGATCATGACGGCTAAGGTTGTATTCAAGCTCAGGATCTATCGCAACCACATAGCTTGAGCCAAAGTTATTACCAAACAAAATATACGAACCATCTGTCTTTGACTGCATTTGGCTGACAAGCTCTCCACTTTCTCGATTGTATGCACGCACTACACACGCTATGGGCAAGCCGTTTCGTCTAACCTCTCCCTTTATTAAACGCGTTTTACCTGTGCGCTCTATGGCATTTCTTTTGGCTTGTATATTAAGACGCATCAATACACCTCGCCTAAATCAATTAGAATTGATCCATAACGCAAGGAGCTTCCAAAAAATCTACGCTTTAAATATGCTCGATTATCTTCTGTGAATAATGTGTATGCAGGTTCAGTTGATGCAGTGCTATTCATAACACAGCGCAATAGCGGTGGCTCTCCAATCAGGTAATTACTCTTATCTACACATAAAAACGGGCAGTGATAAATATTTTCACCAGTTTTCTTAGAGAAAGAGTCTGAATATCCTGTAAAATTACCGCCTGCAAGTGTAAAATTAATACGAGTAAATGTATCAGGCTGATATGCACCAAAAACATCCTTGAGTAGAATTAAACCATCAAAGTCTGAAGTGCAAAATGTTGTATTGGTACCTGAATATGATCTGGATGTGCTTGCTGCTGCATATTGAATTTGCGCTGATAAAAAAGGTATGTCCTGACCATCAAACACGCCAAAACCGTATGCTGTAGAACAGTGACGATTGCTATTAGTTGAAGTATTGGGTGCCACACTAGGTAGAATAAAAAAACTGTCTTTCGTTGCCACCAACACCCAGTCTCGGTCCCCATTTGCTGCCACACTATTTTCAGACCAAGTACTACCAACATTTGAGTTAATAGCTGTAGCATGATACCACTTCGCCCAACCACTGATTGCAGACGAACCAGAACCTGTTCCAAGCCAATTTTTAGTTGAGTTCGTTGGATCAAATGGGGCTTGATTTCCACCAATATCATCAATACCAGTACAAGATTCCAGAATACCTACTTTTGCAAACTTCGCATAAGTCGTTGTATAGACTGGATCAAGACTATTATCAACACGCAGAAAATAAGGATTTGCGACCAAATCCTTCGCCTGATAAACGGCTTTATGTGTACCTGAAAACTTTTTCACCCATCCAACTGAAGCTAATTTACATGCGATTGAACCTGTCGCAGTCTGATCCGGTAAATCTATTAAAAACTCCAAAGTATTTGATGTGATGCCAAGTACTTTAAACTCAGCATTGAGTTCAGGTGTGTCGGCTCCTGAAATTTCAATCCACTGAAATTGGTTGATCTTGTGTGGATTAGCAAATGTTGCAATCCCAACACCATCTTGTATTTGTAGCGATATTAGTGCTTGAGTACCAAAACCATTTATTAAACATTCATCAAGTACATCGATCATACTCCCCCATGTATTTGTCAACTTAGGGGCATTCAAATTATCAGAACTAAACCACTTTACCTGACCACTCATTTCAATTCACCATATACCGTTTCGTTAGGCCAATATCCTTTTGCTGTATGCCAGGCTTCAAATTCATTAAACAGCTTGCTTTCATCGGATAGGACTTCTGGCTCAATTATCTGTTTAATCCAGTCCTCAATGTTGTGTGTTCCCTGTTCGCCTTGAGCGCGTGTTTCACAACAGAACATTTGGAAGGGTGCTGAATTAATCAAAGTAAACCAATCATGTATTAGATTCACACCACCCATAACGATAGGTTCTGGCGTAATGGATTCCATATTGATAACAATTGGCTCAGGTTTGTTTTCGGACATTTAGATTCTCCAAAAGCCTACAAGAATGTAGGCACGTTTAATGGTGCTTACACCTTGTAGATCTTATTGGTCCCGTTATCCCATGTGATAATAATGTCACCGCCATTTGGCGTTATAGGTAAGCCTGTTGCAGTATCTAGGAAAGCCAGCAATGGACTGGTTGCTTCACTGCCTGTATCTACATAAATCACAATCGCACCAATCGCACCACCAGATACAGCAGTGAATGTTGCATCGTTGGCATCAGCTGCGCCACCAGCTGTGGTTTTACCTGTTAGCGTGACTGGACCTGCGATACGTGCGGAACCTGAAATATCAGACAAAAATTTGTGAGTGGACGCATTGACGGTATATGCCGATGTACTAACCAGGAGTACTTTTACTGTGTCGGTTAGCCAGTTAAATTGACCTTCGAGATAACCCTTTCGAGCTTCGTCATAGAGTGTGTTTGCCATGTGCTTGAGTCTCCATAGTTGAATCTGAAGCACTCATGCGCTCATGTTTAATTTCAATGCGATTATCTGCTTCAACACAAATTCGAGCCAATTGTCCTGATTTTTTGATCAATTGAACTTTGGCACCGCCAATGTAAAGCGTATCTTCGGTCTTTAAATCAATTGTACGTTTGCCCATCTTTGTGCATGATTAAATAAAATAAGTAAGATCATTATGTAAAAAACCCCTGAAAAGCTTTAGCCTTACAGGGGTGCTTATGTCACAAGCAAGTCATGGCATGAATGGAATAACGTTATGCGGTATATCCTCACGAGTAATGCGTCGCAAATCACTGTCAGGACGTTCCCCAAAGTATTCCGTGAAGTTTTGCAAAGCCTGGGCTGACCGATTTGGATCAAAGAATTCTGCATCTGGTACCTTAAACGCTTGGTGTAGAACCCACTGAATCAATTGAACATGGTGAATTTGGTTAATTTCTGGAATATCAGTATCACTTTCCATTGGTGACAATGGCACACGATAGCCTTCCAATTGTAATTCACCGCCTACATCAGGAATTGGAACAAGACGAATACCTGTGTCATCCTGAATAATGTGTTCAGGTTTACCCTGTTTCACTCGCCAATTCTCACCATCATAGTAATGATCGAGTAATTCAGCTGACATTAAAGTCAAGTATTGCCCTTTTGTTCCATCGCTTGGCTGGAACCACACTCGAGTCAATTCGTATAACGATTCATGTAACTGATAACGAGATGAACCAATTAATACATTAATCTTACAAACATCATTGTTTTGAGATTCATGCAATAAACGACCACGGATACACGCTTCACTTACGGCATCATTAAGCCAATCAATGACACTAGCATCATCAATAAAATATGGTTCTACTTTATCGTTGGCCAGTGTACGAAAACGGCTGATCAGGTCATTTAGCTGCATTACACAACCCCATATTGATGAATCATTTGAGTAACTGACTCTTTTAATTCATCAAGATTTTTTTGTGGGCTAAGTTTCTGCTCATACTTTTCTAAAGCATATTGAACCAAGCCAGCCTTTGTCATTTTTCCAATCGTTTCAATTTCATCAAGAACTTTATTTTCTTTATCAATTTCTTCTTGCTGTTTTTCTTTAGAGCGATTGAGAATACTTGACGTATCATCATCTAAGCCTTGCTCAGTAGATTCACCAGAAATGGATTCAGGCTCACCCTCATAACGAGTAAACTCAGGATGTTTTAAAAACTTGGTTGCCAAATCACTTGGAATTGATCGCACTTGACCTTGTTCAAAGGTTAAAGCTGATTCGTATAAGTGGTCGGTATATAGAGATTTATTTCCAATATACTGAATTGATACACCAGCAGATTTTTGAACAACATTGGTTGGGGTAATTGTCGCTGTATTAATTGCGACATTCTTTTGATGCTCAACCTTTTGGCGTAGATTCACAACTTCCGCACTCAATGCCAAGTAATCTTCAGGATCAGGCAAGTCCTTAACCAAATGAACTGTTGTACGGAATAAATAATCCTTTGCCTTTTGTTCATCTGGTAATTCTTCATAAGGTAAAAAACATGGATGTTCTTTTTTCTCCATATCTTTTACTTCACCATACTTCCAGCCCTCAGCTTCTTTGACCTTATACCAAGACTCATGAGACTGTTCAGGTGTTGCATCAGAATTTGCCAAATGCATTTCAACGCCAGCAATCAAACTTTGTTTATGTGATTCTGGTGTGTCATCCCAAGCAGGTTGACTATCATCACCCATTGATTGGCAATATGCAGCATTAATCACATGACACATCATCGCTATTGCAATCGTTTTCATCTTATCACCGTAATAAGTTAAAAAATAAAAAGAATGGTGTAGGCCTGTCTAAAACCTACACCATCAAAACATTAACGAGGACCTGTCAATTCACCACTGACAATAACCTTGATGTCGCTTGCCTTGGCATTCGCTGCGCCACCAGTGGTTAAAATCAATCGTGCAGCCTTAGGCAAGGTTACCAATTTACCTGTATTAGCACGTAATCGACCTGCCGTTGCAAGATCACCAGCATTGATAAAATATGCTGCATCTTGTGGTACTTCTGTACTATCACCATCAACATATTTAAAGCCAAGTGAACCTGTAACGGTGGCTGTCATACCTGTTTTAATCAGGATTTGAGCATCATCAAGGCGCATACCTTCTGGTAGTTCACCTAAATCGATAACATCACCACTTGCTACTGCAACAGTTGTGTCTGAATCAATTACGGCACCTGAAGCATTCGTGGCAAGAAAAAATGCTAACGCTGTAACATTGCCATATGGTGAGAATCCACCAAACTGACCATAACCACTAGGCTTCTTCTTAATTGTCGCCATTTTAAAAATCTCCAAGGATTAGAATAAGATGAGGTATGCCCATAACTGGACATACCCAAAACAATTACTGATTAGCACCAATGATTGGCACAGCGGTATCGACAACAGTTACACCATAGTCGGTAAATTCTGTACGCTCACCAGTATCAACAGCGAAACGGATTTTTGATGTACCACGAATGGCACCGATCAATAATTCCCATTTATCACCATGATCAAGGTCTTTTTCAGACCAGAAGAAAGGTACGCCAGACTTATCACTTGCAGCCATTGCTTCCGCAATTGCTTGTCCACCCAAAATAATTGAACGGTCAACAGCGAAATTGCTACCAAAGCTTGATGGCACGATTAAATCTGATTCAGCTTCACTATCATGCGAAGCACAATATTTAATTGTGTCACCTGCATAGAAACGAATTGGACGTGGCATTTTTCGAATAATAAATCCGTTCCATAAACCTACATCACCTAAGAAAAGCGGATGTTGTTTTGCCTGACTTGCTCGTGCAAATGCAGATGATTGGAAAGAACGGAAACCTGGTTGAGCAGCAAATTTGTTGTACTGTGCTGGCGATACAAGCCATACACGTAATGGTGAATCTTCCGCAGCAACATCACCTTCAAACTTACAAATAGGTGGTGGTAAAGCAATTTGATCCAGAACAGTTTTCATTGAATCAACTGAATCCATTGTAAATAGATCAGTTGTTGCAATATCAAACTCACCTGCATTGCTTTTAACGCTCTGCACACCAGAACCATCAACAACATAGTGACGGTTTTTAGTTGGTGCTTTAACACGGTTCACCATGATTTCATTGAAGTTTTTATGGTTATCTTTAGGAATAACCCATTCAATGTTGTTATGAGAACCACGTGCACCAGCCATATGCACCAGTAATGACTGATCACAATAGCGATCCATCAAGTTCTGAGCGACTGGACGACCAAGTTTGCGTAAATCAGCTGGGCTACGAATCTGTGACATCACGTTACCCAAATCAACAGGGAAACGAGCTTGGTTCACACGTAGGCGATCTTCATTCAAAGACATCCCCACACCACGACCTTCAGCATACGCACTACCCATAATTGGATATGCACCGACTGGATTTAGTAAGTGGAATGTCACTTCATCACCACGCCCTTTTCCTAAGTCCTGAACACGAACAATAGGCATATGGGATGTGGTTTGTTTACGGAGAGTCGCTTCCGCACCTGCTTCGCCCTTAGGCATTTTCCCAGCCAATAGGTTTAAGGTGCTGTTACGATTCATGTGTGTAGCGAACAGACCTACCGCTTGGGTAACTAAATTGGTCTTATCGCCATAACTTGCGTTAGTTTTAGTAGTCATGTTTCAAATACTCTCATCACGTATGTTTAAACACGTCTATTGAGAAATTGCTCCACTTGGTCGGGTGTCCATCCTTGCATTTCCTCTGCAAGTTGCGCTGGCGACATTGCTGCCAAACGCTCATCACGAGAAACACCAGCAGGACTACCAGCAGGCAAATCACTCAGACTGTTCGGTGGTGGTGTTTGAGCCTGACTCACAGCTTTTTGCGCTACTGCCTTTACTGCATCATTGGCAGGTTGAGCAGCTTGTTGACCTGATTGGGTATTCGACTTATACAATCCTAGAAGTTCTACCACCTGAGCAGCTGAACCTTTATCCAAAACTGTTTCATACGCATCTTTCAGAAAACTTGGTTGTGCATTCTTCCAATCATTAAATTCTTTCGATTCAACAATAGATTCTGCATCTGGGTGTGCTGTAAAGATTTCGTTAAAATGGGCTTGCTCTACACTGACCTGCTGTTGTTGCTGAATTGGAGCTAAAGCAGTTTGTAATTGCTGTTGCACCAAAGTTGAAACCTGTGAATTAACAAGTTTCTGAATACCAGCAGCCAAAGCTTCTTCGCTAAAATCCCCAAAGATTGCAGGGTCTACACCCTGATCAATCGCTTGTTGTGCGATATCAGCTTGGTTGTCCTGTGTAGTTGGAGCTTGTCCGTTATCTTTACGTTCCTGTGCATCAGCTTGAAGTTGTGCCAACTGTTGTTGAGCTTCATCAAACCTCTGCTTCCATTCCTTTTCACCGTTACGTGCTTCCACTAACTTGTCATAGGGAATGGTGTGTTTTCCGTCTTTAGCTAAGATCACAGCATTTTCAGCATTTAACTGGCTTTCATCGACCTGTTGTTGCTGTTGTGCTTGTTGTGTATCAGCTGGTTGTTGCGTACCGTCTTGACCTTCAACTTTTGGGGTATTTTCTTCTGTAACTTGGGTAGTTGCTGGCTGACTACCATTTTCCGCATTTGCGGTATCGCCATTTAACGCTTGCTCTAAAAGCTGCGCTGCAAGTTCAGGTGATGCTTTACCACCGTTAGCTTCAATCAACTCATTTTGTTGCTCTGTAATATCCATGTCTGTCCTATCACTTATCGCTGTGACCGCAAAGGCGAATGGCTAGAGTTATCTAGCGTTTAGCTGTTGATTGCTCAACATGAGACAAGTGTCTAGGATTTATATATGATGTCGTTAGCCTTACAGGGGGTAGGATTAATGGCAGAATATTGTGTTCAATGCGCCAAGCAATATGGAATGAGTAATGGGTTTATCAATGAATGTAAACCTAACTATCTAGCAAATGTTATTTGTGACGGTTGTGGTGTAATTCAGGTGAATCACAAAGGTGAATGTGTGAGCCATGATTGCGACAATGGCAATCATGCTGTGGATTGGCAAATCAAAAAATAAAAAACCACTCAATCGAGTGGTTTAATGCTTGCATTTGGATGCCATCCTACATATAGCCATTTTTTTAGCTTTGGCACCCACTCATAAACATTTCCTTTTTCATCCTTTTTAAGGAAAAGCGGACCAGAAAAATGAGTGGCATCCAATGGGATTCCCGTCATTAAGTCTAATAATGTTTCACCTTTGAGATTTTTACTAGCAATATGAATCCAGTATCTTTGCGTGTACCAATTGCCATTCTCCCAACAATAAACATCATCAAGTGACTTTGTTTTAATCGCATCTTTTAACTTATTAATACCACCAAACTTACTTATAATTTCTGTTTTATACATTTTACACCTCTGCAAAACCTACTATGGTGTTGGCAAATGCGGTAGGTAAACGCATCTTTCGGGGATCAGCCTAGCCAACGGTTAAATTTTAACAAACTTAGCTTATAAAATCCTACTTTATTGCTGTTTATCCAATGCTTGACGTACAAAAGCATCTTTGGCTTCAAGCAACTTTCGTAAACCAGTGGATTTTTCTGGCCCATCTGGCAACTGCGCATCCATTTGACGAGCCAAATCACCAATAGGCTTACTTACAACCTGTAAGTGTTCAGGTAGATGCTCATAGTTGAAGTATTTTAAAATTGGTGCTGGCATTGAATAAATCCTCAATAAAAAGACAGTCGATTTGACTGCCTTAGTATCTGTGAACAATAAAAATTACTCTTGCCTTACAGGGGGCATGTTATCACTGGTTCGTTGAGTCTCAATTCCCTGCATTCCTGTTGAACCTTGCTGTGGTACTGGTGGGTTCATTGGACTTGTATTCTGTTGTACCTCTGCTAGTCCTTCACTGCCTAACTGCGCCCCTTCACCTTCTAAATATGGTGAACGTACATCACGTGCTGCTGTCTGTTCTGCGGTTGGGAAGTTAGGATCATCACCCATCGGATTAGGACGCTGATAACCTGCACCTTTCATAATCTCGTCAGCAATAGGTGCGATCTGCGGCATCATTGCTACCTGTGAACCTCCTTGCATTGCTGAATATGCAGCTTGCACACCAATTTGTACTGAACGTGCGTCTATTTCCTTAATTTCACTGACTGCTTTACGCTCTTTAAGTTCAAGCTCTCGACGTTTTAGATCAATACCAGCATCGGCAAGTGCTCTATCTACAGCCTCTTTGATCTGTTGTTCAACTTGTTCTGGTGTCGGTGCCTGTGTAGCTTGGCGAATAGATTCAATAATATCTTTCTTGAATGGAATGTCAGTCAAGGCCATCACATAAGGCAATACTGCAACTTGAACCTCTTGAGGTAAGGATTTAACAATCTCAGACAAGGCATTAAGCTGTTGCTCTCGGAATGTGCTGGTGCTTGGAACATCATCAAGTACAACTTTCAAGCGTGTACGTTGAACATCATTACTAACATAAGGATAACCATGTTCATCAACCTCAGGTTTATTGATAACAACTGTACGATCCTCACGTACCGCATCACCTTCAATAATGATAGTCTGCTGCTGAGTGCCCATATCCTCAACGATCATTGATAGTAGCATTTCTCCCATGAGGGTACGTCCCTCACGGAAATTATCCATCATCTTCATTAAAGTTTGATTGGATTGCTCAACTTGAATCTGCTCTTGTTTACCCGAAGTAGCATTACCTTTTTTACCTTGGAACCCAGAAGTAATATTGCTTACTTGTTCAATGGCAGCACGATTATCACTAATCAGTTGGAAATGTTGCTGTGATAATTCATAGTCACGTTTAACATCGAATCTTGCACCAGGTCTAGCCATGTGTGCTGCATCCAATACAATATCAGCATCAGGACGTGCAACTTGACGACGTAATTGTTCGTCTGTCATAGCCACTGCACCTTTGGTACGTTCAACACGTGTAACACTCATCCCCCAACGTAGCTTTGATATACCAGAGTTAATACTGTCCTGACTGTACTTCATGCCACGAACAAAGCCATACGGTATGCCGGTGTTATCTTCTCTGAATCCAAAGAACGGAACATAGGGGAAATAATGATGTGAATATGGCGAAGGACTATCATGTAAAAGGTGTGGTCCAAGCCAATATGAACGACGCAACTTTGATATGGTAGCCTGCTCTACACGTGCAACACCTTGATAAATTGCTAAGTCATGAGCCATATTATTGGCATCATACTCAACGATACGACCATCACTGAACTTTAAAACTGGTACATGCACCCAACGACGGTACCAAACCTCAGTAACGTTTATCTCTTTAGATGTCGGGTTATACCAGTAGTTTTCACTTATCGTCCATGAACGTGCATCAAGCCAAGCGTTTTGTAAGCCTGTACTTGCTCCACCATCGAGCACATCAGGTTGCTGCCACCATGAACCGCCATAACGACCAACTGTTTGGATTAGCTCCTTGTGTTCAGGGAAAGCACTCATCAATCGTTTAGGATGAACCCAGCGTGTACGGCGTAACCAGCGTGCATCAGATAAGTCTGGTTCTGTAGACTTCATATCCCAATGAATTTCATTACGATGAACTACAACACAACGATAAGGATATTTAAATGGGTCTTGCTCACGCTTTACCTCAACCCATCCTAAACCACATGAAATTTGAGGACGAAAAGCATCACTACATGCTTTATCAGCTTTAGATAAACGTTCAGCTTGATTTAATTTGTAGTTCAAGGCATCGGCAACATCATCACCGCCAGTCTCACCATTAGCTTTTACACGCCAATCAGTACGAGTCTGTAGCTCATAACCCATAATCGACAATAAAGCTGGACTGATTCTGTCCTCTACTGCAGGTGGAATACCGATCTGTTGCATACGGTTAAGCAAATCTGTATCTAATTGATTGCCATCTGCATAATCCATCTCTTTATCTGCGATGTGACGCCAATGAGGTTGTTCCTCAATTTCGTGCATGATCTCCGTTAATTCTTCCAGACTGAGCGTATCATCATCGCTAATCTGCTCACTTGTAGCTGTATCTTCTTGAGTAAACATAGCTTTTCCTTATAAACGCCAATCTGTCGGAGGTGCTTCGACATAACCATGTGGATTTTGATGTGTTGTACCTTGATTCATACCAGTAAGACTAGCCGTATAGACGTAATCACCAAGCAAACCTGCTTCTTTAGCTTGAGCATGTTGCCTTAATGCATCGGCACCTTCACTACAGCCATTTGCTTTATTTGGTGCATCAATAAAGCGTTTCTCACTTTGAGAAAATTTCTTCTGATAACCTTCAATTCTTTCAATACCTAACTTGCAGCGTTTTTCATCAAACCAGTAATTTTTCATACATTTGCGTGTTAATTGAATGCCTGTGTTTAACAGGGTAATGCGAGGAACAATCACAAATTCGTGACCAGGTAACAAATCTTGTAATTGTTCTAATGTGGATTTATTAAAATCACCTAAGCGTTGATGTGCTGCATCATGAGGTAAATAATGCGTACCAAATACATAACCATGCCTAGTAAGTTCAGCTACATAATGTTGAAGATTTTCACCATGTGCTTCATAACAATTAATAAAACGATCTTGTTGGTTAATCATTTGGTGATACCAAATAAAACAACCGTCACTATTTCCGATGTCCCAAAATGTATTTACTGGTAAATCAAGAACTTCAACCTGACATATACCACCACGCTTTCGTAACGCAAGCATATCCTTTGCATAATAATTGCCGTCTTTAGCGACCTGAAAAGCTTCATCTGGGAATGATGGATATTCTTGCCACATCTTTGACTGATCACCTTTAAGATCATTGTCACGAGTTATGACATACCAAGCACGTTGATCTGGATCAATGAAGCAATCCAGCCCCATAAATTGCTTAACTTTTTCTTGTATCTCATCAAAATATTCATGATCTTCAGGTGAAATTCTAATGGTTGAAGAATCAATTCTGTATTTAGGTTCTTGCCACCAAGCATAGAAGTGAAATCTATAATCCTTGAGACCTAATTTTTTACGTGCAGCATAATTCGACTGTGCTGTTTGCACCATTGGATAGAATGAACCACTACGACCTTCAGCAGTAGATTCAATAACAAGTACACCGTTGGTCGGCACAGTTGGTATAGAACCAGTGATTACTTCATCGTCTTTGGCTGGATCAGTAGCACAAATTTTACCAAACTCAGAAATATGTAATCGGTGAATAGTGCCTGAACGAAATGAAGTGGCTACACGGATGGTTGAACCATTGTGCTCAAACTCCATCTCTGATTTATTGCATGTTTTAAGTGGGAAACGTTCACGTATTTCAGGTGGTAAATTATCGTACGCAAATTTAATCTTATCTTTAAATATATTATAAACGGTTGGTAAATCTTGAGCGATAATACCGCAGTTTTGGTTAGCATTAAAAAGCGCATGATCAAGCCATAGAACACAAATCAGCGTAGTAAAACCTAACTGACGTGCTTTTAAGATAATATTACGATACCAGAGTCGATCTAAAAATTTAATCTGAGCATCATTAGGCTTGAATGGTAATTCAAAGGTATCTGCTATTTGCAAAACTCCGTACTCATCACGGAAGTCATCACCTTTAATTTTGATCTTATATAAACAGCCACTAAAAATACGCCAAACAGGGTCTGCCAAGCAGCGTTCAAGCTCCTCGGCATTTGTCGGTAGTGGCTGTAAGTTAGTGTTATAAATCAATTTTTACTCCATTTTGCACAACATTGGTGCATTTTTGAAGCGTGTACGTGAATGAAATTGTTTTGGTGTGGGTGATTAGTCGTTCCATTCACGTACATGCACTAATATTCAGGGTCATCGGCAATTGGTTTAAATGCAGAACTATTTCCAGTGCTTACTCGTTCAAGTAATGCAGTCAGTGCATCGACAGGTTTATTGTTTTCATCATCAAGTCCAAATGCTTGACGTTCTAAAGCAATCAGTGTTTTGAGTGTGTCGCTTAAATCTTTCATAGACTTCACACGACCAGGCATTGAGATAATCTTCATGTAAAGGTCATTCACCTTGTCGTTGCCTTTATCATCAGGCGACCACATAAGCTCACCCAGCATTTCCAGCAATTTGACATTCTCTTGACCGACCATCATTTCGAGCTCATCAAAAAGACTCATAGCAATCTTGCGTGAACGTTGAATATCCTTACGATGTGCTAATCGGACTGACGCTACTTCATTGGCACTTGCATCAATTTTGTCTTTTTCTGAAATGGTCGTTTTCGTGCGCACACTGTTGCGCACACTCTCCTTGCGCACAATGTCATCTGCTTTAGCTTTAATTTTTTCAGATAGATCACGAACCCATTCGTATTGCTTTGCTCTACGTCTAATGCCTGATTCTGCAATATCATGCTCACCTGCAATTTGACGTAGAGACTTAATACCTGCTCGATAATCGAGTTCGATCTTTTCCCAATCAATTACTTTTTTTTCAGCCATGATCACCAAACCTCATATTGGTTTAATGATCATGTATATATGTGGGGGAGGTCTAACCTTAGAGGGGGGTGAAGCCGTTTTGATAAATTACAACAGCTCTCCTTGCTTGCCTATATCCAATAAATCCCCTACTTGCTTCGATAATTTACGTACTTGACCTGAAACTTCACTCTGAAGTATTGCCATATGATGACCCATCTCAATATTTGCATATTGCATCGCTTCAGCAACCATGAGATTGCCAAGGTTACGTGCTTCACGTGGCGTTAATGTCAAAATCTGATCATCACCAATTTCAATTTTAACGGTACCATCAGGTAAAACCATCTTGGACATAATACGAGATGGACGATGTTTAGGGGCTGGAATGAATACACCACGCTGTACACGGATAATCTGGCCACTATCGACAAGATGGCTTAAACGATCATCAACGATAGATAATTTGAAGCCTGTCAATTGTGACAAAGTTTCTCTAGTAACGATCTGCTCTTGATTATGTAAATCCTCAATAGCTTCAAGGATTGTTTCAGCGTTAGACTTCATTGTCATACTCCCCTAAATCGTTCTTAAACTTCAACTACGTCAATATTGTGAATTAACTTCATCAATTTACGTTTGATGATGTAATCCGCAGTTTTATGACCTTTGGCATCTTCACAGATGAAATGATCATCTTTAGTCCAATAAACAAAGTCTGCTATGTAATCTGTGCCACGTACTTTCTCACCACAAATTTTCTGTGCCGGTATCAGGTTGTATCGAACCTGGGTCTGTAAATCCTTGATCTCACCTGCACGTTGTAAGACCTTTAAATCATTTAAACGGCGATATTCATGCTGTGAATCAGCAACTTTTTCACCATCAACGACAACTTTATGATTCCCATACTTTGGCTGTTTAGGCTTATTGTCACGTTGATGAACAAGTCTTTTAATTTGAGATGGTGATAAATTCATAGGTCAATACCGTTTAATTTTAAAACTGTGTAACAAATAGCCACGACTGACAGAAACAAATAAAAATACTTATCGTTTTTCATGCTCTACCTGCCTTGGCAATTTTATTAATACCCTTCATCTGAGCCATCAATTCAGGTGGACAGGTGGTGATTCTTCTCTCATCTTCCTTAGGTGCTTTTAATGCGCCAACTGGATCAGTGAATGCCTGAACATCTCCCATTAATTTCGCATTTGAAACGATACGGACGTACATATCCTTGAATGCTTTTGACTGTGATTCAGCACGTGGATTTAATTCATCAAAACCTTTCTTAAATTCTTTAAGAGTTTTGAGTACATGCACACTGATTGAGATTGTCTGATTCGACTTCTCGTATGCCAATGCTTGTTGCCATGCTTCATTTTCAGTAAGCCAATGTGAACCTTGTAAACACCAAATCTTAAAATCTTGAATACATGGTGGCCATGGTTCATGGAGCATACGGTTATACCCATTTTCCAGCTGCTGAACTGTCAATCCTGAAAAGTCCTCAATCATTGCCTGTTCAAGATCAGCTTCATCAACTGCTGCCCAAAAATCTGTAAATTTCTTACCGTAACGAATACGCATTTTGTCAATTAAATGACGTGCTTCAGTAATGGTGAACTCACGCATGACCCACCTCCTCAATCAGAAAGTTCTTTGGGGGTTCAGGTACCACATCAATGAATGATGATTCCTGATGTTGTTCTTCACGGACTTTTTGACCATAACGCAACCAACGATTTACATTTTCCTGTTTAGCTTGGTATGCAGATGGTGTTTGGATAGGCTTATTTCGTCCTGATTGCTCAGTGACGTTATTTTTCTCCTTTCGGTTGATAAGTTTATGCTTGTTGTTGTTTACCCATGTCAGAAACGCTACAGCCCACTTCTGTGCTGTCTTGAAAGATTGCTTACCGTAATCATTCGGTGATGCAAACCAATCTCCAAATTCATCAAATAGGTTTTCAAGATCGTGTTGATCAAGATCAGGGTGTCTAGGTTTAGACAATTCGATGAAATCAGATTTCAATGTTGAATATTTCTGACCAAGTTCGATCACTGAGATTTTTGCAAGATCAAAATTGTGGTACTGAACAAATTGAACTGGCGGTTGTGAAATTTTTTCTTCGTGCGTATTACTACTACGTTCTATTGGTTGTTCTATTGGTTGTTCTTGGTAGTTAGTATGACCCTGCGTCACTGCTTTTTGCACCAGAGTCACTGGTTGTTGCGTGAAAGTCACTGGTTCACTGTCGTCAGAGTCACTGGTGTTGTTATCAGAGTCACTGCTTTCATTGTCCGAGCTATGACCCTGCGTCACTGCTTTTGTGAGACTTTCTACATCAAAACGGTAATAAGATCGACGACCATTTGAACGATCTACAACCAATATTCCTAAATTTTCGATGTGTTTAATGTGTAAGCCCACTGCTCTGTTTGATAGTCCAGTATCGTCCATGAGCGTTTGAATAGATGGATAACATTCGCCAGTTTCATAATCAGCGTATGTAGCCAAAGTGATTGCAACTAACTTAGTTGTTGGTGGCATGGAAATTTGACGTACAGCTTTTACAAAGTTGAAATTGCTCATACCACCTCACCACAAATCTTCGCTGCATACCCCAAGGCGAGAAAACTTCATCTCACCAAGGGCTATCAGTTCAAGTTGATTTGCACAAAATTCCAACTGACCACATTCAACTGCATGTAAAAAAGCTTGTGGTCGTGTATAGAACTTCCCATTTTCACAATAGAAACCCTGATGCGCAGATTTCCCCCATTGGTTTTGAATATCTGGTACCAAACCAAGTGACAAAATAATATTGATACAATCTGCATGGCGATTAGGTTTTGGTAGAGCGACCATAAGCTCACCTGCTTTAACAGCAACTCCTATAATCATGCTGCCCCCTCATATCCAATGGTTTTACCGCTACCACCTAACACCTGGTCAGCAATCCATAATTTACGTAAACGATCTTCAGCTAACTCATGTCCAGCATTTACCCACTCAGCAACTGCTAAAAATTCCTGGTAGCACTTGGTATTGATAAATTTAATATCAGCTTCGATAAGGACCTGAATTTGTTCAATACCAAAATCCTCAGGTATATTTTTCTGAGATTCGATTTCTTTAATGATTTCCTGATCCAAACCAAGCCAACCAACCTTTTTCAATCCATGGCCAAGATCAATTTTGCAATCTTTCTTGCCACGTAATAATTCGATATGGCTCATGCTTGGCAAATCACGACGAAATTCAACCGTGACCATTGGTTTGCTCAAATCATCAAGATTCATCATGTGAATATCAGCAGATAATTTCCATGCTTCTGGTTGTTCAACATGACCAAGAATTAAAGCAATGGATAAATCCTGATAGTCATATGCACCAATGGTGAAGTGATAAGGCAGTGTTTCCGCATGAGGGAACTTATCTAATAAGGATTTTTCCCCGATTTTTTTGTCTTCAATGAAGTCACGTACATGAGATGAGATAAATTCCATACTCATTTCATAAGTTTCAGAAATATCTTTTTTGTACTGTGCTTCCTGTTGAAGCTGTTTTACCTGTGAAGGCAATAATTTGTTTGGATTAACCTTTTTGGTGCGCTTCTTTTTCATGCTGCCACCTTCTTTTCATGACTTGAACGAACTTTATTCACACCTTTTACATGATGTGGTCTATAAACACGGTCATAGCAGCCTTTACATGCTGATTCTGGTCGAAATGTAATGGTTCCATCCTTTAACTTTGATTTCACCATGAACCAAAACTCTGAATCTGTAGGCCAATATTCATCACAGTGCTTACAAAGTTTTTCTTTGCCTAGTTCAGTAAAGATATACATAGGTTTTTTAGCTTCATTTGATTTCATGCTGCACCGCCTTGATTTGTTCATTCATGCAAATTGAATAAACTTTTTTGCACTGATCAACATCAAACATCCCAATATGGCAGTCATTTGGATGAATATTCATTACTTCAGCCAAAGCTTTATAGGCTTCCTTGCGCTTCATGTGTCCATCACGCCATAACGGATCAAACACTCGATGTGCTATAGACTTCCATTTTCTAAGTTCAGCATTTGCCAATCGACCAAGTGAATTTTTAGTACCAGGGTGACAACCAACATAGGCATCACAAGGCACACATTGGTAGAACCATTTATGTGACAGGTCAGGTCTATGAGGGTAAATGGCTGTGCCATCTACTCCTTCAGACTCTTTATTGCAGTATGGACAGATTGGATTTGTCATGACTGCACCTCCACCACTGCACCGCCATGCTCATGTAAGCAAATCTGCACACCGTTTGGGCAGGTACAGTATTTTTTAGAGATTACGCAATAAGCCACTTCAACCGACTTATCTTCCCCATCAGTAGCTAAATCAACACCAATGAAATATGCACTATCTGGTGCAACACCCAATTCAAATTCACGTTTTTCAATTTGCTGAACTAAACAGTGATGGCACTGTTCCCCTTTAAACTCTGGACATTTGCCAGCGCACTTATGTTCTGTTAAATTACTCATGTTCATTTTCCTGAATGATTATGAATTGCTGTACTAGAAGCCTGACCTGCAATGTCGGGCTTTTTTAATGCCTGCCAAAAACTTTTTAAATTTCTGCATACATTCTTGAATACACTGGTAGACGTTGTATTCTTTGATTTTTCTATGTGCTCAGATGATGATTGACCTGTCTCCAGTTCGATCTTTTTATCTATGGCATCTCTTAACCACTTAGCACGATCACTACCTTGGCTTTCAGCCAAAGTATCAATGATCTCTTGGACTTCCAGCGGTACACGTGTTGACATGGGTGCCAACAGTTTTTTGCTGAATACAAACATTATTTTTGTTTCCATAGGTTCACCTATTGAATTTGTTCAGGCTCTCTTAGTTCAATCCAAATGTCCTGATAATCTTCTGGGAAAAGGTCTTTGCGTGTGCAGATTCCACGATCTTCTGCAATCACAGCTAGGCGGATTTTTCTGTCAGTTGGAATAGCTTTCCAACCACTCACTGAAGGTCCTGTAATACCTAAAAGCCGTGCAACTGCATTACATCCACCAAGGGCTTCTATAAGTTGGTTGTCATTCATGTTGCTCTCCTATAACAAAAGCAATTATTAGGCATTCCTTATAAATAATCAATAGGCATACCTAATTTTATTCGTGTTAGGATTTCCTAATGATTTGAGAGTTATTTATGAAGACACTTGCTGAAAGACTAAAATATGCAATGGAAGTTTTACCACCTAAAAAAATTAAGGGTGTAGAACTTGCTCGTGCTGTTGGTGTTAAGCCACCATCTGTTAGTGACTGGCTTTCTGGTAAATCTAAAACAATGGAGGGGGAGAATCTTTTACGTGCAGCACATCACTTGAATGTAAATCCTATTTGGCTAGCTACTGGGAAAGGCTCACCTAAACAAGATGGTGAAATTAATCCTCAATTCACCCAGGTAAATGAATGGGATAGCAATACTCCAGTAGATGACGACGAAGTAGAAATCCCATTTTTCAAGGATTTTTCTTTTGCTTGTGGCGGTGGTTCATTCAATGAAGCTATTGCTAATGAAAGACGTAAATTAAGAATGTCCAAAGCTACTTTACGCAATTTAGCAATCACAGAATCTAATGCTGTTGCAGCAACTGCATCAGGTGACTCAATGACACCAACCATTAATGATGGCGATACAATTCACATCGATCTTGGTCGCAAAGAGGTTAAAGATGGTCGTATCTATGTGATTTGTATAGGTGGGCTTCATTACTGCAAGCGTTTATATAACCTACCCTTTGGTGGAATCCGATTGTTATCTGATAATTCAGAAGAATATAAAGAAATTGAACTAACAGCAGAAGAAAGAATCTCTCAACAATTTGAAATTATTGGTTGGGTTTGGCAGATTGCGAAATTGGAAAAATGGTAACACCTGAAGGTATAAGTGTTTTAAGCCCAAACGAGTAAGAAAAAATTAAATAATTATAATTTAGGTATTTAAAAATGCATGACTTTATATATAACTTGGGCATTATTGGTTTAATAATTATATTTTTTTATATCGTTTTTTGGCTTGATCGCAGAAATAAGCCAAGTGAACTTGATTTACTCAGAAATCACTTACAAAGAGTCACGCACCCCAATTTAACAGTTAAGGGTTTTGGTAATTATCATATCGAATATGTAATAAGAGGACACCAAACTTTCGAATATTTTAAATACTGTAGCCAATATGAAAAAAGCTTAGAAATAATGAAAAAAGACTCATCTATAAAAATTTTGAACCATGGCTTAACTGGCTATCGTGACTGGGAGAAATGGGGAAATTAATATTACAAATTTGGCAATCCACCTATCTTAATGATCTAATAAAATTCCAAAAAACTCCACTCAACCTGCTCTATGCAGGTTTTCTTTTATCAAAAACAAAATATTAGGCAAACCTAAAAATAAATTAGGAATACCTATTGACTAAATAATTAGGTTTGCCTAATATTTATCTCACACACCAACCCAATGTGAGGTAAAAAATGTCTACCAAACCAACCAACGCACAGCAATTTGTTGCTGACTTAGGTGCAGGAACCTTTGCTAACCAACTCGGTGCAGCTATCAGCATGGTTTCTCAAGGTGCTGTTCAGCACAACAAAAAAGGGCAAATCAAAATCACACTTGATATTGCTCGTATCGGTGATTCAAGCCAGGTCGAAATTGCACACACACTCGCTTTTGTTGAACCAACAGCAAAAGGTAAACGTGCAGAGGACACCACCTCAAAAACTCCAATGCATTTGAATGCCGGTGGTGATGTCACGTTGTTCGCTAACCATACAAGCCAATTATTCACCGAAGATGCTTAAACAGCCCCCTTCTCATTACAACAATTTTACCAACCATCCATAAGGTACTGAAAATGGAAAACTCTGCTAAAGAAATCGTTGAACTTGCGTTACCTGTAAATGATTTATCTCGTGGTCAACTTGTTGCCATTCATGAAAACTTCAATATTCATGATTTAGAACAATTTCAAGCTGGTCGTAACCGTGCACGTGGTGTTTTAAAAACCCCATCTTTTGATGATTTCAAAAGTTATGTTTTAGGTAATACACAGTCTGAAAATTCTGTTCCTGAAGTAAAAGTTTATGCCCCTGTATTTGTTGACCACAAAAATGTATCAGCAACGGCAATTTTAAACTTCAAAGTTGTTGGATTGGCTCAAGGTCATTGTGACCATAAAGCAGTGTTACAGCTTGAACCAACTGTAGTTTGGGAAAAGCTTAATCAACTTAAAGATAACAAACTCAATCAAAAGCGTTTTGCAACATTACTTGAAGATTGGGCAAGTGTATTCGCTGCAACAAGTGAAACTGGTGAAACCATCCATATTGCGGAAGCAATTAATGCAGTTCGCAACATGAAAGTTGGCGCATCTTCAACTACTGACTCGTCAGTATCAAACATGCAAGAAACTCGCTCAGTCTTTGACAAAGTTGAAGCTTCAAGCACAGCAGGGAAATTACCAAGTTATTTTGAAATCATTGATCCAGCTTATGTTGGTCTTGATGACAAAACTATTCGCTTGCGTCTTGTAGTAAATAGCTCAGATGGTGAGCCATCGTTTGCATTGCAAATCGTTAAAGAAGAACTCTTGCGTAATGAAATTATTCAAGAATTCAAAGAAAAAGTGATTGCCTTGCTTCCTGAAAACCCTGTCCGTATTGGTACCTTTTCCGCTTAAAACTAAAAATTAAGCAATAAAAAGCCCCGAAATTTTGATCGAGGACGGGGCTTCTTTAAGGCGTATAGCAATCGCTATAAGGAGATTATGAACATGGTTTCATTAAATTTCAAATCAATTTTGTTGGGTTTAGGTGGTGCAGTAGCAATGACAGCTGTTTTTGCGTCTGTGCAAATGTATCAACCAGCCAAGCTACCTGTTGAAGAACAGCAGCAGATCACAGTGGCATCAGACATCTACAAGGTGGATGAGCTCGATTTAGGCCCATACAACGACTGTCAACATGACTGTCATGCAACCTTATTAACAGCAAATAACCAGTATTACATCGAAGTGAATTTTGACTATTCAGGTTTCGATGATGGTAACGGCTTTAATCGTGCTGTAGGCATTCAGATTGATCGCTTAGAACCTGAATTGGTCGGTGATGAAGATGGCGAAATCAATGCATATCTTGATCGTTATGAACTCGTAAAAATCAATGATGCTCTTGAAGACTCTATCGCTGTGAAATTGCATAAATTGAGAGGTTAATATGCTTGATTTAATTGAAATTAAAACAGCTTCTAGTGAACCAACCGATCACTCTAAAAGCCTTCAAGCTGATGTATATCAAGCTTTATTTGGTGAACCTGTTAAATACAACGAATTTGAATTCGATATTGGGAATAAAACTGTTATTTGCCTAATGCGTGGCTTTCCTTGGCATGTGGTTTTTAAAGATGAACCATTTGATCAGCATAACGGTGAATTTTGGGGATGGAACCCTCTAAAGGTTAAGGGTTCTGGTCGATTTGGTGGTGGATGGGCTTTCAAATTTGGTATCTCTTCAAATGAGAATTTCCGTGAATTAGTTATTGATGTGGGTATTGGTTCAATTTGTTTGGAAATTATGAATTTACGTAGAGGATTTAGAGCATGAGTTATACAACTGTTTTAGCTGTTCATCCTGGCGAAAAAGTCGAGGAACTATTTGAACTTGGTAATGCTTGGGGTTCAGCACCAGTAATTTGGGATGCCATGGCTCAAAAGTATCTGGATAAACCACATTTTATGGCTGCTACTTTTGAAGATAGTGGTGAAAAACTTTGGGCTCTGTGTCGTGATGAATCTGTTCCATTGGTTCATCGTACCCTCCATTTAATGACAATGGATCGAATGTACATTGAGAAAAAAGATTTCAAACATGCAGCACAAGATATACGTGCATTTTTAAATGATTTTCCTCAGCCTGAAGACCACATTAATCATTGGCCAGCAATTGCAGACTATTTAGATACTGATCCAGATGTACCTGCGATTGGATTTCATATGACTTCTGTTTCTGATAACCCATTTCACGGTGATTGGGATGAAGAAAATGAGGATTACGGTTCTCTAAATTGGGCTACTTGCCAAAGTGTTTATGAAAGTATCAAAGGGAGTGTTGAAGCATGAATACCCAAGTTAATCGTGACCAATTTCTTGCAGGTCGTAAAAAAGGTATCGGTGGTTCAGACGTTGCTGCGATCCTTGGTTTTAGCCCATACAAATCACCATACCAATTGTGGCTTGATAAAACAGGTCGTAGTGAACGTAAAGAATCACAAAACGAGTCTGCACATTTCGGCAACTTACTTGAAGACGTTGTTGCAAAAGAGTTCTCACGTCGCTCAGGTATGAAAGTTCAACGTGTTACTCAGCAATTAACTCTTGAAAACATTGGAGAGTCTTGGGCTATCGGTAATATTGACCGTGCTGTAGTAAATCCTGAAATCGCAGGTCGTGTTTATTTCGATAAAGATGGCAAGTTGACCACTGACCAAGGTTTGGAATGTAAAACGGCTTCTGAATATCTTTCTAAATTATTCGGTGAAGAAGGTTCAGACCAAATTCCAGACTATTACCTTACTCAATGCCTTTGGTACATGAAGCTTACAGGCTTCCAAGTATGGCACCTTGCCGTTCTCATTGGTGGTAATAAGTTCCGTATGTATCGCATTGAACGTGATGACGATTTAATTGAATCAATCTTTAAACAAGTTAAAGCATTTTGGTTCAACCATGTCATTGCTGATGTGCCACCAGACCCTACTTGTTTTGATGATGTTTTGCATCGTTGGTCAAATCATGTTGTGGGTAAACAAGTCGAAGCTGATTTTGAACATATCAAGCTTGCTGAAGAACTTATCACTGTTCAAGGTCGCCAAAAAGCGGACAAGGCTCGTGAAGATGAAATCAAGTTAAAGATTGTCTCCACGATGCAGGATGCTGAAATGATGATTAGCCAGGGCAAGTCCATCTGTACCTACAAAGAACAATCCTCTACTCGTATCGACAGTACGCTGTTGAAAAAAGAAGAACCTGATTTATTTGCGAAATATAGCAAAACCTCAAGCACCCGAGTTTTCCGTATTTCAAACAAATTTAAAGAAACAATTTAAGGAATTTTATTATGAACGCATTAACAACCCCACAAAATGGTCAGATTGCCCACTTAACTGCTTTTGACATCATGATGAATCCTGAAATTATGGATCGTTTTGAGCGTATTGCAAGTGTCATGGCTTCCTCTAAGTTTGCAGTGCCTAAACATCTTCAGGGTAATACTGGAGATTGTTTAGCCATCATTATGCAATCAGCACAGTGGCAAATGGACCCTTTTGCTGTTGCTCAAAAAACTCATCAAATTAATGGTGTATTAGGGTATGAAGCGCAACTTGTGAATGCTGTGATTACCAATCGTGCACCTATCACAGGTCGTTTAAATTTTGAATGGTATGGCGATTGGGCAAAGATCAACGGCAAGGAAGATAAATCATGGGATAAAGGCATTAAAGTTTGGGCAACATTAAAGGGTGAAACTTCTCCACGTGAAATTGATATTTCTATGGGACAAGTAGGCTCAGTACGCAATTCACCTTTATGGGTAAGTGATCCACGCCAACAACTTGCGTATCTTGCTATTAAACGCTGGTCACGCTTATATACACCCGATGTAATTCTAGGTGTTTATACCCCAGATGAGATTGTTGAACGTGAAGAACTTGATGTTACCCCAGTTCAATCAACGGTAAAAAAACATCAAGGTGCATCGGGTTTAAAAGCTCAGATGGCTGAACGTGAACAGTCTCAAGAAACTGTTATTGATATGGCACCCGAGTTCAATACAGCAGCATTAATTGCACAAATTTATGCGACTGAAACACTGGAACAGCTAAAAGAAGTCAGCAACACAGTACCTACTAACTTAGGTGAACCTGCGCAAACTGAAATTAAAAATGCTCATGGCTGGCAGAAGTTCTACTTGCAGTTGCTTGTTGATCTTGAAGATGCTGGTGATGTTGAAATTATCAACTCAATTATGGGTGAGCGTTTTGAGCCCAATACGTCTGGCTTATCTGATGTTCAAATCGACAAGATCAATTCAATTTACGAACGTAAAGCAGCTGAATTAACAACATAACATTGGCATGTGGTGCCCTCATCTACGAGGGTGCCAATAGTGAGATAGAGATATGAATCCAACTATTGAACAACAACATGCCATTGATATGGCATTACATGGTCAGTCTTGTAAAGTGACCGCTTACGCTGGTGCTGGTAAGACCTCTACCCTTAAATTGATTGGCAATGCGAAGTCTAATCAATACGGTATGTATCTGGCATTTAACAAGGCGATTGCAACAGAAGCACAGTCTAAATTTAACCAAAATGTTAAATGCAAAACATTTCACAGCCTAGCTTATAACTCTGTTCCCCGTTGGTTGACCAATAAACTTAAAAATCGTCGTTTGATGTCAAACCAATTGGCATCTCGCCACGATCTTGAGAATTATCAAGTACCAGTAGCCTTGGTAAAACAACGTGGTGAAGATGACCAGAAACGTTTATTTAACTCAAAACGTATGGCCACATCAATGATGAATGCCGTTGGATATTTCTGCCGATCCAATTACAACGAAATTCAACTATCACAGGTTTACGCTGCACTTCCCGATTGGATGGATGATACATACCGTGCTGAATTAGCAAATATCCTATTACCTAAGGCACATGATTATTGGAATGACATTTTAAATCCTGCTGGAATTAACCGTCTCGAACATGATCATTACCTAAAATATTGGGCTTTGAGTAACCCAGTCATTAATGCTGACTTTATTTTATTCGATGAAGCACAAGATGCTGATCCAATCATGTTGAATGTATTGAGTAAGCAAGGTGCTCAGGTAATTTATGTTGGTGATCGTCACCAGCAAATCTATGCGTTTCGTGGTGCTGTCAATGCGATGCAATCCCTAGATATTGCTGAAACACGTTTAAGTCAATCATTCCGTTTTGGTGAAAACATTGCTGATCTTGCAAATAAAATTTTGTTCAACGTTTTGGATGAAGAAATTCCATTACGTGGTTTTGAACAGATAGATTCACAGGTTAACGAAATTAGCGATGAAATTGCCGATGCATTTATTTATCGCACCAATGCTGCTGCCCTTTCTAATATGGTTGAGTTAGTGAAAATTGGACGTGAACCACGCTTGGAGGTTGATACAGGTTCTTTATTAAAAAACATTGAAGATGCCAAAAAAGTTAAATCTGGAATAAAAGTCCATGATGGAAGTGTGTTTGAAGGCTTTAGCAATTGGGAAGAAGTCATTGAATATACAAATGAAGTTTCAGGTAATGACTTAAAAGCACTTGTTAGCCTAATCAATAAAGTGGGTGAAGAAGCTCTAATCAGCTCATTACTAAAAAGTAATTCTAGTGATTATGACTGCATTGTGACCACAGCTCATAAGTCTAAAGGCTTGGAGTTTAACAAGGTCAAACTTGGTGGTGATTTCTTTTATAAAGAAGCTGCTGCACCTGGTGAAAAAATCCTAACCGAAGATGAAGCTCGACTTTTATATGTTGCTGCTACTCGAGCTAAAAAGCAGTTAGATATTTCTGCATTGAACCCACTATTTAAAAAGATTGGATATAACACTCAAGCTGAGGTAAATGCCTTATGCGTCCAATAGTAAAACAGAAAAACTTCTTAGGCTTCAAAATCTGGTTAGAAAAACTGGGGTATGAGGTGAAGCAGTTAGATGGTGGTTTTGTGGCACGAGCAAAAAGTCGAGAAGCACAACGAGCATATAAAAAGTCACATCATTATGTGCGTGTTGGCTCAGACCTTTCAGGTAATCAAGCAGCTTATGAGCTTGGAGCTGAATTTGAAAACCATCTTCGTGCACCTGAACAGACTTGTACAGCAAAAGCAGAAAAGGAAATTCTGCATATTGTTAAAGGTGAATTACATGGAATGAGTTGTCTGGTGGCTTGGTTGGTAGTGAACGGATTTGTATTTATTAACTTTGAATTATGGTGGCTGTGATGCAAACAATTGTTAATTTTGATTTAGAAACTGAGCTTAAAGCACATCTTAATTATTTTATTCAGGCAAATAACTTGCCAGCCGACTTTATATTAAAACAAAACCCTCAAATAGATCGAGAGTTTGAAGTAAGCGAAAAATCTTGGATTACACGTGCAACACCAAAGGTGCCAGCAAAAGTGATTGTAAAGGCATCTGTTCGATATTGGGAAGATTCTACAATTAATGGTGTTGAAGATACTGATAGTGGTGACAGCACACCTTGTAAAAATGGCGATTTATGGTGTCCAGTCATTAATGTGGCTACTGGAATTATTGAGAATTGGGAAATTGGGAAAACTGCAAGTATCCATTTTAAAGTAGCGGATGGCTGTGGTTGGGAGTTGGTAGATTCAATTGGTAATACAATTAAATCACAAGAAGATGGATATGTCCCTAGAACTCTGTGCCCTGCTGAAAATGGTTATGGCGATTACATCATTATGAATATTGATGGAAAAGGTCAAATTGAAAAATGGCGTTTTGATATTGATGATTTTCTGGAGGATGAATAATGGGAGTAGCTATCAATCGAAATGACCAAATCGACACATCAATGATGTTGATTCTGCGTTATAAAAGACCTGTTGTTGCCTTAAAAGATATTGTTGAAGATTACATGCCACATTTAGATATGGCAGCTGCAAAACAACGAGCAGCTAAATGTAAACTACCTTTCCCAGCATTTAAGGTAGATGGTAATAAATCTGAATACTTTGTAAACTTAACGGATGTTGCAGTTTGGTTGGATTCACTGCAAAAAGAGTCTCAGAGAAATTGGAGTGAGGTGAATTGATTTCACCTCATTTTTTACGCCAATTCTACGCCATACGCCACGCAAAAAACACTAAGATATTGATTATAAATTATTATTATAAATAGTCTAACCCACCGGCCATAGGAGCGACGATTAAATTATTTGACAGTTGATACGGACCAATATACATATATATTCATACATTTTAAGATAGTCATAGTATACTTCATCCGCTCATCGAGCTCATCCATTTCTAAACGTGTTTTCAGTCGTATGATAAAAATTGGTTTACAAAATATCTTGATTCGTTCCGCTTGCTTAACAACGCTTGTTCTTGGGCTTACTGCTTGTGGCAATGGCTCATGGTGGTCAAATGATGATGAACCTGAGTTAGAAAGTGAACAAATACGTAAGCTTATTCCAAACCGAGTCAATGATCGAAAATCATGGGCGCAAGATATTTTTGATATTTCAGAAGAATTAAAAATTCCTCGCAGCAAAGAAAATATCTGCACGATTATTGCTGTCGTAGATCAAGAATCAAATTTTATTGCCAATCCAAATGTTCCTGGTTTAGGTACGAAAGCTGTTAAAGAAGTCAGCACACGCCTACAAGAAAAGTTTGAAGATAAGTTAGGTACAACCATTGGCGGCCCACTTGCTGAATATTTTCAGGATGTATTAAAAAACCAACCAACACCTGAAGACAACTATTTAAAACAAATGAGTCGAGTCAAAAACGAAAAAGAACTGGATGTTCTTTATCGTGAAATTTTTGACTATATGACAAAGCATTATCATATCAGTGCTTTAACAGGTGCTGCGAAATTCGTCGGACAAGATTTTGCTGAGAAGTTGAACCCAATTACCACTTTAGGTTCAATGCAAGTTCATATTAACTATGCCAAAGAACATAAGCGTAGCAGTATGAGCACCAATGAATTACGTGATGATTTATATACAGAATATGGTGGTTTGTACTATGGTATCCATCGTTTGATGATGTATCCAGCTGATTATGATAAGCCAATTTATCGTTTCGCTGATTATAATTCAGGCATGTATTCAAGTCGAAATGCTGCATTTCAAAAAATGATTGAAAAATCGTCAGATGTCGATTTGGACTTAGATGGTGATTTACTCTCTTACGATAAAAATGGTGATCCGCGTCCTGCCATCACGACGACCGAAAAAGCACTGACAGCTTTATTTGCAAAAAATAATGTACTGATCACACCACGCCAGTTACGTGATGATTTGAAAAAAGAGAAAGAGAAAGGTTTTGAAAAAACTCAAACTTATATTGCAGTTTCAAAATTATATAAAGATAAAACAGGCAAAGACCCTATCTATGCAATCATGCCAGAAGTGGTCATTTCAGGCCCTAAACTCAGTCGTGATTATAATACCAATTGGTATGCAAGCCGCGTAAACGGACGATATGAAACATGCATGCAACGAGCAAAACGTATAAGAATCTAGCCTTATTTGATTTTGATGGAACCTTGTGTAAAAAAGACAGTTTCACAGGGTTCATTTTTTATGCTTTATCAAAAAGACATATCGTCAAACAAGGTTTTAAAATTTTACCGTGGATTCAGGCCTATTATTTAAATATCTACCCTGCAGACTCCATGCGCCCTCGCCTTTTTAAAGCCATGTTTAAAGATGCGAAAGCCAATGAAATTTTAACCATTGCTGAAGAATATGCACATAGTTTAACTGAGCAACTCGACTCAAAACTTTATCAACAACTCTTAGACCATCAGCATAATGGCGATGACATTGTTTTAGTTTCGGCTTCGGTTGATTTGTATTTAAAAACAATTTGCCAAATTTTGAATATTGATTTGATTTGTACAGGTACAGAAATTGTGAATAACCAATTCACTGGTCATTATTCAACGCCTGATTGTAGTTGTGAACAAAAACGGATTCGTATTTTAGAAAAATATAATTTAACCCAATATAATAAAATTTATGCCTATGGCAATAGTGAAGAAGATTTAGATATGCTGAGTTTGGCTGATTTTAAATATATGGTTGGCAAAGATCAGGATTTACCTTATTTAGAAGAAGAAAAACGTTTTGCTTAATGTATTTATTTGAATTTTATTGTGTGCTGATTTTTAGATAAAAATACGAAATCTATTCAAGTAAAAAATCACTAAAGCAGTTATTCCATCAGTTAAATATTTTAATCACTTAATAACCTCCCTTTTCCTTGAACCATGAATAGCTCAGGGTAAAGGGAGGTATTTAACTCAATAAATCGCCATATGGTTTCGATGAATCATTTCCAAAGAACGTGCTTCACCTAAAACCTGATGAACTTTATCTGATGCTAAACCTTTGACAATATCTGCTGAACGAGAACTAAAATTGACACGTCCAACTGCAACACGGTGTCCATATTGGTCTACACATTCAACCACATCACCACGTTCAAAATGCCCTTCAACGGCTTTAACACCCACAGGCAACAAACTACGATGATTTTCTTTAATAGCTTTTACTGCGCCATCATCTAAAACCAAACGACCTGCTGTTTGTAAATGTGCGGCTAACCATTGTTGATGCGCTGTCACACGATCATCGTCGGTAATAAATAAAGTACCCAATAATTCGCCTGACATTAAACGAGCCAGAACATTGTCACTTTCACCACTGGCAATCAAGGTTGGGCAACCTGACTTAGCCGCTAAACGTGCAGCACGAACTTTGGTTAGCATACCACCACGTCCAAACTTACCACCACCGCCTGCCATATCAAATAGTGTTTCATCCATCGCACGAACAGTATGGAACAATTTTGCATTCGGATTTGAACGAGGATCAGAATCAAACATGCCTTGTTGATCTGTCAGAATAATTAACAAATCTGCATGTACTTGACCTGCAACCATAGCTGCCAATGTGTCATTGTCACCGAAACGAATTTCATCAGTAGAAACTGTGTCGTTTTCATTGATCACTGGAATCACGCGCCAATCAATTAAATTTTGCAAAGCATCACAAGAGTTTAAATAACGGCGGCGATCAGCCAAATCATCATGGGTTAAGAGTACTTGAGCCGTTTGAATAGTATGGTTTTCCAAAACGCTTGACCACGTTTGGATTAAGCCCATTTGACCAATAGCGGCACAAGCTTGCAGACTGGGTAGATCGGTGGGTCGGCTGTCTAGCTTCATGCGAACCATTCCTTCAGCCACAGCGCCTGAAGACACAAGAATAATCTCATGTCCTGCATTGTGTAGATCTGCAATTTGTTTCGCCCAATGCGAAATTGCTTCCAAATCTAGACCTTGCCCATTTGCTGTGAGTAAAGATGATCCGATTTTAACAACGATACGTTTTAAAGCCTTGAGCTGACGCTGCCCATCTACCACTTCTATCATCTTGTCCTCAGTTCCTATTCTAAGCCGATGTACTTAGAAATTAACGTACGTAGTGCACTTCCATTTCGCCATCATCACCGTCATCGTCTTCATCATCATCTGCCAACATACCTGCAAGACGTTGTTGACGACGCATTTCACGATAAGCTTCTTTCGCTGCAATGGTTTGTTCACGTGTTTCAGCTTCTAACTGATCACGGAATGCTTTCATTTTCGCTGCATATTCAGGATCTTCTGCTTCCAACTCATGTTGTTGTTCAATTTGATCCATCAGATAATACACAACAGGTTTTGTCCCTTCTGCAAGCAAGCCAGAAGTTTCAAACACTGGACCATCCCATTGTAATTCTTCAAGAATATGATTACACCATTCTTCTTTCGTATCATCACTCAACTGATCCACTTTGTTTAAAACAAGTACCATTGGTAATTGTGCCAAAGTTGGAGAGAATTTTTTCAATTCTTCCATAATTGCTTTTGCATTATGAGCTGGGTCTGAACCATCAATCGGTTGTACATCAACAATATGTAAAAGAATACGTGTACGTGCCAAATGCTTAAGGAAGCGAATCCCCAAACCTGCACCTTCTGATGCACCTTCGATTAATCCAGGAATATCAGCCATCACAAATGAACGATGACGATCCGCATCGACCACACCTAAGTTCGGTACCATGGTTGTAAATGGATAATCCGCAACTTTTGGTTTTGCAGCAGAAACTGCACGAATAAAGGTCGATTTCCCTGCATTCGGCATACCAAGTAAACCAACATCCGCAAGAACTTTGAGTTCTAAACGAATTTCACGGTATTCACCTTTAATACCATGTGTACACTTACGTGGTGAACGGTTTGTCGATGATTTAAAATGCGTATTTCCTAAACCACCATCGCCACCAAGTGCAACTAAAACCTTTTGACCGTCTTCAACCAAGTCGCCAATAATATCGCCTGACTCAGTATCCACAATGGTTGTTCCCACTGGAACTTTCAGTGTTACAGACTCACCACCACGGCCAGCACAGTTTGCGCCAGAACCATTTTTACCACGTTCAGCACGAAATCTACGGGTATAACGATAATCTACTAAGGTGCTGGTGTCGTCATCAGCTTGGATATAGACCATCCCACCACGACCACCATCACCACCATCTGGACCGCCAAATGGTACAAATTTTTCACGGCGAAAACTGGCTACGCCATTGCCACCGTCGCCAGCCTCTACGGTAATGACTGCTTCATCAACAAAGCGCATGCTGCCAATCCTCTGAAATCTTTAAAACTGTATATTTTGCCATATTTTGAAAAATTTCTCGAATAGTATTATTCAGCTTGTCATTAAATTTCACTCACTTTGCTTATAATTAAGCGTAAATAGCAATTAAGACTCCACTTTACGGTTGTTTTTTATTCATATTTTTATACAATATCAATCTTGGAAAATAACAACAGCAATTCATTTTTCTCTAAACTTATATTTAAAAGATTTTTCTATTGCTCAACCAAGCTCTATCAAAAGATCAAATTCGGTTATTTTTCAATTTTCAAAAATGATTTAAAGGATTCCAATATTGTCTATCGTCCAAATTAGTGCTGCGCTTGGACCCGCAGAATGTGAACTTGCCGTAAAATACACTTTGCAAGAAATGCAAAAGCAAGCAAAGGCGCAAAAAATACAACTCGATATTATTGAAAATAACAAAACTCAGCATGGATATTCATCTCTGTTGTTGAATATTGCAGATGATGCTCCGACTTGGCTCAACACTTGGTTAGGTACAATTCAATGGACATTCCAAAGTCCAATTCGTCCAAATCATAAACGTAAAAATTGGTTTGTTGGTATTACGCAGTTTGAAACACCACAACAACTCCCAAGTGATGACACGATTCTGTTTCAAGCCTGTCGTGCTTCAGGTGCAGGTGGGCAGCATATCAATACGACTGATTCAGCAATTCATGCAACACATATTGCTTCTGGGATCAGTGTCAAAGTCATGTCTGAGCGCAGTCAACATGCCAATAAACGTTTGGCAAAAGAATTGATTGCTTTAAAATTACAGCAACAACTTGAAAATAATCATGCAAATCATAAGCAAGCACAGCATTTACAACATGCTTTGATTGAACGTGGTAATGCTGTGAAATCGTTTAAGAAGTGAAATATATTTTCAAAACTTTTATTAAACTCACATCTGAGAATCTAAGTATTAAAAAAGGAAGCCGAAGCTTCCTTTTTTAATTTTAAATGCAATGAATCAATATTAACCTTATGCTTTTACTGCTTCATCCTTAGACTCTTCAAGCATTTTACGATCAACTTCAGCAGGATTATTTAATGCTTCATTAAATTTTTCCATATCGAGTTTACCGACCCATTTAGCCACAACAATCGTCGCTAAAGAGTTACCAATCAAGTTCGTCAATGCACGTGCTTCAGACATAAAACGGTCAATACCAAGAATCAGTGCCAAACCAGCTACAGGAATATTCCCTACCGCTGCCAACGTCGCTGCCATCACGATAAAGCCCGAACCTGTCACACCCGCAGCGCCTTTTGATGAAATCAATAAAACTGCAAGTAAGGTAATTTCATGCCAAATATCTAAATGCGTATTGGTTGCTTGCGCAATGAAGATCGCAGCCATCGTCAAGTAAATAGACGTACCATCAAGGTTAAACGAATAACCTGTTGGAATAACTAAACCAACTACTGATTTTTCACAACCAGCAATCTCAAGTTTTTTCAACATACGTGGCAGAACAGATTCAGAAGAAGACGTACCTAAAACAATCAATAATTCTTCACGAATCATACGAATCATTTTTAAAATACTAAATCCGCAGAAACGACTAATCGAACCTAAGACAATGAAGATGAACAATAAGCAAGTCACATAGAAGCACAAAATTAATTGGAATAATTGCGCCAAACTGCCAATACCATACTTACCAATGGTAAATGCCATCGCCCCAAATGCACCAATCGGCGCAAGTTTCATAATCATATTCACAATGTTAAAGAACACATGCGAAATCTGATCAATAAACTTCAATACTGGTTTACCTGCATCACCTAATTTATGTAAGGCAAAACCGAATAACAATGCAAATAGCAACACTTGCAGAATTTCACCTTCTGCAAATGCACCTACAACGGTGTTTGGAATAATATGTAAAAGGAAATCAACTGTAGATTGTGATGCGCCAGACTCTACATACTTACTGATACCACTGGTATCTAAAGTTGCAGGATCGACGTTCATACCCACGCCTGGTTTAGCAATGTTAATCACCACCAAACCAATGATTAAAGCAATTGTGGAAACAATTTCAAAGTAAAGCAGTGCAATACCACCTGTTTTACCAACAGATTTCATGCTTTCCATACCTGCTATACCGCTTACAACTGTACAGAAAATGACTGGTGCAATAATCATTTTAATAAGCTTGATAAACGCATCACCCAATGGTTTTAGTTGTTCACCCAAACCTGGAATATGTTTTTCAACGCCATTAATCAGTTGCGTGCCACTCGGGAAATAATGCCCGACTAACACACCCAAAATAATAGCGACAATCACTTGAAAATAAAGTGATTTATACAGTGGTTTTTTAGCCATAATAGTAACTTCTGTCTTTATTTCTATATGCAGAAATATCCGTCTTTCCACGTGCATGCGTAGCACACGCCCTTAAGTCCCTTTAAAACGATAAGGGTGGGAGAAGATTTTGAAAATAAAAAGTCCCTTCAGAAGACATCGGTTTTCTGAAAATCGTGCATACTAGCTACAAGCTAACTATGAAGTGTTATTTGAAACTATTTATTAGAAAAATAAAATAATTCCAAATAAATGTAGATTGGGAGTCAATAAATATCAAAAATATGAAACGGGCTAAGTTTAATGAATTTTCTCTTCTCAAACTTCCTCCGTAAGCGGGAGTGTTTAAATATCCATCGATTTATCATTAGACCTTAGTCGAATAAAACTTATCACTGTATTTTCTGCTCAGATTTATGTCATAGTGTTTAACACACGGCTTAGATCAAATTCGTCATTTCATCATGAACACAAAACGTAATCTTTATAAAGACTTTGAGCATCCATTTGCACAGTATGTTCGCATTATTGGAAAAGGGAAAAATGGTGCACGATCATTAACTTATGATGAAGCCTATCATGCTTTTTCAATGATTTTAAAGAATGAAGTTTTAGATGTTCAGCTTGGTGCTTTTTTGATGTTGCTCAGAGTGAAAGAGGAATCTGTCGATGAACTTGCAGGTTTTGTTCAAGCAACCAAAGATCAATTGAACTTCCAACCTTTAAGTGTTGACCTAGATTGGTCGTCTTATGCAGGTAAACGTAAACATTATCCTTGGTTTTTACTGGCTGCACTGACACTGGCCAAACATGGTTACAATATTGTCATGCATGGCGCATCTGGGCATACCATTAACCGAATTTATACAGAACAAGTTTTAGAATATTTAGGCTACCCGATTTGCCAAAATGAACAGCAAGTCGCAGAACAGTTAAAAACTCAACATTTTGCTTACTTACCACTTGAGGTAATTTCACCGATCCTGAGTGAATTAATTAGCCTTAGAAATGTCATGGGTTTGCGCTCCCCCATTCATACACTTGCTCGTTTAATCAATCCATTTAATGCAAAAGCAACGTTGCAAGCCATTTTCCACCCTGCTTATCGTAGTTCGCATCAACAAGCTGCTTTTAAATTGGGTTATCAAAATAGTGCTGTGATTAAAGGCGAAGGTGGTGAATTTGAACGTAATCCAGATGCCAAAACGTTAATTTGCGGAATTAAAAATGGCGAACTCTATGAATATGAATTGCCAAAACTGACGAATAATCGTAGCCCTGTAGAAGAAGAACTGGATTTAGCAGTATTTAAAGCCGTTTGGGAAGGCTCACAACATCATGAGTATGGTGAAGTTGCAGTGATTGAAACCATCGGAATTGCACTGTACACCATGGGTGTGGTGAGTGATTTTGATGAAGCGATGGTGAAAGCAAGAGAACTTTGGGCAACACGTTTTTAAGCTGATATAGAACGAAAATGAATCAGTTATGAACCACAGCTATTTAAGCTATAGCTGTGGTTCAATCTATTACACCATTAAACGATTACACATCAAACAAAACGAATCGGTTTAAACTCAGGTTCAGGCACATGAGAATCACACTCTTCGCCTTCTTCCTTATGTCCTTTATCAATATAACCTGTACGCTCTTTTTCAGGTACATTTTGATGTTCCCAAGCAATCACAGCTTGCATACATGTTTGACGTTGCTCAGCAGTCAAAGCAACACCATTTGGCCATTTACCAATTTCGACTGCCGTTTTTAAACGCTCAACAATATCTGCATCTAAAATAGAAAGCATTTGTTCAATATTCATGGTCAATCCTGCTGAAATGAATCAAAATCTTGATTCCAACCAAGTTTCGTGCGACATGCCATATAGAAGTCATAACCTGGTGGATGTAAGAGTATTAGTTTGAATGGATGTTTACGAATATGCAAACTATCGCCGACATTTAATGAAACACTGTGTTGCCCATCGGCACTGACCATAGGCAATACACGATTTTCACGAATTAAAATTTTGATTTCACTGTGCCCACCCACAACAATTGGGCGTGATGATAATGTATGCGGATGCATTGGGACTAAAGCGATAGCATCCATACTCGGATGAAGAATAGGCCCACCGCCCGACAGTGCATAAGCAGTCGAACCTGTTGGTGTCGAAACGATCAAACCATCACTGTGTTGACGGTACACATATTGCCCGTCGATATTTAATTCGAAATCAATCATATGTACCGATTTACCTGAATGAAGCACCACATCATTCAAAGCAATCGCATCATAAATCGTTTCATTTTTACTACGAATTTCAATTTCTAATAAGAAACGACGATCCAGTTGAAAATCACCTTTTAAAACTTGATCAAGTTTAAAAATCACTTCTGTCGGCTTAATATCTGTGAGAAAGCCCAAACGACCACGGTTTACGCCCAATACAGGCGTATTATGTTTAACCAATGCACGTGCAGCATGGAGTAACGACCCATCCCCCCCCACTACGATCACAAGATCAGCAACTTCACCTAACAATGCTTTACTGACTTTTTGCGTATTTTCATAAGGAACGAGTTCTGCCGTATCCGTATCAAAAATGGGATGCAAACCTAGACTCAGTAAATGATCATGAATAAGGCATAATGTATCGACTACAGAGTTTTTATCTGGTCGCCCAATTAACCCAATGTTACGAAATGTCTTTGGTGAAATTTGCACAGGTGCTGTGGCTCCATTGAAATTCTGAGCTATAATAACACTTTCAGAATATTTTTATAAAATCATTCCTCAATGAAAAATAATCGGAATGTTTAAAAAGTCTTTAAATTTGTGTATTTCACAGTTTTATTATTGCAAATTTAAGAAAAGCTTCGCATGATTAACGAAAATAAACTGGGCATTATCATCTATATATGAAGACCGAACGTGGTATTGGCTTAATTGCACTGATTTTTTGTGTATTAGTAATTGCAGCATTTCTCGCATTTAGTATCTACCTTATCAAGCTCGATAATGTGATTCGGGACAAATTTGAAGGCAATCGTTGGGATATTCCAGCGAAGGTTTTTGCTCGTCCTTTAGAAATCTACGCAACTGCGCCAATCGCCCAAAATGAGTTTGAACAAGAACTCAAATTACTCGGTTATAAAAGTAGTGATAGTTATACCAAATCAGGAAGTTATCTGACTCAAGCCAATTCTGTCTATGTGCATACACGTGGTTTTGACTATGGTGACAGCGTTGATCCTGAGCAAGTTTTACAAGTAACTTTTACTGACGATACGGTTGCTGATGTTAAAGCCACAAAACCGACCAATACAGGTATTGCACGTTTAGAGCCGATGTTGATTGGCGGAATTTATCCTCAACATAATGAAGATCGTGTACTGATTAAACTGGATAAAGTTCCAAAGCCTTTGATTGAAGCTTTGATCGCAACTGAAGACCGTAACTTTTACCATCATCATGGGATTTCGTTCCGTGGTACGGCACGGGCTTTAGTGAGTAACGTTACAGGTGGTAAGCGCCAAGGTGGTTCTACACTCACGCAGCAGTTAGTTAAAAATTTCTTCTTAACCCCTGAAAAAACCCTAAAACGTAAAGTCAATGAAGCCTTGATGTCACTGTTATTAGAGTTGCATTACAGTAAAGATGAAATTTTAGAAGCTTACTTAAATGAAGTAAATCTAGGGCAAAGTGGTAACTATTCTGTGAATGGCTATGGCTTGGCATCACAGTTTTATTTCGGTCTACCATTGCGTGAACTCAATATTTCGCAACAAGCATTCTTAGTCGGCTTAGTACAAGGACCAACTTTATATAATCCTTGGAAAAATCCTGAAAGTGCGAAAAAGCGCCGCGATATTGTTCTCAACAATATGTTAGTGATGGGTTATTTAGACCAAGCACAGTATGAAAAAGAAATTGCTCGTCCATTAAATGTGGTGAGTAAACCAACTGTAGGTACAGCAAGATTCCCTGACTTTTTAGATATTGTCCGTCGTCAATTGAAAACGGAATATCAAGAGTCTGATTTAACCAATCAAGGTTTAAGAATTTTCACCACCCTTGATCCAATTGCACAGACCAAAGTTCAAAATAGTTTTAGAGAAACCGTAGCGCGCTTAGCCAATGCGAATCCTTCACGATTAAAAGATTTACAAGGTGCCATTTTAATTTCACACCCTGAAAATGGTGAATTGATTGCTGCAGTCGGCTCAACTCAAGAGTTTACTGGTTTTAACCGCACCTTAGATGCAAAACGTCAGGTCGGCTCACTACTCAAACCTGTGATTTATTTAAATGCTTTAGAGTCAGGACGTTACAACTGGGCAAGTCCAATTGAAGATTCACCGATTAGCCTACCTGTAGATGGTAATAAATCATGGACACCAAAAAATTATAGTGGTGGAGGTCATGGCTTTGTTCCTTTATCTCAGGCGCTAGCACATTCCTACAACTTATCTGCGGTACGTTTAGGAAATGAGTTTGGTGTTTCTTCATTTAAGAATAATTTAACTAAATTTGGTGTGACTTCTAACATTCCAAACTACCCTTCTATTTTCTTGGGTGCTGTTGATATGTCACCAATGGAAATTCTGAGTATTTATGGGAACTTTGCGACAGGTGGATTTAAATATCCAAATAAAGCCATTCGCACTGTAGTAGATGCAAATGGGCGATTACTTGAACGTTTCGGCTTAAATGTACAACAAACCATAGATCCTTCTGCTGCATATTTACTGAATTATGGTTTACAACAAGTCATGGCAACAGGTACTGGTAAGGCAGCCTACAACACCCTTCCTGCTGATTTAAAACTTGCAGGAAAATCAGGTACAACCAATGATACACGTGACTCTTGGTTTGCCGGCTATTCGGGGAATAACTTGGCTGTGGTTTGGTTAGGACTAGACAATAATAAAGTCACTGGACTGACAGGCTCATCAGGTGCATTACCTGTTTGGATTAATGCAATGAAACAACTACGCCAAAAACCTGTAAATATACGTCAACCTGATGAAATTTCATGGCAATGGATTGATTCTGCAACAGGTGAATTATCTGCACAAGGTTGTGGTGGTGCAATGTATATTCCGTTGTTACGTCATACTGTACCAAACACAGCAACAGAATGTGGCATGCCGCATTACCAAGTAGACCCACAATACATTCCCGATACACAACAAAACGCATCTCAACCACAGACTAACGATAGTATAGAAAACTATATTCGCGAAAGTGAAACTGACATGGATCAAGATTTATCTAATTCGAGAGGACGTGTCATTTCAAGTGGTAGTTTTCAAAACTAGACATTGATCTAGTTTTGATGAACTTTTAGATGAGTGCTTATGATTAATCGTTATACAAAATATGCTGTAAGTTTAGGTATTATTTTGGCTTTGGTGGGCTGTCAAACAACACCTCAACAGAAAGCCAAAACAAGCAAACCTGTTGGAAAGCCAAAAGCAACACATACTGTTCCAACACCAGACGGCGTGAAAATCACGCCTTATGATCATCCTGAAATTAAACGTGAAAAAGTGCCTGTTGTGATTCCACAGCAGAAAGCAAAATCACAAAAATTGGATGATGGTCAAAGTATTCCTGCGTATAAAAATTTGATGCAACAAACTCAATTGGCATTTCAAAAAGGTCAATGGGATGCTGCTGAACGTAGCGCATTACAAGCTCAACGCCTAGCACCACAATCTGCTGAAACATTTTTATATCTAGCACGCATTGCCAATCAGAAAAAACAGTATGCCAATGCAGAATCATTGGCACGGCGAGGTTTGGCTTTTGCCCAAGGTTCAGCACAGAAAAAAATGTTCTGGAATGTCATTTTGCAATCAGGGCAACAATTGAAGAATCAACAAACAGTTGCAGAAGCATTACGCCAACTGCAAAGTTTGTAATGAGTTTAAAGCTCACATTGAATCGCACAATAATTTAAAAATGACGAATTCCAGCAATGCCATATGCATAGTTTTGTTGCGCAAGTTCTAAGTCATTCTGAGTTAAGCCACCCAGTGCAAAGACTGGAATATCACAAGTCTTTGCATAGCTCGAAAAGTTTTCCCAACCCAACGGCACTGTTTCTGAATGAGTCTGTGTTTTTAATACAGGGCTTAAAGTCACCGCATCAAAACCCAATTGTTGCGCATGTTGTAAAGACACGAGATCATGACATGCAGCGATACAACGGATTCCGATAGGTAATTGCCCTACTGTTAAATTCATCAATTGATGCTGTTTAAAGTGAATCGTTCCTATCTTTTTTTGTATCGCTTCAGACAATTGTTGCCACACATCAATATTTACTATCAACTGAGATAAATCATCCTGATTTGAACTGTAAAACTGATTTAATTGCGTAATTGCCTCTTGGTTAGACTCTATTCTCCAATAGAACAGTTGATCATTTTTTCTAGTTGTATAAGCCGATAATTGATCTGAAATTTTGATCTGATGTGACCAATATAAACGCTGAATAATATCTTTATTGGCTTTAGGGAAATTTAATTCCAATAACTGATCACGTGTGTACCACGCCCAAGGCTTTTGAATATCTGCTAAATATTTTTCAGGAACAGTTGCATGGAAAATATGTAAGAAAACTTCAACATCTTCATAATCATGATGAATCACATCAAATGCATGCCATTGTTGAATACCAATCCCCACCTCTTCAAATATTTCTCGACGACAGGCGCCTACAGGTGTTTCTCCTTCTTCAACCTTGCCACCTGGAAACTCATATTTATTGCCCTGATGCTGATCTGCATTACGCCATCCAACCAGTACTTTCCCACGATAAAATAACAATCCGATTGCAACATGTATGCTGGGCTTAAACATAAACTGACTCATCCAAGGTTTTAAGAATTGTAAGGAATTATAGATATTTTATAAATCATAAAAATTATCGTTGACAGATCTATTCGATAATGATTATCATTTAAATTACTTGAACAGCACCCCACTCGGAGTAATAACAATGAACGCACCTTTTAGCCTATTCACACGTAACAACGAAGCTCATCAATCTCTTCCAATGTTACATTCAAACAATCTATTTGCCCTAGGACGTGAAATTCGTATTATGCATGCAGGTGAAGAATACCGTTTACGTTTAACACGTAATAATCGTTTAATTTTAACCAAATAACAAAAACAACAAGCTGAAAAACAAAAAACGTGGGAACAAGCAGTATGAATCAGCGCATACTGCTTTTTACGTATTCCTTTAATACTTTAAGATATGTTTATTGAATAAAAAAATTAATGTAAATACAAAGTGACATTTAAACCGCCATATTCTGATGACTTAAATTCAATCTGTCCTTGATGCAAAGCGATAATTTTCTTACAAATCGATAAACCTAAGCCAGAACCTTGCGTTTGTGTTCCCAAAGCTCGATAGAAACGTTCACCCAAACGATCCAAAACGTCTTGCGTCACGCCCTGTCCATCATTTTCAATTTCAAAGAAAATTTGATTATTTAAATGCCCAAAGCAAATATAAATATGACCATGTATCGGACTGTAGCGAATTGCATTATCCATTAAATTTCGAATACAAATAAATATAAGCTCTGCATTTGCATAAATTTTGCAATCTTCACCATCTATATGAATTTGAATTTGTTTTTCATCAACCAATGGTTCAAGTGTTTTTAATACATCCTGTGTTAATGTGTCGACACTTATCCAATTTCTAGGCAGTTGTACCTCATCCATCGGGTCTAAACGTGCCAACAATAATAAATTTTCTAAAACTTGTGTTCCTCGATTCACATCATTTTGAATCAATTGTAATTGCGACTTTAATTCAGGTATTTCAGTATATTGACGTTGTAAAAGTTGTAACCGCATCTGTATTGCAGAAAGTGGCGAGCGTAATTCATGTGAAGCATCGGCTGTAAATCGCTGTTCTGCAATCAATGACTGATCCAACCGGGTCAGCATTTGATTTAACTGATTCACCATCGGCTGTAATTCTTTTAATTCAGGTTGCGGTTGGTGGATCAAGCTTAAATCATGAGCACTTTTTTCAGCAATATCTTTAGACAACTGCTGAATGGGTTTAAATTGTTTTTTGATTAAAAAATGTGAAATGCCCCATTGCATTAACCATAAGCTAAATAAAATAAGAAGATAACTGATGAAACTTTGTGATAAATCCTTAAAACGGATATCTAAGGGCTGAGTCACCAATACATTTAATTTTGTTTCGTGATCAAACGCTTGATAACTACGCCATAGTTTGTGTTCAAACCAAATATATGAATAACCTTCTTGCTGATTAGACTTCTTATTAGCTTGAGCATGTAAATCAAATTGAGCAGATTGCGTCAAAAGCATCGTTTGATTGGATAATTGATACTGGATATCAAACTCTTCACTCAACTCATCAATCTGTGATCCTGATGTTGTACTTAAATCAGAAATCATCAACATATCTGCAATTTCATCCATGATTTCATCTTGAACTTGCATGGTTTGGTAGATGGAAAGACCTATCAGCAAAATGAAAGCAACAAGCCCCGCAACCACCGAACTTAACATTGAAGTTTTGATCAATTTAGACTGTAATGACACTGCTGATTGGGTCATGTTTAATCCTACATTTTCACTCATGTCTTCATTTATTTTCTTGATTCATACGATAGCCAAGACCACGAATTGTCTTAATCATGTGGCTGCCTATTTTCTTCCTTAATTGATAAATAAATACTTCAATAGCATTACTCTCAATTTCATCTCCCCACGCATAGAGTGATTCTTCAAGTTGTTCTCGAGTTATGATATGTTCAGGTTTGATCATTAACCGATATAAAATTTGGAATTCTTTTGCAGTCAAATTTACAACTTGCTCATTTTGTAAAACTGTTTTTGCTTGTGTATCTAAAATGAGGTTTGCATATTTAATTTCATGCTGACCTGAGGTTTGAGTTTGCCTTAATTGTGCACGCACCCGAGCGGATAATTCTTCAAGACTAAAAGGTTTAACCAAATAATCATTTGCGCCTAAATCCAAACCTTGCACACGATCTTGAATACTGTCTTTTGCTGTAAGCAAAATCACAGGAATATCATGATGTTTTTGTTTGAGAGTTTTAAGAACTTCATCACCTGAAGCCTGGGGTAAACCACGGTCTAACAATACGCAGTCATATTGATGTTGCTCAATCGCCAAAATTGCGTAATCACCACGCTCAACCCAATCGACATTATAGCCATCCATTTCTAGCCAAGCTTTAATGCTCTCAGCTTGTGATACATCGTCTTCTGCCAGTAATAAACGCATCTAAAATCTCTCAATCATTGATCATATTTTATGGTTATAACGCTACTTTACATCAAGAAACCACATGATGGCTCATGTGGTTTTAGGAGAATATCAGGCTATTTTTCGGATAAATACATATTAAAATTTAACGCTATCTACATCAATTTCAACACGTTTTAGTGGTTTATAATCAATATCAACCTCACCGATCAGCGTCACTGGTGTATTCGCTGAAATAGGTTTGCCCTGCCATAATTCATCATCAATATCGACAGTGATTGAGCCTGTGCTATCACGGAATTGATATTTTTCATCGCCTGTCGCTTTTACAACATGACCACGAAGTTGAACCTTACTATTGTCTTTCATCGTTAAAGCTTGCTTTACCGTGGTTAAACTTGGTGTAAGTGCAGATTGATTCACTGCTGTTGTATTGGCACTTGCAAGTGTTGTTGTAGCAATCAAACCTAACGCTAAAATTGTTTTATTCAATACATTCATCTTCAAACTCACTCAATGTTGATCATTTCAATTTCAATAAAGTCATTTAAACAAATCAACATGAGGTGAATCTTAAGATTTCTTCAAATTCAAATCTAAGCAAATTTCAATTCAACGCTATATTTACAATTCTTTATTTAACCTGAGTTCGGAATAAGATATGTTCCCAACTATATGATACGCGGAAACGTCAGTCGCATTGTTCGAGGCATGAGGAATATATTCCGCAAGATCTGCAATATACTGTTTTTGCGATATATTAGGTACTTGATAGTATCTGTCGAGTTGGCGACTCTTGCGCTGCTTTAATCACAGCTCAGGTTTTGCCATTGCGTGGCAGTGCCACTCATCCCGAAAGCCTTGCGAGGTAGTACCTCTCAGGTCGAACCTGAACAAGATTGAAATATATTTCAAGCGAAGTGCAAGACGAAGTGGGTTAATCCTTGCATTTGACTTTTAAATGGTAAGACTCCGCTGTGCCTAATCTATCTTTTCAATAACTTACATCAAAGTTTATCCCGAACTGACGTTTTATTTACAATGCTTAGTTTAACGGCACAACCCTTAACACTTCTTCTAAAGTTGTCGTACCCTCTAACACCTTTCGAGCACCACTAATGCGTAAAGGTTCAATGCCTTCTTTCTTCGCCTGAGCACGTAAATCATCTAAAGTCGCATTAGCACTGATTTTTTGTTTAGCTTCTAAACTGACAGGCATGAATTCATAGATCCCCACTCGCCCTTTATATCCTGTATGACGACATTCTTCACAACCGACAGCTTTAAATACAAAATTAGGCATTTTGGTTTGATAACCAAAGGTTAAATGCTTCCATTCTTGTTCATTAATAAAAGTTTCTTGCTTACAATGCGGGCATAATTTTCGAACCAAACGCTGTGCAAGTACCCCGAGAATTGTAGCAGCAGTCAAAAATGGCTGAATACCCAAATCATGCAAACGGGTCAAACTTGAAGGTGCATCATTGGTATGTAAAGTCGATAAAACCAAATGACCTGTCAAAGCTGCTTGAATCGCCATATTTGCCGTATCTTGGTCACGAATCTCACCGACCATAATAATGTCAGGGTCTTGACGCATTAATGCACGAATACCATCAGCAAAGCCTAAATCAATGCCTTGATTCACCTGCATTTGGTTAAAACTTGGCTCTAACATCTCAATTGGATCTTCAATGGTACAGACATTGACTTGTTCAGTTGCTAACTGTTTCAGTGATGAATATAAAGTCGTGGTTTTACCCGAACCTGTTGGGCCTGTAACCAGAATAATCCCATGACTATGCTGCGTTAAACTATGCCACTGTTCTAATAAATGCTCATCGAAACCGAGTTGCTGAAAACTGCGTACCAACACTTCTGGGTCAAAAATACGCATCACTAACTTTTCACCAAAAGCAGTCGGTAAAGTTGAAAGACGTAATTCTGTTTCTTGCCCTTTCGGCGTACGTGTTTTCAAGCGTCCATCTTGAGGTTTACGCTTTTCCGCAACATTCATACGACCTAGAATTTTAATCCGTGAGATCACAGCAGTCAGTGTATTAGCAGGCATGTTATAAATAGTATGCAATACCCCATCAATTCGGAAACGGATCTTACCTTTTTCCTTACGCGGTTCTAAGTGAATATCACTAGCACCTTGTTCAAAAGCAAACTGTAAAACCCAATCGACCAGTTTGACAATATGCTGATCATTGGCATCTGGGTTTTGCGTATCTCCCAATTGTAAAAGTGCTTCGACACCTTTATTCTCTTTATCGTAATTGCCTGATTTTTGTGATGAACTAACCGCTTTACTGACTTGATAATATTCAACCAAATAGCGTTGCAATTGCTCAGGATTTAAAACCACACGTTCAATTTTTTTAGGGCTTAGACTGCGTTCTAAATTATTTACCCAATCTGTGATAAAAGGCTGTGCTGTACCAATGAGAATGGTGTCCGCAGTCACTCCGACTGCTAAAATTTTATTTCTCAGTGCGAACTCTTGTGACATCACCCCAGTCAAAGAAGTTACATCGGCTTTTAATGGATCTATGGTGAATAAATTCAGCTTGGATTTTTCAGCCAACCACTCGGTTAAATGCGTCAGTGTTAAACGTTTAACAGGGTCTTTTGCATCGACCAATTTAAAGCTCGCAATCCATTGTAAAGGATGCCATTTCAACTGATCACGCTGACGATGCGTTGTTTGCACCAATAGTTTTTCACGCTCTGTAATTCGACCGTCTTTTAATAATTGTTCTAAACACCATGTTGTATCAATTTCAAAATTAAATTGCATTGTTATATCCCCAAATCTAGCTCTACTATAGCAAAAATGAGCCTTTGGGTTTCCCTCATTTTCAATCATTTTCTAAAGCCATGAATGAAGAATAAATGCACATAACAATTTGATTGGTTCATTCAATCTATAGCGAATTGAATCGTAGGGAATATAAATTTAGAGAATGAATAAATTTGAAAATAAAAAAGAATTTTTTTTAAATACTGAACATACGACAACAATCTATAACGCTATAAAGGAACAATTGGATTCATTTTTTATGATGAGTTTTTTATCGTCAGTTTTTATATTTTACTTATTCAATCTAAACGATCAGTTCACTTTGCAAAAGCGCTGTTGTATAAATCACATAGCGAATAATCAAACACCATGCAACTTATACAACAAATAGGCAATCCACTAAATAACCAATAAAGATTATTGCGCAGTATAACCACCATCCATTACAACAGCTTGACCCGTTACACCACCTGCTTTTTCACTCGCCAAGAAGATTGCATAATCAGCAATCTCATCAACACTAAGCAAACGTTTTTGTGGCACCATTGCCAAAATAACATCTTCAAGCGCACTGCTTTCACTGACATTACGAGTTTTCGCAAGATCAGCAATTTGACCGCGAACCAGTGGCGTATCTACATAACCCGGACACAATGCATTCACGGTAATACCATCACGAGCAGCTTCAAGTGCCGCAACTTTGGTCAAACCAATGACACCATGTTTCGCACTGTTATAGCCCGATTTTCCAGCAAAACCAATTAAGCCGTTGATCGAAGCCATATTGATCACACGACCATACTTTTGCGCTTTCATGATTGGAAATGCATGCTTGATACCAATAAAAGAACCGACGAGCATAACATTTAACAATTTTTGGAAAGTTTCAGTTGGGAAATCTTCAATAGATGCAACATACTGAAAACCAGCATTATTGATCAAAATATCTAATCGCCCATAGGTCTTATGTGCTAAATCAATCGCAGCACCGTAGGCTGCTTCATTCGACACATCACAAGGAGCAGATAAGGCATCAAAACCTTCATTTTTCAGCGCCAAAACTGTTTCATCGCACTTTTCACTATTCATATCAGAAATAACGACTTTTGCACCTTCCAAGGCAAATTTTTTCGCTATTTCCAATCCAATTCCACTTGCTGAACCTGTGATAAATGCAACTTTGTCTTTTAGAATTTGACTCATTATTTACTCCCTATTTCAAAAATATTTTCTACAAAATTACACAATGCCGAACCATGTAAATGCTGCAATCGCAACAAATACGGCAATTGTTTTAATCACTGTAATCGCAAAAATATCTTTATAAGATTGTTTATGTGTAAGCCCTGTTACAGCAAGTAAGGTAATAACAGCACCATTGTGTGGAAGCGTATCCATACCACCAGACGCCATCGCAACAATACGATGCATCACTTCAGGTGGAATACCCATTGCAGTAATTGCAGCATTATATTGGTCTGCCATCGCACTCAGCGCAATACTCATACCACCTGATGCTGAACCTGTAATACCAGCTAACACGGTTGTGGTCACAGCACCATTGACCAAAGGATTCGTGAAGGTATGACCCAAAGCATGACTAATCACAGCAAAGCCCGGAAGCGCTGCAATAATGGCACCAAAACCATATTCAGATGCAGTGTTCATCACAGCCAATAACGAACCACCAATACTGGCATTTACACCTTCTTTAAAGCTGCTATACACACGACGGAAATCGAATAAAATAGCGGTAATAATACCAACGATTAAAGCTAGACCCACGGCCCAAATTGCCGACGTTTTCGCAACATCAACTGTATAATTTGCAAGACCAATCGCATTAAAATCAAAGCCGTTTGGATACCAAGTTTTGATTGCAGTTGATAGGTATTTATTGGTTACAGCCACTAAAATCAGTGGTACGAACGCCATGAATTGACGTAAGCCAGAACCATTTGAGAGATCAGTAGAAGCATTGTCTAATAATTGCTGTTCAGCGGCAGTCAGTGTAATACCTGAAGCAAAACCATCACCATTACGTGCAGCCACACGACGACGCCATTCAAGATAACTTAAACCAACACCTAGAACAAAAATCGCACCGATAATACCGAGGAAAGGCGCGGCATAAATATCTGTACCAAAGAAAGTCGTTGGGATCACGTTTTGGATTTGTGGTGTCCCTGGAAGCGCATCCATCGTAAAGGTGAATGCACCTAATGCAATCGTGCCTGGAATCAAACGCTTAGGAATATCTGCTTGTTTAAAGAGTTGATTTGCAAATGGATATACTGCAAATACAACCACAAACAAACTCACACCACTATAAGTTAGAATTGCGCCAAGCAATACCACTGTCAGCATGGCATTTTTAGAACCAATCAATTTAACAATGGTTTTAGCAATCGATTCGGCAATACCAGACATTTCAACGACTTTACCAAAGATCGCGCCCAGTAAAAATACAAGGAAATAGTCTTTAATAAAACCGACCATTTTCGGCATTAATACGCCTGAATAAAATGGTAAAACATTTGCTGGGTTAATCAATAATACGGCTAATAAGGCACAGATTGGTGCCATAAGAATTACAGAAAATCCTCTGTAAGCTGTATACATCAACAGCCCGAGAGAAAGTAAAATTACACCTAAATCCCACATATTTTACTCCATCCTTAAAGAATATATGTCCTTTTACAGCTTGAATATTTCTTTCAAATATATTTTCTAGACATTAAAATCCATTAACATCAATTTGTTAAAATCACTTTAACAATAACGACGATTGATCCATTGGCATAATTTTGCCAGTTTAAGCTTCTATAAAGCCTTAGATATTTATAAATCAAAGTAAGCATATTCAATTTATTGATTAAACTATAATGCATTTGATTCAGCTCATTATTTCAAAATAGTCATTGAGCAATAAGAAAAATTGATTAATTTAACCCTAGTACAATAATATGAGAAAAAGCGCATGAAATAACACGTAAAGTAAAGGACGCACTGACTGTTTGACGTAATCCACTTAAAAAAGAGACAAAATCATATCGCCTGATTTACTGAGTCCTTGAGAAAATTTTGCCAATCTATGTTTTACTGGACTGAACATAGATGTATGTCTCTTGAGTATTGAGCAAATAACCAATATCTTAAAAGTGTAGTATTTTTGCCCATTGAAAATAGATCAATATCTTTTTGATATATTGACAATTGTTTTTAAAAATTTGACTAGGTTGGACCATGACACTCAAACAATTAAAAGCTTTTTTAGTTCTCGCTCGTACTTTAAATTATGCCAATGCCGCAGATGAACTTTGTTTGAGCCAATCCGCTTTAAGTTTAAGTATCAAAACCTTAGAAGAAGAATTAGGTGGAAAATTATTTAAACGCAATACACGCCGAGTCGGTATTACACCTGAAGGTCAGTCCTTAATTCCCTATGCTAAAAAACTATTGGCGAATTGGGAGGACATGGAAAAAGATGTTAAACAGCGCTTTAAACTTCATCGGGGTACGTTGAATATCGCATCAATGCCTTTTGCGACACATTCAGTTTTACCTGCCGTCATGCATGATTTCTCCAAACAGCATCCAAATATCAGTTTTTCCATACATGATGTTACAAATGAAAATATTATTGAAAATGTGCAAGAAGGTATTTTTGAAATTGGTCTTTGCTACGAACCCACTCACAGTGAACAACTGACGTTTAAATTGTTATTTAAAGAAGATTTTGTCGCACTTGTCCCCAAAGATCATGCCTTGGCAAAACGTAAAAGTGTCTCCATGGCAGAGTTATGCTCCTACCCTTTTGTTACCTTGCAAAAGCCTTCGATTATTCGCCATGTCATTGAGCAAAATTGTCTTGAGAATAACTTGGTTTTAGACCTCAAAGTAGAATGTCATCAAATCAGCTCATTGTCTCATTTTGTCGCTTATGGCATGGGCGTCACTGCAATCCCTAGACATTTTCATAAATTTATAGATAAAGAACACAATGTCCTGATTGAAATTGATGAAGGGAATGTCTATTTGCCGCTTGGGGTGATCTATAAAAAAGATTTTGAATTGTCCAATATCTCCGCTCAGTTTATTGAAACATTATTAAAGCATCGATTTTAAAATTTTTGATCTGATGGCTTAACCATTCTTATTCTTAATAGATAAGAACATCTTGTTAGAAAATACTTTCTGAATCATGAATATGGATTGCTACAAATACAATGCTGTCTATTGCTTAGGCTATTTTAGATCGTGGAGCAATTTCCAAATCTCGAATAGCTATTATCAAAACAAAACCAATCAAACTCAGTATCAATATTTTAATGTTTAAAGTCCGCTGAAAGCTGTAGTTCTCTACATTTGAAATCGAACTCAAATCGCTTTTAGATTAACGTCAGTTCGGGATAAACTCTGATGTAAGTTATTGAAAAGATAGATCAAGCATAGCGGAGTCTTACCGTTTAAAGTCAGATGTAAGGATTAACCTTCGGTTCGACCTACTTTTCTTTCGGGAAAAGTAGGCAAAACCATTTGTCAGTCGCCAACTCGACAGATACCATCATGTATCTAATATTTTGCAAAAACAGTATATTGCTGATGTAGTCCTGCCTCAAACAATGCGACTGACGTTTCCGTGTATCTTATAGTTGGGAGTATATCTTATTCCGAGTTCAGGTTAGATTAATGAGTTTTTCTTATTGCACGTTAAAAACATTCAATTTCTAAAAAATCCCCTCAATGCTAATAATAAAATACACAAATGGACATAAGGTTATCAGGATGAATAAAGTCGTCGCGAGTGCTCAAGAAGCTTTAGCAGGTATTGTCAACAATAATCAGACCGTTGCTGTTGGTGGTTTTGGTTTATGTGGAATTCCCGAAGCATTAATTGATGCTTTAAAAGAAACTGGCGTTACGGGTTTAACCTGTATTTCAAACAATGCTGGTGTGGATGATTTTGGTTTAGGCAAATTACTACAAACCAAACAAATTAAAAAAATGATTTCTTCCTATGTTGGTGAAAATAAAGAATTTGAGCGTCAATATCTTAACGGTGAACTTGAAGTTGAACTGACACCTCAAGGCACTTTAGCTGAAAAATTACGTGCAGGTGGTGCAGGTATTCCAGCATTTTTCACACAAACAGGTGTAGGTACTCTCATTGCTGAAGGTAAAGAAGTCCGTGAATTTGACGGTAAAGAATATATTTTAGAACCGTCTTTAACTGCTGATCTTGCCCTTGTAAAAGCTTATAAAGCAGATAAAGCTGGAAACTTAGTCTTCCGTAAAACCGCACGCAACTTTAACCCTGAATGTGCGATGGCTGGAAAATTCACAATCGTTGAAGTAGAACAAATTGTAGAAATTGGTGAGATCGATCCGGATGATGTGCATCTGCCAGGTATTTATGTGAACCGAATTGTACTCAATGAAACACCTGAAAAACGCATTGAACAAATGACTTTAAAAGCAGCGGAGGCTTAAATCATGGCTTGGACACGTAATGAAATGGCGCAACGCGCTGCACTTGAGCTGGAAGATGGTTTTTATGTGAATTTAGGGATTGGTCTGCCGACGCTTGTTGCCAATTATATTCCTGAAGACGTTGATGTTTGGTTACAGTCTGAAAATGGTCTTTTGGGTATTGGTGAATTTCCGACTGAAGAAACAGTTGATGCAGACTTGATTAATGCGGGTAAGCAAACCATTACCATGAAAAAAGGTGCTGCTTTATTTTCTAGTGCTGAATCTTTTGCCATGATCCGTGGCGGTCATATCGATATCACTATTTTAGGTGCTATGGAAGTTTCTGAAAATGGTGATCTTGCAAACTGGATGATTCCAGGTAAAAAAGTCAAAGGTATGGGCGGTGCAATGGACTTGGTTGCAGGTGTTCGAAAAATTGTTGTGCTTATGGAACATAGTGCAAAAGATGGTAGCCCTAAAATTCTCAGTCAATGTAGCCTGCCTTTAACAGGTAAAGGTGTGGTTAATCGTATCATTACAGATTTGGGGGTAATGGACATTACCGCTGATGGTGTTAAGTTGGTCGAACTTGCTACCGATGTGAGCTTGGATCAAATTCAAGCTGCGACTGGGGTTGAATTGATTACGACTGGTTTGTAATTGTTTCAGTTTGAAGCAGCTTCGGCTGCTTTTATATATTCTAGATTCATATTTTAAATAAGTATAAAACTTTTCCGTTTCATGTCTCAAAAGCTTTTTCTTACGAAAGGGCAGATATGTTCTCGAACTAAAGAATATTCTGGCTTATACCATTGAAAGTAAACTACATTTTAATCATAAAAATAATTAATAACTTATTTAAACTAGCACAACTTATGAGTAACCCAACAAAAAAAAATACCTGATAAAGTCAAATAACCAAACTGTTAATCATTTTTCGATTGTTTTTTAAATTAAATTCAACCATAGTTAAGATATTATTAAAAATAACTTTATTTATTGACAATGAAAAACAATTTTCCAATAAGGTCATTCTATTCAGCACTCATATTTAGCCTGTATGCCTCATCTTCTTTCGCAGGCGTTGTGGACTTTAGCCAATGTGGTGCAAACTCTTCTTTCGCTATCGTCACTCAAAGCGAAGGACCAACCTATGCTTGTGGTGGGATCGACACTGGCGTTGGTAACCCTATCAATGTCCTCAATGGCAATAAGTTTGAAGCTGTGGAAGACTTTAAAGAACTTCCCTCCTTTAAAGGTCTCTCCTTCTCTCGGTTTTATAATAGCCAAAGTCATGCCAATACTCCTTTCGGCTATGGTTGGTACAGCTCTTTTAATCTTAAACTTTATGAACAACCCGATATTATCCAGATTCGTCTTGAATCTGGAAAACGTATCAATTTCAAAAAAATAGAATTAACTTAGGCAACAATCAGTTTGTTATTCGTGCCCTACCTCTCAATCCTTCCGATGGTTGGATTGAAAAGAAAATTGATGGTTCTGGGTGGGTATGGCACAAGACTCAATCCAATCAAGATTATTTCTTTCAGTATTTAGGTGGTAAAGATCCTCATCTAGCACACATCACCAAGATTACTGCTCTCGCAGATATTGAAAAAAATGATCCTACTCTGAATTTTTCTTTTGCTTATGATCAGCAACAGCGCTTAGTTAGTGTTAAAAATGGGCAAGGTCAGCAGCTTAATTTTGCTTATTCAACAACCAAGTTTGGTTTGCCTCAAATTGTTTTAACCACACCACTTGGTCAATATTTCTA
>NZ_AFIE01000006.1 GCF_000214135.1 Acinetobacter sp. P8-3-8
AAAACCGCAACTCTCTGACGAGTTGCGGTTTTTTATAGAAATTTTACAATTTCTAGATGAAACGATTACATACCACGAGCAGCACGTTTACGATCATTTTCAGTTAAGAATTTTTTACGAATACGAACTGACTTAGGTGTTACTTCAACTAACTCATCATCTTCAATAAATTCTAAAGCTTGTTCAAGCGTGAATTTAATTGCAGGTGTCAATGTTAAAGCTTCATCTGTACCAGATGCACGCATGTTGGTTAACTGTTTCGCTTTTGTTGGGTTCACAGTCATGTCGTCTGAACGTGAGTTCATACCAACAATCATACCTTCATACACTTCTAATTGTGGTTCAGCAAATAGACGACCACGATCTTGTAGAGTGAACAAAGCGAAAGCTAAACATGTACCGTTTACCATTGAAACAAGTACACCGTTTTGACGCTTCGCAACAGCACCTTGTTTAGCAGGGCCATAATGCGAGAAGCTTGAAGTCATAATACCAGTACCAGAAGTAATGGTTAAGAATTCAGAACGGAAACCAATCAAGCCACGTGAAGGTACAGTTGCTTCAATACGCATACGACCTTTACCGTCGACTTCCATATTGGTTAACTCGCCTTTACGGTTACCCATTTGTTCCATTACAGAACCTTGATGCTGCTCTTCAACGTCAAAAGTTACGTTTTCGTAAGGCTCTTGAGTTTCACCATCAACTTCTTTCATGATGACTTGCGGACGAGAAACACCCATCTCGAAGCCTTCACGACGCATTGTTTCGATCAATACTGAAAGGTGAAGCTCACCACGACCAGAAACTTTGAAACGGTCTGGACTGTCAGTATCTTCAACACGTAATGCTACGTTATGGATCAATTCACGATCTAAACGTTCGCGGATATTACGTGAAGTTACAAACTTACCTTCTTTACCAGCAAACGGAGAGTTGTTTACTTGGAAAGTCATCGAAACTGTAGGTTCATCTACAGACAATGGCGGTAAAGCTTCAACATTTTTAGGATCACAGATGGTGTCAGAAATGTTCAACGCATCTAAACCAGTGATACATACGATATCACCCGCTTGTGCAGTATCAACATCAACACGCTCTAAACCGTGGTAACCCATAATTTTTAAGATACGACCGTTACGAGTCTTACCATCTTTATCGATTACTGTTACAGGTGTATTTGTTTTGATTGAACCACGTTGAATACGACCAACACCGATTACACCAACGAAACTATTATAGTCAAGTGATGAAATTTGCATTTGGAATGGGCCATCAGCATCAACAGATGGTGGCTCAACGATGTCTACAATCGTTTCGAACAACGGCGTCATATCTTCCGCTAGTTCTTCTGGAGATGGACCAGCAACACCACGTAAACCTGATGCATAAACGATTGGGAAGTCTAACTGTTCGTCAGTACCGCCAAGGTTATCAAATAAATCAAATACTTGATCGATAACCCAATCTGGACGAGCACTTGGCTTATCTACTTTGTTAATGATCACGATTGGTTTCAAACCACGCGCGAACGCTTTTTGCGTTACGAAACGAGTTTGTGGCATTGGACCTTCTTGAGAATCTACAAGAAGAAGTACGCAATCAACCATAGACATAACACGTTCAACCTCACCACCGAAATCAGCATGTCCCGGGGTGTCAACAATGTTGATGCGGTATTCAGTGTCAGTACGTTTGTCTAACCATTTAATTGCAGTGTTTTTTGCAAGAATGGTAATACCACGCTCAGATTCTAACGCATTCGAATCCATGACACGCTCGATCTCACCCGCGCGATCACCGAGAGCACCAGATTGTTGCAGAAGTTTGTCTACCAGAGTGGTTTTACCATGATCGACGTGCGCAATGATGGCAATGTTACGGAGAGTTTTAATATCAGACATGTAAATTCGATACGCTTTAAATTTGAGGGCAAATTATACAGAAAAATCTTAACTTTTAGTAGTGACAGTTTATTGACAGTTACAAGTTTTTTTCACAAGGACCTGTTTTTTGTTTTGTAATGGCATGTAAAGCGATTAGAATAGCGCCATCTTGCTGCTTCTCCCATTGTGGTCATGTCTGATTTTAATACCCCTCCCAAACAAACTCAGGGTCAAATCGACCTTGTTTATGATCTAAATGATCGTCCAAAACCACTTATCGCTTTTTTTGCGGCCTTACAACATTTATTAGCGATTATTGTTCCAATTGTAACACCAGGTTTACTGATCTGTTTAGCTTTAGGTGTTTCGCCACAAGATACCAACATGATTCTTTCAATGTCATTGGTTATTTCTGGTGTTGCAACGTATTTACAATGTAAAAAAATTGGGCCATTTGGTGCAGGTCTACTGATTGTTCAGGGAACAAGTTTTAACTTTATTGGGCCAATGATCGGTATCGGTTCAGCCATGGTCGCAGCTGGTACACCTGTTGAAGCTGTAATGGCTTCTATTTTTGGTGTGGTCATTGCTGGCTCATTTATTGAAATGGGTGTATCTCGCATTTTACCTTGGGTTAAAAAGCTCATTACACCTTTGGTGACGGGTATTGTTGTTCTGTTAATTGGCTTGACCTTAATTAAAGAAGGTCTGATCAGCATGGGTGGTGGTTATCAAGCCATGTCAGATAAGACCTTTGCCAGTGCCGACAACCTCATTATGTCATGCACTGTACTTGCAATTATCATCCTACTGAATCGTGTAAAAGTTGTTTGGGTAAAAAGCTCAGCAATTTTAATTGCCTTAGTGGTGGGTTATGTTCTTGCAGGCTTTATGGGTTATTTAAACTTTTCTGGTTTAAAAGACGCACCTTTAATTCAAATCCCATCACCGATGCATTTTGGAATTAGCTTTTCTTGGAGCTTATTTATTCCAATGGCTTTTATTTACTTGGTTACCTCTTTAGAAGCGATTGGTGATGTAACAGCAACATCTAAGATTTCTAATCAACCTGTTGATGGTCCTGTTTGGATGGAACGTATCAAAGGTGGTGTTTTAGTGAATGGTGCCAACTCTTTCTTAGCTGGTATTTTCAATACATTCCCAAGTTCTGTATTTGCACAAAATAATGGTGTTATTCAGCTCACGGGTGTTGCAAGTCGCTATGTCGGCATTTGGATTGCCGTATTATTGATCATTCTTGGCTTATTCCCTGCTGTTGCAGGTGTTATTCAAGCCGTTCCTCAAGCTGTGCTTGGTGGTGCTGTAATGGTCATGTTTGGTGCTGTTGCTGCATCTGGAATTAACATTTTATCGGGAATTCAATTAGATCGTCGCGCTCTTCTGATCATTGCAATTTCTTTGGGTCTAGGTTTGGGTGTTGCACAAGTACCTCAAATCTTGGAACATTTACCAGAATTAGTCCGCAATATTTTTAGCTCAGGTGTTGCCACAGGTGGCCTAGCAGCTTTGATTTTAAATTTAGTTTTACCTGAAACTAAAAAATAGTAAATCTATTCTTTATAATGCCCAGCTTAGACTGGGCATTATTGCTCTAACTTTTTATGATGGATGGTGAATATGGAGCCAAGAAGTGAAGTTGTCATTCGACAGCATGACTATCTTTCTGGACGAGTATTATTGGTCAATGCGCCAACGGATGATTTACTTTCAAATTTAGCTCATGACATCGAAGCAAGCGTTTGGACGTGGAACTACAACGAATTACAGTATTTCCAGAATCTAAAAGCAGATGTACATTTTGGTACAGATCTTCCTGAATCTAGCTTTGATCAAGCTGTGATTTTTGTTCCAAAATCAAAAGAGCTCTTGAACTATATTCTGCATAATTTAGTCAGTCGTCTACCTGTCGGTGCTTCTATTTTCCTCGTTGGAGAAAAGAAAGGTGGCGTTGAACGTGCATCAAAACAGCTACAACCTTATGGTCAAGCAACTAAATTGGACAGCGCTCGGCATTGCCAAATGTGGCAATTGACCACCAATACCACAGTTACAGCAAAACCATTACAACAATGGGCTCAACAATACAATGTGGAAACACCTGCTGGTGAACTGACGATTTGCGCTCTTCCTGGTGTATTTAGTCAAAATCATTTAGATATTGGTACTGCTGTTTTACTCCCTTATTTAAAACAAGTGACTTCTGGAAAAATTGCAGATTTTGGTTGTGGTGCAGGAGTAATCAGTGCTTATTTATCTAAATTGAATCCTAAAAATCGTATTTTTGCTTTAGATGTTGATGCTTTTGCATTGGCATCTACACAAATGACTTTTGAAAAAAATAATTTACCTTTAGAACAACTCGAAATAAAAGCAGTAACAGGCATCGAAGATGCACCTTTATTTTTACATGCGATTGTCAGCAACCCTCCATTTCACCAAGGTATTCAGACTGATTACAATGCCAGTGAGACTTTGTGCAAAACTGCACGACGCCATTTAAAATCTGGTGGTGAACTATGGATTGTGGCAAACCGTTTCCTAAATTACCCATTACTCATTGAGCAGAGCTTTAGTCAATGTACGACTAAGGCCGATCAACAAGGCTTTAAAGTGCTGTTCGCCAACACTCAAAAAAATCTTAAGGAAGAACGATGAGCGAAACAGGTCATCCAGAACTCAAGCGAAAACTTGGGGCTCGACATTTAAATATGATCGCCATCGGCGGTTCTATTGGTACAGGTTTATTCCTTGCCTCAGGTCAAACCATTGCAACCGCTGGTCCGGGTGGTGCATTGCTCGCTTATGCACTCATTGGAATCATGATTTATTTCTTGATGACCAGTTTAGGTGAGTTAGCAACACACAATCCGACATCTGGTGCATTCTTTACCTATGGTAATAAATATGTTGAAGAAGGCTTCGGTTTCGCACTCGGTTGGAACTATTGGTATAACTGGGCGATTACAGTCGCATTTGAACTTGTTGCCGTCCAATTCATCATGAAATTTTGGTTCCCCGATATCCCAGGATTTTGGTGGAGTGCCCTATTCCTTGCCATTATCTTCTTTATCAATGCCTTAACAGTTAAAGGTTTTGGTGAAAGTGAATTCCTATTCTCATTGGTCAAAGTCGTTGCAATCATCTTCTTTATTGTGATTGGTTTATTCATGATTGGAAAAATCATGCTTGATCCAACTCAATCTGTAATGACAAACTGGACGCTTGGTGAAGCACCTTTTGTCGGTGGTTTCCAAGCATTGGTTGGTGTAGCCATGATTGCAGGATTCTCATTCCAAGGTACTGAAATGGTTGGGGTTGCTGCAGGTGAATCTAAAGATCCGAAAAAGACCATTCCAATTGCGATCAAACAAATCTTTTGGCGTATTCTTTTATTCTATATCTTGTGTATTTTCATTATCGGAACATTGATTGCGTATACAGATCCAAACCTTGCTTTAGCTGCTGAGGGTGACGGTAATATTACCCTTTCACCATTTACCTTGTTGTATGAAAAAGCAGGTTTAGCTTTCGCTGCAGGTTTGATGAATGCTGTGATTTTAACTGCGATTCTTTCAGCAGGTAATTCAGGCATGTATTCATCTACCCGTATGCTTTTTGGTATGGCTCGTGAAGGTCGTGCGCCGAAATGCTTTGGTAAATTAGACCTACGTGGCGTTCCAATGAATGCTTTGTATGCCACCACTGCGATTGCAGCACTTTGTTTTTTAACCACATTTATTGGTGAAAACCAAGTATTTACGTGGTTACTCAACATGTCTGGTATGTGTGGATTCATTGTTTGGTTGGGTATTGCGATTTCACATTACCGTTTCCGTAAAGGCTATTTAGCTCAAGGTTATAAGCTTGAGGATTTAGCTTATCGTGCCAAATTTTTCCCATTTGCACCTTGGTTTGCCTTCATCCTCTGTACAATCGTTGTGCTTGGTCAAAACTATCAAGCCGTACTCGATGGTAACTGGATGAGTGTCATCTCTACTTATATCAGTATTCCATTATTCCTTGCAATTTGGTTAGGTTATAAATGGAAACATCGTAGCAAACTCATTTCATACAAAGAAATGGATGTACAACCTTTTGATGTTGATAAAGAATAATTTTTAAAATTGATGTAATAAAAGCAGCTTTCGAGCTGCTTTTTTATTGAATTTTCACAGTATCATTATTTAAAAATAAACAACGCCGTTTTAAAAATATTTTTAAATCATTTGACAAACTCTTTTTTATTTATAAAATAGCCGCCATTGGTTCATTTACAACCAAAAGATTTTCATTCACTGTGGTTTAAGCAAACCCCAAAATATAAGGAGTATGACATGCCGAAACAAGAGAGAAATTTTAAATAAGATTAAGCAGTCGTCTACTCACGGGCACTGAATTAATCCCAAGTGTCCGAATGTCAGTTTCAACCTAGCATTCGCTAGGTTTTTTTATGGTCTAAAATTTGAATTTAGTATTCAAATGAAGCCCTTTTAAAACAATATCGGACAATAAAAATAATTTGCTTTGAGAAAGAAAATGAGCATACAAATGATTTTAAACGCCAAAGCGGAATATGGCGTTCCTGTAAAAATTTATACTCAAGATGTGGATGAAGAAAGCTTAACTCAATTGCGTAAAATGGCACAATTGCAATTTATTCACTCCCATATTGCAGTCATGCCTGATGTGCATTTGGGTAAAGGTGCAACGGTTGGCAGTGTGATTCCAACTAAAAATGCCATTATTCCTGCTGCTGTAGGTGTGGATATTGGCTGCGGAATGAATGCTTTACGCATTAGTCTAAAAGCAGGGCAATTACCTGATAATTTAAGCGCTTTACGCAATGCGATTGAAAGAAAAGTACCTGTTGGTTTTGAAATGCATAAACAAGTCAAAGCCAAAGCATCCACCCTTTCACCTTTAGATAAAAAGCTAAAATTAATTACAGATAAACATCCCGCACTTAAACGTATGTTGCGAAGCTTTGATTCAACATGGCAAAAACAACTGGGTACATTGGGCGGTGGTAATCACTTTATCGAACTGTGTATTGATGAAAATGATGATATTTGGGTGATGTTACACTCAGGTAGTCGCGGTCTTGGCAATGTAATTGGTACTTATTTTATCGAACGTGCTAAGAAAGAGGCTCAACATCGTTTTGGGCATGTCCCTGACAAAGATTTAAGTTACTTTGCGGAAGGCTCTACCAACTTTGATGATTATGTTGAAGCTGTAGAATGGGCACAAGAGTATGCTTTTGAAAATAGACGTGAAATGATGCGTTTAATTTTAGAAGCTATTCGCCCTTTACTACCTAGCTTCCAAATGACAAAAGAAGCGATTAATTGTCATCATAACTATGTACAAAAAGAGCTTCATTTTGGTGAGGAGGTTTTTGTAACACGTAAAGGTGCAATTCGAGCAGGATTGGATGAATACGGTATTATTCCTGGCTCAATGGGTGCGCAATCTTTTATCGTCAAAGGTAAAGGAAACCCTGAATCTTTTTGCTCATGTTCACATGGTGCAGGCAGAAAAATGAGTCGAACTAAAGCCAAAAACCTATTTAATCAGCAAGACTTAATTGAGCAAACTCAAGGTATTGAATGTCGTAAGGACAAAGGTGTTGTTGATGAAATACCAAGTGCTTATAAAGATATTCACCAAGTTATGGCCAATCAAAGTGATCTGATTGAAGTGGTGCATACGCTTAAACAAGTATTATGCATTAAAGGTTAATTTCAAATTCATCTCACTTTTCAATGATTTCACTTGAATTGTAGCAACTTAACCCAGACAACTTAACTCAGACTTCATCTCAGTCAATGTTGATTTACTGAGATGAATCATCAATCAACTATATCGAATAGGTTGATGATAATCACCAATGATAATGACTTGTTGGCAAATTCCCTCAGCTTTACGCTGTTGTTCAAATACAGTTACAGACATCGCATCAAAACTATCAAAGAAACAAATTTCCTTTTCATCTATTGAATATACCAAAGAATGGTTACCAACACCGTCCAAAGTATCGTAATAAACAATTGCAAAAAGCCCTTGTTCAACCATTTTTTGAATACCTGAATAAGGCAATGTTTTATGAATTGGAATATTTAAAGAACGAGCTTCAGCATAACAACTGATTTCCTTTTCATGAATATTTAGATCATTATCTGTATAAAAAGTAATATCAAAGCCTAACTTTTTCAATCCTACAGCCAATCCAATACTAAAAGTTCCATCCTCAAGATCATAATGGCAAAGTTTGGTAAGTTGCTCTATTTCAATTTGGATTGAATAATGCTGTAACACCACCCACACAGCAAACATCCCACAATTCGCTTCGAGATCAACCAATTGTTTGGGAAGTTGCAAGCTCATATTTTAGACTAAAACGAAGAAAAAGAAGCATTCATTATAATACGTTTAGGCTTATAGCTTTATATCAAAGTTATTCAAATTACTTTAGCCATCAAATTACTGGATTTTTAAGGTTACAGTCACTCTTCTGTTTTTTGCTCGCCCATCTGCCGTACTATTATTTGCGATTGGTTTTGTTGGCCCTAAGCCTGTTGCAATGAGTTGATCAGGATTCACATGATATTCATTCAGAATAAAGTCTCTCACTCTATTTGCACGAATGATAGATACCTTATTATTCGCTGCTAATGAGCCTGAACTGTCAGTATGCCCTTCTATTTGTAGAATAAAATTTTTATTATTTTTCAATAGCTGTGAAGCAATAGATAAAGTCGGTCGATACTGTTCATCTATTTCAGTCGATTTATTTTTAAAGTAAATTTCTAAACCTTTTTTTAAAGCCGTTGTTTCTTTCGGATATTCTATTTGGATCGAATTCATAGATGGATTGGAAACAGTATTGCTACAGCCATTTAAGCTGATAAAGGCTAAAACGATACAAAGTTTACTTACGATACTGATCAATAAATTTTCATTCATTACTTTTAATTCATTCTTTATTTAGATATTTTAACTATTATATTTGATTTATAAAAAAAAGCGACTCTGACGAGTCGCTTTTTTATTCTCAATAAATTATTGAGTTACAGTACGGCTACCAGTGATCGTCGCGAATACACGACGGTTCATAGCACGACCTTCTTTAGTTTTGTTGTCAGCAATCGGTTGATCCCAAGCGAAACCTTGAGTAGACAAACGAGATGCATCGATGTTGTATTCGCTTACTAGCGCTGATTTAACAGAGTTAGCACGAGCTAAAGATAAACGTTCGTTTAACTTACGTGGACCAGTATTATCTGTGTGACCTTCAATACGAGCAGTCGCATTCGGGAATTCAGTTAATTTTTCAGCTACTTTCGCAACTTCTGGCTTGTATTGGTCTTTGATGTTTGATTTGTTTGTATCAAAGAACACACGAAGTTCCATGTTCAAGTCTTCAGTCAACTGTTGTGGCTCAGGAGCTACTGGAACTGGAGCTGGAACAACTGGAGCAACTTCTACTACAGGAGCAGCAGGCTTCAAGTGACCACCTAGAACTACGTTAAGACCTGCAAGAGCAGTATAGTTCCAGAATTTTTCATCAAAGTTATAAGTACTACGAGCTTCTGTACGAAGAGATAAAGCATCGTTTAAGCGCCAGAAAGCACCAAAACCAGCGTTACCCAAAGTACCTTCTTCATCACTATGGTAAGACATGTCGTCTAATTCATATTTATAATGACCAGCACCTAATAAAACGTAAGGTTTGATTTTGCTATCATAGTCTTTAGTGATCAAATCAGAAGTAACATAGAAGTTACCATTGATTTGTTTTTGCTTATATTCAGAACCAGCAACGCCAGTACCGTCTAAGTCACCTTTAACTTGGTTATATTCAGCTTCAAAACCTAACCATGGAGTAAGCTCAACACCAACAGCAGCACCAACGAATAAATCGTTTTGTAGCTCAGGACCGTTAGTTAACTCGCCCTTGTCACCACCGTTATTGTGTTGAGAATCTTGGAAAGTGTAACCAAGCATTAAAGGTGTAATAGTTACACCAGCGTTAGCAGCAGCGAATGGCGCAGCAACAAGCATTGCAAGTGCGATACGACTCAATTTCATGGATATCCTCCAGAGATAACAATTGTTTTGTTCAAGCTTAGCCTAAAATTTATTGGCTATCCTGAGATAGATTTTAATACCCCAGTATTATTTTTAAGCTATTCATGTTGAATCATACAAGCACTTGATTCTTTTTCCAAGTGCTTGATAACTTTAATCAAGTAAATTATTGACAAAATTACTTACAATTTCCGTTGTAATTCGGTAAATTTTTACTCAATTTTTCTTCATGAATCGCTTATCTTTTTGCTACTTTTATTTTAACAGCAAAAGAATACGATAGTAATAAATATTTTACTACAATTACCTTTGAGACAAATTTAAAAGAAAAAACATTATTTATCAAATAAAAACACACAACAACAGAAGATTTTATTATGTACTTTTATTGTAAAGATAACGGGTTTACCCTGTTTGAACTGATTGTAACTATTTCAATAATCTCAATTTTAAGTTTAATTTGCTTTCCTTATTACCATAATTTAATGCAAAAGCAAGAACTTAACTCGATCAAACCTTTGACTCAACAATATTTATCATTTGCAAAAAGTCAAGCCTTGCTACTGCATCTGCCTGTCGTAATCTGTTCATCGGAAAATTTAATACAATGCCAAGATAACCAATGGAATAACGGTGTTGTGATCTTTACCGATAAAAATCGGAATAAATCAGTCGATGCGGATGAGCATATACTCTTTAAAACTGAACATAACATTAAATATGGACGCTTGACTTGGGTCGGTAGTTCAAGCAGCACCTATGTACTCACATTACAAGGTGATACAGGATTACCCAGAGGCGCACCGGGAAGTTTTTATTATTGCGGTGCAGCTCATCCAGAAAATAATCTAAAACTAAATATCGGTAGAATGGGAAATATCCGCCCTGAGCCAAATCGTAATTGTTAAAAACTGGTCACTACAGTCTACTTATATTCAATATTGCTACTTTCTTCTGAATCAGTTTTTTATATACTGCTAAGGTTTTTGAAAAATCATAGAATACTGATTGGAGAATAGAACAATGACTGACATCGTAATTGTGAATGGTGCACGTACCGCAATGGGCGGATTTCAAGGAAGTCTTGCGGACGTAACTGCTCCTGATTTAGGTGCTGTGACGATTAAAGAAGCCGTTGCTCGTGCGGGTTTACAACCGAGTGATGTACAAGAAGTCATTATGGGTTGCGTACTTCCAGCAGGTTTAAAACAAGGCCCAGCTCGCCAAGCAATGCGTAAAGCAGGTCTTCCTGATTCTACTGGTGCTGTAACCATTAATAAATTATGTGGTTCTGGCATGAAAGCAGTAATGCAAGCGGCTGATGCAATCAAAGCAGGTTCTGCTGAGGTGGTAGTTGCTGGTGGTATGGAATCGATGACCAATGCACCTTATTTATTGCCTAAAGCTCGTGGTGGTTACCGCATGGGTCATGGCGAAATCAAAGATCACATGTTTTTTGATGGTTTAGAAGATGCTGAAACAGGTCGTTTAATGGGTTCATTTGCCCAAGATATGGCAAATACTCGTGGTTATACACGTGAACAAATGGATGATTTTGCAATTCGCTCACTACAGCGTGCTCAAAAAGCCATTACAGAAGGTTATTTCGCGGACGAAATCACGCCTGTGACTGTGTCTACGCGTAAAGGCGATGTCGTTGTTGACAAAGATGAACAACCTTTTAATGCCAATATTGCAAAAATTCCAACTTTGCGTCCAGCTTTTGCTAAAGACGGTACGATTACTGCTGCAAATGCAAGTTCGATTTCAGATGGCGCATCAGCACTAGTCCTAACATCTTCAGATTATGCTACTGAAAAGGGCTTAAAACCACTGGCTAAAATTGTTGCTTATGCATCAAATTCACAACACCCTTCTGAGTTTACCATTGCTCCTGTTGGCGCAATCCAAAAAGTTTTAAACAAAACAGGTTGGGATGCACAGGACGTTGACCTTTGGGAAATCAATGAAGCCTTTGCAATGGTGACCATGTGTCCGGTTGACGATTTTAAACTTGACATCGAAAAAGTTAACATCAACGGTGGTGCATGTGCATTAGGTCATCCAGTTGGTTCAACAGGTTCTCGTATCATTTTAACTTTGATTCATGCACTTAAACGTACAGGTGGCAAGAAAGGTATTGCTGCACTTTGTATCGGTGGTGGTGAAGCAACTGCTGTTGCGATTGAACTTTTATAATAGGTTAGCAATATCGCCGTAATCTTTGTTAAAGCTTTTAATTTTAATAAACTTAGGCAACAAAAATCCTCCATTGATTGGAGGATTTTTTATTTCCGATTACAAAATATTCATCAAATTTTAAGCATCTAACTGCTAGATTAATCTCCTCAAAACAACAAAATGGATTTCTAGTATGCAACTGAATCACTATTTAAATTTTCAGGGTGAAACCGAAGCGGCTTTTAATTTTTATAAGTCAGTATTTGGCGGAGATTTTTCTTTTATTAAACGCTATTCAGAACTGCCCGATGCACAAGTTTCTGAAAAAGAGAAAGATTATATTCTCCATGTTTCTTTACCCATTAATGATTTTACGGTTTTAATGGGCTCAGATACTTCTGAACAGTTTTGTGCTCAAAATAGTGCTCCTTTCAACAAAGGAAATAACCATTATATTTCTATCAATTTAGAAGCCCATGAAGAAGATGAAGCTCAGCGTCTTTTCAATGCATTGTCTGTAAATGGTGACATTGAAATGCCTTTAGACAAGACATTTTGGGGCGCTTTATATGGTGCTTTTACCGATCAATTTGGTGTGAAATGGATGATTAACTGCCAGTTAATCACTGAATAATTTTTATTCACATACAATATAGCCTATTGATTTGAAATCATTTAGGTTATATTGCATCACATATTTCAACATAATTTATAACAAGATGATGACTGGTCTTACACATACTATTCTGATTATTATCATTACGATTTTGACTTCTATTGCTGCTTGGCAACATCGTAATATCATGAATCGTTTGATTTTTAATATTTCAGCGATTAAACAGGGTCAATATGATCGCTTTTTGACTCATGGTTTTATTCATAATGATGGTATGCATCTTTTCTTTAATATGTTCACACTTTATTTCTTCGGAAGAAGTATTGAATGGTTTTTTCGTGACTATTTAAGTGGTATGGGTTTTGTACTGTTTTATTGTAGCGCCATTATTGTGGCTGCAATTCCCAGTTATATTCAGTATCGCAACTTAAATTCTTATCGTAGCTTAGGTGCATCCGGCGCAGTCAATGCTGTACTTTTTAGTGCTATTTTATTTGATCCATGGGGAATGATTTATATCTATTTTATTCCTATTCCTGCCATTATTTTTGGAACAATTTATCTGTGTTATAGCATGTATGCGATTCGCTCAGGGCATTCTCCACTGATTGATCATCGAGCTCATATCACTGGTGCAGTTTATGGTTTCTTATTTCCACTGCTCCTTGCACCATCGCTTGGTACAGCTTTCTTCTATAAGTTTATTGATACGCCTTTCTTTTAAATATCGCTGAATACAACAACCAATCTCTACATGTAAAAAAGCTGGACTTTGGTCCAGCTTTTTATGCTTTAAAAAAATTAAGCGCCAGTTTGATAATGTGCCTGAGCAACACCTGTCGAAGCTTGATATGGATTTTTAAAATCATTTAAACCCGCAGCAGCTTCAGTAATATCTTTGCCTTCTTTCACCACAAAAGTGTCAAAACCAGAACGTTTTAAATAGTTTAAAACATCTTTAAAAATATCACCTGTTGCACGAAGTTCACCTTGATAACCCTGACGGCGTAACAACGCTGCAAAAGAATAACCACGACCATCATTAAAACCAGCAAACTCAATAAAGATTGCATCAAGTTGGTCTAATGGAAATTGATTCACTTCAGGTGAAGCATCAACAGTGATATACAACGCTTTTTTACCTGAAATATTGGCAATCTGATCTAATTGATCAACCAATAAAACCACGTCACCTTGCGGTAAAACACCCTCTTCACTCATCATTTGATAAGTATTATCTGCAATTTCGCCATCTTTAGAGAGGACTTGAAGTGCTGTATTAAGCATATGCACGCTCCTTAAATGGCTGAATGCCGACACGGCGATACGTTTCGATAAATTCCTCACCCTCAGTACGTAAATCAAGGTAAGTATTTAAAATTTCATCAATCACATCAGGTACAACTTCCGCTGCAAATGAAGGCCCTAAGATGTCACCAATTGAGGCATCATGGTCTGCATTTCCGCCCAAAGTAATTTGGTAGAATTCAGCACCTTTTTTATCTACACCTAAAATACCAATATTACCGACATGGTGATGACCGCAAGCATTCATACAACCTGAAATATTCAAATCGATATGACCTAAATTATAAACCGTGTCTAAATCATCAAAACGACGTGTGATTGCTTCTGAAATTGGAATTGATTTTGCATTTGCCAAAGAACAGAAATCACCACCTGGACAGCAAATAATATCGGTAATAAAACCAATATGTGCTCGTGCCATGTTGTTATTTTCAAGGATTTTCCACAATTCAAATAAATCTTTTTGCGGAATATCAACCAATGAAATATTTTGTTCATGCGTAGTACGCAATTCACCAAATGTATATTTGTCAGCAAGATCTGCGATCAAATTCATTTCTTCAACAGACATATCACCCGGTGCGATACCTGCACGTTTAAGCGAAATCGTGACGATACGATAGCCTTTCACTTTATGTGCATTGGTGTTGATGTTGAACCAGTGTTTGAATTTTGGATGCGCTGCAAATAAAGCATCAAAGTTTTCATCTGGTAAATCTTGATAATCGAATGGTGTGAATTCTTCATCCAATTTTTTCAAAATTTCAGGCTGGATTTTTAAAGTTTGAATCGTATGAGCAAATTCCGCTTCTACTTTCTCAGCAAATACCGCAGGTGTTAATGCTTTCACCAGAATTTTAATACGTGCTTTATATTTATTGTCACGGCGACCATGTAAGTTATATACACGAAGAACCGCTTCAAGATAAGCAATCAAATCTTCACGTGGCAAGAATTCACGAATGAAACTACCAATCACAGGTGTACGACCTAAGCCACCACCGACTTTAATTTTATAACCAATTTCACCCGCTTCATTTTTAACGATATATACACCGATATCGTGGAATGAAGTTGCAGCACGATCCGTTTCTTCAAGTGCAGAAACTGCAATTTTGAATTTACGTGGTAAAAATGCAAACTCAGGATGGAATGTTGACCATTGACGAATCAATTCACACGTAGGACGTGGGTCTGCAATCTCGCCAGCAACCACACCTGCATATTGGTCAGTTGTGGTATTACGAATACAATTACCTGAAGTTTGAATGGCATGCATTTGAACTGTCGCAAGCTCTGCAAGCATGTCAGGTACATTTTCCAAAGCAGGCCAGTTAAATTGAATATTCTGACGTGTAGAAACGTGTGCATAACCACGGTCAAATTCTTTTGCCAATTCTGCAATTTTGCGCAATTGGTTTGAATTCATTAGACCATAAGGTACAGCGATACGTAACATTGGCGCATAGCGTTGTACGTATAAACCATTTTGTAGACGTAATGGACGATACTCATCTTCAGTGAGTTTACCCGCTAAATAACGTTCCGTTTGATCACGGAATTGTGCAACACGTTCATTGATCAGTTGCTGATCGAAATCAGTATATAAATACATGGCGTACAGCTAGTAGTTTCATTATAACGACGGACAATATAACGAGATTTAATCTATCGACTAAATGTGTTTTTTACATATTTAATAGCGATTTTATTGATAAGCATCATATAACGATTGAATTTGCAGTGCTTTAAGCAAAATTACTGTTTTTATTCGTGTATTGATGTATTTATTCATTACTTATACATTTATGTGATAAGAAGTTTAATACCAATACCCCATAAAATCGAGCTTCCCATTTTCAACCCATGGTTTTGTGCCAACTTGCTTATACATCAAGCAATCATCAAAAAAACCTTCTTTCATGCCATAGTTAATATGTTCTTCCGTCACTAACCATCGTGCATGTTGAGCAGTTAATTCAAAACCAAATTTTCGATAAAAATCATGTTGATCTGCAACTAAAAATAGAAAATCGATATTTGTCTGAAACTTTTGTGCCAATTGATCAAGTTCATTGAGTAAAAGCCTTGCCATACCTTGTTTTTGATACTGAGGAAAGATTGCAAATTCCATCACACCGAGTACCTTGATCGGTTCACCATTTAAAGTCATGACACGATAATCCAAACCTAGCTGCCCAATCAGTTGGTTTTTATTTTTAAGCAATAATCGATAATGCGGTAGTTGTTTAAAATAATGCCGACCATGAAAGTCTTCTTCTGGGAAACACGCTTTCATTAAATCCGCAATTTGTAATTTTGTTTCGGTATCTAATGCAAGCTCATCAATAAATTGAACATTCATTCTGATTCTTTCCTCCTTAAATCTTATTCTTGATCAGTATTTTTTCCTTTATTAAATTCTTAATCGCATTCAATCCATTGCTTTAACAAAAGATAATCACAACTTTGCTTTTTAAATCTGTAAATAGGTATTTTCCCAAATACCTTCTGCAAATTCACCCTCAACCAACTGTACATAACGTCCATGCACTTGATCAATTGCAATACAATCATCCACGTCTAAAACACGATCAGTATGTTGCTTCTGCCAATGCGCTGCAAAATACTGTTTACCCTTTTCTTTTGCAACCATAGAGTTTTGAGCAACAACCAGTACATAGCGATGCAACTCGCCAAATTCACGTGCATCATAACCACCGAGATTGATCAACCACAGTTTTTGATCAGCTTGATTCGGTTGAGCATCGGTAAAATGAATTTGATAATTTTTATTCTCAAAAGTTAAACCATGTAACTTTGCCCATGCATCAATATGTAAACCTTGTGGCTCAGCAAACCATGCATTTTTGAGTTGAGGATAAATGTCTTCAAGCGTATCACCTACCGCAAGGACAACATCGTGAACTTCTGTATTGGCACGTGCATGACGACCACCGAGCATGGCGATAAATAAACTAGACATTTTAAGCTCAATCAATTGAATCTTGTTGATTAGAAATCTTTTTAAATAATGACTTAGATGGAATGATAATAAAAAACTTGTTATCCATCTAAATCTTGGGCTTCCATCCTTTTCTACAGAGAGGTAGGGAGAGATTAATAGATACCTAAAAATTCTAGGTCTCCTCCCTTTTTTGAAGGGAGGCTGGGAGGGATTTGCATTTAAATGATTGATACTCAAAAATATCAATCTCCCCCCTCCAAAACAATTACATCTCAACCATTTCCACGCCATCAATACGTGCCACAGTCATCAAGTCTTTATCACCACGACCAGAAACTGTCGCAATAATAATTTGATCCTTAGACATCGTTGGCGCAAGTTTAGTGACATAAGCCATAGCATGAGAGCTTTCTAATGCAGGAATAATCCCTTCAATATGGGTTAAATCACGGAAACCTTGTAAAGCTTCATTGTCATTGATCGGTACATATTCAACACGATGCATATCTTTCAAGAAGCTATGTTCAGGGCCTACACCTGGATAATCCAAACCTGCTGAAATCGAATGTGTTTCAATGATCTGACCTTGTTCATCAGACATCAAATAAGTACGGTTACCATGTAAAACACCGACATGACCTGCGTTTAATGGCGCAGAATGTTTACCTGTTTCAATGCCATAGCCTGCTGCTTCAACACCGTACATTTTAACATCTTGGTCATTTAAGAATGGATAGAACAAGCCCATTGCATTTGAACCACCGCCTACACATGCTACCAAGGCATCAGGTAAACGCCCTGCTTGTTCCTGAATTTGCTTACGTGCTTCACGACCAATAATCGATTGGAAATCACGTACCAATTGTGGGTACGGATGCGGCCCTGCAACCGTACCAATTACATAATAGGTTGAATCAACATTGGTGACCCAATCACGCATTGCTTCGTTCATCGCATCTTTCAATGTTTTAGAACCGCTCTCCACAGGAACAACTGTAGCACCCAATAAACGCATACGATAAACGTTCATGGCTTGACGTTTTACATCTTCTGCACCCATGAAAACGACACATTCAAGACCTAAACGTGCTGCGATGGTTGCAGTTGCAACGCCATGTTGCCCTGCACCTGTCTCTGCGATAATACGTTTTTTTCCAGAAATCTTTGCAAGCAGTGCCTGACCAATGGTGTTATTTACTTTATGCGAGCCTGTATGATTCAGATCTTCACGTTTTAAATAAATTTGCGCACCACCCAACTCTTTTGACCATCGCTCAGCATAATACAAAGGACTAGGACGACCTACATAGTAGGCAAGATCACGGTCGAATTCTGCCAAAAACTGAGCATCATCTTTCATACGGAAATAGAGTTTTTCTAAATCCTCTAAAGCAGCCATAAGAGTTTCTGACACAAAACGTCCGCCATGGATACCGAAATGTCCGTTTTGATCTGGAAATTGGGTATAGTCAATCACTTGATCTTGTAAATTATCTTGTTGATTACTTTGCTGATCCACGTTGGACTCCTTGCATAAATTTTTCAATGAGTTGTTGGTCTTTAATACCTTTTGCGGATTCTACGCCTCCGCTGACATCAACCGCATACGCTTGAGTCGTTTGTATTGCTTCTTCAATATTTTCAGGTTTTAAACCACCTGCCAATATCAAAGGAATATCCAGTTTGGGAAATTGTGACCAGTCAAAACTGTGTCCAGTTCCACCTTTAAGTTCAGGATGCCATGCATCTAAGAGCATAGCACTCGCACCAGCCTGTTGATATTGCCGAATTGTCGTAATGATTTCTGAATTGTCTAAATCAGGTTTGATCTGAATCGCTTTATACCAACGACGTTTATTATATTGTGCAATCTGTTGGCATTGCTCAGCCGTTTCATCACCATGAAACTGAAGAATATCCAAAGGAACATCTTCTAAAACTTGTGCAATCTCTTCTGCGCTGGCATTTACAAACAATCCGACAATATTGACATAGGGTGGAATATGTTGCGCCAATTGTTTTGCCAATTCAATCGATACATTGCGTGGACTAGGTTCATAAAACACTAGACCAATTGCATCTGCACCTGCTTCAACAGCGGCTTGAATATCTTGTGGTCGTGTAATTCCACAGATTTTGGCACGAGTACGCATATTCATCACTCTAATTCAGTGTTATTCACTAAGGTCGTTTAAGCGAATCATTGTAATGCAATTTAAAGCGCTTGCGTTAAAGTTCAATATGATTATCTGTTCAACATTGTTTAATTCCTAGTCTGACTTTATACTGCGCGCAAATGCAACAAGTCTATAGCTTAGGCTTAGGGAAGTTGGTGCAAATCCAACACTGCCCCCGCAACGGTAAAATGAACGATTATTCTTTATAAATCTTAGGGTTTACACCACTGCAATATTTTGTGGGAAGGTGGAATAATTTGAATCGATATCGATTCTATATTTGAGTCCGGATACCTGCTTGTTGTGCCCTTTAACTCAATCATTCACGGGGAGTGAATGTATGGAGCATATCATGTCTGGTTTTTATAAACTTTCAACTTTTAAACCTACGACACTTGTAGGTGCTATCGCTATTGCGATGGGGTTATCTTCTACTACTTTTGCTGAAACAATATCTTCAAATTCAGAAATCAACTCTCAGCTTGACACCATTGTGGTCACAGCTACGCGTTCTGAAGAAAAAATTGAAAATATTCCTGCACGTATTTCAATTATCGATCCTCATATTTTAGAACAGTCACCGATTGCTGAATTACCACATTTACTCATGAGTGATGCATCGATTGATATGATGCAATATGGTGGTTATGGACAAGCGGCGTCTATATTCACACGTGGTACAAATTCAACGCATACACTGGTATTACGTGATGGTGTTCGTTTGAATACAGGTTCTGCGGGTTCTGCTTCACTTGCATTTATTGATACAACCGATATTAAACAAATTGAAGTGCTGAAAGGCCCTGCATCTGTTTTATATGGAACAGATGCGATTGGTGGTGTGGTTCAACTCATTTCAAAAACACCTGAAAAAACAGGTGCATTTGTGACTGGAGAAATGGGTGAACACAATACTTACAAGTCTGTAGTCGGTGCTGATTTAGCTGAAAATGGTGTATATGCACAAGTTCGTGGACAACGACTTGAATCAGATGGCACACAAGTGACAGATTTTAAAGATGCCAATGTAAAAGCAGGTTCATATGACCAAAAAGGTTTTAGTGCTAAATTTGGTATTGAAAAAGAACAATATGCTGCATCTGTAGACTATTCACAAAACCAAGGTACGTCGACTTATGTGGATGGTGTGAATGATGCCAACTGGAACTTGATTGGTTTAAAAAATGTCTCTCAAGATTTTAAGAATGAAATCATTAATGTAAAAGGTCGTGTCAATGTTAATGACAGCCTTTCAATCAATGCGCGCTTGTCACAATTTAAAGATGACTTAGAGCAAAATGATTCACATGATGCGATTTACAACACCACCAAAGAAGCTGAATTGTATAGCAAATGGCAATTCACACCGACTCAAAATATTTTAGCGGGTGTAGCGACTAAAAATATCAAATCTGATGTGCTTTCAGGCAGTGGTTTTTATGGCGTAGACTACAACAAAGATGTTGATAGCACAGGATATTTTGTACAACACCAATACCAAGCTGATAAATTACATACGCAGTTGGGTTTACGTGTAGAAGATCATGAAACTTTTGGTACGCATACCGTAGGACAAGCTGCTGCTCGCTATCAAATTTTACCAATGACCAGTATTTATACCAATATTGGTACAGCGTTCCGTGCACCATCCAATAATGACCTTTATGCACTCAGTTGGGGTGGTAATCCAGACTTAAAACCTGAAGAAAGTGTTTCGTATGAAGTTGGTCTTGACCAAAAAATTACAGACAATTTAAGCATGGGACTGTCTGCTTATCGTAATGAAGTAGATGATCTGATTACTTATGTGACTGATCCAGTGACTTATGAAGGTCGTTTGTACAATGTTAAAAAAGCGACCTTTACAGGTGGTGAATTTAATCTAGATTGGACAAGTGATGAGCTATATAGCAATCTTTCTTATGCTTATGTACAACCTAAAGACAAAGAAACTGATCAAGATTTACCACGTCGTTCACGTCAAAGCCTAACTTTGACCACAGGTATCCAAAACGAAGTTTATGGCATTAGCACTTCACTCTCGGCTAAATCTAGACCGAAAAATAGTAAAGTTTCAGGCTATGCTACAGTCGATGTGAATGCTTTTTGGAATGTGAATCCAAATGTAAAACTCTTCACCAATATTCAAAACATCGGTGATGTTGAATATAAAACCACGTCATATAGCAATGGTTACTATTACATCAATGGTGGTCGTCTTGCTTCAGCTGGGGTAACTTTCCGTTACTAAGCTTTTCGTAGGTTTAGATTCATAGTTTTAGATTTATAGTTCTGGGCACATAATAACGATAACAGCCTAAACAGAGGGTTATTGATATGGATAATGATACTCCAGCATTATCCATTTTTTTATGCATATTTTTACAGATGAAATGATGAAGGAAAAACCATGGGACACAGACTGAGCAAGATTTACACACGTACAGGCGATGCTGGCACAACTGGATTAGGTGATGGTTCACGTGTCGCTAAAGATGATTTACGCATCGCAGCCTTAGGTGATGTTGATGAACTCAATGCGATCATTGGCATACTTCGTTCGCAAATTACCGCAAGTACAATCGATGACGTAGAAAAAAATGCATGGGATAAATCATTAAGCTTGATTCAACATTGGCTTTTCGATTTGGGTGGTGAGGTTTGTATTCCAAACTACAACTTATTACAGCCTGTCTGTGTTGAATTTCTTGAAAAAGACATTGACCGTATGAATGAAAACTTACCAATGCTTAAAGAGTTCATCTTACCTTCAGGCACATTGATTTGTAGTTATGCACATCAAGCACGTGCTGTTTGTCGTCGTGCAGAACGCAGTTTGATGACTGTTCATACTCGAGATCAAAACATCCAAGCAACTGCCTTGCAACTACTCAATCGTTTATCCGATTGGCTTTTCGTTGCTTCACGTACTTTACAACGTGCAGAAGGCGGCAATGAAGTTTTGTGGCAAAAAAACATCAACGATACGATTTAGCTTTAAATCATGATCAAGAACTGAATTTTTATCTGTATCATAAAATTCAGTTCTACTCGAAATAGAACCTAAACAAGATTTGTTTTGAAAAGATAAACTTCTGGTGAATCGCATGAGCTAAATCTAAAGTTTAGACCGCATCGTTTGGGTTTTAGTTCAAGTGATCGCAGACATTCAATTGGCATTTGAGTTCATTATGAAAATTATCGGACATCGTGGCGCACGTGGTGAAGCACCTGAAAATACCCTTGGTGGATTTCAATATATTCATGATTTAGGTATTCGAGCAGTTGAATTTGATGTGCGTCAGCTTAAAGATGATGAACTCATTATCATGCATGATGATAATTTCCTCAGAACGACCAGCATAGATCAACCACTTTACGAATTAAGCAGCACAGAACTTGAACCTTATAACCAAGCCAATATTTGGATGGATTGGGAAAAGCAGATCACGCCGACACTTCGCCAAAGTTTGAAAATCATGCATGATTTTGAGCATATTGAAGTTGAAGTTAAAGCAGTTGAAACAGCGCAACATGCTGAAAAACTGGTGATTGAATTACAAAAACAACTACAGGGTTTTGAGAATACAGCGATCATTACCAGTTTTGACCTCAAAATTCACCAAGCCTTAATTCAACAGCATAGCCATTTCAAACATGGATTGTTAATCGAAGACGATATTGGAGAAAAAGCCATCGAACAAGCTTTAGAATTAGGATGTTGCCAAATTGGATGGATGAATCAATTGGCGACTGATGAACTCATTCAAGCGACTCAAAAAGCCAATTTAAAAGTGAGTATATGGACTGTAAATGACTTACAACGTGCGCAACATTTACGTGATTTAGCAATTAATGGTTTGATTACCGATTTTCCTAAAATGATGCAAGTAGGATTAGGTCAAATTAAATAACAAAATGTTTTGTGAGCACTTTAAGTCTAATAATTTATTTTCATTGATAATCAATAAGTTAAATTTAAATACACTATAGAGTGTAGGGCTTAATTTTTTTACACTATTTTGACAACTCAATACGACTTTTTAACCATTCTTTTTTTCCGATCAAATCGATAAAATTCATGTTTTATTCTGTTACTGTTTTATACAATACAGATGTACACTAATACTAGTGAACACATGTTCGCTCATGCTAATATCCACGAACGTATAGCCTAGAAAAATACTGAAGCTATGCTTTCGATTTTTACCTAATTAAGGTTCTTAGGAGTGCTGTTGGAGATGAATGCTCCCCTACCCAAAGCCCCAATAAATTGGATCGGTGTCTTTGCATTGGTATTACTACCAATCATTGCCGTGATTGCGATCCCTTTATATGCCTACCATCATGATTTTAGTATGGCGGCTTGGATTAGTTTATTCGTTTTACTTGGTTTAAGCAGTTTAGGTATTACTGCTGGCTATCATCGTTTATGGGCACATCGTGCTTATGAAGCGACATTGCCACTCAAAATTATTTTGATGATTATGGGTACATTCGCAGTACAGAACAGTATTTTGTTTTGGGCTTCAGGTCACCGTACTCATCACCGCCATGTTGATGATGTGGATCAAGATCCGTATTCAATCAACAATGGATTTTGGTTTGCACATATTGGTTGGATGTTACGTAACTATCCTTCTTCGGAAAAAAACTATAAAAATGCACCAGATCTGCTAAATGACAAAGTCGTGATGTTTCAAGACAAGTACTACATCCCACTGGTGATTGCAGTACATGCAGCGATCCTAGTTCCGATCGGTTGGGCTGTTGGCGACATGTGGGGCGTATTATTATTAGGTGGATTATTACGCTTAATTTTCAGCCACCACGTCACGTTCTTCATTAACTCGCTTTGTCATATGTGGGGCAAACGTCCTTATACAGACGAAAATACAGCACGTGATAACTTTGTACTCGCTATCGCGACTTGGGGCGAGGGTTATCATAACTATCATCATATTTTCCAGTACGACTATCGTAATGGGGTGAAATGGTGGCAATATGATCCTACTAAATGGCTAATTTGGTCTTGTTCTAAAGTTGGCTTAGCTAAAAATTTGCGTCGTATTCCAAACTTCAATATTAAAAAAGCTGAATTAGCAATGCGATTTAAATATGCAGAACAAGATCTTGCGATTTATGGGCATAATGTCAGTGATGATATTATGGCAATGAAACAAAAGGTTGCTCAAGAATATGAAGCATTTACCCATACCTTAAACGATTGGGCTTCATTGAAAGAGCAAGAGCTTCAAGCAAAAAAAGCTTCTGTTGCTGAAAAGATTCACCAAATGGACGTGAAATTAAAAGTTGATTTCCAACTGGTTGAACAAAAACTTGCTTTCCATCGTGAACGTTTAGAAACATTGATGCGTGGTATTAAAAAGAACGTGGTTTCTTAATCGTCAACTTTTAAAGTTTGGGTGATTTTAAACAATAATGAAAAGCTCCGAAATGGGGCTTTTCTTTTGTCTATTCCCTTAAAAATAACGAGTAAAATAAAATGCTAATGAACAATATCCCCTTCGGTATCACCAATTGGACAGACATCCCTACCACACGCCATGAGGGTGAACAGGGTTATGCCCTTTGGCGCACTCAGCAATTTGATGATATACGAGTCCGAATTGTTGAATATTCAAAGGATTACTTATCCGACCATTGGTGTAGTAAGGGACATATTCTTTTCTGCTTAGAAGGTGAATTACACACTGAACTTGAGGATGGACGTACATTTACATTAAGTGCAGGAATGAGTTACCAAGTTGCAGACCATGCCGAAGCACATCGTTCTTCTACAACCGTGGGGGCAAAGTTGTTTATTGTTGACTGAAACAGTTGGAATTATCCATAGAGATAAAACTTTGTTATATTGATCAGGTCATGCCTCATCCCTTGTGATCAATTGCTATGTATTTCAATTCACGTTATCCATCTCTCAATCCAAAACTCTACCATGAGCAAATGCCAGTTCCACTCAAAGGTGCAAAAGCAGGACATTTTAATGTTGCTTTAGCAGATGAATTGCAATGGTCAGCTGAGGATAAAGCTCAATGGGTTGAAATCTGTAGCGGACAAAAAACATTCCCCGAGTTTCATCCATTGGCAATGGTTTATGCAGGACATCAGTTTGGACAATGGGCAGGTCAGCTCGGTGACGGTCGTGGTTTGCTGATTGCTCAGATTGTAGATATTCATGGGAAAACCATTGACCTACATTTAAAAGGTGCTGGCTCAACGCCCTACTCTCGCATGGGTGATGGTCGTGCGGTACTGCGTTCAGTAATTCGTGAATACTTGGCAGGACATGCGCTCAATTCATTGGGTGTGCCTTCTAGTAATTCAGTTGGTTTCACATCTTCTACGCAAGGCGTACAACGTGAAACGCTCGAATTGGGTGCAATGATGTTACGCACCTCAGATTGCCACATACGCTTAGGACATTTTGAATGGGTTAATCAATATCAACCTGATTTACTGGCTGAATTTACGCAAAAATGTATCGAATGGCACTATCCAGAATGTTTAGAAGCCGAAAAACCACTGCTCGCATTTGCTACGAAGGTTATTGAAAATACAGCGATCATGATCGCCAAATGGCAATTGGTTGGCTTTGCCCATGGTGTGATGAATACCGATAATTTAAATATCACAGGCTCAACTTTAGATTTTGGCCCTTATGGATTTATGGAGCGTTTCCGCCCGAATTGGATCAATAATCATAGCGATTACAACGGTCGTTATACCTATCAAAATCAACCGAGTATTGCACATTGGAATCTTTGGAATTGGTTAAACAATTTGATTCCTTTAGCAAAAGCAGATGATAAAGAACAATTTAAACAAGACTTAGTTGAATGTTTAGAGCATTTTGAGCCTACATTTTTAGAGCATTATACTTTAGGGTTGTGTCAGAAAATGGGGCTACCAAGTTTCCATAAAGACAGCTTTGATTGTGCTATGACCTTTTTAAGAGTGATGCAATCTGAACAGTTAGATTACACTGACAGTTTTATCCGTTTACAGAATAAACAATATGAAGCGATCAAAGATGATTGTTTGGATCGTCGCCAGTTCGAAGTATTTTTAACGCAATATCAAAGTATTCGTGAAAACCAAGATATTGATGCGCTTGATGCTGAAATGGCGAAAGCCAACCCTGTCTACATCCTTCGTAATCATATGGCACAGAAAGCGATTGAACTGGCAGAGCGTGATGATTTCTCAGAAGTAGAGCGTTTATTTAAATTGCTGAGTCAACCTTTCACGAAACAAGTGGATTTAGAAAAAGCTGAAGATTTAGCACCTTTACCAAGTGATGTACCTGAAATATCGGTGAGCTGTTCTTCTTAATAGATTGCGGGCGAATAACCTAATGCCAGTCAGTTAAGAGCAATTTACGACTTACTCATCTAAGAATCTCCCCTAACCCTGAGCCATTTATGGCGTAAGGAAAAAGAGGGAACCCATTGAGAATTTAAAATAATTTTAGATTATTGATACCCCCTCCTTTGAAAAAGGTGAGGAGCATGCTCCGCAAGGGGGAGGATTTAAAAAGACTTAACTGATCAGCATTAGGGCGACAAGCCCGTATTTTTCTAGAGCTTATTCATTTTAAAATCAGTTTTTAAAAGCCCCTATTACCAGAAATATTGAGCATATAAATACGTACTAAAACGATGTGCATCGTTGGTTGCTAAATCATCTGTCAAATATTTCAAACCAAAGTTTTTATGCTGTACAGATACACCTAAAGAATGTGTCTGAGGTTCTATATGTATGCCGTATTTAAGTGGAGCAGTTTGCCAAAAGCCATTCAATTGCGCCAAAGTTAAATACTGATTTGAAAAACTACTCAGACTGATACTCCAAGGATTTGCATCGGATGTATAAGTGATTTCAGAACTGATTTTAAATGGTAATTTTTGTTTATATTGCTTGGTTTTACTCAACTGCCCAGACAAATCCATACGTGGACGACTGCTCTGATCATAAGTAATACTATATTTGGTAAATGGCGCATTATCCCAGTATAAATAACTGAAAAGATCTTCTGCCTGAAAATAAAGATCCCAATTTTTGCCTATTTTACCTTTTAAGCCCAAATCCAAGGCATAACCATAGCCCTTATCCGTTTTGCCATCCCAACCCAGTTCATCTTCTTTTAATGCAGGTTCATCATAACTATAGTCCAAATGACCGTTTAACCAACTGACTCGATCCATCAGTTCAGTCATATTGGTGGTTTGACCACGCGCCTGAAATGAACCATCAACATAATGACGTCCAATCAATGCAGTCACCCCAGTGATCACTTTCCAATTGGGGTGAATATCCCAATCATAGCCAAAGCGTGCTCCAACGGTATCGACATGTTGAGCTTCCAATTCTAGTGCATAGCTTGAATTGGCATCGATAAGCTGATCATTTTGAATTTGATAATATAATTTCGCCATGTCTTCACTAAAACGTAATTGGTAGTCATAAGACCATACCCAACCCATCGTCCAATGATCTTGTTGCGTTTCGAGTTTCATTTTGCCCGAAGCAAACGCATTCTTCCCCTTTTCCAAATGTGGCGTATCCCAATCATTCAAAAAAGCATGGACTGAAACAGGATCGCTATACAATTCTGCATTCAATGAAAATTGTGCTGATTTTTCCGCAAAACATACTGTAGGAAACAGCGTTAGAAATATAATTTTTTTATTCATTTAATATAAAAGAAGACAGCGCATGCTGTCCTCTTCTCACGAGTCTAAATTATGGAGTGATATAAACAATGGTATTATCAATAAATTTCACAGCATATTGCTCTGAAGAGTTTTTGGTAATTGTTCCATAACTTGTTGTTCCAACTTTTACATCAGCCGTACTAAAGTTTTTAATATCAGCAATTTGAACAAATGCGCCATTTTTATGCTTGATCACACTGCTCACCACTGGTTTTTCTTGCTTAATATCTTGTGAAGTAAACTCAATGTCCAATGCATTTTTATCAACCGAAACTGCAACATTTGCAGTCCCTTTTAAATAATCAGCACGCTTTGCAGTCACATCAATGCTAAACGGCGTTGGGGTTGCATGAGCACCTTTTAATTTACCTGACAATTTAACGGCTAAATCTGCATTAATAAAATTAAGCGCAGTTTCTTGACCTGCACTAATATCAATGACTTTGGTTAAATCATTATTGAGTTTAATACTTGCATCAAGATCTAAGACTTCTTGTAAATATGCAACCTGACCTTTTAAAACCAACTCAGATGGTATTAATTGTTCAAACGTTGACTGACCATTAGAGAATTTCACATTTTTTGCTGAAGATGAAACTTCACTCAATGTTGCTTTTACATCTGCACTTTCAAAGACTAAACCTTTTAATTGTAATGATACTTGATTTGGCAAAGTCTCTTGATTTTCCAAAGTATTAGCGGCTGGGTACACCAACTTAGCCGTACTGTCTGCAGTAAAGCTGAATTTAGCTTTTTGCTGTGCAGCATTGGTGATGTCAATCGCACCACCATTTGCAATTTTAAAGTTATAGGTGCTTTGATTTGCGATAAAAGGAGCTTCAAGCACAAGATTGGTCACGTTTACTTTAGCTTGGTTCGCATAGACAAAGTTTTCTTTATTGGTTAACCAATCTGGGTTATCCCAATCCCATGTATTTGGTTCTTTAAATTCATCCCAGTACGCAACATCGGCAGCACCCGTTACTTTGACTGAATTACCTGTTACCTGAATTTGCAATGTATTATTTTTTATGTCATATCCTAGAGGATATTGACTTTTAATCGCATCATTTTTTAACAATAGCTCTAATTCAGCCGCACTATATTGCTTAGTTTTGCCTTGCGCATCTTCCATAGCAAGCCCTGCAAGCGTAAGCACGATGTCAGCTGCACGACTTAAATCAGAAGCAGTATTATTGATCACTTCGACAGGTGTTTTATAATTATCAGCAATATCTTGAAAACCATCATAATATGAAATAATTGCTTTAGTCGTTTCAACCAATTGTTTCGCTTTGTCCAAATCTGAAACAGGTGTAGTTACATCACCTCCCCCTGTGCTTCCTCCATTTGAACCACCGCCACTTGATGAGCCACCCCCACCTCCGCAAGCAACCAAAGCTGTACTACACATAATCACAAGTAATGTTTTTTTAAATAACATGAGATACCCTTTTGTTATATATAAATGAATAAAAGTAATTTTTCGTAAATATAAAGCATGTTAAAAATATATCGTAATTCACATGTTTTCAATAAAAATATGTATAAATCAATTAAATTATTTTAATAATAAACACTTATGTAAACCAATCAATTAAAAAGTATAAAATTAATTCAATATTTTTCACAGAGAATGAATTACATAAATAAATACTGAATTCATAAAAAATACATATTCTATAATATTTCAATCTAATCAATATCATTCAAACATCGACCATAGTTACCCACAATTTCTGTGGATAAGCATGTGTTTATCCACAGGATAAATCCAAAATCACAAATCAACTACAGCTTTCACATTTAAAATGAATAAAATTTATACAGCACACAAATTTTACAATTCAAAAATTTAAATGAATAAGAAATATAGTTTTGTATTCGCCATCATCTTTGCAATCGCATTGATGGGCGTATTTGCCTATCAAAAATATAACCAGTTTATTCCGACTGCAAAGGCTTCAATTCACGTACAAAATTTTTCTGACCATGACATCGATAGAATTCGCCAAACAACACCAATTACCGCTGTCGAAGTATTCAAAGCAGACCGTGTCATTAAGTTAATGCATCATCAGCAAACCATTCAAAGCTACCCGATGCGTTTAGGTTTTGATCCCATTGGACACAAAGTCAAAGAAGGTGATGGCAAAACACCTGAAGGGCACTATATTTTAGATTGGCGCAATCCTAAAAGCGCTTTTTATAAATCGCTGCATGTGTCTTATCCAAATGCTCACGATCAAAACAAGGCGCAACAGCTTGGTGTTTCTGCTGGTGGTGATATTATGATTCACGGGTCAGCTACCACTGCACAAATCGAAAAATTACCCAGTTTAATGCGTTATTTGCCACGAAATGATTGGACTTGGGGCTGTATTGCTGTAAGAAATATCGATATGGATGAGATATGGAAATTAGTCGATGATGGGGCAACCATTACGATTTACCCATAAACGATTTTTATCCGTCAACGTTTTACAAGTGAGAAGAAGAAAATGAACGGCGATGAAATCCAAAAATTTGCTTTTGAAGTAGCAGCGCAACTGCCTAAGGCTGAACTAGATTATCCTTTTGGCGAAGATATCTCTGTCTATAAGGTCATGGATAAAATGTTTCTGCTCAGCTCTACATTACAGGGCAATAAAATCATTAATTTAAAAGTTCAGCCTGAGCATGGTGAAATGTTACGAGATACTTATCCATCTATTCGTACGGGTTACCACATGAATAAAAGACATTGGATTACAGTTTATGCAGGAGATCTCATTACTCCTGAATTAATTGAAGATTTAGTAAAAAGCTCTTATGAATTGGTTGTGAATAAACTGACCAAAGCACAAAAACAGGTCTTAGAAATCCACCGTCAAATTAAATAAAATGATTGAGAATAAAATGATCTTAAATAGGTTTCTTACGTAAATCGAGTTGTGATGAACGTTGTTAATCTAAAATCGCTTTTATAACATAAACAATTAGGCGAAATGGATAAGTGATCAGATTGAAAAAACCTGTAATTAACCAATCATCAAATAAAAAAATATCCCAACTGTCAGATATGCGACTTTTTCGCCCTTGTGCATAAGGTGCAATAAAGTAAGTAAGTATAAAAAATATAACCATCAAAATCAGTAAAATATAATGCGTCATTCCAGTCACAAAGAAACTGATACCAGAAGCAAAACCTGCAATAAAACACAAGATGGCTAAAAAGCGGCGGGTATAATAATAATCTGGAGAGTTTGACATATTGGATACTATTCTTATTTTATGCACGGATTGTATATCGACTTTTTACTGCTATTCATCCATTTTTTCAAGTGAGTCCAATATTTAACAATGGCTTTTTGCTATTTTCCTTATGCATTTATTTTAAAAATCATATTTACATAAGCACATAAACAATCATTTTAAACAAGCCATGAATTATTACCAAATGGAATAATTATAAAAATGATTTTCTATATGTCCATTTATTCAACAATAAATTTTAAAGTTATTCACTTTTACCCACAAATTCTGTGGATAAACCTGTGTTTATCCACAATTCAAAATAGATTATGTCGAAAAGTTAATCTTCTGGATATTCAAAACGGTAACCTACACCATAAACCGCTTGCACCCATTCATGGCGATTTCCTGTTTCCGCTGCCTCTGATATTTTACGTCTTAAGTTCTTGATATGACTATCAATAACACGGTCAGCAACATCAAAACTATCCGGGTTAATATGGTCTAAAAGTTGCGCACGAGAATAGACTTGGCCTAAATGTTCGAGGAAAAGCTCTAATAAGCGGAATTCAGTTGGCGTTAAATTCAACGACTTTTGTTGATACCAGATTCGTTGTTGTGCTTTATCAATGCGGAATAAGTCATTATTTTCAGGTTCAGCTTTGCGCTCTAAACGGCGCAGTACCGCTTGAACACGAGCAACCAATTCTTTTGGACTGAATGGTTTACACACATAATCATCTGCCCCCATATTTAAGCCCAGAACACGATCAATCTCTTCAGTACGTGCAGTTACCATAATAATCGGTAGATCTGTCTGTTCACGTACTTTACGGCAAATGGTGAGACCATCCATACGCGGAACCATCAAGTCTAAGACCATTAAGCTCGGTTTACGCTGTAAAAAGCTATCATATGCGTCCTGACCATCATGGAACATACTCACTTCAAAGCCTGCGGCTTCAAGATAATCTCGTACCAATTGCGCAAGTTCAACTTCATCTTCTACCAGCATGATATGTTTCATGTTGTGCTTTTCCTTTTAACTCTTTGTATGTTTTGAAAATGTCAGTTTGCAACGCAAACCACCTAAAGGTGAATGATCAAACGTGAGTTGACCACCTAAAGCCTGTGCAATTTTACCTGATAATGCTAAACCTAAACCTGTACCACCAGTGCTACGGGTTCGTGAGTCATCTACACGATAAAAACGTTCACCTAAACGTGCAATTTGTTCATCGGTTAAACCAAATGGGCTATCGTCAACAATCACACTCCACGAGTGTTCATCTTGTTCAGTATGCACTCGAACCTCACCATCCGCTTCAGTATAACGAATACTATTGCCCAACAAGTTGACCATAATTTGCTTAAAACGATCTATATCTAATTGTAATTTTGCACCTTGACCAGATGCTGAGATCGATAAATTTGCCTGTTCAAATTTAGGTTTAAAATTTTCAATCTCTTGTAAAACCACAGTCCATGGGTCAATTTCAGCAAAATAGCATTTCAATTGCTGTGCCTCAGCTTGTGCTAAATCGGCAAGATCCTGTGTTAATTTTTTCAAACTGGTGACCTGTCTGAGCATCGCATCGAAATGTTCAGGTGTAGGCTTACGAATCCCATCTTGCATGGCTTCAATTTGAGCTTGTAGTACAGCCAAAGGTGTTTTTAACTCATGTGAAGTATCCGCAACCCATTGACGGCGTGAGGTTTCATGCTGATCCAAGATCGTTGCAAGTTGATTAATTTCTGTTGATAAATCACCTAATTCATCATTACGTTTAATCATGACTTGATGTTGAAAATTACCTTTGGTCAATTCACGGGTAGCATTTAATAAGCGTTGAATCGGTTGTTTAAAATAAGTTGCCAATAACAATGCTGCAACTAAACTGCTTAAAAAGCTTAGAATATAAATTAATACTAAATAACGTTTTTGATTACTAAAGAAATTGATACTCAGTGCATCATCCTGATCTAAAACTGGTTTTAATCCGAGATAACCGACAATTTTGTCATTCACCAAAATCGGTCGATAAGACACCTGATCATCGGAAGGTTCACCCAATACGAATTGATGTTTAACGTCGTACAAAGACAGACGTGAACTTAAACCCAAACGATCTGGCATAGAAATGAAACGTTTCTTTCCATCTTTTTGCTCAGCAGATACCATCGTTGAGCTTTTATTCTTAGCATTTTTATCAGGTGGCTTAAACATGCTCTGATTTGAACTTAATGGAAATTTTAACCCTTCGAATGGCTGATACGCAGAAGGAAGGTTTTCTTCTAAAATTTTTAATTCAGCTTGATCAATCTGCTTTTTAGCTGGCGCTCCCATATCCTGCGCTACAGGATTAAGCATGGTATGTTCTTTAAAATAGCGTTGTTGCAAGGCAATATCGTACTGACGACGTAACCACCAGCGTGATAATTTATCATAATCATCAGGTGCAGCCTGCCCTTCAATTTGAAGAATTTGCGCTTGAACTGCATTGCCCCAGTCGTGATAAACACCATAAACATCTGCCAAATTTTCAATCAAATGATCGAGTTTTTGCATTTCTACATCTGCAACATATTTGGCAAAGTTTTTTTGCATCGTCCAATGTAAAACGCTCAAACTGACTGTGGTAATTAACAACGTGGTTAATAACACGGTCAGAAAGAGACGCAGTGCAATGGGGACTCGGCGTATTTTCAAAACAGATCTCTCATTTTTCTTCTCATTTCAACATTGTACTCAACACTCGCTCAAAATACTCTCCATTGTTTCTACATCATTATTATTTAATCTTTAACGCATAGACAGCATCTACAAAAATCTTGGAGAAATACAATGAAAGCAATGACAAAAATCGCTTTGGTGACAGCAAGTCTTTTAAGCATGGGGGCATTAACTGCCTGTCAATCGACTCAAGGTCCTAAAGAAGAACATCAAGGTCGTATGATGGGTGGTCATCACCACGATCATAAAAAAATGTCACCTGAAGAGCGTGAGCAAATGAAACAAATGCGTGCGCAACATAAAGAAATGCGTAAGCAAATGAAAAACGCTTGTGACGGCAAAACCATTGGACAAGCTGTTCAAGTAAAAGCGGGTGATAAAACCATAGATGGCACATGTAATATCGTATTCAAAGCAGATCGCAAAACAAAAGACGAAATGAAAAGTCGCTTTGGTCAGGATAAAGAACATCGCATGATGCGTCACGATGGTTCACGTATGAAAGATATGACTGAAGAACAACGTGCTCAAATTCAACAACAATTTGAACAAAAGCGTGCTGAACGTAAAGCGCAATGGGACGCTGTACAAAAAGCGTGTGTAGGACAGCCTGCGGATAAAGCGATCCAAGTAAAATTAGGTGACAAACTTTTAGACGGTAAATGTGTTGTGAAATTCCAACCACAATTCAAAGCAGACGGCAAAATACCAACTGTAGCGCCTATGCCACCAAAAGCTTAATCTCATATTTTCTTACAAAGGTGCTTTTTAGCACCTTTTTTATTGGACATATATTTTTACGATTTTGACTATGTGTGCGCTTATTTTTTCCTTAAAACTGTTTACACTCAAAGCACTTACAATATTCAAGCTATTTTTCTTTGACTTTACAGTCACAGAGAATTAACCATCAAATACTTGTACGTGACTACAAGATGTAGCACGATGTAATAGAGCAAGTATGTGTCACCGAAGACACGCATCGTATTTATTAGGATTATAAATCTGGTCTAACCAGTATTGAGGAAACCGATATGCCACAATACAAAGCACCCTTACGTGATATGCAATTCGTTTTGCATGAATTATTAAATGCTGAAGAACATTACGCAAAACTCCCTGCATACAAAGATGTCGTAAGCCGTGAATTGGTCGATCAATACTTAGAAGCTGGTGCTGATTTCTGCGAAAATGAATTATCTCCACTGAACCAAGTGGGCGACCGTGAAGGTTGTACATGGAATGACGGTGTTGTAACGACACCTACAGGCTTTAAAGCAGCCTATGACAAATATGTAGAATTAGGCTTCCCATCTTTATCTGTTGCTGAAGAACATGGTGGTCAAGGCTTACCAGGTTCATTAGGTACAGCTATTTCTGAAATGGTTGGTGCTGCGAACTGGGCTTGGGGTATGTATCCTGGTCTTTCTCATGGTGCGGTACGTACCATTGAGCATCACGGTTCTGCTGAACAAAAAGCGCTTTATTTACCGAAACTTGTTTCAGGTGAATGGACAGGTACCATGTGTTTAACAGAATCTCATGCAGGTTCTGACTTAGGTATTATCCGTACTAAAGCTGAACCAAATGCTGATGGTAGCTTTGCAATCTCTGGCGAGAAAATCTTTATCTCTGCTGGTGAACACGACATGGCGGATAACATTATCCACATCGTTCTTGCACGTTTACCGGGTGCGCCAAAAGGTACTAAAGGTATTTCTTTATTCATCGTACCTAAATTCAACGTAAATGCTGACGGTTCTATTTCAGACCGTAATGGCGTACGTTGTGGTTCGATTGAACACAAAATGGGTATCCACGGTAACTCAACATGTGTAATCAACTTTGATCGTGCTAAAGGTTTCTTGATCGGACCTGAGAACAAAGGTTTACATGCAATGTTCACGTTCATGAACACTGCACGTATTGGTACTGCTGTTCAAGGTTTGACTGCTTCTGAAGCATCTTTCCAAGGCGCGCTTGCATATGCAAAAGATCGTTTAGCAATGCGTTCACTTTCTGGCCCTAAAGCACCAGAGAAAGAAGCTGATCCAATTATTGTTCACCCTGCTGTACGTAACATGCTTATGACTCAAAAAGCATTTGCTGAAGGTGGTCGTGCACTTGTTTACTTCTTGTCTCAATATGCAGATGTTGTTGAGCAAGGTGCAACTGAAGAAGAACGTAAATCAGCGGACAACATGTTGTCACTTCTTACACCAATCGCTAAAGCATTCTTAACTGAAACTGGTTCAGAATCTGCGAAACACGGTGTTCAAGTGTTCGGTGGTCACGGCTTTATTTCTGAGCACGGTATGGAGCAAATTGTACGTGATACACGTATCTCTTGCTTATACGAAGGTACAACTGAAATTCAAGCACTTGATTTGTTAGGTCGTAAAGTCCTTCAAACTCAAGGCGCAATGTTGAAAGACTTCACAAAAGTTATTCATAAATTTGTAGAGTCAAACAAAGACAATGCGGACATGAAAGCATTTGTTGAACCACTTGCTGCTCTAAACAAAGAGTGGGGCGATTTGACGATGCAAATTGGTATGCGAGCAATGCAAAACCCTGATGAAGTGGGTGCTGCAGCTGTAGATTACCTATACTTCTCTGGTTATGTAACACTTGCATACCTATGGGCTCGTATGGCACTTGTTGCTCAGCAAAAACTTGCTGAAGGCACTACAGATGCTGCTTTCTACAACGCTAAACTTAAAACAGCAAACTTCTACTTCAAGAAAATCTTACCGCGCGTACGTTCACATGTAGACGTGATCGCTGGTGGTTTAGATCCATTGATGGCATTAGATGCTGAAGATTTTGCTTTCTAAGATTAGATTTTAGTCAGTAATATTAAAAAACTGTACCCTTGAGTGCAGAAATTGAGAAAGGACAGTCATAGCTTTGATTGTCCTTTTTCTTTATAAATAGAACATCCTTTGTCTTTGGTCATCTAACAACTTTCACAATGGTTGCTTAAACTGACCTCGTACTACAGATTCAAACAAAATCAGGTGAACCAACATGCCAATTTATAATGCACCACTTGCAGATATGAAATTCATTCTTAATGATGTATTTAATGCAGAGCAATTCTGGCAATCGAATGAAAACCTAGCGCACATTGATGCTGCTACGGCTGAAGCGATTCTTGAAGAAATGGCTAAATTCTCTCAAAACGTTACCCTTCCATTAAACCGTAGTGGTGATGAAGAAGGTGCTCATTTTGAAAATGGCGCTGTGACGACACCTGCTGGTTTTAAAGAAGCATTCAAACAATATGCTGAAGGCGGCTGGATCGGTCTAGGTGCAGACGAAGAATGGGGCGGTCAAGGCATGCCTAAAATGCTGACTGTACTTGCTGACGAAATGTTATTTGCAACTAACCCATCATTTATGCTCTACCCGCTACTTTCTGTAGGCGCAGGTATGGCGTTAAACAGTTATGCGTCACAAGAACAAAAAGAGACTTATTTACCTAAAATCTATTCAGGTGAATGGTCTGGAACGATGTGTCTTACTGAACCACATGCAGGTACAGATTTAGGCATTATCAAAACCAAAGCTGAACGTAACGAAGATGGTACTTATAATATTACAGGTACTAAAATCTTCATCACTGGTGGCGACCATGATCTTGCTGAAAACATTATCCACCTTGTTTTAGCAAAAACACCTGATGCACCTGCGGGCTCACGTGGTATCTCATTATTCATCGTACCTAAATTCATGGTTAATGCGGATGGTTCATTAGGTGAACGTAATGCTGCTGGTCCTGGTTCAATTGAACATAAAATGGGCATCAAAGCATCTGCAACATGTGTAATGAACTTTGATGCTGCCAAAGGTTTCCTTGTTGGTAAAGAAAACGAAGGCTTAGCAGCAATGTTCGTGATGATGAACTATGAACGTTTATCTATGGGTATCCAAGGTCTTGGCGCTTCTGAATATGCATACCAAAATGCTGCACAATATGCGACTGATCGTTTACAAGGTCGTAGCGCTTCTGGTGTTCAATCGCCAAACAAACCTGCGGATAGCATCTTAGTTCATGGTGATGTGCGTCGTATGTTATTAAACGCACGTGCTAACAATGAAGCATCTCGTGCATTTGCAGTGTATGTCGGTCAGCAATTAGACATTACTAAATTCTCAACTGATCCTGAAGCTGTTGCTAAAGCCAATAACCGTGTTGCATTACTTACACCTATCGCAAAAGCATATTTAACTGATACTGCTTTCAATGCAGCGATTGATGCACAAATGGTATTTGGTGGTCACGGTTATATTCGTGAATGGGGTATGGAACAGTGTGTACGTGATTTACGTATTGCACAGATCTATGAAGGCACCAACGGTGTTCAATCTCAAGATTTAATCGGTCGTAAAACGATTAAATGTAATGGTGAATTTATTGCTGAATATATTTCAGAAATTCGTGATTTTGCCAATGGTTTAGACACTGACCTTAACTTCATTAAAGATGCGACTTTAGACGTTGCAACTGAAGTGGACATGATCACTCAACACGTTTTAGAACGTGCTAAAGAAAATGTTGAGTTCTCAAATGCTGCGGCTGTTGATTACTTACATGCTGTAGGCTTATTAAGCTTCGCTTATATGTTTGCACGTATTGCCAATGCTGCACAGTCTAAAGATGGTCAATTCTATCAAGACAAATTGGCACTTACACATTTCTTCATTCAACGTATCTTGCCTGATTTACATGCACGTATTGCAAAAATCAAAGCAGGTTCAGAAGTGATTATGAATTTCAGCGAAGATTACTTTACAACTCAAGCTTAATCTTTGATGTTGAAAAAACGCCTGATCATCAGGCGTTTTTTTATGGCTTAAGCGAATATTTTTGAATAGATTCAGCCATTTCAGGGTTTGTATTTTCTAAAGCTTTTGCAATATTTGTCGCATCAACCTGAGATTTATTTTGACTGACTTTAAATTTTCCAATGATCGATTCGATTTCAATTTCAATCGCAACAATTTTCTCTAATTGCGCTTCAATAAAGTCTGCTGGCGCATCCCCCATTTTCCATGGAGTTTTTTGATTTTCTTCATGAATTCTAGTCAATCGTGCCAAAATACCACGTAGATATTTCTCATCCTCTATTTTTCGAATCGTTCCTTGAACATGCACTACACGATAATTCCACGTCGGTACAACACGATGATGTTCTTGCTTTCCTTCATACCAACTTGGTGAAATATACGCTTGATCAGCGTGAAAAATTACATAAGCAGACAAAGGTTGATTGATCATGTCTGTTAATGGATTGGATTTAGCAATATGTCCTTTCAATATACCCAACTCACCATGTAAATGATCTAATTCAAAAGGAATATGATTGGCTTCAATCACACCATCATGAATTACCATAAGACTTCCTAATGGATTCTTTAAAATTAAATCAAATAATTCAGAATGATTTTCTTGTTTAAAATGAGTCGGTAGATACATCGTTCTTCCTAAAAAATTCCATCAATCACTTTTAACATAGCATCAATAAAGATCAAAAACAGTTTTCACAATTCTTCATTTTTCAGTCATGTGCATGAAACTTGCATAGTTTTTACTGGCTTTAAAATGAGAGAAATGGAGGCTGTTATGCATAAAGACCCGCGTATAGAGAAAGTTGAAAACCTCCTTGATAAGTTTGGCAACATTGCTGTCGAAGCCTTTCACTATGTCGCCTTATTTATTATCGGTTGTATGATTGCTTGGTCTGCGGTACATACCATCATAGAAATATTAACCGTAAAACAATATGCGAGTATTGACGATATTTTATTGCTTTTCATTTATTTAGAATTGGGTGCTATGGTTGGAATTTACTTTAAAACCAATCATATGCCAGTACGCTTTTTAATTTATATTGCAATTACAGCACTAACTCGGCTATTGATTTCAGATATTCAACATGACCATAAAGCGGATATAGACCTGATTATTATCACAGGTTCAGTGTTGATTTTAGCGATAGCCATTTTGATTGTTCGCTATGCCTCTTGGACATATCCATCGGTCATTCGAGATAAACATACTGAACAAACTTTGCCTCATGGCAAAACGCCACGTCCTGAAGATGACGAATTGGCTTAATATTCTTCATCCACATCCTTCTCTGACCAAGAGCAGGATGTGGATGAGTGAACAAAAACTCAAATTTAGAATAATTTTTTGAATCAATATTGATATGAATAAATCACTTAGCGATCATTCGGTATTTGTAAATAACGCCCATTTTCATAAATCCAATGCATACCTACTTGTGGAGCAGGTAATCCATAACGTCGCCAATCACTGATCAAGGTATATTCTGAACTAGAAATACTGCCACCCTGCCCATTCACATAACCATAGCTGTCTGAATGATATTCAGTTTGCGTTGGAAATTGATGATTATAAATAATGGTTACACCATTTTGTGGTGGATAAATAGGATAAGGGCGGTTTGGATAGCCTTGATTTGGATAATGAGGATAACCTTGGTTCGGATAATTTGGATAATGTGGGTACGGACGATGATACTGCGGTGGTCGAACAGGAATCTCCTGTGACATTGGGCGCCCGTATTGATCTTGATATTTATACGTTGTTGTTGGGTATCGCTTCTGTGGTCGCTCCACACTGCGGTAATTGCCCCAGTCTTTACCATCCGCATAAGCGGCAATAGTCGCTCCTGAAAGCATCAATGCCAACGCACTTAAACCGAGTACTTGTTTCATCTCTACCTCCAAACGCTTACTGTCTATCTCGTAATTATTTTAACGCCTAATTCAAGACAAATAATGGATAAATGATAGGCAAATTTTAACCTCACCCCTATGTTTATACAGCAAGTCGAGTCAATTCTGTGATCAATCTGATAAGATATAATTTTAATCTGATGAGTGCTGTATTGTGGCTGAACTGAGTTTTGACCGTTTACATCAATTCTTTTGCAAAGTGCCAAGTGTGCAAGAAAGCTTTATTGATAGCTATGGCTCAGATGGCAAACAAGCATGGTGGTTTAAATTTCAAATTAATATTGAACATCCTTTGGCTTGGCAAACTGTGCAAGAGCTTGGACATGTGCTGAATTATATTTCTAAAAATGAACGTTTGCCGACGCAATTTTTACCTGTTTCCCCACCACCGTATATGAATGGTGAAGCTAAACAATTTCTAGCTTGGGTTATTCAATGCAATCACGTAGATTTTCCGCCAGACGTGGTGTGTGATTGGTTAGAGGCACGTTTACCTCAACCTGTTGAAGATGAAAGTCAGTGGAAAATTAAAACAGATTTGCATGAATTGGATAATATTTCTGATAAAGATTTGGATCAGATGATTCCACCGAATCCTGAACCATAAAACTTGGACGATTAAATCAATAAAAACCCTTCTTTTTAAAGAAGGGTCTATCCATTCCTCATATTAAATTAAAGAGAGATTCGACATTAGAATGTCGACAAACCACTCCATTCCATAAAACGATATAAGCCATATTTCAACTTAGAATCATCCGCATATTGAGCATAATCCACACTCATTTGGCGTCCATTTAAGTTTGACCAAGCTGAGTTAAAATATTGTTCCGCATCCATAAAGACTTGTTGCTGTGGTTTACCAACAACTCTTAAATCAGTTTCTAAATTATAATTTTTCAAATTACGTGCGGTAAAATTCGCTGAACCCAAAATCATTTCCGCAGATTGTGTATTGCGTTTAATGATCATTTTGCTATGACACTGCTCACCCTGCGTATTACACCAACGAACATCGATACCTGCATCGTGTAATTCTGAAGCCACTTGACGATTTGGAATACCATTCTTTTGACGACCAAACGCATCCTTATTGGGATCGAGTAAAATACGCAATTTTGCACCACGTTGCTTGGCAGCAAGCAGTTCTTTAATAATTTTTCGCTCTGACAAATAGAACATCGCTAAATTAATTTGATCATTGGCTTTTGCGGTTTCAAGCATTTTCAAAACTGCTTTATAAATTGCAGCTTCTGTCAGTACCTGAACTTGTGGATCATTTGGATTTTCAGGTAATTTTCCAACGACGACAAAAGGTGTATCACCACCTGACATATGTGCCACTGGTTGTTCAGATTTCAAAATATCAACCGCTGTTGCACCATCGACCATCAATGCAATATTGGAGTGACGTGAACTACCATCATGCGGATTGGCTGAAGTGACAATCGCTTTCCAGCCTTGATCTGTATCTACAACTATGGTTTTACGATGATTGGCTTTAAAATTAAATAGATTTAAATAACTGCGAATGGTGATCGGTTGTTTGCCAAAAGGATTGCTTAACCACCCTTTTTCAGCATTGTTACCAATATTCTGACAGCACAAATACCAAAATCCAGACCATGTCGGATTTGAAGCACGTAACGGTGTTAAATTGGTTTCAATCACATCAATACCATTTTGACGTAATTCACGATACTGATCAGGTGCAATGCCACCATATACCGAATTGATTGGATCGGTAATGAATTTAATTTCTAAAGTCGGATTCACCACTTTTTGGTTAATCAATGCTTGGGTTAATTGTTCTGTGAGCGCGCGATGTTGCAGCTTGGAATCACCGACCTCTTTGTTAAATAAAAACATATCAATCACAATGGTGGTTTTGGCTTCTTTAATCAATTGTAGAACTTGATCGAAGATATGCTGATCTAAATGTTGTCTGCCTTGCGCATCTATATAGGTTTGATCTGCAATGAATTTCACGTTGCTATGTTGAAGCTTCCCCGTAAAATCTAATCCTTGAGGCATGGGTTTATAAGTATGGTATATCGCTGAAGATAAATAACCCAAAGCCAATACACCCACAATAATGCCAAAATAGCGCCGTGGCGACCAACTAAGTTTGTTGTGAATTTTATTAAAGATACGCATAAGAAAAGACCTAATCCAATACACTCAGACTAGGTCTAATCTCTTTATTTTTCAATGATGATTTCGTGAATAAACGCAACCAAACTAGAATTTATAATCAACACCAAATACAAAATTGCGTCCCATTTGAGGGATATTGGATAAGAATGAACTATGTTCATATACCGTTTCATCTAACAAGTTATTCGCGCTCAAGTAAACTTTGGCTTCTTGCTTATCTGTAATTGGGTATTTATACGCAATTCCAAGATTCACCATGTTATAGCCTTGGGTTTCCGTTTCATACGCTGCAAATTTATCTTGATTAAACACATGCGAATATTCTGCCGAACCTGACCAATGATCATCAAAATCTGCATTGATTCGTGTCCCTAAACGCCCGGCTGGAACACGTGGCGCATTTTCATTGTCAATTTTTCCACGTACATAATCACCAAATAAACTTGCTTTGTAGACATCATTCAATTGATAAGCAACTTCGGCTTCTGTGCCATAAAATTTCGCACTGTCTTGTGAATATTGAATTAAGCGGAAATTTTCATACTGATCTAAAGTTCTAGCATAAATATAATTATCGAACCAATTGTGATACAGATGCACGTGGTAACTGAGTTTGTCACCCTCATAATGCAATCCCAACTCTACATTATTGGATTTTTCTTTATCTAATTGATCATTACCTAACTCATACGTATTTGTCGCATAATGCTTTCCATCTGCATAGAGCTCTTGCGCTAAAGGTAAACGTTCTTGATGGGAACCAAGCAATGATAATTTATAGTTTGGCGCAAACTCCCAATTGACTGCACCTGAATAAGAAAATGCATTGCCATCAAAATCTTTCTGCGTAGAATCAACATCAATGTTCTGATGATCTAAACGTGAACCAAGTTCAAAATGGAAATCTTTCCATTGACGATGTTCCAAAGCAAATAGGCTATATTTTTGGGTTTTATTCGGTGCAAGCACCGCTTCTTCACCTGTAATATCGAGTTTTTGCTGACTGGCTTGAATGCCTATCACGCCTTCCCACTGAGCTACTGGACTGTGCACCAACTCGACGCGACCTTCATAACCTTTGCTTTTAAAGGTCGTCATAGCTTCGCTACCTTCAATTTCATCATGCTGATAGTCGGTATAGCTTGCTTGAGCGCGTAACTTTTTAAATCCTACAAAAGGATCGTTTAATTCAGAACGAAAATCATAACGTTCTGTTTTCATATCAATCCATGGGCCACTTTCATGATCGTGAGCTGCATGATCATCCTCATTTTCGTGCTCATGATCATCATGTCCGCCACAATGCAAATGATCACCATGTAAATGGCATGATTCATATTCATGGCTATGCCCCGGCAAACCATACTGGTCTTGACGATGACTATAAGAAAGCCCAGCAAAACCACGCTCACCAATCCAAGACAAACCGAGATTAATATTTTCAGATTCGGAGAATGTATTGTCTACACGACGTTGTTTAGTGGTGTGAGCATGATCGCCATGATCTTCGGTTACACTATAGTTAGGGCTAATATAATCATTTGCATCACGTTTTAATCCCTCTACACGTAATGCAACATTTGAACCCAAAGCAACCGTTGCACCTGCATGTGCAAGTTTTTCATCATTTCCAGTGTTATAGCGAATCCCTACATTACCGTCATAACCCTGTTCTGGCATTTCTGTCGGAATTTTTGTATCAATGACATTGACCAAACCACCGACTGATCCAGCGCCATAAAGTAATGTAGATGGGCCACGAATCACTTCTATTTTTTGCGCGAGTTGAGGGTCTACAGTCACTGCATGATCTGGTGATAAGCTTGAAACATCCATCGTTTCAGTTGCATTTTGTGTGACTTTAACTCGTGCACCTTCTTGCCCACGAATCACAGGGCGGCTCGATCCAGCACCAAAAGTATTTGAATATACACCTAGTTCATCTTTTAGCGCTTCACCTAAAGTCGTACCACCTTGCTGCAATTTTTCACGTGAAACAGTTTGGTCTGCAACAGCAAAGTCAGCACTTGAAGCAACCAGTGGATGCCCCACTACCCTTATCGTTTCTAATTGCTGAACAGGCTGTTCAGCTGTATTGCTAATACTCGTATCTGCCCAAGTTAAAGTAGAAAAAATGGTTGAAATAGAAAGTGTCAGAGCACTTTTTGTAAAAGTCATGTACTGGCTCTCAAAGCTCGATATTTTGAATAATTGTTATATTATAACATTTCATCAATTTTGCAATAGCATCACTCCTTTTGTTTTTTGTGTTGCTTTAAGATCAAGTTCCTCAGCTATGTTAAAATTGATCTCTGTGATTCTCGTTATTTAAATATTCTGAAAATATCGAGAATTAAAATTAAGATCGATCACAGAGTTCCATGGTATGCCACCGCTTCAAAAAGATATTTCAAAACCGATCATTTTCTATGGATTGCTGTTTTTTTATTTTAATTTTTTTATTAACTTAATCACTGACGATCGTGCAAGTTGGTCATTGGTTTATATTCCTTTGGCTTTATTCATCTTATATTTATTTAAAAATAGAACACTCTATATTCACCCGCTCATCTTGATTATTGGTTTTTCTTCTGCGCTCTGCATCAGCCTAAATGAATATATTTTCCATGCCAATCAAGCTTCGACAGACCTTGAATTTAACAAGCAAGCAGATAAATATCTTTCTCAATTTTTGTATATCATCCCGCTGATTTTTCTCGGAACTTTATTCAAATTTTCAAACTTTACATCTGAAACATTTAAAAAAATAATCTTCATAACGATCGTTTTTTCAATCATTTTTAATAGTTATTTAAATATTCAATTTGGTTTTGATCGAGGTTTATTAATTTCAGAATTTAAGTCGATCATACTCTATGATTATTGCGTAATCGCCCTAAGTCTAATCGGATTGGTGTTTAGCTTCAGACTCAAAGGAAAATTCGCTTTTTTATTTATCAGTTTATGTCTGGTCAATATCACACTCATCGTATTGCACGGAAGTCGTGGCGCTTGGCTAGGTATTCCTATTGCACTGCTGATGATCTCACTTTATTTTTATAAAACGCATTTAAAACAAGTACTTTATATGCTATCCGCATCGCTTGTACTCAGCGTAGGTATCTGCTTGATGCCTCATTCTCCGATAATCGAGCGAATTGACTTGCTAAAAAGTGATGCTTCTTTAATGGAGCAGAATAATTATGATACCAGTGTCGGTACACGATTTGCACTATGGCATTTCGCAATTGAACAATTTCAACAATCGCCCTATGTTGGACAGGGTTTTATCAATTTTAAAAATAAAATCTGTACACCTAATGCGGAAAATGAAGTTCCAAATTGCCAACCACATGCACACAATATTGTATTTCAAGAGCTCGCTGCACATGGTTTGTTAGGGTTTTTGAATATCTTAATATTGGCATTCGCGACACTTTATTATTTTACAAAAAATATGATTCAGAAAAACAATCCATCAACGCAACTTCTCGCATTTTCAGGTTTAATCAGTAGCGTCTATCTCATCATTTGTAGTATGAGTGATTACTTATTGTTTTATTCTTTCCCAACCATGTTTCTTTTCTTAATCACATTAAGCTTAATGAACATTATTTATATTGAAAATATAAACACCACTCACAACAATGGCGTTTGATTTTTATTTTTACTATTCAAAGAAACTGAGCATGCCTTTTACCCTTTCTCATGCTGTACTTGCACCACCCATTGCTAAACTGACTGGTAATCGCTTACCGATTGCTGCTTTAGCGATTGGTACAATGACACCTGATCTTTATCGTTTATTGGTCGATACTGAAATTCTGTTAAATCATCAATGGAAAGGCATTATTTATCCTGATTTATTGGTGGGTTTACTCTTCTGTTTTCTTTGGTATTGCTTATACCGCCCGATGTTATTTAAATTTTTTAGCATTGCTAAACCTTTAAATATTCACTCATTTTCAACATTTTGTCAGTTTTTACTTTCAATGGTGATTGCCATTCTGATTGGTACAGCAACACACATTATTTGGGATGGTTTAACTCATTTAGATTTCAGAACCTTTGCATTTCATGAGTTTTTGGCACAACCCGTAATCATTTTGAACCATGAATATCCAATGCATAAGGTTCTGCAAATCGGCTGTTCTGCGCTTGCTTTGCCTTTTTTAATTTGGATGGCTGTACATTACTTTTTTAAATATAGGATAAAACAAGATTTAAATACCTTAAATCACAAAGCATCATCATTTGCTTGGCTTTTATTCATCAGCACACTCTTTAGTGGTTGTATTTATTATGTTTATTTTGCACAACAAACAGCTTTCTCAGCACAAGATACCGATCTATATCATTTGATTGGCTTTTCTATAAAAGCATTTACTCGTGGTGCGATCCTCTGTCTTACTTTAGGTTGCATCATCTTTGCCTTTTTGAATCATCGAAAATATTTCGATTAATAGCGTTATTGCCGATTTAATCACTCATTTTTGATGAGATTGAGCTTAAATTTATTTGAGAATATGCTGCTTTTGGACTCAAGTCCTTGTGACTCATCGCTCAAAGAGGCATAATCTCACATTACATTTTTAGGCGATGCGCTGTTTACGTATTCGCTTCCTTAACCCATATAGTTGGATTTTTAACGCCATGATGCGAACTCATTATTGCGGTTCTTTAACCGAAGCTCAAATTGACCAAACCGTAACCCTTTGTGGTTGGGTACACCGTCGTCGTGACCACGGTGGTGTGATTTTCCTTGATATGCGTGACCGTGATGGTCTCGTTCAAGTGGTTATCGACCCAGATACCCCAGAAGCATTTGCAACTGCGGACAAAGCACGTTCAGAATTTGTATTAAAAATCGTTGGTCGTGTACGTCGTCGCTATGAAGGTACTGAAAATGCCAATATGGTGAGCGGTCAAATCGAAGTTTTAGGTAAAGAAATTGAAGTTCTTGCTGCGTCTGAAACTCCACCATTCCCATTGAATGATGAAAATTCAAATATTTCTGAAGAAATCCGTTTGAAATATCGTTTCCTTGATATTCGTCGTCCAGAAATGTTAGATCGTTTACGTTTCCGTTCTAAACTCACCAACTTAATTCGTAACTATTTCGAAGAAAATGGTTTCTTAGACGTTGAAACACCAATTTTGACACGTGCGACCCCAGAAGGTGCACGTGACTATTTAGTGCCAAGCCGTGTTTCAAATGGTAGTTTCTATGCACTTCCACAATCACCACAATTGTTCAAACAATTGCTCATGGTGGGTGGTATTGATCGTTATTACCAAATTGCTAAATGTTTCCGTGATGAAGATTTACGTGCGGATCGTCAGCCTGAATTTACCCAAATCGACGTTGAAACATCGTTCATGAGTGACGATGACATTATGGATTTGATGGAAACTTTGACAGTTAAAATGTTCAAAGAACTTCTAAACGTAAACTTCGATAAATTCCCACGTATGACCTATGCAGATGCAATGCGTGATTATGCATCGGATAAACCAGACTTACGTATTCCTTTGAAATTGGTTGACGTCGCAGACATGATGCAAGACGTTGAATTCAAAGTATTCGCTGGTCCTGCTAAAGATCCTAAAGGCCGTATTGTTGCACTTCGTGTACCGGGCGCTGGTTCACTTCCACGTAGCCAAATTGACGAATATACAAAATTCGTGGGTATTTACGGTGCAAAAGGCTTGGCTTATATCAAAGTCAACGAACTTGAAAAAGGTATTGAAGGTCTTCAATCTCCTATCGTTAAATTCATCGAGCCGATCGTGCTTGATTTGTTGAAACGTGTTGGTGCTGAGAATGGCGATATCGTGTTCTTTGGTGCAGATAAAGCGAAAATTGTGAATGATGCAATGGGTGCTTTACGTATCAAAGTTGGCCATGACATGAAGATGGCAACTTGTGAGTGGGCGCCTCTTTGGGTTGTTGACTTCCCAATGTTTGAAGAAACTGATGATGGCAAATGGACATCTGTTCACCACCCATTCACACTACCAAAATCAAGTGTTGAAGAAGTGAAGAACAACCCAGGTGCTGCACTTTCAGTTGCTTATGACATGGTATTGAACGGTACTGAAATCGGTGGTGGTTCTTTACGTATCTTCAACTTAGAAATGCAAAAAGCAATTTTTGAAGCTTTAGGAATCAATGAAGAAGAAGCAGAAGAGAAATTTAGCTTCTTGTTAAATGCATTGAAATTCGGTGCACCTCCACACGGTGGTTTAGCATTCGGTCTTGACCGTTTAGTGATGTTGATGACAGGTTCATCTTCAATCCGTGATGTGATTGCATTCCCTAAAACCAAAACTGCTGAATGTCCATTGACTCAAGCACCTGCACCAGTTGAACCAAATCAATTGCGTGACTTAGGTATTCGTCTACGTGAAAAAGCAAAAGCTGAAGAAACTAAATAATTTTTAATGATTTAAGTCAAACCCTGCTCTGCGCAGGGTTTTTCTCTTTTTATACATGAATTGAGATAATTCCTCATCAATGGCATAATATTCAAGTTAATTTATAAGGTGAAAACCGATGGCTATGCGTCCTGCTGTTCTTCGTCATACAATTATTATCATTGTATTTTCAGTGGTCCAATGGGGATTTATGCGCTATATCTTAAGCCATCAACTTTTTAATTTGGATACTTATCAACGTATTGTCTATTTCAGTACGAGTAGTTTTATCGCTGGGTTTTGTATCATTTCAGCACTGATTTACATGGTCTTAAAAGGTAATGCAGATCGAGATTAAGCCTAAATAAACCTATGTATTCCTTACTTAAAAATTTTTCGCGTTTGCCTTTAAGGGTCATCCAGACTCTTGCAAGCGCTATTGGTACGTTATTATATATCAGTAATTCTTCTGCAAAACGTACGACTGAACTGAATATAAAAGCAGTTTATCCCAAACTTGATGATCATCAACAACAGCAGTTAATTAAATCAAGTTTAAAAAGTCAAAGTATGACTTATGCAGAATCGATCAAAATTTGGGGTTCATCTCCTGATTTTGCACTGGCACAAATCAAAGAGGTTCATCACCCAGAGATTTTTCTGAATGCCTTAAAGAATCCCAATGGTACTTTAGGCGTTGTTCCTCATTTTGGAACTTGGGAACTGATGAATGCATGGGTGAATCAACATACTAACCCTGTGATTATGTATAAACCAAGTAAAAATAAAGATTTAGATCGTTTCATGCTGGAATCACGACAACAGTTGAATGCAACACTTGTACCTACAGATGATTCAGGTGTGCGGGCTTTGTTTAAACATTTAAAACAAGGAGGCTTCTCAGCCATTCTGCCTGATCATAATCCTAAAGCGTCTGGCGGAATTTATTCACCCTTTTTTGGATTGAATGCATTTTCATCAACCTTACTTTCTAAACTTGCTGCAAAGACACAATGTTCTGTTGTAGGATTAACATGTATTCGTCGCCCAGACTTATCTGGTTTTGATCTGCATTTCACCGAGTTATCTGCAGATATTAATTCCAAAGATTTGCAACTTTCTGTCGATACCTTAAATAAAGAAATGGAACGAATGATTGATGTCGCCCCAGAACAATACCTATGGGCATATAAACGATTTCGGAAATTGGAAGGTGGGAAGAATTTGTATAAATAATACAAAACTGAAGATAAAACTAATTGCCTTCTTACTACATTTATATATGCTTCTATAAAATTTTGAGTGACATTCGCCTAACATCTAGGATTGATAACACTACTTCTTTAAACTATATTTCTTTTAAATTCAGGGGTTAACGTTTGGATAAAATCAAAATTGTGTTAGCAATGCCAAGTCATAGTAACTTCGCCACACCGATTCAAAAGAATCTCAAGTATCATAATTTCGATATTGAGTTTATAGATAGCTCTCCTGAACATTTAAAACGGATAAAACTTCCTTTATTTCATTCAATTTATCATTACTTTCGTCAATTTTTTTTCGCAGATTCCACTTATAAAGCTAAATTAAAAAGAAATTTAAAAAATGAGATCATAAACCATAGAATTCAAAAAGCTATCATTAATAATCAATCAGATTATACTTTAGTGATTCGCCCTGATTTATTTTCTCTAGAACATTTAAATTTACTGAAAACAAAAAGTAATCACAACTTTATTGGCTATCAATGGAATGGTTTAGGCCGCTTTCCAGATACCTTGTTGTCCATTAATAAATTTAATCGTTTTTTTGTTTTTGATAATATGGATTTATCAAATTCTGAATATAGAAAATACAACTTAATAGGTACAACAAATTTCTATTTCGATATGTATCATCCACAACCTATTGCACATCAAGGAACAATTGCTTATTTCGTAGGATTACATTTTGATGAACGATCTAAATCGTTAGATTGTTGTGCAAAAGCATTAATTAAACATGGAATTCAATTGGATTTTAATATCCGAGCACTCAAGAATATTAAAAAAGCGCATGCTCAATATAAAACCACAGAAATTAAATTTCTCAAAAGAAATATTGAATTTGATGAAAATATAACTCGTATTAATCAGGCGGACATATTAGTCGATGTGGTTAATCCAGTACATCATGGTTTATCTTTTCGTACATTCGAAGCTTTATACTATGGGAAAAAACTAATTACTAACAATAGTGCAGTTCAATATTACGACTTTTACCATCCAAATAATATTCTTATATGGGATGGTCAAGATCTTTCAAATATTTCTACTTTTTTAACTAGCCCATATGTGCCAATAGATAAAAAAATTGTAGAAAAATATAGTTTTGGTAATTGGATCAAAAATATATTAGATCTCCCCCCTTATCAAACGATTGAATTACCAGATATTAATTCAATTAACACCTAGATTAGCAAAAAATTGAGTAACAATCCTTGAAGACAAAAAGTTCAAAACGATTTTTATTGTTGATAAGAATTGATAAGATATGAGTATTGAACATCCATTGTTGCCGGTGAATCTATATGACACATGATACCATTAAAATTTTTGTAGGTTGCGATCCGAATAACTGCGACCTTGAACAAATGATGGTTCTGGACTATAGCATCAGAAAAAATACTCAACATCCTGTAGAAATTACATGGATGCAGTTAAGTCATGATCAAAATAGCCCTTGGTACTCTGATCAAATCAAACACACTGGTTGGTGTACAGAAAAATGGGCAACACCTTTTTCAGGCTTTCGCTGGGCTATTCCTGAACTATGTAATTTTCAAGGTCGTGCAATTTATATGGATGCAGATGTTATTGTTTTAACTGATATCGCAGAATTATGGAATACTGCTTTTGATCAAAATACAATGGTCATCGCAAAGGGTGGAAAAAGTACGGCTCGTTTATGTACTTGCATATGGAACTGTGCAGTTGCTGAAAATTATTTACCCAAATTACAGCAATTAAAACAAGACCCTAATGCTCATAAAAAATTAATGAAACTGATTAAAGAACAATCAAATTTGGTACAAAATTATACAGATAACTATAATTGTATTGATGGTGAAGAACTTCCTATAAATGAGATTAAAATCCTTCATTATTCAGATATGGGGACTCAATTTAGTCATAAGTATTCTATACCAAGGCTTAAATTGGATGGCCAGAAACATTGGTTCGATGGTGAAATAATGCTTCATCCTCGACCAGATTTGACAGCACTTTTTGACCAATATTACCAAGAAGCAATCGCCGCTGGATATAAGTTGAAAGATTACAAAATTTCTGCTTATGGCGATTTCTTAAAAGCAACCCAGATTAATTATCATGGAAATAAAATCACTCGCCCCGATAGTCAAGATAATTGGTTTAACCGAACGATTGGTAAAATAAAATCAAAAATTAAAGGCAATAAGTTTTCCTTAGATGATTAGTTATTCAACGTCATCCCTCTAACTATAAATTTTTATTAAGTTAATGTTACCTATTAATATAGAATTAGATACATTAACTTAATTCATTAATGGCAATTAAACTATTTTAAATAGGTATGTTTCATGAGTAATTTTTTTACAGATACGCTATTAAGAAACATATTTAAATATTTATACAAAATATCCCATCATAAATCATTTAACCATAATCGTAGATATTGGCCATACTTTAAAGTTATAAGAGATCAAAATGGTTACTTAAATCAAGTATTTTATAAAAATAAAAAATTGCAGACAATACAACACAATATAAATCTGATAATGATACCTGCATTATTGTTGCAACTGGACCATCTGTTAAAACTCTAGATTCCGCATTATTCCAAAAGAATGAATATGACTATATCGGACTTAATGGAGCAATAAGTTTAAAAAACACTCCTTTCAAATATTATATAATTATTGATCATAATTTTATTGAAAATAAATTTGACCTTGTATTAATAATTATTAATAATCCTCAGTGTACATTTTTTACAACAGCACGATGTTTAGAACTTATTTTGAGACAATATGATGCTAATCAAATCCAATGTACTTTAAAAATTATAGAAATTATTACAGAAAATAAAATTGAGCACTTCATGGGTATTAAAACAACACTAACTGAACACCTTCCTCATGCATACGTAGAAAATGATATTGGTTTTTCAACAAAAATTTTTGATGCTATTTATGATTATTATACTGTCGCATATGTTGCTTTACAAATTGCTTATGCTTTAAATTATAAACACATTCTTATTGCTGGATTAGATATGAACAATTTTAATCAGCCACGATTTTATGAATCGAGTGAAAACAAACAGCCTACTCGGCTTGAACAAGACTTTGTAAAAATTTCAAATGCCTTTCATACCGCTGCAACTTTTTTGGACAAACAACATGTTCAGGTCATTAACCTTTCTGCGCAAAGTGCTGTTCAAGCTTTCATAAAACTAGATAGTCAGAATTTTATTTAAAATATTAGAAATCTATAAAGGACCCTTTAAAATACATACCTTTATTATAATATCGGCATAAATAGTTACGCTCTTTACCGGCAAGCTTTATCAATTTAGGATATTCATCCGCAGGATAATTAATAGCCATATCAATCAAAAATTTTTCTTTCACCCAACGATTTTTCACTTGATAATAGAAAGCATTTTCATCACAATCAATTAAAGTAATACTTGGGAAAGAACGTCTTAGTACTTTTTGACATGCAACATAAGCAACTAAATACTCCAAGTTACCAATTCTTTGAAAAATATCTTTTGTATTAGACTCTGTAACTTTTATATTTTGTATATAATTTTTTGGACTCTGCTGAATCGCTAGATATAACTCATCAAACCAATATTTAAAGAAAATATTATGCTTAATACTAGCCAACAGCCAGTTTTCTAAAACTGGATAATTTAGATTTGTAGTATTTTTCTTCCGATAATAAGAAAAACTTTCTGTTTTATTCTTTTTCATAAGCTCAGGAATCCAATCTAAGCTTTCATACACAATAATACTGGCATCTAACCAAATACCACCGTGATGATATAAAAGATCAAACCTTAATAAATCTGCTTTTTGCTGAGGTGTTGCATCTACCAATTGTGAAAAATCAATTTGACTATATTGCCTTACATTTTCGGGACTTAATACATAAACTTCATAATTTGGATTTTTATTACGAATATTATCGACACATTTTTCAACAAATTCAGGAAAATGACCTTCCCAATATAGCCAAATTTTCTTTGGCAATTCAATATTTTTTTGTACTGGATTAAAAATCAACAGACCAGCATAATTATCAATTTTATTGTTTTTATATCGAACTTTATAATAATACATCATATTAAATTTAGCCCAATAATATAATTTCTTAAAAAACTTCATATCAACAACCTACTTTTTAAATCAAAATTAATTAGCTAAAATAGCCAAATAGAATATTCACAATAGGCTTTACTAAATAACCTTCGCTTTTAAATAAAAATATATTATTTTTAAAAATATAGGTGCTTACACGCATACATCCGATCTCGCCACATACGCTTCTGTTTTTTAAACCCATAAGAAGCATCACGATTTTCTTTCTCTTTTCGAGAAATTCCCTGCGTTGCAACAGTGCCTAAGATATCACTGTCCAAACCTGCTGGCTTAACAAAAGGCGGCCAAACAGCTAAACCTTTACCATTTTTACTAAGCCATGTTTGGAAAAAAATATCCACGGGCATGGTCATGGTTTTACCCATTGCAATAAATTCTTCAGCACCCTTTCTAGACCAAATTAGACCTAAGCCCCGGATCGGGAAATAATAGGCATGCCATAAAGCAAAATCATTAAATTTCATAATATCTTTAGAAAGTTTTTTCTTTTTTGCTGCTAAATTAATCAGATACCAATCTAAATTTTGATGTGTATTTAAATATTCTAAAACATCATCTACAGACTTTTTAAAATCTTCTGTTATTTTCATATCATCTTCTAAGACAACTAAATAATCTGCATCACTTTGTAAAAACTTTTCCACACATCCGTAATGACTTAAATAACAGCCTAATTCAGAATTGAGTAAACGGCGTCCCAAAGCTTGTTGTGTTGCTTGATCATCATAATTTTCAAAAGATGACAGTTCTTTGCCACGACCATCGTATGCTGAAAAACGTTCAAACGGCCAATTCACAGCCTGTAATTGCGCAGTTGCTCTCGCAAGTCGCTCATCACTACCCTCTAAATTAATAAGATAAGTTTCAACTTTCATGCGTTACTTCCAATTACAAACTTTATTAAGATGAAGAAATTATAGAGTGAGGTAAATAACCCTGTAATTTTTCGATCATTGCGTTTCGAACCTGCTCGGCATGCTCAGAATCAAGCTGATCAAGGCTTTGAATACAACCAAATTTAATGTTTTCATCTTTTAATTCATTTAAAAATTTGACCATACCATTGGCATTTTTTAAGTATGCAATCTTGATATCATCACTGAGTTCGGCTTGATTGATTCTGATTTTTAAATGATTGGCTAAGCCCACAGGTAAAAATTGAAAAGCACTTCGAAAACGGTGTTGAATTTGTGCCTTTAAAATATCAGGTTGCTTTTCAAAAAAGCCACTGAACACTCTTTTATCCAATAAATGAGGGCGATGATGTATTTCATAATATTTATTAAAATCAAGCATATCAGCGCTTAGCATTTGTGCAATCGTATATTTCGGCTGAAGTTTTTTTCCAAAATATTGATTTAACATTTGACGAAATTTAAACTTGGTTTTTACGATGGCATTACTCTGCCAATGACCATAAATTTTGACTTGATCTGCATTTAGAAAATCTTTCAACTCAGATGTGCCATTAAAGAAAAAATCATCATTTAAATAAATAAAATAGTCAGACAACTGTGGGATTTTCCACAACATGGTTTCAATCGTCAGTGAATTAAACGTCGGTAAACATTCTTCAAATCCCTCGAACAACACATGATGATCAATGATTTGAATTTGACCAAGCTCACAGAGATTTTCCTTTTCAAAATCATCAATAAACTCAGGTCGCTGTTGATCCGTCACGATGTAAATATTACCGCAATATGGAACATATTTTAAAATAGAGGCAATAGAAAAATAAATTTCATCATCGCTAGCAAAACGGGTGTCGGCAACGGCATCCTGAGCAGGACATTCACCAAGATATTGCTGTCGTTTCAACCGATGCTGTTCATCATTCCCATCAACCCAAGCAATGACAAAATCTATTTTCTGCATTCCATCGTTTTCCTTCAGATCGCTTTCAATATATTTAAACCACTATTGCCAAGCATCTTTAATCCATTGAGAAGGCAATACATAACGATACCATTTCCCGCCACCGCCATTGACCGCATCGGGTGGATTGATTTCACCATGAAAAATAATAATTTTGGCATTTTGTGGTTTCACAGGTGGCTTAAAATAAGCCAAAGGTACGTTCTGCAAACAATGATACTTATAACTCTTGCACCACTCTTTCGGCCAGTAGCTTAATTTTTTCTGCTGATCAACATACCATGACAAATATTCTTGTTCATTTCTAAATTTATGCTGAATTTCAGCAAAATTCTCACGAAAATAGGAGAGAATTTTTGGCAATGAGCCTAATGTAAAGCGATAGACTGAACTATTCCCTGTGACACGCCATGGTCGTTTCCAATCATGAATAATCAGAAAATCACCAGGATGAGTGAAAAAATCATCAATATTATCAACAATTACGACATCTAGATCTAAAAATAAAGCATTGCCTTCTAAACCATATAAATTGGGTTCAAAAGTTGAAAGCTTATTCCATCCACGTTCAGGACTCCCTTCAGGTAATGCCAAAGGGGGGATCGGAAAACATTGAACTGCCGAATCGATTCCTTCTGTACGATCAGTCAGACAAACCATTTGGAAGTCTACAGTGCTATGACGTTTCACCATGTTATACAGGCGATTAACGTATTCAGCACCATATTTCGTGCCCCATTTCATACACAAAACAATATTTTGATGTGATGTCACAGCCTTATTTTGCTGAAGACTTTCATTACTCATAATGGTTAGACCCTAAATGACTTCTCTCTGCGCGCTCATCAGTCTCAGATTAAGTAAATGCTATCGCTGTTGAATAGGTTGTTTTTACAATTTAGAAAATTCAAATGATTCTAAATGTGTAAATTTCAGACCTCGCTTTAAGCTCACCAGTTTAACATAAAAGTTGATATTCAATGCGCAGTATCCCGTTAAAACGCCTCAATTTACAGTACAGCAATCGTAATCTTGAGTAGCAAGTAATAAAAAATAAATGGTGTTTTATCGCCTTAATCTGATCAAAATGTTAATCGATTTTGTTTTGAATCAACGCATGGTTTCATCCACTGTATAGATGCGTTTAAAACGACACATTGCAATCATTTTGTCATCGATCCTTCATGCGACTTAAACACACTTAATTCACATTAAAAATATGAAAATTAATAAAATATGTGTATATGAAAATTGCAATTGTGGGTACAGGTTATGTCGGCTTGTCGAATGCCATGATTTTTGCACAACATCATGAAGTCATTGCTGTTGATGTGATTCCAAAAAAAATTAAACTGCTCAATCAAAAAATCTCTCCAATCCATGACCCTGAAATTTCTCATTTTTTACAAAATAAAAAATTAAATTTTAAAGCCACCTTACATCCTGACGAGGCGTATGCCTGCGCTGATTTTGTGATTATCGCAACGCCGACCGATTATGACTTAAGTACCAATTATTTTGATACAAGTAGCGTTGAACAAGTGATTCAGGCGGTATTACACATCAACCCCAATGCTGTCATGATTGTTAAATCAACTGTTCCTGTGGGCTTTACCGAAAAAGTTAAAGCAAAATATCAAACTGAAAATATTATTTTTTCTCCTGAGTTTTTACGTGAAGGCAAAGCCTTACATGACAATCTTTATCCTTCACGAATTATTATTGGAGAAAAGTCAGAAAGGGCCCAAGTCTTTGCCGATATGTTAATTCAAGGTGCGCTTAAAAAAGATAGCCCTGTTCTATTTACCGACGCCACAGAAGCGGAAGCGATTAAATTATTTGCCAATACCTATTTAGCCATGCGTGTTGCATATTTTAATGAGCTAGATACCTATGCCCAAATCTATCATCTCAATACCAAACAAATCATTGATGGTGTTTGTCTAGACCCCAGAATCGGTAAATTTTATAATAATCCCTCGTTTGGTTATGGGGGATATTGCCTCCCTAAAGATACTAAACAGTTACTTGCCAACTATGATCAGGTGCCAAGCAACCTGATTAAAGCCATTGTGGATGCTAACAGTACCCGCAAAGATTTTATTGCCGAATCCATTATTCAACAAAATCCTAAAATCGTCGGCATTTATCGTTTGGTCATGAAAAGTGGCTCAGATAATTTTCGTGCTTCGGCGATTCAAGGCGTCATGAAACGTATCAAAGCACGCGGCATAAAAGTGATTATTTATGAGCCGACATTGAGTCAAAAAAGATTTTTTAATTCAAAAGTGATTGAAGATTTAGAAAAATTCAAACAGCGTTCAGACTTAATCCTAAGCAATAGACAATCTGAGGAACTTTCAGATGTTTGGGATAAAGTGTATACCCGTGATATTTTTGGGATAGATGACTAAGCCCCAATAAAGTGCAAACCATAAAAAAGGACTGCAATGAGTCCTTTTTTATGTTGATTGACTTATTTTACATAAGTCAACCAATGTGCATATTTAGGGTCTTTGCCCTGAACAGCATCAAAGAATGCTTTTTGGATTTTTTCAGTAATCGGACCACGTGTACCTGAGCCGATTTCACGGTCATCATATTCACGGATTGGTGTCACTTCCGCAGCGGTACCTGTAAAGAATGCTTCATCTGCAATATAGAATTCATCACGCGTAATACGACGTTCAACCACGTCATAACCTAAATCTTTTGCAATGGTCATGACTGTTTGACGAGTAATCCCTTCTAATGCACCACCTGCTAAATCAGGTGTATGCAATACACCATCTTTGATCAAGAATACGTTCTCACCAGCGCCTTGACAGACGAAACCATTCGGATCAAGCAACATCGCTTCATCATAACCTGATTGAACTACTTCTTGATGTGCCAAAATTGATACGGTGTAGTTACCAGATGCTTTCGCTTTACACATCGTCACGTTTGGATGATGGTGTGTAAATGATGAAGTCTTCACACGAATACCACGTGCCATTGCTTCATCGCCAAGGTAAGCACCCCAGCTCCATGCAGCGACAGTTGCATGAATTGTATTATCAGTAGCAGCGATACCTAATTTTTCAGAACCAATAAAGATAATTGGACGTAAATAGCAAGATGCCAATTTATTGTCACGTACCACATCAATTTGAGCTTGCTCAAGCGTTGCTTGGTCAAATGGAACTTTCATTTGATAAATTTTTGCAGAGTTCAACAACCGTTTTGTATGTTCTTGAAGGCGGAAAATCGCGGTACCATTAGGCGTTTCATAAGCACGGACACCTTCAAAAACGCCCATACTATAATGTAATGTATGAGTTAAGACGTGGACTTTAGCCTCACGCCAATCAACCATTTGTCCATCTTGCCAAATAAAACCATCACGATCAGCCAAGTTCATGGCGCACACTCCAAATTTTTACACAATTATTCACTTTCCACAGCGAGGGTCGCTGTTGGATCAATTAATCTTTGCCACAACTTGCAAACGACCTCTCGGGTATCTTGCCAATCTTTAGCATTGACTTGCATGTTATGATTTGCAAGTGCTAGACGATGGCTTTCGGCGCGTTCACTGAGATAAGCTTGAATCAAGGCAACTGCATCATCACTGGATAAGCGATTTGTTTTTGCAGCATCCTCTAGGATTCGTACATTGTCGGAATAATGGGCGAGATCTTGATTCGTCCCACTCCAGGCTAACACCATATACTGTGCCATAAATTCAATGTCAACGATACCACCTGCATCTTGTTTTAAATGAAAAATGCCATCTTTTTTTTGCTCTTTTGATGAACCAAGATGATCTTTCATTTTCTGACGCATGTTTAATACTTCTAGGCGTACAGTTTCCTCTTCTCTCGGCAATGTGAGAATACGGCAACGTAATTCTTCAAATTTTGTTCTTAAAATTTGTTCACCCGCAATCGAACGTGCCCGTACAATCGCTTGATGTTCCCATAACCATGCATTTTTAAGCTGATATTGTTCAAAAGCTTTCAGGCTCGTGACCAACAAGCCTGCTTCTCCCGAAGGACGTAGACGAGTATCAATTTCATAGACTCGACCATCTAAGGTCTGTGTGGTCATGAGTGATAAGAACTTTTGTGCAACACGCATTGCAAACTCAAAACCACTAATCACTTTATGACCATCTGTATCTGCTTGTTCATCCATATAATGAATAAAAACCAAATCTAAGTCTGAACCATAACCTAACTCTATTCCACCGACCTTGCCATAACCAATGACCGCATACGCCATGTGATCCAATGAACAACGTTTTCCTTCAACATCAACAGGATAACCATGTCGTTTTACAACAGTTTGATAAGCGAGGTTGAGTGTTGCATTCACAGAAACCTCAGCAATATCTGTTAAGGCATCAGACACTTTCATTAACGGACTTTCAGCAAGTACATCACTAGCAGCAACAGTCAACACATTGGATTTTTTGAATAAACGCAAAACTCGCATTTGATCTTCAACTTGATCTATTTCAATGCGAAGTAATTGTTGTCGTAGCGAATCCTCTAAATCTTTGCGTTTTGGCAACTCAAAATCCATCGATAAAAATTCATCGAGTAATACTGGATAATGGGTCAACTCCTCACAAATCCACGGACTGACTGTGGCCATTTTTACCAGTCGCTGCAACGCACCTTTACTCTCTATCAGCATGACTAAGTACACTGTACGGCGCATGACAGATTCAACCAAAGGCATCAAACGCATCAACGCAATTTGTGGTTTATCTGACTGTAAAATGGCTTCAATCAAATGTGGCCAAAACTCTTTTAAACGCTGCACAGCTTTAGCAGGTAATTTTTTGATTGCATGTCCAAACCAAAACTCATGAATCAAATTCTTGGCATTGTCATCCAATATAGCGTCTAACTGCTGCTCTAATTGACTAAAACTTTCTGTTGGTGATTCTAGACCTTTTTCTTTGATCAAATGCTCAAACTGATAAATCACCTTACTGCGCTTTTGATTCAGGTATTCAGTAAAACTATCCCAATCATCAAATTCTAAAGTATCAATAATACGCTGACGTAACTCAGGCTCTGTTGGTAAAGACTGCGTTTGTTGATCATTCAAAGCCTGAATCGCATGTTCAACACGGCGTAAGAATAAATATGCATCTTCAAGATCCAAAACGGATTGCTGATCTAATAAACCCACTTCACCTAAGTGTTGTAGGCTAATTAAACATTGACGGTCTTGTAACTCTAATTTAGATCCACCATAAATAAGCTGGAATACTTGTACAATAAATTCAACTTCACGAATTCCGCCTGCACCTAACTTAATATCATCAGCAATATTGCGACGTGCTACTTCACGCTCAATCATGGCTTTCATTTCACGCATTGCTTCAAAAGCGGTGTAGTCCACATACTTACGGAATACAAAAGGTCTTGTCATATCTAAGAGTTCTGCACCCTCTTTTCCGCCAGAAACAATACGTGCCTTAATCCATGCGTAACGTTCCCATTCACGTCCATGCTGACTTAAATATTTTTCTAAAGCAGCATGACTAATCGCCAAAGCAGAGCCATCACCCCAAGGGCGTAAGCGCATATCAACACGGAATACAAAACCATCTGCTGTGATATGTTCAAGCAGATAAATGATTTTCTGTCCCCAATGGATGCAAAACTGTTGAACATCAATACATTTACGTCCATTGGTTTCACCCTGTTCATCAAAGGCGAAAATTAAGTCTATATCACTCGATAAATTCAGTTCTTGTGCGCCCAATTTCCCCATGGCAATCACAATTAAATCTTGCACTTTCCCATTATATCCAACAGGTTCACCATGCTTTGCAAGCAATGGAATACGTGCGAAATCTTTGGCAACGTTAATACTTGCATCGGCAAAATCAGAAAGTTCACGTGTGAGTGTAACCACATCAGTGAGTTGATTGGCATCTTGCCAAATCCAGCGAAACATCAGACGTGCACGTAAAATACGTAGCGTTTTCATCCAGCGTATTTCATCGTGAATATTGACAAGTTCGTGATGAATCAGCTGTTGTATTTGTTCTGTGCTGAGTGATTGCTGAAATTGATCGATTGCATAATCTTGTTCTAAAGCAACTTGATGTAAACCTAATACTTGTTCTGCATACTGACTGGCATGTAATGTTTTTTGCAATTGCTCAGCATTCATTGGGGAAAGCTCGTACGTCTATTTTCTCAGTTTATTTATAGCAGCTTGGCTTGGCTTTAGGGGAAGATTTTGTATTTTTCTTAAAACATTAAGATCATAAAATAAACAGTTATTTTTATCTTCAAAAATATAAGCAGCTTTTTTAATTTTAACTCAAGTTTGCACAACTTCATTTGAGGATAAAGTTAAATGAGGTTCTTTGGCTGTAGGCAACAATACTTTAAATATTGTCCCCTCACCTTTACTTGAGCTTACTGAAATTTCACCATGATTTAGATCAACAAAACGCTTACACAGCACTAAACCTAAGCCTGTACCTTTTTCACCCGTTGTACCTTTAAGACTCACTTTAATTTTTGGTTCAAATACTTGATCAATTTGAGATTGCGTCATCCCAAGCCCAGAGTCTTTGATCATAATTTCAATATTATTCCCCACACTCTTGGCGGTCACACTGACTTTCCCCGTACCATCTGTATGGGTAAATTTTAAAGCATTGGACACTAAATTTTGAATAATCGAAGTCACCATATTCATATCTGCAAAAACAGTTAAATCCGCAGGTACATCTTCAATCAGTTCAATGTTCTTTTTAACAGCTAAAGTATTTAAAACATCATAAACAATTCTGGAAGTTTGTTTTAACTTAAAATTAATCGGATGATATTCAAATCGTCCACCTTCAGCCATTGCCCAATTGAGTAAGTTTTCTAGCAAAGAATACGTAGATTGCAACGTTTCATATAAATAATTGGCAATATTTTGCGCATTCGCATCATCCAAAGTCTCTCGCTCATTGGCAAGAACGTCTGAAAAACCGATCAGCCCATGGAAAGGTGCACGTAAATCATGCGCGATAATTTGAAAAAACTTTGTTTTACTAAAATTTAAAGCTCGTTCTTGTTCGTACAACTCATAATAGTCTTCAGATTCAAAATTTCTTTGTAATGTTGTCGTCAAACCCGAAGTTAACTCTTTCAATAAGTCTATTTGTTTCGCTGTAAATTCTGATATTTGCTGATCAAAAAAATAGACATGAGCTATCGATTCCTGCGTTTCAAATCGCAAGTCATAACACAACAACCGACGATGTTCGAGGCCTAAATTGGATAAATGTGCTGATAATTTTTTATAATGTGGATGATGTTGAGTGATGGCTAAATCATTTTCAAAATAGGTCGCAAAGTTTTTCTTATTTTGTACGAATAGCGCTTTGAAATCAGATTCTTCAGATGCAATCCATTTATAAGGTTCATTATGAAAAGTAAAAATTGCATTTCCGACATTCAAAATTGCACGTGCAATTCGCATAAAGCGTGCAATTTTATTATCAGCAGTATAAACACCCAACAATAAAGACAACTTACAAGCACTGAGCTGTTCTGCTTGATGAGCTTCTAAAACCTGCAATCCCATATTCACCTCATCTTGCCTTTCAGTTAATGAAGTCGCTTTTCAAAAATAACCTTTAAATATAAAGTTGCGTATTTAACCCTTCTAAGATAAGGAAATTCAATATATTGACGAAACACTACGTTTACAAATGTTCACATAAAATAATATAACAGTTATATTTTTAAATAAAACCAAATCTATTTAAATTTCGATAAAAATCACTCTTTTTTGTATCAATTTAAATTACTGTGTGATCAGCCATGAACTTACAGAGCAAAAACACCAAGTTGGTATCACTATTATTGTTCAAAAATTGGAAGGCCCTATTTTAAATGCCTTACTTGATAAAACTCGCTGATTTAATCGCACTTTAAATCTATAATCTATATTTTTCTCGCTATGAGATATTTTAATTTTATCGAATAGCGATCCTAAAACTCACTTTTATTTTCTTTCAAATCATTTTTCAACACGATGAAACTGCTCTTTTAAATTTTAAATAAGTCATTTTGAACAGATCATCTTGAAATAAGTTATCTTCATAAAAGACCAATTCGCTTATCCACACGCAATTGAGACAAAACTCTAAATTGATTCAGCAAAAATAATGCGATAAATGTCAGTTTTCAATCATTTTCCAGACTAAAAACAGCCGAAGTATATCGCATCAATATTGTAGTATTTTTTTGCGAAATGTCGTTATCACGGAACTTACGTTGACTGAGAAGCAATGAAGGCAGATACTCTTAAGGTTTATTTTAGCAAATCGGTTCATAGGAGCTGAGTAAAATTCACTCCTAAAACTCAATTCAACGTAAGGGGCTATATATGGCTGGTGGAAAGTCAACAATCATTTACACACTGACTGACGAGGCGCCATTGTTGGCGACTTATTCGCTGCTGCCGATCATTGAGACTTTTACTAAGCCGGCAGGCGTCGAGATCGTCAAAAGTGACATCTCAGTGGCCGTACGTGTACTCGCAGAATTTTCAGATTACTTAACTGACGAGCAGAAAGTACCTAATAACCTTGCAGAATTAGGTCGTCTTACTCAAGATCCAGATACGAACATTATCAAATTGCCGAACATCAGTGCTTCAGTTGCACAGTTAACATCGTGCATCAAAGAGCTTCAATCGAAAGGTTTTGCAATTCCAGATTATCCAGAAAATCCGACGACTGATGAAGAGAAAGAAATCAAAGCTCGTTATGGCAAATGTCTAGGTTCAGCAGTAAATCCAGTATTACGTGAAGGTAACTCTGACCGTCGTGCACCTGCTGCAGTTAAAAATTATGCGAAAAAACACCCTCATTCGATGAGCGAATGGAAACAGTGGTCACAAACCCACGTTTCGCACATGGAAGAAGGTGATTTTTATCACGGCGAAAAGTCAATGACGCTTGACCGTGCACGCAATGTGAAAATGGAACTCATCACAAAAAGTGGTGAAAACATTGTATTAAAACCAAAAGTCGCATTGCTAGATGGCGAAGTCATCGACTCAATGTTCATGAGCAAAAAAGCACTTTGTGATTTCTATGAGAAAGAACTTGATGATTGCCGTGATGCAGGTATTTTGTTCTCGTTACATGTAAAAGCAACGATGATGAAGGTTTCACACCCGATCGTATTTGGTCATTGTGTTAAAATCTATTACAAAGATGCATTTGAGAAACACGGTAAGTTATTTGACGAATTAGGTATTAACGTCAATAACGGTATGGCAGGTTTATACGAGAAAATCGAAACGTTGCCAACATCACTACGTGAAGAAATTATTGAAGATTTACATGCTTGCCAAGAGCACCGCCCTGCACTTGCAATGGTTGACTCTGCAAAAGGCATCACCAACTTCCATTCACCAAATGACGTGATCGTTGATGCATCTATGCCTGCAATGATCCGTGGTGGCGGTAAAATGTGGGGTGCTGATGGTAAGCAGTATGATTGTAAAGCTGTTATGCCTGAATCAACTTTCGCACGTATCTACCAAGAAATGATCAATTTCTGTAAGTGGAATGGTAATTTTGATCCGAAAACCATGGGTACAGTACCAAACGTTGGTTTGATGGCTCAAAAAGCTGAAGAATACGGTTCACACGATAAGACTTTTGAAATTACTGAAGCTGGTATCGCAAATATTACCGATCTTGACACGGGTGAAGTGTTGATGTCGCAAAATGTTGAAGAAGGCGATATCTGGCGTATGTGCCAGGTGAAAGATGCCCCAATTCGTGACTGGGTAAAACTTGCAGTAACACGTGCTCGTAACTCAGGCATGCCAGCAATCTTCTGGTTAGACCCATACCGTCCGCATGAAAATGAATTAATCAAGAAAGTTGAAAAATACTTGAAAGAGCATGATACAACTGGTCTTGATATTCAAATCATGTCGCAAGTACGTGCAATGCGTTATACGCTTGAACGTGTAGCTCGCGGTCTAGACACAATTTCCGTGACTGGTAACATCTTACGTGACTACTTGACTGACTTATTCCCAATTATGGAACTCGGTACTTCTGCGAAAATGTTGTCTATCGTTCCGCTTATGGCGGGCGGTGGTATGTACGAAACAGGTGCAGGCGGTTCAGCACCTAAACACGTACAACAACTTGTTGAAGAAAACCACTTACGTTGGGACTCACTAGGTGAATTCCTTGCGCTAGCAGTTTCTCTTGAAGAGCTTGGTCTCAAAGAAAACAATGTGCGTGCGAAATTGTTGGCGACAACTCTGGACCAAGCAACTGGCAAACTTCTTGATAATGACAAGTCTCCTTCTCGTCGTACTGGCGAACTAGATAACCGTGGTAGTCATTTCTATCTTGCATTGTACTGGGCGGAAGCGCTTGCTGCACAAAATGAAGATGCTGAATTGAAAGCCAAGTTTGCTCCATTAGCGAAAGCATTGGCTGAGAATGAAGATAAGATCATTGCAGAGCTTGCAGCGGTACAAGGTACGCCTGCAGATATCGGCGGTTACTATGCAGTTGATACAGCGAAAGTTGATGCGGTCATGCGTCCAAGTGCAACGTTAAACGCAACGCTTGCAGCTGCTCAATAAGTTAAATACGACACTGATTGAATCAGTAATGTAAAAAGAAAGCCGATGCCAATGCATCGGCTTTTTTATTCTTAAATTATAAAATCACAACGATCTAGGCGTATTCTTATCTTCTGATTTTGTAGAAAGTCAAAAATAGATACCTAATAAAAATCTGACTTATGAATATTATTACAAACAACTTTGAAAATATTTGAGAAAATATGATGAATAATAATGAGATACGATAAATAAAAACTTTTAGTTTCAGTTCACAAGAAAACAGATTATTTATTTTTTAAGCAATAAAAAACCCCAAGACTGAATGTGCTTGGGGTTTTCTAAATATCTGGTCCCGAGGGTCGGACTCGAACCGACACGTCATCGCTGACAGTGGATTTTGAGTCCACCGCGTCTACCAATTTCACCACCTCGGGAGAGGTTGTGTGCGTATAATAACGCGTTTAACTTTCTTGTCAACGATAAGTTATTATATTTGATTAATTTTAAATCATATCGCGTTTTTTTGGATTATAAAGCATCAATTTCAGCCATTAATTTGAAAAAAGACTATACTAGCCAAAGTTTTTAAATTTTAAATGCCAAATACTCTCTCCATGATGCAACTCTCTGATTTTAATTTTGACCTCCCTGACGAACTCATTGCACGCTACCCGCTTGAAACACGTAGCGCATCTCGCCTATTACATCTCAATGCCGATGGTTCTTACCAAGATCATCACTTTACTGACATTCTAGATTTATTCGATGAAGGTGATTTAATCATCCTGAATGACACCAAAGTCATGAAAGCGCGACTGAAAGGTAAACGTGCTTCAGGTGGTGCAATTGAAGTTTTGGTTGAACGTATTTTCGATCAAACCATTGCTCATTGTCATATTAAAGCCAGTAACTCTCCTAAAGCAGGTGCAGAGCTTTTTATTGGCCCTGATGAAGTTAAAGTGACTGTAACAGGTCGTCATGAAAATTTATTTATTGTCGAGTTTTCACAACCGATTTTAAAAGTATTGGATTTATACGGTCAGTTACCTATTCCACCTTATTTTAATCGTGAAGCTGAAGATATTGATACACAGCGCTATCAAACTGTGTTTAATGATCCAGACAAATTAGCAAGTGTTGCAGCACCGACGGCAAGCTTACATTTTGATGAAACTTTATTAGAGAAATTAGAGCAAAAGAATATTCAAAAAGCTTTTGTTACTTTGCATGTTGGCGCAGGTACATTTTTACCTGTCCGTACTGACAATATTGAAAATCATATCATGCATAGTGAATGGTGTGATGTGCCTGAAGAAACAGTAAAACTTATTCAAGAAACCAAAGCACGTGGCAATAAAATCATTGCCGTCGGTACAACAGCAACCCGTGCTTTAGAAAGCGCAGCTCAAGCATGTGGTGGGAAAATTGGAGCGTGGACTGGAGATACTCAAATCTTTATTTATCCAGGTTATCAATTTTGTGTGGTCGATCGTTTGATTACTAACTTCCATTTACCAGAATCTACATTATTAATGTTAGTTTCAGCACTTTCGAGTCGTGATTATATTTTAAATGCTTATAATCACGCAGTAGAGAGTCAATACCGCTTCTTTAGTTATGGTGATGCCATGCTCATTGAGAAGGCCAATTAAAACTTATTAACCTTTAAATCAGGCGTTGTAGTTAGATATGACGCCTGTTCTACACGTTTAAAACCCTTCAAAATCTTAAATTATAGTCTTTCACGACAACTTCAAAATTAGATTCTTTTCCACTTAAAATTATTGCATAATCATTGGGCTAGAACGCATTAAAATAATTTAAATCCAATTTTATTTAATGTTCAAATATAACTTCATCTTTGATCATGATGATTAAAATCACCCGTCTTTAGATTCGTATATGCCAATAGAAACTGTTGAACGACTCCTTCACATTCGAACTAAAAGAAATCAGCAAGTGATGCGAAATATTGCTCGCCTCTGGGAAATCGGTCAGAAAGCACAGTCTGCACAAGATATCTTGGATGGTTTGCATCCGTGGGGAGAGGTTAAAGATCTGTATTTTCATAATATTATTCCGCGACTTTTATTTATTTGTGGAATATTAACCGCATTATTTGGAATGCTGATTCATCATTTTATTCCTTATCCTTTGAGTCTTCTAGCAGGAGCATTGTGCTGTTTTGTTGCTTATTTAATTTATGAAGAGTGTGATCCTATTGATGAGGTGATCTATTTTTTAGAACAACGCATCATGTTTTTACGCTACGGATTACACTTCAACAAAACTCCCAACTATATGCCATCAACAAGCAATAGTTTATTGGTGATCAGTCAACTCAAACAAATTTTCCCTCTATTTTCTCAAGGCAATGTATCTAATGAAATAGAACAATTTGCTTCTACAACATGGCTTGAAGGTGAACAAGAACATCAAGTTATGCTATTCCATTATCATTATGTTGATGAATTTTACCTGCCGAACACTCAAGGTGAAAAACAAAAAATTAGGGAAACACATAAAAATCAATGGGGTGCTTTTATCTTTCAAATGCCTCCACTTGGCTTTGCAGCCAGTAATAAACATGATGAATTCATTGCACCTTATACACAAAGGTGGAAAACCAGTGATATTTTGGTCAATCAAAATTTACACATTTTTGGTTTAGATCAGCATCAACTCGCCCGAACCATCAGTCCAAGTATTACGCTAAAACTCAGTGATTTTTTTCAACACTATTCAGGTGATATTGTTTATCATTTTGAGGAAAATATGTTGTGTTATATGGGGGATCAAAATCTCTTTCATCTTTCACGCAGAAAACAAGATTTAAATGATATTTCACTACTTCGGGGACATTTAAGAACATTAACCATGCCTGAGTATGAAAAATTTAAACGGTGCATGTTAAACTTAATTTCATAATTCATAAGGAATAATCAAAATGGGGCTTATTGTATTTATTGGGATTTTTATCATTCTGATTGTTTGGGGTGTTTTGATTCGAAATAATATCGTCCGTTATTTCAATGCAACCAAACGCGCTTGGGCCGAAGTAGCCAATTTCGAACGCCAAAAAGTCAAAACATTGGAAAGCTTAGAACAAACTTTGGCGCAATATACCCAATTTGAAAAATCTACATTAGAAAAAGTCACTGAACTACGTCAACAAATCTTGAATTTGAACCTGAATAATACCGATGTTTCTCAGCTTCAACACATTGAGAAGTTAAACAAAGACTTAATGAAAAGTTTAAATGTTGTGGTTGAGAATTATCCTGAACTTAAAGCAGATACTTTATATGCGAAAATGATGGATGATATTCAAGAACAGAATGAAAATGTGGGAGCTGCCATCACGATTTTTAACCGTAATGTGGAAGAGTTTAATAATACGATTGAGATTTTTCCAAACAACATGATCAATACCATCACATTGGCAAAAAAATCAATTCGCCCATTTTCGGATAATATCGCAACGCAAAATTTTGATTACAAACCAAATTTCTAAATGATCCGTCATTCGATAAAAATATTAAAAACATCTGCCTTATGTAGATGTAAATGACTCAACAAAATTCTTAGCGCAGATCAATAGATTCAATTTTGAAGTAAAACTGAATAAATGCCTAAGAATTTTGTTTTTTATTTAACAAAATTAATATAAAATGTGAATTGAATCACAAATAACACTTTGTTGCTTTTGATTGTATCTGATCATTTTCAATCTACAACCAAAAGAATGATAAAGAAAATATGTCATTTGAAATTCAAATTTTTGATTTTGGTAATAATTTTTAGATTCTGTATTGACGTAAATGCAATGTATAAATAGATGAAGAACATTCACCATTGTCAAAAAGAATGATAGGCAATACAGAAGTCATTAACGTATATACTTTTAAGGTGCTTCTCTTTCTGAATAGTTTGAATAAAAAATTAATGATCAATAATACATTGATTCATTTAGAAAAATGAAAATGTTTACCGCATATAGAGATGACGATGCACAACCCAGTAGAAAAACAGCAAGTACTGTTGAAGACATTGATTATCGATGTTTTTCAGGAATTCTATTATCGTTATAAAAAACAAGGGCTTTATGCTTTTGTCATTGAAATTGATGAAACATTTTCGCTCCAAAGTTTTTTAGTCTCTACAGAAACATCTATCTTTAGTGATACTGAAGATAAACATCAATATTTGCTTGAACAAGACAAATGGAATCTTGCTAAATGGAAATACCGAAATAAAATCAGTGAAGAAAATAAACTCACTTTAAATAAAAACAGTAATTTTTCGGAACAAGATTCAGTTATTTCACTGATATTTCTAGATATTTACCCACAACAAGATCATCAAGAAAAGTTGAATTTTTACTTAGAAATTTTCACTCAAGCTATTTCATATTTAACCAAAATTTATAGCTTAGATCGTTCTCGGATTATATTTTTAATCAGTGCAAAGAACCAACCAAACATCATCATGGAAACCGCCCAAGAGCTAAATCCACCCTCTTCATTATTATTTGAATGTATTGCAGACTCTAAAATTCAGTCTAATACAATCAATCAGCTTCCCATTAAACTCAATCAAGCGGATAAAGATGTACTGATTGATTTAGCTCAAATTGTGGAAATGGTTGAGCCTTTTGACTCATTATTTGTCGCTCACCAAGCTTATTTACTCACATTTGAACCTGAATTTAATGAAGCAAATCTTCATATTCAAAACTTAGTTCGTCATATTTCAACCATAGATAACCATGACTTTGCACTCAGTAAAGAAGACATCATTGAAAGAATTCATTATTTTTATAAAACTTAAAGTGATATGTCGATTTTTTGATAATTTTGACTATCTATAAAACAAATTCAACGTCCAATCCCTTAACCCCTATATGAGAAATAAGAGAGATGAGCCATTGCTCATTTTTCTTTTTAGATTGCAAAAATCATTAGCTGATAAAACGATTAAATATTTTAAATCATCTGTAAAAACTGAAATCTCCCCTTCGTCATCGTACTTTTAAAATTTAAACATAATCAAAAACAACATGACTGGTATTCGACCACAAAATCAGGGAAAATAGTCTCCTTTTGCAATTATCAATCAGCGGACTGTTTTTCCGCCAGATTTAGGTCATTTATGAAGTTTGAAAAATTAGGTCAGTCGGGGCGTGCCCGTCGTGGTCGTTTAACTTTAGAACATGGTGTGATTGAAACACCTGTTTTCATGCCTGTCGGTACTTACGGTACTGTAAAAGGTATGCTTCCTCGTGATATTGAAGATATCAAAGCACAAATTATTTTGGGAAATACTTTCCATCTTTATTTAAGACCCGGTTTAGACGTCATTCGTGAACATGGTGGCTTACATGAGTTCATGAAATGGGGTAAACCGATTTTAACTGACTCAGGCGGTTTCCAAGTCTTCAGTTTAGGCGCAATGCGTAAAATTAAAGAAGAAGGTGTAACCTTCCGCTCGCCGATTGATGGTTCAAAAGTCTTCCTATCACCTGAAATTTCAATGGATATTCAACATACTTTGAATTCAGATATCGTGATGATCTTTGATGAATGTACGCCTTATCCTGCAACTCACGAAGAAGCTCAAAAATCATTGCAGCTTTCATTGCGTTGGGCGAAACGATGCAAAACTCAGCATCACGATGTATTGAAAAATAGAAATGCCCTGTTTGGAATCATTCAAGGCGGTATGTATGAAGACCTGCGTGAAGAGTCTTTAAACGGCTTAAAAGAAATTGATTTTGATGGTTTTGCGATTGGTGGTTTATCGGTTGGTGAACCTAAAGAAGAAATGATCAAGGTTTTAGATTATCTTCCTGCCAAAATGCCTGAAGACAAGCCACGTTATTTAATGGGTGTCGGTAAACCTGAAGATATTGTTGAAGCGATTCGTCGTGGTGTCGACATGTTTGATTGTGTAATGCCTACTCGCAATGCACGAAATGGACATTACTTTGTAACTGACGGTTTAGTGCGTATTCGTAATAGTCAATATCGCCATGATCAGCGTCCATTAGACCCACATTGTGATTGTTATACTTGTACGAACTTTACCCGTGCTTATTTATTCCATTTAGAAAAATGTGGCGAAATGCTGGCTTCAATGTTAGGCACTATCCATAACTTACGTTATTACCAACGTTTTACTCAAGATATTCGTGATGCATTAGACAATGGAACTTTTGATGAATACGTTGCAGATTTCTATCAACGTCGTGGTTTAGAAGTTCCGCCTTGTCCTGAGAACTAATGCCCCAATATAAATCTGCATTGAAGATTAATTCAACAGTATTTGCGCTGAACTCCAAGACAAGGTAAATTGCTGAACAAGTCAATTTAAAAGTCATGAAAATGACAAAATTTTTTAACTTTAGGAAACTGAAATGAGCTTATTTATTTCTTCTGCTCACGCTGCAGCCGCTCCCGCTCAAGGGCCTGGTATGATGGCAAACTTATTGATGATTGCAGTATTTGTAGCAATTTTCTACTTCCTCATTTGGCGTCCTCAAGCAAAACGTGCAAAAGAACATCGTAATTTAATCGAAAGTTTAGGTGTTGGCAGTGAAGTTGTATTTGCAGGTGGCTTAATGGGTCGCATTTTGAAAATTGATGGTGACTTTGCAGTTGTTGAATTAAGCAAAGGAAATGAAGTAAAAGTTCAACGTGCAAGTGTCATTTCAGTATTACCTGAAGGCACATTAAATAACCTTTAATCATAAAACGGTCGTGCATGAGCACGACTTTTTCATTTTAAGAAGAAAGCGAATGCGTTACCCTGCATGGAAATATATATTGATTCTAGTTGTTCTAGTAATCAGTACATTATACGCACTGCCAAGTCTGTATCCTGATGAACCTGCTGTTCAAATTTCTGGCGCCAAGGCAGGTACCACCATTGATCAGACTGTGATACAGAAAGCAGAGCAAATATTAAAAAGCGAAAATATTAACAGCCATGATAATACTTTCACCAACAACGCTGCTCTTCTACGTTTAAGTACGTCTGATGCACAGTTGAAAGCCAAAGATGCGTTAAGCAAAGGCTTAGGTGAAAACTATACTGTTGCGTTAAACCTTGCACCAACCACACCTGAGTGGTTGCAAAAAATTGGTGCCAAGCCAATGAAGCTTGGTTTGGACTTGCGTGGTGGTGTTCATTTCCTACTTGAAGTAGATATGGATAAAGCCATTGCACAGCGTATGGAAACATCTGCAGCAGATTTACGTCGTGAATTCCGTGAAAATAAAGTCAAGTTCAATAGCTTAACTTTAAATAACAACACGATTACGATTCAGTTTGCGAACAATGATGACCGTGCAACTGTCATGGACTTTTTACGTCGTGAAGGGAATAAATACAACCAACAAGCTTTAGCAACAGACACAGGTTCTACGCTAAAACTGACGTATAACGATACAACCAAGCAAGAAATCCAATCTTATGCATTGAACCAAAACTTAACGACTTTACGTAATCGTATTAACGAACTTGGTGTCGCTGAAGCATTGGTACAAAGCCAAGGTAGCAACCGTATTGTGGTTGAACTTCCTGGTGTACAAGATACAGCTGAAGCAAAACGTGTCTTAGGTCGTACTGCGAACTTAGAATTCCGTTTAGTTTCTGATTTAAATGATCAATATATTGACCGTATGACAGGTAAATATAATGGTCAGCCATTACCGCCAGGTACTGAAGTTTTTGCTTATGAATCTTTAGACAGCGGTAAAGAACTTTTATTAAATCGTAATCGCATCTTAACAGGTGAACGTGTTCAAAATGCATCAAGTGGCTTTAGCCAAGATACTGGTGGTTCTGAGGTAAACATTACCCTAGATACAGCTGGTGGTAAGTTATTGTCTGATGCAACACGTAATGCTGTTGGTAAACGTATGGCAGTACTGTTTATTGAAAATAAACAGAAAATTACCTCTGTTGCAGACCCTGTAACAGGCGCAATGACTGAAGTACGAACACCTTATACAGAATCTGTGGTGATCAATGCTGCAACCATTCAAGCGGTATTGGGTTCTTCATTCCGTATTACGGGCTTAGACTCTCCACAAGAATCTGCCGAACTTGCATTAATGCTACGTGCGGGTGCACTGGCTGCGCCAATGTATTTTGTAGAAGAACGTGTGGTTGGACCAAGCCTTGGGCAAGAAAATATTGATAAAGGTGTAACGTCTACGATTGTAGGTTTTGCCCTTGTTGCTCTGTGGATGGTGGTTTTCTTCCGTCTATTTGGTTTAATTGCAGATTTTGCCTTGGTTGTAAACTTGGCAATGCTATTGACGATTATGTCGTGGATTGGCGCATCCCTCACCCTTCCGGGTATTGCCGGTATCGTCATCACCATTGGTATGGCCGTCGATGCCAACGTACTGATTTGTGAGCGAATACGAGAAGAAATGCGCTGGGGTGCCTCACCCAAACAAGCCATTATCGCAGGTTATGATCGAGCATATAACACCATTCTCGACTCAAACTTAACCACATTCTTGGTTGCGTTTATCTTGTTTGCTATTGGTACAGGTCCAATCAAAGGCTTTGCTGTTACATTGATGATTGGTATTGTTTGTTCGATGTTTACTTCTATTACAGTAACTCGTGCAATCATCCAGTTGATTTATGGCAAAAAGCGTAACTTGAATAAGTTGAGCATATAAGGAGATCTATGATGACTGATGTGACTCAACCGAAAAAGAAATACGGACGCCCAGATGATGAGCACGTAATTAATTTCATGAAGATTGCCAAACCAGCGGCAATCATCTCGATCATCCTGACCATTGCCAGTATTTTCTTTATTGTCACTAAAGGACTAAACCTTGGTTTAGACTTTACTGGTGGTGTTTCTGCGGAATTGAATTATCAATCTGCGGCAAAACCTGCTGAAGTCATTGCGACTTTAGACAAAGCGGGCTTTAAAGATGCTGTTGTACAAACTTTGGGAAGTAACAAAGATCTCATCGTGCGTATGCCTCCACAAGAGGTCAATGTTGAAGACTTGAGTAATGCTTTGACAAAAGCAGTTCAACTACCAAATAACCCTGCTGTCGTGCACAAAGTGGACTCAGTCGGTGGTCAAGTGGGTAACGAGCTGTATTTACGTTCTGCGGGTGCTGTGGCTTTAGCAATGCTTCTCATGCTGATCTATGTCACCATTCGTTTTGAATTTAAACTGGCAGTCGGTGCGGTACTTTCATTACTGCATGACGTGATCGTGACCATTGGTATCTTCGCAATGATGCAATGGCCATTCGACTTAACTGTTTTAGCAGCGGTCTTGGCATTAATCGGGTTCTCATTGAACGATAACATCGTTGTATCGGATCGTATTCGTGAGAACTTCCGTAAGATTCGTGGTGCTTCACCACTCGAAATCGTCAACATTGCTTTGACAGAAACCTTAAAACGTACCATTCACACTTCTATGACATTATTACTGGTTGTACTTGCAATGATGTTCTTGGGTGGTGATGGTCTACATTGGTTCTCTGTTGCAATGTTTATTGGTGTATTTGTCGGTACTTATTCTTCGATTTATATCGGGACTGCATTTGCATTATGGCGTGGTCTAAACCGCCAAGACTTTATTGTACAAGTTAAACCTGAATTTGAAGATGAAGAACATATTCCTCATTAATTTTCAGTTTTAGGCTAAAAATAGCTCATCTTCGGATGTAATGCTAGTTAAGTATTTTTAATCCTCCCCTTGCGGAGCATGCTCCTCACCTTTGAAAAAGGAGGGAGTATCTTGGATTCAATACCGCATTGAATTCACGAGTATTCCCCTCTTTTGTAAAGAGGGGTTAGGGGAGATTTATCAATCGGTAATAATAAAATTACGCTTAACTGATCGACATTACATCTTTAGATGGGCTTTTTTATGCTTTGAAAATTTTTAAACCTTATATCAATCAATGCTGAATAATTTGAATACTCGGAAATGCAAAACCTTTACACGACAATGCTGAACGCCAAGATACCGTTAACATCACATGACCTAAATTAAAATTTTGATAAGCAAAACTACCCAAGAGTGGATGCGTACATATCCCACCATCATTGATAGGATGTGCATTCGTATTCAATTCATTTAGACTTAAACGAATCCCTAAACCGGAAGCCTTTAAAACTGCTTCTTTGGTCGTCCAGACTTTAAACCAATAGGCCAAATCAAAATCTAAATCCTGCCAAGTTTGGAATTCTTCTGGGTGAAAAGCATGTTTGGCTAAAGCTTCAAAACGCACAACCCGATCTAAATCCTCAACATCGACACCGACATCCTGCACCCGCAAACTATTTGCAAGGGCATAATGTTTTTGACTATGCGAATGATTAAAAGCAACTTGAGAATGATCTATTAAATACGGTTTGCCATATTCAGTTTTGGCAATAGATTGATCGTTGATTTCAACTTGAAGTAAATCTGATAAAACTTGATTACGATATTGATAAATTTGGTTTTTCTTATATTGATTATAGCTAGGAAAATCTTTGAATTGATCTCGATCTAGTCCTAATAACTGAGCCAATGCAATCAAATGTATTTGAATTTCATTCTTTTTCATTGACCCAATTACCTTACATCTAAGCTGTAATTAGAACTTTACAATATCGCCTTTCAAAGCAACACCTGCAATTGCAGTTCCTTTTGCACAATCATAAGTTGTGGTGCTACGTGTTTCATTCGACTTATAGAAACTCACAATATTGGTCACAGCATTTGCACCACGCGATTTCGCTGTATTTTGGAATTGAATAAGTGCTGAACGCAAAACACGATCACAAGAAGATTCAGCAGATTTAGCAAAACCATTGGTTTTCTTATTGGTCACTAAGCCTTTTTCAATCACTTTACCGCCAGATTTCGTTCCTGCTAAATAAAACTTAACAGAACCATCTAAAAAGCCATCGGCAACAGCACGATTAACAGCTTCTTGAAAATTAAATTGGTGAATCGTATCTGCTGCATGTACAGAAGTCATAGCAGTTGTTGTTAAAGCTAAAGCAACCACGATCTTTTTAATAGATTGAATCATCATGTTATACCCTCTTTAGGAATCTAATTTTTTAAAAATAATCGAGGTATTAATTCCACCAAAGGCGAAATTATTACTCATCAAAATTTTGGCATTTATTTCTCGATTTTGTCCCACAATATAATCCAAATCACCACACAATGGGTCGATATTTTCTAAATTTAATGTAGGGACGAATTGCTTCCGATGCATCATTTCAATACTTAACCAAGCTTCTATTGCACCACATGCACCTAAAGTATGACCAAAATAACTTTTCAATGAACTAATCGGTTTGTAACCTAAAACTCGTGCGGTCGCTTGGGTTTCAGCAATATCACCTTGATCGGTCGATGTGCCATGCGCATTCACATAATCAATCTGATCTGCTGATATTTGTGCATCTTTCAACGCTAAAGCCATGCAACGCCCCATCATTTCTAAGTCTGGGCGAGTTACATGCTGTCCATCTGTATTGCTGCCATAACCGATGATTTCTGCATAAATCTTTGCACCACGGTTTTTAGCGTGTTCATATTCTTCTAAAATTAAACAACTCGCGCCCTCACCGACAACCAACCCATCACGGTCACGGTCAAAAGGACGAGGAGAGCGTTCTGGATGATCATTCATACCACTGGTTGCCAGTAATACATCAAATACTGCTGCACTTGCCGCACTCAGTTCTTCTGCACCACCTGCAAACATGACGGTCTGTTTACCATACTTAATCGCTTCATACGCCTGACCGATTGCCATTGACCCCGAAGTACATGCACTCGATGTGGGTAATGTCAGCCCTTTTAAGCCAAAATAAACCGTCATATTGACTGCACTGGTATGCGACATCATACGGATATAAGTCGTTGCATTGATTTTGCTCATGTTATTTTCCAATAACATTGAACCAAACTCAGCGACTGCGTTTACACTGCCTGCTGAAGAACCAAAGGCAACCCCAGTTTCTCCACTTTGTAGAATAGGATCATTTAATAAGTTGGCATCAATTAAGGCTTTTTCAGCACTGATCACAGACATCAAAGCAACACGCCCCATGCCTCGTGTAACTTTACGATTAAAATGCTTGGGGATTTCAAAGTGTTCAACAGCGCCCGCTATTTTACAGCGTAAATCGGCAAAAACTTCCCAATCTGGCATATAACGAATGCCATTCTTCGCTGCTGCAATTTGCTCAAAAATAGAGTCAGCTGTTTCACCTAATGAAGTGATTCCAGCCATCCCGGTTACAACGACACGCTTCATATCAATCCCCCATTCACCGAAATCACTTGGCGGGTGATATAACTTGCGTCATCGCTACATAAAAATTTAACCACTTTGGCGACTTCATCCACTTGCCCCATGCGTTGCATCGGGATCATTTTTAAAGCATGTTCCTGAACTTCATCACTGACCATTTCAGTTTCAATTAAACCCGGTGCAACACAGTTGACTGTAATTTTTCTTTTGGCTAATTCGAGTGCTAAGGCTTTGGTCGCACCAATCAATCCAGCTTTTGCAGCACTATAATTCACCTGTCCACGATTTCCCATCACACCAGATACAGATGACATCGTGACAATACGTCCACCTTGTTTTAGGCGAATCATTGGCATGACCAATGGTTTCAGTACATTATAAAAACCATCTAAAGACGTAGAAATAACTTCATCCCAATCATTGTCAGTTAAAGCGGGAAAGGCTGCATCATGCGTTAAGCCAGCATTTAATACCACAGCATAAAAAGCACCATGTTCTGCAATGTCTTGTTCTAATAACTGTCGTACTTGTTCTCGTTCTGTTACATCAAATAAAAGTGTATGACTCTTTCTACCCAAAGCTTGAATTTCGGCAACCACTTGTTCTGCTTCTACTTTTTTTGAACGTGCATGTACAGTGACATCGAAACCTGCTTCCGCCAATTGTAATGCAATCGCTTTCCCAATACCTCGGCTCGACCCTGTTACTAAAACTCTTCTTGTCACACTTTCATCCTAATCTTTAAAACCTGTCGTTATTCTTCAGGTTCATACACGCTCAACATTGCCGAGATTGTATGGTTTTGATAATAAATTTCACAGGCAAATTGTCCCAATCCTTCATGTAAATACTGTTTTTCTGCTCGGATTGTGACTGTTTCACCTATTTCAAAAAAAGGCACAGGTAAATGCAGTTTACGTGTTCCTAAAAGAAAACCAATTTTGGGTTGTTGTCCTAATTTTCCACCATGAGAACCTGCATACAAACTAACCGTCTGCGCCATCAATTCAATACTCGACCATGTCGGTAAACCGTGTTGTTCACAAAACATCAACTCTGGGCGAATGAATAATTCCGCTATAGCAAAGTTATCGCCTATTTCTACAACATGATCAATAAAAACCATCGGTTTTTCATGTGGAATGAAATCAATTGCATCTAAACGTTCAGACGAATTCATTTTAACTGTGTTCCAAAAATTAAACTGATATTACTGCCACCAAAAGCAAATGAGTTGGACATAACATATTGAATTGGTTGACCCAAACTCGAATGAATCACGTAACTCTGCCCTGCCAATTCATTGTCCAAAATACCTTGTTGATGCAGAGGCAACCAATCTTGATCTTTTAAGATTTGGTTACAAATCATCGCTTCAATCGCTCCTGCAGCACCCAAGCAATGTCCAGTTTTATGCTTTGTACTACTCAAAGGCACAGCATAATGTTGAAATACCTTTTGTACAGCTTTGATTTCCATTGCATCATTTTGTGGTGTCGCCGTACCATGCAAATTTAGATAGCCAATTTCAGATGCATGCAAATGTGCCATATCCAAAGCCGCTTGCATTGCTTTAGCTGCTCCCTCACCTTCAGGATGTGGTGCAGAAATATGCCATGCATCCATTGATTCTCCAGCCGACATTAACATGACAGGTGCAACTTCTTTGGACAATAAAAATAAAGCTGCGGCTTCACCAATATTAATTCCATCTCGCTCTTGCCCACATGGCTGACAAATACCATCAGATAAACTTTCTAAACTATTAAAACCATTGAGCGTCAATTGACATAAGGTATCTACACCACCGACCAACACAGCATCGGCAAGCCCTGCATTAATCAAACGTTGCCCTGCTGCAAATGCTTTGGCACTCGATGAGCATGCCGTAGAAATGGTATATGCCAAGCCGTCCCAGCCCAAATAAGTTTGCAAAGCTTTGGCTAAGCATCCCATTTCTTGTTTTTTTGTTTGATTTGAATCGTGTGATCACCTTGAAAATAACGTCTTAATTCAGGCTCATTATCTGCAATACCTGATGTTGATGTTCCCATCACAATCGCAAGACGTTTATTTTCAAACTGAGCAACATAACGCTGAATATCAGTTTCAATCTGCTGTAATGCTGTCAAAGCAAATCGTAAATTACGTGTTTCAAACGCTTTTAAATTTTCGGGAACCTGTTGAATCAACTCAGCAGAATAAGCCCCCACCCAAACACCTTTTTCAGCAATGAATGCATGACTCAAACTTAAAGTATTTTCAATACTGGTCAAAGCTTGTTTTAGTTGTGTCGTGGTCGAACCCAAAGCAGATAAGCCAACACTAAACTGAATACCAACAGCTGGATTATTTTGATCAATTAATTCAGGCATTTTGGCACCTACTCATTATTTTCCAAAGTATTTGGCACTTCGCTAAACACCATTTGATACGGCACTTGTACATTATCCAATTCAATATGATCTTGAGTATGTCGAATCGTGAGTACCTTGTTTTGGTGGATCAAAATATCCTCAATGTTCAGTGAATGATCTTGTTTTGAGCGATTCACCAGAACATTTTCAGGTGGATATGCAATAAAGTTTGGATAGGTTGCAAATAAAATATCACGAACTAAAAAATCAAAAGGCAAAAGTTTCATTTGTTCAATCCGTTGCTCAACCGTCACCTGTTTCCCATCAAAATGTAATTTAAAAAGCTGTTGCCCTGTCAGGCTTAATGCTAAAAAATCCAAGTTTTGGCCTTGTTGCTGTTGATATAACAAAAAGCTAAAACTATGTGCTTTCCACTGTACTTCAACCAAATCTTGCCTTTGATATTGCTGAGCAGTCCATTGTGAATTGACGAGACCTTGTGCTTTGGGCAACATTTGCTGACATGCTGTTAAAGGCAAGATCAGTAAGATTGCCAAAGTACAATGTTTCCATCTATGCAACATCATTCAATTCCCATTGGATTAATTTGTGATTGCTCCTCACGACAATATTCAGCTAAGGTGCTTAAACGTTGTTTGGGGTTTTTATGAATCGGGTTTTTATCATCCCATGCATAACCTGCCAATAACGATGCAATCATACGGCGGATTTTATCATTTTGATTTTTAGAAAAGACCACGTCTTGAAACTCGCCTTCATACCATGACTCAACGTATGCACGAAATACGTGAATCCCTTTTCTTAAAGGTTTCTCATATTCTTGCATCCAGTCAACCGCTTCACCTTTTAAAACACGTTCAAGCAAAGGCACGACTAAACTTGATGATTTCAAAGCAATCGTCACACCAGAAGAAAAGACTGGGTCTAAAAACTCACCCGCATTACCCAACAATGCATAATTACGATCAGCTAAATGTTTCACATTGGCTGAATATCCCACCAAAGTTCTTACAGCCGTATCAAACTTTTTATTGCGTAATACATGCGACAAAGCTGGATCATCTGCAAGAATACGTTCAAATGTAGCCTGTAAAGTTTCTGCGCTTGTATCGTCAAATTGATAATTTTCAAAGAAATCTTGTTCTGCAACAATCCCAAACGAAGAACGACCATCAGCAAACGGAATCAACCAATACCATGCACGTGGGTCTTTTTCATGTACAGTAATTAAAATTTTCTCACGATCAAAATCAGGGTCATCTAAAATTCCATCTTCAATATGCGTGAAAATAGCACGACGTACAGGAAAATTAGATGGACTTTCTAAATCCAAAAATTTAGGCAAGATTCGTCCAAAACCACTGGCATCGAGTAAAAATTTAGCTTGAATTTGATACTGCGTACCTTGTTCATCTTTAACTGTTAAAATCGGGTTTTGGCTAGCGACATCAACAGCGGTAACTTCATGCCCGAAACGAATTTCAGCACCATATCGCTCAGCTTGCTGTGCTAAAAGCTGGTCAAAATTGGCACGGCGTACTTGCCATGTGGTGCCCGGCCCTTCACTGAATTTTTCAGTAAAATCATAAAAACTACGTTGTTGACCTTTTAAAAAGGTCGCACCGTTTTTAAATTGAAAAGCATATTCATCGACATGGTTTTGAATGGTATCTAACAGGCCTGCTTCTTCTAAAAAGACCATCGACTGAGGAAGTAAAGACTCACCAATCGAGAAGCGCGGAAAATATTGTTTTTCAATAATCGTAACGGCATAGCCTTTTTGACACAATAATGCGGCTGCTGAGCTCCCAGATGGGCCTGCGCCAATAATTAATATATCTGTTTGTTGAATTGAACTCATTATTCTCTCTTTGTTTTCAGCTATCTTGCTGATTTTGTAAAATAACACGGTGCTGATCGTCTGCTTTGGTAAAAATTGTGGCATATACAAACGAAAAAATTACGCCCAATAAAACAGTCAAACCAAAACAATGAATGGCATAAGTATGGCTAAACGACAACAATCCAAAGCCAAGTAAAGTCGACATCATACATAAAAATAAGGCCATACCGACTACATGTGGATGGTCATGTCCATGTCGATAAAAAATCGCATAATCCACGCCAATCCCAATAATTAAAAAAGTCCCCATAATGCTGAACAGGTTAATCTCAACACCTAGCCATGCTTGCACCGCAAAGGTACTGAGTAAAGCCAAACTGACAGGTGAAATTAACGCAATGATTGAACCAATTCCATAAATAATACCTAGGCCAATCACGAGAGCGATTAAGGCATACAGCAATAAATACTGTGCCTGAATACGATGCTCTTGAAATAACGTCGATAGACTGCTTACGGGTTGTAATAGTTTAATCTGTGCAGTTTCAAGTTGCTGCATATTTTGAGAATGCGCAATTCCTTGAACCAAAACCAAACGTTCATTTTGACTGGGTTGTAAAAATGCCAAAGGATGATCTTGAAATGCATTTATTGTCAATACAGGCTGATTTTCCAATTGTTTTTGCCACTCGATAACATCCGCTACATTTAACTGCATGGCTTCAGCATACGTTTTCAAAGCACTTGCAGGAATGTGTTGTAACAATTGAATATTAGCCTGCTGCATCGCCACAGATGGTACAGATTGACCAATCGCTTGAAAACCTTGCAACTGCTCTTGTTGTTTAAGCTGGCTTAATTTAGTCAATAAAGCTTGTTCTTGTTGCTCAAGCTGTGTTGTATTTTCCGCACGAATAACAAAATAATCACTGCTTTGTTGCTGACCAAAACGCTCACGTACATAACGATCTTCTTGTTTAAGCTTTTGATCCATACTCTGTAAATTACGAATATCATCATTAGCGGTTAAGAAAGATATACTGGTGATCGATCCAAGAATGATTACAACAATCACAACATTACGTAAAATAGGACGCTGTAAAAAATAATCTCGAGTTTGTCCAATAAACCCGAGTGTATTTATTGCAGGCTGTGCATTTAGTGCTTTCAAACGAGGTAACAGCAAAATACTGGTGACCCATGCAGCACTGAGTCCAACGATTGAAAATACAGCAATCTGACGAAAACCGGGAAAAGGCGTAAAGGTCAGGAAGACATAAGCAACCAAAGTGGTCATCAAGCCCATAAAGAGGCTAGGCAAAACGGGTTTTAAAATCGTAAAGCCATTTGTATTACGATGTTGTGATTGCAATGCCATAAAATAAAAAGAAAAATCGACACATACACCGACTAAGCTTGCGCCAAACACCAAAGTCATGAGGTGAATTTCACCAAAAACCCAATGTGTTAGTGCAAACGCAACCAAAATTCCACTACTCACTGCAATAAACTCAGTGAGCATTGGACGTAATGATCTAAAACCAAACCAGACCAGTAATAAAACACCTAAGCTTGAACCCAAGCCGATGGTTGAAATTTCTTTTTCAGCAGACTGCGTGCCAAAACTTGAAAAGAGCAGCGTTCCAGTCCAATGCGTTTTAACATTCAGCTTATTTAATTCAGCATCAACCTGTTGCATCCAAGCAGATGTCTTTTCTTGATAATCAATATTATATGGGCTTTGGGTTAACTCTAAACTAAAGAAACGAGAATTGCCGTGCTCATCATGGATGGTGGCAAAACCCTGTTCCATATCAATCGTTTGATCTGTTTTTTGATTTGACAACCCCATCGCAAAACGAGGAAAAAGCAACAGCGGATCCTTCTTTAGCAGGTCTGCGCTAATCGGCATACCAGGGCTCATAATCTGTAAAAGCGCTTGCTCAGTCAAAGCCGTATAGTCTTGTTTTTTTAACAGCTCAATATCTTCCGCACTGAGTAAACCTGCATGATATTGATATAAAGTTTGTGCAAATTTTTCAGTATCCAATTGTGGCTTTAACGGTTGCCATAATTGTGAACTCTCTACTTGTTGCTTCAGAATATCTGTGGCTTGTTGCAAGGCTTGATCATTCGATGCATCAATCACCAAAAAGACTTTATTATTCAGTTGTTGGTTCACATATTCTTGCGTCTTTTCTAATTGCACATCCTGATGTTCTTTGGGCAATAATGCAAAGATATTGGTTTGAATGTGAATGTCATGCTTAAACCATGAATACGCCAAACTCAATGCGACACACAGTAAAGTCGCGACCCAAAGCGCTGTAAGTTTATTGGGCCAATTTGAAAAGTGCATCTTCTGAAGCCGTAAGTTGAGCAGGTTGAGGGTTATGCTGACTAAATTGAATGACAGTCGAATTATTGGCTTTTTCAGTAATCACAATACGGTCTACATAACGTTGCCCTTGCGCCTCAACACGATCAAATAATTTTTTAAATAAGCTACTTTTCGGTGTCAAAGTCACATCCCACTGCGTCGGAGAATAATGTGCAGACACAATATTAAAATTCTTTGCCAAAGCCGTTTCATTGCCCGACATCAACTGTAAAAACATGGTTGCCACTGAACCATAAGGTGATTTATCAATTTCAATTTGGCTATAGGTACGTTGAGTTTTTTGAACCAGCTTTTTAGGTGTTACGATTAAACTGGCTTGTACAGGTTTTTGAATTTGCCACAACACACCATATTGTTTAGAAAATAATACTGTTCCATTGGAAACAAAGGTTTTATTTAAAGCAGCTAATTTTTTTTGCTGTTGAAAATTGGCACGAACAGTTGGCGTGGTTGATAACTGTTTAAAAATCTGCCCCACTTGCGCATTTTGCACCTGCGCAGCATTTGCAAATGTTGCACAGAACAACATACTCAAAATAAGGCCCATGAACATCCACAAAGACTTCATCGCTTTCGAAAATACAAACGACTTTAAAACCAATGTCATATGAATAGGCTGCGTTTGTTGAAACATTGAAGTTGAATTTTGCTTCATGATCATTTCCTTTTAAGATTTAAACTCAGTCGCTGAAAACATTGACCAAGCATTTAAGCGATCAAATAAAACCTGTGGTGATTGGAAACACATTTCACGTGATTCAATATGCACTGCAACTTGCGATGTAAACCCTTTGGTTAAACGTTTTCCAGTATTCGCATCAAAAATTTGATACTCAATTTTCAAACGATTTTCCCATTCTTTTAAAATGGCACGTACACGAATTTTTTGCTGAAATTCAATACCTTGTACATAACGCACATAGCTCTCAATCACAGGCCATGCATAACCAGAATCTTTCATCTGTACATAGTTATAGTCAAATTCGTCTAATAATTTACACCGTGCGATTTCAAAGTATTTGATGTAATGACCATGCCAAACAATATTCATGGTATCTACATCATGAAATGGAATTTCAATAATGACATCAACATGCATAACTTAGCTCCATTTCAAATTAGTGCCATTTCAAACTTTGATCAGTTGAATTCAACAATTCAAGCTGTTCAAAACGATCAACCAAACGTTGTAAATCATGTTGCAAAGCACGATCTTCTTCTACAAAAGTGAAGCTTTCAAGCACCCAATGTTGGAACTGCGTTAACACCTCTCCCAATTGTTCACTCAATCCTCTCAGTTGAATGGCTTGCACTGCCGCACAGCTTAAAGCGGCCATGACTTGCTCAGTTAATAGGATCACTCGACTGGCATCTCGTGCAGCAATCGTACCCATACTCACTTTATCTTGGTTATGACATTCTGTAGAACGAGAGAATATAGACGCAGCCAAAGTCTGCTTTAAAGCCTCTGCTGTCCATGCAGACACGCCGATTTGAACTGCTTTAAAACCGTGATTTAACGGTAAACGTTCAAGACTCGAACCTGTCAAATTGCGAGGTAAACCATGATTCATTTTATGGTCTACCAATTGTGCCAATTGACGATCCATTAAATCAGCAATATTGGCTATCATGATTTTTAAACTGTCCATGGCTTGAGCGATATGCCCGCCATAGAAATGACCACCATGTAAAACACGTAAATTCACAGGGTCAATCAATGGATTGTCATTACTTGAATTCAATTCATTTTCAATAAATTGACGTAACCACGTTTTGGAATCCTCAAAAACACCAATCACATGCGGTGCGCAACGTAATGAATAACGGTCTTGCAAACGTGGGCTTTGATGTTCAGTTTGAACTTCACTATTCAACCAGTTACGAAGCTGAGCAGCAATATTTTGCTGACCTTGATGTGGTTTTTGTGCAAATAAAACCTCATCAAAATGACTAGGATTACCTTCCAAAGCCAAAACATTCATTGTAGTAACTAAGGTACTGAGTAGTGAAATTTGTTCAGCTTTTTTATAATTTAAACATGCAATTGCAGTCATCACAGCTGTACCATTCATCAGTGCTAAACCTTCTTTAGGTCGTAGCACTAAAGCATCGAATTGATATTCAGCATAAACTTGCGCAATTGGTACGATTTTATTTTGTGTTTTTTGATAAACATCACGCTCACCGACCAATGCACCTGCAATATAAGACAATGGCGTTAAATCACCACTTGCTCCGACAGAACCTTCTGATGGAATTACAGGGATAATATTTTCATTGAGCATCCATACTAAACGCTCGAGCAATGCCAAAGATACACCTGAATAGCCACGTGCCAATGAACACAATCGTGTCACTACAACTGCACGTGCTGTGATCAAATCAAGATTTTGCCCTAATCCACAACCATGAAAACGAGATAAATGTAGTGGTAATTCATGGACTTGGTGCGGAGGAATTTCCACTAAACATGAGTCGCCATATCCAGTAGTCACACCATAAATAACGCCTTCTTCTTCTAACAACTGGTCTAGAAAATCAGCGCCACGCTGAATCAAGTTTTGCCATTGTTGTGAAGTTGGTAATGCCACCAAACATTGACCCTGAGCAACTGCAATCACCTGTTCTATTGTTAAAGCTTGTTCGCCAACAACTAAAACTTTCATATCTTTATTTTTCAACTACTTATTCCAAAAATTATAAAAATTAAACCATTGATAGGGAGCACGTATGCAATGCTGTTCTAGCACTTCCACATATTTTCGAGTGAAGTTTTGCATTGCAAGCAAACGGTTGGCACGTGGTAATTCAATCTTTTCTTCAAGCAAATGAATATGCACATCAAACTGCTGTTTTTGTCGATAGCAAAACACAGCCAATATCGGCACTTTCAACAAACTTGCTAAAATCCAAGCACCTTGAGGCCAATCAGCATCCTCACCTAAAAAGCTCACACGTTGTACACGTTGCGACTGTACAGGAACACGATCTGCAGCCAAAATAACCCATTCACCTTGTTCAAGTTTCTCTTGCAAAAGCACAGCAGTTTCAATACCCAGTTCATCTACAGAAATCAGATGTACATCCGCATTACTGTTAATTTTTTTCAAAAAATCATTAAATTTAGTTGCATGCTTTTGATAAACCAACACATTAATTTTTTGTGAATTTTCCGATTTAATCGCACGTAATAATTCAATATTTCCAAAGTGCGATACAAGAATAATGGCACCTTTTTGATAATGCGCTTGAAAATGTTCATGGCCATGCAAATTCAGCTTTTGCTCTGGAATATTACCTAACCAGCCTTCAATTTTATCTAAAATACACTCACCAAACTGCATGAAATGTGTATAGCTATTTGCAAGTGTAGGCACTTGTGAAAAAGGTGACTGCTTTCCTGCAAAACGATGCAATTGATTTAAATATTGTAATGATGCTTGTTTTGCAATATTTGAAAATAACCAATACCACATGATCACAAAATACAAAACGATACGACATAATACTCGTCCGCCTAAGCGGTAAAACCATAGCATCAACATCAAAGGGAGCATGCCCCCCTTCTCTTTTAAATGATTCCACTGTGGTGATTGCGATTCAGTCATCAACTGAACCTTTATATTTATTTCTGAGTAATCTTGGTAAACGCAACAACATTCCAGCAAAAAGTCGTGAATGCGCTTTGCTCATGCCTAAATTGTCACGCCATGCATGAAAGTGTGAAATGCCTTGCTCAGGATAAATGACTTTGGTCGGAACATTTACAAAAGAAACGTTGTCCCATTTTAAACGTACTAAGATTTCACTATCAAAGCCCATACGCAATTGAAATTTAGCCGTTTGAATAATGGGCAATGTTTCAGTTAATGGATAAACCCGAAAACCACACATACTGTCTTTAATGTCAAAAGATAGACTGTTAATCCACACCCAAATATGCGTGGCATAACGTCCATACAAACGACCTTTTGGAACCGTTTCATCAAAAACGGGCTGACCAATAATCATCGCGTGCGGATGTTGTTTTGAAATATCGATGAATTTTGCAATATCATTCCAATCATGCTGTCCATCTGAATCAATCTGTAAAGCATGACTTAAACCAAGCTCAACAGCTTTATTCAATCCCGTAATAACAGCCTGACCTTTACCTTGATTCTGCGCATGTTCAACGAGAATGACCTGTTCAAACTGAGTAGCAATATGACGTAGCAAATGCGTGCATTCTGCATCACTGCCATCATTAACTAAAATAATCGGCAATTCAAATTGCATTAAATGTTCAATGAGTGCCTGAATATAATGTGGATGATTATAAACTGGAACAATAAATCCGTAATTAGACATGCGTCGCTCCAGTCTCAACCTGATGCTCTAAATGATCTTGCTGATTTAATTCGAACAGTAAGCGCCCTGAAGCCAACTTCAATTCACCTGAACTCATTTCAAAATAAACCTTATGCAACTTCCTCTGTAAAGTCAGTTGGACTTCTGAATATGGCTTAATTAAATCTTGAAATTTCAATTGCTCATAACCATTACACCAAGCTAAATCGCCCCAAACCTGTTTAGCGAAGTGTTGGATAAATCCAATTTGCCCCACTCCTGGATAGATTGGAAAATTGGGGAAATGCCCTTTAAAACATTCCAATTCAGGTGGGAAAGCCAATTGATAAACGGTCTGATCTGCCGAATTTTGTTGTGCTAAAACAACAGGTAATAGTAAAGGCTTAAACAAAGCTTGCATGGCTTGTTTATTCAATTTTGATTGTGCATTTCTAGGCAATTGCGGTAAAAAACGCCACTGTCGTGGAATGGCGATACTTTCTAATTTATCTTTTAATTGGTTTTTTAAAAGTGTCACAAAACTTGCTTTCGTACCTTGCATGAGTGCTGATTGTGCCTCTGCGTTCAATACAGCTACGCAGGTTAAAATCTGTCGATGTTCATGCTCAACCAATAATACATGACAGTCTATAACTTCATTTAAACTCAAAATCTTATGTTCGATCGCATCTAAACTCAGACGCTTTTCTTCTAGTTTTACAATTCGATCTAAGCGTCCTAAAAGTTTAAAGGTACTTTTTGAATTTGAGGCTTCAACCAGTTGTACACGGTCACCTGTTAAAATCCAATCATCACTAAATGCGTGATTGGTTTTAACTGCTAATTCTTCATTTTCAGTGGCTTGAATATCAACATTGGCAAATGGTAACCATAAGGCATCATCTTGATCGCGATGTGCGATACCGCCAGTTTCAGAACTGCCCAACACTTCGATGATCGGACGATTCAACCATGGTCGTACACCCGCCTCTAATTTTCCACCCGAAGAATAGACATATTGGCAATTTTCCAAAATCACATCACTGGTCCAACGCTTAAGTAAAGCAGGACTAGAAATCACATAATTGGCAAGTTGAAATCGTGCAAGTTTACGTTGTGCTGCGACAATATTCTCAGGAAAAGCCAATTGCGGATTATAAAAACTACACCCGCTGGCAAGCGGTAAAAGTAATTTAAATAACAGACCGTAAATATGCTGATGACTCACCGTCGCAATCGCAATCATAGACTCAGCTAAATCAAAACTTTGATTTAAACCTTGTACTTCATTGAGTAATTGACGCAATGTACGTGGAATTTTTTTAGGCTGCCCTGTTGAACCTGAGGTATAAAAATAAACTTGTGCCTGAGTTAAAAAACGCTCATCTAAATTTAAAGTGGAAAGCTCAAAGGTTGCTGGACTGTCTTGCGTGATGACTTGCTGACGTGAAAGGAAGTAAATCCCTTGTTCAGCCAATTCTGACTCAAGATCTTTCACTCGATTTGGTGCAATCAACACTTGTTTTCTTGCCAATAACGTAGCAAAAAACAGCACTAAAAATTCATAGCTGTCATTTTCCCAAAGCGCATATTGCTCTGCATCTAATTTCTGAATCAGTGATGCTTGCGCACAGACATCTTGCCAAAAATCAATAAAACGAATTTGACTCAGATCATCTTGAATGCACAAAATATGTTGTGCAAAAATATGCATTTGAAAATGACACGCTATCATTCTTTTAAATCACTCTTTCTTGAATCAGTCTGATCTGAGGCAATATTCAGATTTAGACGCTGTTGGCGTTTACGTAAAATAAATTCGCCTAATAATAAAATTCCCATCAATACATAGGAAATAAAACCATTATAAATCACCCAAACTTTCATCGGTGCAAACAACACGCTCCACAATGCAATTAAGGCATTGATCACGAAAAAAATACACCAAACTACAGTGACTTTTCGTGTCCAAATTACACCAGATTCAGGTAAATTGGGTTCAGCAAGACGTGCAAAACGCTCAATCATCGAAGGCGGTTTAATCAAGGTCGATGCGAAAATCATCCCTGCGCCAACACTCATCAACACAGGATACATTTTCAACCAAGCATGATCTTTCAAGAGTAAACTCAAGCCACCACACAGGATTGCAAACCAAGTCAGGGGCATCATGAGCTGATTACCTTGGCTAAATAAACGCACAATACCTAATGCGATGAGTATCACACTGACCCACAGAAAATGACCGTGCGATAAACTCCAACCCACTAAAAAGGGATAGATAACCATAAGTATGATTATTATCCCTTTAAATATGTGTTTCATTCAGCAAACATATTATGAATAACGGTCACAACATCTTGTACAGTGCGCACGTTTTTAAAATCTTCAGGTTGTACTTGTTTACCTGTCAATTCTTTAATTTTTACAACCAAATCAATTGCATCAATACTATCTACATCTAGATCCGAATATAGATTTGAATCAAGCTGAATCTCTTCAGGCTCAATTTCAAATAACTCTTCCATCCACTCACGTAGTTTTTCTAGAATCTGTTCTTGCGTTAACATCTTAACCTCTTATGCTTTTTGTTGCGCTTCAACCAAAGCAACTAAACTTTGAATCGATTTAAAATGCTGCTTGGTATCAGCAGACTCAGCATTTAAATGAATGTTATAACGTTTTTTCAACGCCAAACCTAACTCTAATGCATCAATTGAATCCAAACCTAAGCCATCCCCAAATAGAGGGGCTTCAGTGTCGATATCATCTATGCTGATGTCCTCGAGGGCAAGTACATCAATGATCATTTGTTTTAATTCATCAGCAAGATTGCTCATTGTTTGATAACTCTTGATTAAAAAATTGTTGAAGTTTTTGATTTAATTGACGAACTTGTTTTGGAGAAATCTGAGCATCCTCTAGCACTTCATCAATATGAATCGCATCCAATACCTTAATTTGGATATGAAAGGGTTCAGATGGAACGTGATACCACTTTTCATTTTTAGTTAATGTCGATGGTGTGCATCGAATTAAAACTGGACGAATGGGAACTTGAGCACGTAATGCAATATTGGCTGCACCACGTTGAAATTCATTTAAAAACTTGCCCTTTTCAGTTCGTGTACCTTCAGGAAAAATCAATAAAGATGCCGCTTGATCTTCTTGCAAACGCGCAACGCAATCGTGAATAAATTGTTCTGAACCAGCATTGAGAATATAACCCGCAGAACGTACAGGCCCTTTGGTAAATGGATTTGACCACAGCGCTTCTTTGACCACACAGTTGGCTTTTTCCATCAGACCAATCAACACCACCACATCAATTAAAGTAGGATGATTGGCAATAACCAACTCTTGACGGCTTTGTTTTAATTTTTCTAAGCCTTCAATTTCATAGGTCATAATCCCGAGCTTGACCATCATTTCCGTAAAGCCTTTAAAGCTATAACGAATGACTTGCTGAGCTCGCTGTTGTCTACATTTTGGCTCTTGGCTCGATAAATTCACCAATGGCGCAATAACACCACCAATCGCCACACCACCTAAACCAAAACTTGCAAAACTAAAGCCTGTTGCACCAACACGCCATGCATAATTGACTTTATTGCGTAGTTTTTTCATCATTAACATTTTGACCATGCACCATAACTTTGTGGCAAAGTTTGTGTCCAAAATTCATTAAAATGCATAGCATCTAAATACTTAGGTTCCACTTGCTTTAACTTATTTTCATCTAACGCTATATTTGGCATCTCTAAACCAATCAAAGCTGCCATCGAAAAACCCTGAAAAATTTGATGTTCTTCATACACTTCTGGCAATGCTTCATCATAATAAACCACCATTGCTCGACCTTGCGGATGCATTGTTTTTAAATATGCATACGCCTCAATCATGGCTTCAGTCCAATCCGCACACAAACTGGTACTCGGTGTTGCATCTTTACATAAGATTGAATATAAGCCTGCAACAGCATTATGGACAGAAGTTGAAAATTGCGTAGGCGATGGTGTCAAATCGTGTAATACATCTTCTAAAATTTTATAGGTTTTATGCTCATCACCATATTGTGATGCCCAAACAATATAATCAACTTTTTGTTGAGCCAAGCATTCGATTGCACTATTCAAGGCCAATTTAGCAATTGTAGACAAACGTCTGCGTTGCATTGCAGGGATATGCTCAAGCGCAGGATAAACCTCTCCCACACAACTGAATTTAAGCTGCGTAACATTTAATTGAATCATGCGAATTCATATACCCTGTACAACTATTATATTATATTTTTTTTGCAACATTGAAATTGCCTGAAAATTATAACATTGACCATAAAAAGTGCATAGACAATCATCTTGCTTCAATTTTAAGTCACAAAATTGATCAAAACAAAAAACCCAAAGACGTCTTTGGGTTTCGATTGAACAGAAAATGAAGCTTAACTTCTGTATTTCTTTTCAGCCTTTTTAAATTTCTGAACATAACGACGTTTACGCGCTGCTACACGCTCATCTACTTGAGATTTACGACCTTCAAATGGGTTTTCAGACGTTTTAAAATCAACTCGAACAGGTGTTCCTTCAAGATTATAGACTTTACGGAATACATTTTCTAAATAACGACGATAATCCGCAGGCGTCTTATCAACTTTATTACCATGAATAACAATCGTAGGTGGATTTTGTCCGCCCATATGTGCATAGCGCATTTTAATACGCTTACCACTGATCATTGGTGGTTGATGCGCTTCAGTAGCGTCATTCAAAATCTGGGTTAATTTTGCAGGTGAAACTTTTAAATGCGATGAATCATAAGCACGATGGATCGTTGGATAAAGCTCACCTACACCTGTACCATGCAATGCTGAAATTAAATGCACTTTTGCCCAAGGAATAAAGTCAAAACGACGATCCACATCCAATTTACATTGCTTGCGATCATACTCAGTCATGTTATCCCATTTATTAATGGCGATTACCATGGCACGACCTGCTTCAAGCGCATAACCAATTAAATGTAAATCTTGTTCTACTACACCTTCACGAGCATCCAAAACAACCACAATCACATGGGCATCTTTAATGGCTTGTAGCGTTTTGACGATTGAGAATTTCTCAATCATTTCATCTACCTTACCTTTACGACGCACACCAGCAGTATCAATTAAGGTGTAATGACGACCATCACGTTCATAAGGAATATAAATAGAGTCACGTGTTGTACCCGGTTGGTCAAATGCCACCACACGTTCTTCACCCAATAAACGGTTAACCAAGGTCGATTTACCCACATTTGGACGACCAATAATCGCTAAACGTAAGCCTGTTGCTTTATCGTGATCTTCTGGGTTTTCATCTTCAGGAATGTCTGTTAGAACTTCCTCAAGCATTTGCTGTACACCACGGCCATGGCTGGCAGCCACTTGTAATGGCTCACCCATACCAAGTTTATAGAACTCAACCAATGCAGCTTCAGCGTGAACACCATCGACCTTGTTCGCAACAAGGTAAATTTTCTTACCTAAAGTACGTAACTCACGTGCAATCTGTTCGTCAGAAGCCAATAAGCCAGCACGTGCATCAACGACGAAAATAATAATATCCGCTTCATTAATCGCAGTTTTTGACTGTTCTGCCATATAAGAATCAATACCACCTTCACTTTCGCCGATACCCCCAGTATCAACAACAATGAAAGATTTATTTTCATATACCGCATCACCGTATTTACGATCACGGGTCAAACCCGCGAAATCAGCAACAAGTGCATCACGACTCTTAGTAATCTGGTTAAATAACGTTGATTTACCAACGTTCGGACGCCCAATCAGCGCAATTACGGGTTTCATAAATTAACCTTAATTCAAGATCAGCCAGTTGGACTGGTCTGAACATCAGATAAATAGGAGGAAATAGGGTCAAAGCCCTTGTCTTTCGACAATTCAAATAAAAACACGGGGTATTGAATATTCAATCACCCCGAGTTTAAAAAAATAGATTAGGACTAGTTTAACACAAGACTCAATAAATTTGACGATCAGTCTATCGATTCTGCCAAATGCTTAAATCGCCTTTGCGAGTCGCAACATAAAGCTGATTATCAATGATTCTTAAAGTACGTACTTCACCGCTGGTTTTAGAACGCCCTAAGATTTTGCCTGTGTTTGGATCAATCAGGTGTAAGTAACCATCCAAGTCACCCACCACTAAGTTTTGACCTAGCACTACAGCATTACTGAGATTACGATTTGATAGCTGTTCATTCTTCCAAATCTGCTCACCGGTAATTAGATCATGAGCAATGAGCTGACCATCAGTTTGCGACACAAATACTTTGCCATCAAAAACTTCTGGACGATTAATACTGCTTGAATTTTCACTCCACAAAACACGTTGAGAAGCTAAATCAAGTACAGTCACTTGACCTTGGAAGCTTGTTGTCACGACATATTGTCCAGAAACAACAGGTTCACTATCAACATCAATTAAGCGTTGAATATCTGAACGACCTTCAGTCACTGCAACACGACGTTGTAAACGAGGTACACCCGCTACACTGTCAATTGCATAAAGATATCCTGTAGATGTTGTCACAAGAATTGTACGTGGGTCTAAACTTACAGGTGAAGCTTGTCCACGTAAGCTGAATGAAGCATTCGGTAACTTGTAAGTCCAAGCTTGTTGTCCAGTTTCTTCATCCAAAGCATACACAGTAGCGTCATTGGTTACCACAATCACACGACCAGACTGAATCAAAGCAGAGCTAATCAACGCACCAGACAACTGAGCTGTCCATTTCTTCGCGCCAGTTGCTTGATCTAAAGCATAGATTTTGCCTTTTGGACTACCAACAATAACCAAGCCATCAGCCGCTTCAATACCTGAGCTTAGACCAGCTTTCGTTACTTTCGTTTCCCATAAGCGTTGTTTACCTTTATAGGCTGCAACTTCACCTTTCGGATCTAAAGCAAAAACAACACCATTTTCTGTATCTAAACGTAGACGCAATGGATCTTCTTCACTAGTTGAAGAAACATCTTTTGAAAATACCTGTACTAAACTCGTAGCATGAGCAACTTTAGGTAATGGATTCGGTTTAATTTTTACTTCTTTAACTTTGTTACTTGAACAGCCCACTAAAGCTGTAGATAAGATTGCTAAAGCAAAAGGTATTTTAAATTTTCTATCCATTAAGACTCATCCACTTGCGTTTTCAAAATTGGGCTTTCAAGTTCAGGATCATCTACTAATACGCCAACACTTTCGAGTTTAATTTGTAAAATTTGACGTTCCTGTTTACGCTCAACCACCGCATTCCATGCAGCTTGATACGACTTTTTAGCATTATCGATATCATTTTTGGCAACGTAAATGTCACCTTTTAACTCTTCAGCACTTGCTTTAAAAGCTGGCTCATCCACAACTGACAAGGTTTTCAAGGCTTCATCAAATTTCTTTTGCGCCAATTGCGTATCTGCAAGTTTAAGCTTTACAACTTGTAACAGACCAGCATCTTTGAGTTTAGAATTTTCAACTTTTTTCAGTTCACGTTCGGCTGTTGCATAGTCATTTTTATCAAATGCTAATTTTGCCATTACAATCTGTGCTTGGATTGCTTGAACAGAATCAGGATTATCTTTGACAATTTTATCTGCCGATGTAACCAAAGCAGCTGAAGCTTTTGGGTCGCTTCCAACTGCTTTTGCATCATCCATTAATTGCTGCACTTTCGCTGTTTCATTTTGATTTTCAGCCAAAGTTTTCTTCTGCCAATATTCCCATCCGAAAAAGGCAATCAATGCAATGAGGACGCCTGTCACCATAGCTGAGCCATATTTCTTAAAAAATGACTTTAAACTATCTAGTTGTTCTTCATCACTTATTGCGCTCATTTAACTCCCCTTTTCCTTATGATTATTGGCTTATTTCGAAGAAAATTTTTCTGTGAAGAATGGTACGATTTCAGCTACCGCTACTTCATATTGTTCAGCAGTTGCAAGCTCTTTTACAAGAACTTGTTGAGACTCAGCTTCACGCTCACCAAAGATCAATGCATAAATAGCACCTGATTGGTCTGCTTTTTTCATCTGACTCTTCATTGAACCTTGCGAACCCGTTTTCAAACGAATTGAACTATTTACGGCTTCAAGTTGATCACGAACTTGCTCAGCCAGTACCAATGCCTTACCTTGAGTCGCAGGATCTGAAACCAAGAATAACTCACATTCACGCACAGGTGTATTGTCTTCAACTTGTTCAAGCAGAAGCAATAAACGCTCCATTCCCATACCAAAACCAACAGCTGGAACAGATTGATCAGCTTTACCTTTCAGTTGCCCAACTAAACCATCATAACGACCACCTCCACATACAGTTCCTTGAGAACCTAAATGTGTAGTCGTCCATTCAAAAACAGTTTTATTGTAGTAATCTAAACCACGAACTAATTTTGGATTAATAATAAAAGCAACACCAGCATCCGTTAAGTATTGTTTTAACTGATTAAAATGCGCAAGACTTTCTTCACCTAAAAAATCATGCAATTTTGGTGCATTTTCAAGAATTTGCTGAGTTCGGGCATCTTTAGAATCTAAAATACGCAAAGGATTGGTCGTTAAACGGCGCTGTGAATCTTCATCCAATTCATCTTTTTGCGCAGTTAAAAATTCAACCAAAGCTGCACGATATTCTGCACGTTCATCTGACTCACCTAAAGTATTCAGTTCAAGTTGAACTTTGTCTGAAATACCCATGCGTTTCCATAAACGTGCTGTTAACAAAATAATTTCAGCTTCGATATCTGGTGTTGCTACGCCAAAAGTCTCAATACCAAACTGATAAAATTGACGGTAACGACCTTTTTGCGGTTTTTCATAACGGAACATCGGCCCCATATACCATACACGCGGAGTTGCACCACGAAGTAAGTTATGTTCCAACATTGCACGTACACAACCAGCCGTGCCTTCTGGACGCAAAGTTAGAGATTCAGGCGGATTACCTTTATCAAAAAAGGTATACATTTCCTTTTCAACGATATCCGTTGCATCACCAATGGCGCGTTTAAATAAATGGGTTTGCTCAACAATCGGAAGACGAATTTGTTGATAACCGTATGCATCCATTAATGATGCTAAATGTTGCTCAAGACGTCTCCACGCTGAAGTTTGCGTTGGAAGAACATCATTAAAACCTTTAATCGCGACAATTGAACTCATGACTTACTCAAAAACTTGTACGTATAATCTCTTTCGCTTTAGCTTCTTCAAGCTCTTGCACACGTTGACGAACCATCGTTTCGATTTCATCAACCAACTGATTCGTATCTATTAAATGGCTCTTTTCACCATTACGATACACGAGTGAGCGGGGACTTGCACCTACCACACCAATATCGGCTTCTTTGGCTTCACCCGGACCATTTACTTTACAACCAATGACAGATACATCCATTGGTGTACGAATATCTTCTAAACGCTCTTCCAAAGCTTGCATCACTTTAATCACGTTAAACTCTTGACGTGAACAACTTGGGCAAGCAATGAAATTAATCCCATTTGAACGAAGGCTTAATGATTTTAAAATATCAAAACCAATTTTAATTTCTTCTTCTGGTTCAGCTGCCAATGAAATACGCATGGTGTCACCAATGCCTTCCATTAACAAACCACCCAAAGCAATTGCAGATTTTACAGAACCAGTGCGGTAAACACCTGCTTCTGTTACACCCAAATGCAATGGATTATCAATCTGTTGTGATAATAAACGATAAGCATCCATCGTTAAAAACACATTGGATGCTTTAACTGACACTTTAAACTCATGGAAATCTAAACGATCCAAGATATCTATGTGGCGCATTGCAGATTCAAGCAATGCTTGACCTGTAGGCTCGCCATATTTCTTTTGAATATCTTTTTCCAAAGAACCTGCATTCACACCAATACGCATCGAAATATCATGATGACGAGCAGCGGCAACCACTTCACGGATCTTCGCTTCCGAACCAATATTCCCCGGATTAATCCGCAAACAATCTGCGCCCATATCTGCAACTTTCAAAGCGATTTTATAATCGAAATGAATATCTGCAACCAAAGGCACTGTGACACGTTTACGAATTTCACCAAAAGCTTCAGCCGCCTCCATCGAAGGCACTGAAACACGCATGATGTCTGCACCAACATCTGCACAACGTTGGATTTGAGCAACAGTTGCATCAACATCACACGTTTCAGTATTGGTCATACTTTGAATACTAATCGGGGCATCACCACCGACATACACAGAACCTACACGTATTTTACGTGTAGGACGGCGCTTGATTGGGTTCTCAATCATGATCTCTACTCTTTGCCCATTAACGTGACAAACGGAATTCGGCTTTTCCGTTCACTGTATATGGTGACAATGAAATCTGTTCATTATTAAGGCTTAATGACACAGCAGTTGCATCATCGAGTCGAATTTCAAATGGTGAAGTACCACTGATATTTAAAGTAGACGATTGACGCCCAGTTGCCAAAACTTTACCTGTACTATCAACAATATGCACAGATGTTGGATGGCTAAAATTCAATACCATTTGATCCCCCGAAGTTGAAGCTGAATTATTTAAATTCAAAACTTCTACATCAGATTCTTGTGGTTTAGCATCAGCATCTACGTTTTTGTTCGATGTCCACTTTTGAATACCCGCAATCAATGCCCAAATCACCGCAATAGCAATAAGCGCGATAAAAAAACGCTTTAACCATTTTTTATTGCGATCACGATTTGAGCCAGGGAGTTTACCCATGATCTTAATTGGAGAGTTATTCAAAGCATGATTCGGTAAAAGCCCCGTATCATTTTGATAAATTTCATCGAAGCGTTGAATGATTGCTGTTGCATCGACATTCAAATACTTTGCATAAGAACGATAATAACCCTTAATAAATGTTGCTTCAGGCAATGATTTATATTCATCATGCTCCAATGCTTGTAAAGTTTTTACAGGCATTTTCAACTCTGCTGCAACATCGTTAATGTCTAGGTTCTTAGATACTCGAACTTGGCGCAAGTACTCACCTGGACGTTGAACATTTCCTAAACCATTCGATGCTACGTTTGAACCTGTAGGTTGCTGTGAATTAGGATTTACTTCCATACGGCCTCAGTACTGTACTGTAATTGCAGATAACGTTGATATTCTTGACTTTCTGGGAATAAAGCACGGAGTTGGTTGACCAACACTTGCATTCCCATTTGGTCATTATTGGCACGTGCAATACGTAAACCAATCCAAAGTGCACGTGCACCTTGGTTATTCTGACCTACTAAACGAACATATTGCTCATAAAGTTGACTTGCTTGTGCATTTTTTTGCTGCAAATAAAAAAGCTCAGATAATTCCACCAAAGCAATAATGGAATCACGATTGACTTGCAAAGCTTGTTTAAATGCTTTTTCAGCATTTGCGACATCGCCAACTTTAAGATAAACACGCCCTAAATTTTCAAGTGCTTTATAACGTTGATCATAACCAAGCGTTGCACCTGCAATCTGGAGCTGTTCGATCGCATCATTATAGCGCTCAACAATAAATAAATATGTTCCATAATTATTACGAGCTTGTGCATTTTTTGAGTCACTGGAAATCGCGCGCTTAAAATAGCCGTCCGCTTTTTCCATGCTGATTTTACTGCCTTCTTGTTGTAATAAAACACCCATCATCATATTGGCAGTTGAATCTCGTGGTTCAGCCTCTAATGCTTGATCTAATGAGCGTTTTGCAGCATCCAAATCACCTGTACGAATATATTCAGCAGCAAGTTGAGTACGAACTTTAACTGCTTTTTCAGGATCTTTTTTAGTAATGGTATCGGAACTGGTCGACTGACAGCCCTGAAGCACCAATGCAGAGAAGCCTATTGCGAATACAGCAATTGCTTGTGAATACATCGATTTTCTCAAAGCCTGCCCCCCCGATATTCAATAAAGTAGAGTTATCCTACAAATCATTTAACCTTGTGAACGTATAATTTCAGTACGTTCAGCAACTTTCTTCTTCCACTGTTCTGCACGACGTGTTCGATCTGCCACTTGTCCGACCAACTGCCCACAAGCTGCATCAATATCATCACCACGTGTCTGACGAATCGTACACACAAATCCTGCATCAGACAAAGTTTTTTGGAAAGAAATAATACGATTTCGGCTTGAACGACCATACGGCGCATGTGGAAAAGGGTTAAACGGAATTAAATTAATTTTACTTGGTAAATTTTTCAATAACTTAATCATTTGTTGCGCATGTTCAGGTTGATCGTTCACACCTTCCAACATCACATACTCAATCGTGACATGTTTACGTGAACTTTCATTACCATCTTTGCCAATATAACGCTGACATGCGGCAATCAGTTGTTCTAATGGGTACTTCTTATTGATTGGAACCAATTCATTGCGTAATTCATCATTAGGCGCATGTAAAGAAATCGCGAGTGCAACATCAATATCTTTCGCCAATTGATCTATTTTCGGCACAACACCTGAGGTTGATAATGTTACACGGCGTTTAGACATACCATAAGCAAAATCATCCAACATGATATGCATTGAACTCAACACAGCATCATAGTTGAGTAAGGGTTCGCCCATTCCCATCATTACAACATTGGTCACTGAACGTTCACGCTCTGCAACAGCAACGTCTTCCATATAAGAATAGTTTGCAACCCATAACTGACCAATGATTTCATCAGGCGTCAAATCACGTTGGAAACCTTGTTTACCTGTCGAACAAAATGAACAATCTAGTGCGCAACCTACTTGTGAGGAAATACACAACGTTTTACGCAAACCTGTTTTATCTTCAGCTGGAATAAGTACAGTTTCAACGAGAGAACCGTCACCATCACCCACACGGAACACCCATTTACGTGTTCCATCTTTAGAATAATTGCGGTGAACCACTTCGGGCGCTTTAATTTCACAAATTCTTTCTAATTTTTCACGTAATTTCCCTGAAATATTGGTCATTTCAGCAAAATTTGTCACAAAAAATTGATGAATCCATTTCATCACCTGCCCAGCACGGAATTTTTTCTCGCCTAAATCTTCGAAAAATTTTTCCAATTGTGGACGTGACATGCCAAGTAAATTCACTTTCTCCACTTGCTCAAGCTGAACAAATTTAGATGATGCAGGCTGCTGTTCATCTTGATTTAATGATGAAGCGACAACTTCAGAATTCATGTGACTACTACCTAAAACATGTCATGGGATAAAACATATTGATCAATATCTGAACAATAAATACAACAAAAATAAAAAAACCAGACAAGCAGTATATCACCTATCTGGTTTCGGGTCTGTTACCAATTCATAAATCGGAGATTTAATGATTGAGTAAAAGAAACCCTAAATACGTCGAATTAACGAGTACGTGGGCAAACTTCAGTTTGAGCGAAGAAGTAGTTTACTTCACGATCAGCAGATGCAACTGAGTCAGAACCATGAGCAGCGTTTTCGTCGATGCTTACAGCGAAATCTGCACGGATTGTACCAGGAGCAGCTTCTTTAGGGTTTGTAGCACCTAAAATTTCACGGTGAGCAAGAACTGCGTTTTCACCTTCAAGAACAGACACAACAACTGGACCAGAAGTCATGAATGCAACTAAGTCACCAAAGAAACCACGTTCTTTATGTTCAGCATAGAAACCTTCAGCTTCTGCTTGAGAAAGGTGCTTCATTTTAGTCGCAACGATTTTAAGACCAGCTTTTTCGAAACGAGCGAAGATATCACCAATGTGGTTTTTAGCAACTGCATCTGGTTTTACGATAGATAAAGTACGTTCAATAGCCATGATCGGCTCCTTAAGTCAATTTGACACGAAATTTTTGGCGCATTATACCGAATAATCGACAGTTTGCTGCTTTTAATCTGTAAAAAAATGGTTTTTTCGATGTACAGTATTTTAATACTGCTTTTCAGCATTAATTTGCTTCATCAATCCAAGCCATTTGAATCGCTTCCAACAAACCTTCAGTCGATTTTGTCGGGTCATCGCTAAATTCAGGTAACGCACAAATCCATGCATGTAAATCGGTAAAACGCACCCATTGTGGATCTACATCTGGATGTGCTTCAGTTAACTCAATGGCGATATCAATGGTATCTGTCCAACGTAAACCCATTTAATTTTCCTTCGTTCAATAGTTCGTCTTAATATGACTACTGTAGCAAATCTCGCTTCTTTCAGAAACTCGACTCTTTCAAAATAAATCATTTCCTACATTATATGCATTGCATATATACGTTGCTAAGCAGTCTTTTACATTTAAAATCAAACAAAATACGTGGGTAACACTGAATAGACATTGAGAAAAATTATTCAAAGTTAAAAGCTTGATGATCAAAATCATCAGATCCCTTAAAGATGAAATAACAGGCAATCACAAAATAAATCATCATAAAATCACACCGAGCAAAGATGCACTTAAAATGATTACACTTGCGACACTTGCGCCGATCAATGCGCCAACAATCACGTCACTAGGATAATGCAAACCAAGGACCATGCGTGACAGTGCGACCAAAACAGTAAATGGCAGCATGATAAAAAGTAACGAAGGTTGAATATAACCAAAGACAATCGTTGCCATCACCGCATGCAAAGTATGTCCAGATGGAAAACTAAAATGATCTAGCGGACGTTCACCCATGACAATCACTTGGTGTACTTGATACGGTCTCGGTCTGACTGTTTTATGTTTTAAAAATTTATAGATCGCTGTTCCTAAAGAACCAGCCACAACCACATAAACCAGTTGTATTACATAAGCCAAACCCATTTGTAGCAAAATTAAAGCCAACATGGTGTACCAAAACCCACCATCACCTAAACGACTTACGACTTTAAAGAACATCGCAATACTTTGAGTCTGCGATAAATTATTGAGATATAAGCAACCTTTTAGGTCAAGATCGAGCATTTTTATTTTGGTATTTTTAAAATTCATTGTCACTCTCCTCTTTTGATTAGAGATTAACTAAGTAAGCAGCATAGCGTCCTGCGTTACTTGATAAAGTGCTTGTTCAAACTGCTGTACAGGATGTTGCCATCCCGCATGTTGCACATCTTGCATTGCCATATTCCCCATCTGTTTTAGGGTTGAATTATCTGGCAAATCAAAGATGTGTTGAATCAGTTGATGCTTTTGTCCAATGGGGCTTAACCAACCTGTTTTACAATGTTTAACGTGTAGTTGAGCACATGCATAATCATAGGCAATGATCGGCAAACCACTTGCCATCGCTTCAAGTACCACATTACCAAAGGTTTCCACTTGGCTTGCAAAAACGAAGACATTGGCACTAGCATACGCTTCAGCAAGTTGAATGCCACTCAGACTTCCCATGAAAATAACCTGATCCGCACCTTGCATTTTTTCTAAGCGTGTACGATCTGGCCCATCACCAACCAATACCAGTTTGGTTTTCTTTTGATGATGCTTTTTTAATGCGACATAGGCATCGATAAGTACATTAATTTCTTTTTCAGAAGATAGTCTGCCGACATACAACAGTACTGTCGTATCATCATCAACACCCCATTGCTGTCTGAGTTTTTCTGAATATCGCTGTGCGGAAAATCGTTCGGTATCTATGCCACGACCAACCACAACCAATGGACAATTCACGCCAAATTCACGAAGTGCTATTTCAGTATCGCGACTGGGTACACAAGTCAGTTGTGTCGCATTATGAAACCATCTTAAATAACTCTGAATCGGTCGAACTAAGAATGCTAAATCAAAAAAACGACTAAATTCTTGAAATTGTGAATGGAAGCCACTCGATACAGGAATCTGCCTAGATTTGGCAGCATGTAAAGCGGTAAAACCCAGCGGCCCTTCTGTCACGATATGCACCACATCGGGAGCAAAAGAAGAAATTGCTTGAGATACTTTTAAATATTGAGGCCAACCAAATTTCATATCTGGATATTTGGGAATAGATTGTCCATTCACCAAGCACTCTCGATTTGGTGAAAAATCATGGCATTTCTGTTTCTGTGCAGGACGAATTAATAAGATTTTATGTCCTTGATTTTGCAATCCTTTACACAGTTGCAAGAGCGATAATGCGACACCATTAATTTCAGGTGGCCATGTTTCTGTCACAATGGCGATTTTTAAACGTGGTTTGGTTAAATCACGAATCAAGTTTTCACTTTGCGTCGTGGTGTTTTGCTTTTTTTGTTTAAAATAGAATTTAAAGTGGTCGGGTACTTCTTGTTGTCTAAACTGCAAGGTTTCTGCGTACGTCTTGTTCATACGACCTAATCTCTTCATTTTTAAATAGATTAGGTGATGTTTCTTACATTTTAATGTTTTTTTCGTGACGTTTTTTTGACAGTCCGAATAAAATAAACCACATTAAATACAATAATGCCTTAATTTTCAAAAATTAAGGCATTATTTAAGTTTAAAAATCACGCTTACTTGCTCACTTTAAAACATTAAGTTCACAAAAATAACATCTCTATACTTTCCTGCTGGGACTCGAATAGAAGGTTGATCTTCCAATTGCACTGCAACTACATATTTATGTCCTTGATTAGATGCTTGCGCCGACAAAGGAACATTCCAAAGATTTGCATTTGCACCTGTAATACTCATCCGTGTCCGTAAACGATATTTACCATTACTGACAAAGCTATTACCATCACTACTGTTTAAATTCAGACTACTAAATCGAATCGAATAAGATTGATCGCAACGCACTGAAAAACTGGTTGCTGTTTGGCTTTTGTAGTAGCTTCCCAAACGCATATTGGTTTCGCTCATTTCCCCCATGCTACACTGGTGTGCATAACCTGATGTTGCAATAGAGACCATCATTAGCGTCAATAAAAATATTTTCATTTTCATCTCCATGCTTACTCAAAAGCGATTATTAACAAATCAATCATTCACAAATCAGCTCAATCACTTTGGATGCCATTTCATCCAAACGATCTTGAGGAATATCGAGTTGTGCATTGCAGGTACGTTCGCCAGAGGTTTTTACAAATAAGCGGTATTTGCTTGGTTTTAAACCATATAAATACACCTTGCCATCTGCATCGACTGGAGAGAATTCTTGTCGATTGTCATCAATATAGACTTCTGAAGCTCTTGATAATGTTTTGTGATCAGGGGTCAGTAATTTCACAACCATGAGTTTGGTTTTGTAAATCGGGAAATTCACCACATAACCACGCTGATTTAACGCAACAAGTTTTTTATCCGCAAATTCAATTTTATCTTCTATCGGTAATTGATCTTGGTCAAAAGAAAGGTCATAGGCAATATAAGGCACGATATTATGAACAAATAAGGAGCCATCTTTGCGAGTTCTACCAATCGGTGATAATGAACGGAATACATCGACATCGGCATAATCGCCAACTTTGACTAAAGCGAAGGCATTATCCACATATTTGGTCATTGCAGTGTGACCACCAAGCAATGTTAATGCACCTCGATAAGTGACTTGGGTATCATGGAAATTATCTGCACTACGATCATAACTAACACCTAAATCCCCATAAGTAGATTTAAACATCGCATAACCGTTATACGAAACATCCCCATCTCTTTGATTCACACCTAATGAATAATCAATACCATTTTGAACTGGGGAGTTTCTTACCCAACGCAATCGGCTTTCATTATCCGTAGAGTGATCCACATATACACTTCGGTTATTATCAAAATAATAGCTAAAGGAAAAAAACGCGCCCTCATTTCCATCATTTTGAAACTCTTTAAAATAACTGGCTGAAAAAGATATTTTCTTACCCACCATTCGAGTGAAGCCGAGGTTTAATATTTTGGTATCTGGAATGTTAAACTGTGGGTTTTCATGGTAACGTCTTTCGACATAATTGACGTTGACGTTGTTCAAATACGGCACATTATAAAAACTGAGATAAGCTAAATTATCAAATTTAGTGGTTTCAATAAAATCGTTATAACCCAATGACTTGTACTCTGGATTTGAATATTTACTACTCACACCCATAGAAAGATTACCCACATTTCGTGTCAGTGAAGCACCAATCGAATAACCCTCATCCAATGATGTTCGACTACCACTAACACTCAAATCTAATAAAGCAAAGCGACTAATCCCTTGTGTCCAAAGTAACCCAAAATTCTGTAAATCTTTGCTATAAGATGCATTAAAACCTAAAGTCGTTTGCTCACTGAGCCCTCGTCTAAAATATGCACTTGAAAAAAATTCTCGATAGTCATCATCCGCATATTCATAGTTATAACGAATTTTCCCTAATGAAAAACTATACTCATTTAAATCAGGTTTTAATAAACGACTATTGATATACACTGGGAATTTTTGAACCGTTCGATTTCCCAACACATCTTCTACAACAATCTGTGCCTCACCTGCTTGTTGAATATTGGCACCTGACTGTAATGCATAATGTCCAGGAGTAACATTTTGTTGATAAATATTGACCCCATTAATATAGAGATCGACCGTTGAAGGTAATAAAGCACTTCCTTTTAGTGTCGGCATATTCCAATAAATAAAATCAGGATGCTCAGTAAAATTAGTACCGTATGTCACCCCACCAAAACGAAAAGAATTCATTAATGGATTCAAAACACTGGTGGTATCCCCCACTGTTAAACGGGTATAGCGCTCTGGAAAATCAATATCAATTACGGTATTCAAACGCACAACTTTTTGATCAACGGCCGAATCGCGATAGATCATGGCATTCTTAAACAACCAATAATCTTTAAAAACACCTAATTCAGCCAAAGTACTAAAATTATGCTGATCATTGTCTTGACCATAGAACAAATCATAATTTAGAAAAGCGCCGAAATGTGCAGGAGTAGGAATGGAGCGATCTTGTGCAAAATCACTCCCTACAAAATAATCAGCGGGGAGGTCAATTTTGATTGATTGCAATGCCAAATCAACTTCAGCATTCACCTTTCCATCCGTCACTAAACAATATTGCGCTTGTGTCGGATTTCTTTGGAGTTTAGTCACCAAAATTTGTAGCTTCTCTAAAACCGCGCATTCCACATATTTCGATTGATTTTCTTCGAGTAATAACGTTTCCGCATTTCGATCAATCCCATTTAACCAAATATTACTGATCGAGATATTTTGAGGCACATCTGTGTTTGCCTGCGTTGCCATTCCACACAACACACATTGGATAAAAAGCAGAGTTCGTGCATACATAGCATCCCCCTACAACTTCATTTCTAAAGGTTTTTCATCTTTATCTGTGTCAATTTTTAGAGTGTATTGCGTTGAATTACTTAACTTCACATTACCAAAATTAAAAGTATATTGCTGTCCATGAAGCAAATATTTCATTTCATTACTGATAGCAACTTCCTTTTGATTTGCATCAATAATCCTAATTTTGAAAATCTGTAGATGAGAGCTTGAATCATTTTTAACATTCATCACCAAGTTATCTTGGTTATATGCGGTTTTGATATCCAGTTTGTCTTTATCTTGATTTCCCAAGAATAAAGGTACTGAAATATTAAACAAAAAACTCACCGAAGTTTCTTTGGCGACAGCAGGTACTTCACTAAAAATAATACGCCAAGTTTTCTCTTGCGGGCCTACGATTGCAGCTAAGGGTTGAGTAAAACCAACACGCACAATCTGCTTACTCTCTGGCTGAATAACAAAGTTTTTTGGGTTGATTAAAATCGTTGGATCTGGCTCAAACACATCTTCACTTTTGTCATTCTGTGTCCATTTTACTGCAGACATTTCAAATATTTTTGCTTCTTTAAGACCGCTGGATTCCAGTGTGATTGTCGCACTGCGCTGTCTGGTCTTTTCTGAGATATAGAGTTGGATCGGACTAATTTTTAAACCCGCATAGATATTTGGGCTTAACAAGACTGTTCCAAGCACTAGCACATTGAATAATTTATTCATAACCTAACCCCTAATTTTTTTTATTTTTCAAATGAGTAGACTCCACCGTAAAGATAGAGTCTACTTTTCACATAGATTTACTTATGCAACACGAGTTAGAAATAGACTTTGATATTGTATTGGTCTGTATACACACCCGCTGGTTTGCTGATTCCAACAGCAGCACTAGTTACATTCACGTTATAAGTATTCCAACCGCCTAGTGCCACAGCGATATTAGTTTGAGCAGTACCTAAAGGAATATTTGTTGCACTGCCTGCTAATTTTGTGGTTACGTTAATTGGAATTTCATTTGTACCCATTTTCACTTTTGAACCATTGGTTGTAGTCACCAATAAGTTATAAGGAGCATTGGCACCGACTTTGAACTGTCCGTTACCGGAACCGCCATCTGTTAGTGTAATTTTGTTTGTTAAGACATCCAAGTCACAATGTTTTTGGACTGTTAATTCAATTGGAATACTTCCTGTACAAAGTTCACCACAACCTGCAGGTGGACGAACTCCGCGATCTGCACTACCAGCGTCATCTTCTGCGTAGATTGCAGTTGAAGCAGCACCCAACACCAATGTAGCAAGCAAAGATTTTGTAAACACGTTCATAATGTTATCCCCAACTTGTTGAATTAATCCTTTCCGATTAAAGGATGATTAATTTATAAAACGAAGAGACAACAATGAGAATCACTAAAAATAAGTAGATTAAAATTTAATTAAAATATTTTTTTAAATCAAAAATTACACAAAATTTAAATTTATTAAAAATTAAATAATATCAATTAATTAAAATAAATATTTTAACATCTGTATTAAAAAAATAAATAAATAAATTATTTTTAATAATAAATTTCAAACTACTTAAAATTAAGTATTGTTTATTATTTTAAATAATAGTCTACAAAGTTAAAATAATAAATTATCAAAATATTAATAAAAAAATGATTAAAAAATTAAAATAACGTAAAATAAGTCACAATTTTAGATCCTTCATTTATACCTCGCTTTTTTCAACATTTACTTCTTATCAAAAAACAAAAATTCTCAAAACTCAAAAATAGTCATGATTGACTCATGGCAAAATTTAAAAACAATGCTTCTAACAAATAACCACTTCCAAAACAGATTATCGGAATCTAGTTAAAGCATGATTCAATTTACAATATAATCAAAATATTCCAACTTTAGTTGGATTTATAACAACCCCGCTAAATCAACAATAACTGGAATCTTAGTATTTTATTTTCATATTAATAACGTGAGTAAAGGAACATGATTATGGTTCAACGAACACGGAAATTTAAATTATTATTCATACAACTTATCACTTTTATTTTATTTGGTTTTAGTTCTTTTTCCTTCGCAGGGACGTATGCTCAAACCAAATACCCTATCGTATTACTACATGGCTTTTTAGGATCAGAACATCTACTCGGTTCAGATTATTTTTATGGTATTCCCGATGCACTTCGTCATGAAGGCGCTATTGTTTACGCACCTACCCGTTCAGCAGTCAACTCTACCGAAGTCCGTGGAGAACAGACTATTGCATATCTTGAAAATTTACGTCAGCAATACGGTTATACCAAATTCAATTTGATTGGCCATAGCCACGGCGGTATCGATGCACGTTATGTCATGGCAAAACATCCTGACTGGGTTGCCTCTGTCACTACAATAGGTGCGCCGAATGATGGTTCTTTCCCTTCGGATTACGCCTTAGCGAATCCTTGGACAAATATCCTTGATTGGATGTATGAATTGGTTGGCGGAGTAAGCAATGCCTTAGATGGACATCATTTACCGCAAGATAAACAAGCTTATCTCAATTCAACCAGTACGGTAGGTATCCGAGCATTTAATCAAATTTATCCTAAAGGTGTAGTGAGTAACTGTGGATCACAGACAAGCCCGTATAACGATGGTCATTATCTTTATTCTATGGGAGGAACAGCTGTGCTGACCAATGGTTTCGATGTCACAGATGCTTGGATGTTCGCTCAATCCTTACTCTCAACCCAACCCAATGATGGCTGGATCAATCGCTGCTCCAACCATTTTGGCTTTGTGCTTCAAGACAATATCCCATGGAATCATTTGGATGAAGTCAATCAAACCAATGGCTTAGTGGGTCTTTCCGCACCAAATCCTATCATCGTATATAAAGCTCATGCCAATCGACTGAAAGGTGCAGGTTTATAAGCGCATTATTCTTATTGTTAAAACACGCTAAAAGAAAAGGGAATCCCCTTTTCTTTTACATAATCATTCAATTTTTTTATTCAAAATATCATTACAACAACATGAAAGATATCACATGAAAAATGCATATTTAATTACTGGTTTTATCCTTATCGTAAGCATATTACTGTGCATATTATTGTATAGCTATTTGACCCATTCAGCACCGAAAAACCAAAATCATTCAGACACGAGCACGTCAAAAAAAATAGCAATAGATCCTCTTAGCGCTCCGACGGCAACCTCAATCACTAAACAACAACCTTCCCCCGCTCCTCAAACGACCACTGATTTTTCTGCCTTTCTTCCACAAGCACAAGTAGCTCTTGAACAAAATCCCTTATTGAATGGCACCGAAATATTAGCGAATTGGCATTTTACGAATGATAAAAAAATCATTATCGACACCAATATTAAAGATAGTTTTGATTATTTACTTGTTGTTTATCCACAGGTTGGGCAAACCGGTGTTATGGCTCTCGCACAACATATTCTTCAAGAAAAACAAAGTGGTCTCAACATTGAATCACACACAAAACAAATCAATGAAGCCTCTATTTTAGATGCTCTAACACGTTATATTCATTATCAAGCACAAGCTGAACAGCTTTCAAAACAAATAAATCTGGAAAATATGCAAGATTCGGAACGCTTAAAATTGGTTAAAAAAATCCGCATACAATATCTAGGGCAAGATTTAACACATGCTTTTTATGAACAATAATAAATTCATGGCGAACATAGCAACAAGATTGAGGCAACCTATTTCAGGACTAAATACTTACTCCCAAAAATAAACTCAAAAATACTTAAAATTAAGTATTGTTCATTATTTTAAGCCATGATTCTCATCTTAGATTCTCAGATGAAGTGCAACAAAGCTGAATTTAGAAATTAAATTCAGCTTGGCTTATCAATATTATTCGTCATTTACTATACGATTCAACAATCCATTTTTCACTTGATAAATCTGTCCATTTCCAAAATCAATTTGTTGTTTTTCACCCTGTAATTTTGGAAAACCGACAATTTTTTCTAGTTGCGTAGAACGTTGAAATTGTTGTGTTTTTGGATTATACATCCAATAAATATAACGTTTTTCATCCACTTTCCGACCTTGCGCCACATCAGATAAAATTACATCATAATAGCCATCAAAGTTTATATCCATATAACCAATGCTATTCGGAAAGGCATCAAATCCAGTTAAGCGTTGCACAACCATATTATTATTTTTATTCAATACATCTACACGCTTTAAAGTTTTTCCATACGGGCTATTCGGATCATTCTGTCCATAAAACTTGAAAGTAAATACAGGTTTATTACTTACTTTAAAAGCAGGTTCAAACAGTATTGATTGACCAACAGTCTTTGATTTTTTTAACAACGATGCATTAAACAAACCTGTATTTGCATTTAACATCCCTGTCAGCTGATCGTTGCTATTTTTGCCATCAGCATTCGTATTCATTGATTTTAAATCTAACCGATCACCTTTTTGCGTACCTTTAAAATCAGTCGTTGTATTATTCATCAAATCGGTCAATGTCGCATGTGGATTGGCGATACCTGCATACAAACTCATAAAGTATCGACCTTCACTTGATTTAAGCATTCGTTGCATAGATACACGTACGCCATTAAACGGCTTGAATTCCGTATTGATCGCTGTTGGTGTTGTTTCTGCAAAACTGGAGCATGAAATTGATAATACAGTCATTGCGATGAAGAATTGAGTTTTCATGGTTGAATACGACATTCAAATGATCAAGAATGCGTAATTTATCACAAAAAAGCCCACTCAAAAGAGTGGGCTTTTACAAGAAAACTAAAAATTAGTTTTTCTCTTTATCAACGATTTTATTTGCTTGAATCCAAGGTATAAAAAATGGAAAGCACTGCTTTCCATTTTTTGCAAGGCACGTAACCTTAGTTCTTTTCTTTATCTACAATCTTGTTTGCTTGAATCCAAGGCATCATTGCACGTAACTTGTTACCTGTTACTTCGATACCATGAGCAGCGTTTTGACGGCGACGAGCAGTCATAGACGGGTAGTTCAACGCACCTTCTTGGATGAACATTTTCGCATATTCACCAGATTGGATCCGTTTAAGTGCATTACGCATCGCTTCACGAGATTGTTCGTTAATCACTTCTGTACCCGTTACATATTCGCCATATTCAGCGTTGTTAGATACTGAATAGTTCATGTCTGCGATACCGCCTTCGAACATCAAGTCCACGATCAATTTAAGTTCGTGTAGACATTCAAAGTAAGCCATTTCAGGCGCATAACCAGCTTCAACTAAAGTTTCGAAGCCCATTTTCACTAATTCTACTGCACCACCACAAAGAACAGCTTGCTCACCGAATAAGTCAGTTTCAGTTTCTTCACGGAAAGAAGTTTCGATGATACCTGTACGACCACCACCTACGCCAGAAGCATAAGAAAGTGCTACATTACGTGCATTACCAGAAGCATCTTGATGAATAGCGATAAGATCTGGAACACCAGAACCACGTTGGTATTCAGAACGTACTGTATGACCAGGTGCTTTAGGCGCAACCATGATTACGTCTAAGTCAGCGCGTGGCACAACTTGGTTATAAAGAATAGAGAAACCATGAGCAAATGCTAAAGTTGCACCTTGCTTGATGTTTGGCTCAATCACGTCACGGTAAAGTGAAGACTGGAATTCATCTGGAGTTAAGATCATTACTACGTCAGCTTGCGCTACAGCAGCAGGAACTTCAGCAACTTTAAGACCAGAATTCTCAGCTTTCTTCCAAGATGCAGAACCTGCACGTAAACCTACAGTTACGTCAACGCCTGAATCTTTAAGGTTAAGCGCATGCGCATGACCTTGTGAACCGTAGCCAATGATCGCTACTTTTTTAGATTGGATGATAGATAAGTCTGTGTCTTTATCGTAAAAAATTTGCATTGCTGTCTCCGCTAAAATGCTGTGTTTCCTCTTCTTATCCTGAAGATTATTGTTTGGAATCTTCTAGTCTAAGTCCCTCTCCTATGCTCAGGAGAGGTTATACATGAGGGAATGAAAAATCAAATGATTAATAACCAGTAAAGATAAAACTAGAGTGAAAGTACTTTTTCACCACGTGCAATACCTGACACACCTGAACGCACAACTTCTAAAATTGTGTTTTCAGCAAGCGCATCGATAAAGCCATCAATCTTTTCTGTTGTACCTGCAATTTGAATGGTATAGGTCGTCGGTGTTACATCGACAATTTGAGCACGGAAAATATCAGCAGTACGCTTAATTTCAGCACGTGCTGAACCTAATGCTTTGACTTTAATCAGCATCAGTTCACGCTCAATGTGCGCACCTTCAGACAAATCAACTACTTTCACAACTTCAACTAATTTATTGAGTTGCTTAGTAATTTGCTCAATTTTATGCTCATTACCATAAGTCGTTAATGTCAAACGTGACAATGTTGGATCTTCAGTCGGTGCAACATTCAGAGTTTCAATATTGTAGTTACGCTGACTAAACAAACCCACTAGACGAGAAAGCGCACCAGCTTCGTTTTCAACGAGTACAGAAATAATATGTCTCATTCAGTACGCTCCCCTTTAGATAACCACATATCTTGCATAGATTGACCTGCAATCAACATTGGATAAACATGCTCTGTACGATCAACCATCACATTGATGAATACACATTTATCATTAATTGCCATCGCTTCTTTTAACTTAGATTCAAGCTCATCTGCATGGTCAATTTGAATACCTACGTGACCGTAAGCTTCCATTAATTTTGAGAAATCAGGCAATGATTCAATATAAGAACTTGAATGACGTCCTTCATAGTTCATATCTTGCCATTGTTTAACCATACCTAACGCACGGTTATTTAAGCATAAAATTTTAACATTCATGCCATATTGCTTACAGGTTGATAGCTCTTGAATACACATCTGAATCGATGCTTCACCTGTAATACACACGACTTGTTTTTCAGGGAATGCCAATTTAGCAGCCATCGCATAAGGTAAACCTACGCCCATGGTGCCTAAACCACCAGAATTGATCCATTGACGAGGGTGCTTGTATTTGTAATACATTGCACCAAACATTTGATGCTGACCAACGTCTGAAGTAATGATCGCTTCACCATTGGTAATACGATCCAGTGCTTCAACCACTTGCTGTGGTTTCATTACACCATCAACACCCGGCTCATAACGTAAACCATGAACTTTGCGCCATTCATTGATCTGTGCCCACCATGCAGCAATCTCTTCAGGATTTGGTTTTGAAACATTCATTTGTTTCAATTGAACCAACATCTCTTGAAGTACAGGCTCTACCGCACCTACGATTGGAATATGCGCCATGATTGTTTTTGAAATCGTCGCAGGATCGATATCAATATGGATGACTTTAGCATTGGTACAGAATTTAGCAGGGTTATTGGTTACACGGTCATCAAAACGTGCACCGATTGCCAAGATCACATCTGCATTATGCATGGTCATATTGGCTTCATAAGTACCATGCATACCCAACATGCCAATGAATTGCTCATCATTACCTGGGAAACCACCTAAGCCCATGAGCGTATTGGTGACTGGGTAATTTAATAAATGTGCTAATTCAGTCAATAATCCAGAAGCATTCCCTTGAACAACACCACCACCTGTATAAATAACAGGACGCTTAGCATTGATCAGTTCTTCAATCGCTTTACGAATTTGCCCTGAATGACCTCGTTGAGGTGGCTGATAAGAGCGCATTTTCACTTTATCAGGATATTCGTAAGCAAATTTTTCAGCAGGATTTGTAGCATCTTTTGGAATATCAACAACAACTGGTCCCGGACGACCAGAAGAAGCAATATAGAATGCTTTTTTAATAATTGAAGGAATTTCACTCGCATGACGCACTTGGAAACTGTGTTTTACGATCGGACGAGAAATACCGACCATATCCGTTTCTTGGAACGCGTCTTCACCAATAAGATGTGATGCAACTTGACCAGACAAAATCACCATTGGGATTGAGTCCATATAAGCTGTTGCAATTGGTGTTACGGTATTTGTTGCGCCTGGGCCAGAAGTGACCAGCACCACCCCAGTTTTACCCGTTACGCGTGAGTATGCATCTGCCATATGACCAGCAGCTTGCTCATGACGTACGAGATAATGATTGATTTTATCTTGTTTAAATAGCGCATCATAAATATGTAATACTGCGCCGCCTGGATATCCAAAAACATGTTCAACGCCTTCGTCCGCCAATGCACGAACAAGCATTTCACCACCAGATAAAAGTTCCAACGTATTCACCCTAATCTTTTTTCCACAGCACTATGGGAGACATAGTCCGTGTTTTCATTCATTGATTGTGTGCTCTGTTATAGCACACATATTTAAAAGTTTTTGCAGCAATAAATAATAAAATCTTCACGCAACCGTTTGAGCTGTATGAATCACTGAAATATGTTGGGATAAACATTTTTCGGTTAGCTTCGTTTTCTCGGCTTAGAGAAAACGTTATTGCCTGCTTTGATATTTTTATTCGAAGGGTGATCGAATAAAACATCTGAAACTAAAGCAAGCATTTTTGTAGTTTTAGCGAACAAAGTCAAGGTTTCTGACGGGGTTTTTATTGATTATTTACCATCCGCTTAATTTTAAAACTATTCCTTTTTTTTAACCATTTATAAATAAAATTTCAATCACTTATAAATCAATAAAATTTAGAGAGAATTATTTTAAAAAATACAAAATAGTATAAAATATAGACAAATCTTATAAAATATGCAGACTCGTTTAAAACGAACCAATGTATATTAGCTAGTTAGATAGAGATCAGAAAAAATTTAACTTTCTGTCTATAAAAATTGATGCGAAGGTCTTTCACAATGAAACAAAAAAATGGTTTAGCACACACGGTTCTTGCAACATTGGTTGCTGCTGTTTTAGGCATGACAATGACGGCAACACATGCAAAACAGTATTATAAATGGGTAGACAGTAAAGGTTCTACGCATTACACCACGACACCACCGCCTAAAAGCGCACGTAGTAAAGCCAAAGTAGAAACCTATGGTTGGGGAGGAAACTCATCAACAACAGCAAAACCTGCACCCGTACAACAACCAGCCGTTGCACAACCATCTGCACCAACAAATACAGCACCTGCGCCTGTAAATAATGGACAAAACCAAACTCCAGTAAGCAATCAGCAGAAAGAAACGAATACAGCATTACCAATGACTCAAAATGCGCCAGCGAATGCCGAAGTCGCTCGATAATTGAATTAAAGTGGCAAAATAATAAAACACTTTAATTTTTTCAGTTTTAAATCACGCGCAAAATTCACTTTTTGGTGTATTTTGCGCTATGCTGTGCAACACAGTTTTTTAACCATTGCTCTCAAAATACGTTTATGACTACTCATATTGACCCTGAATATCAAGCGAGCGCGATTGAGCCTCAAGTCCAAAAAGACTGGGAAGATCGCAAATCTTTTAAAGTTGCCGACACTGTAGAAGGTCCACGTCGTTATATCCTCTCGATGTTCCCTTACCCAAGCGGCAAACTGCATATGGGTCATGTGCGTAACTACACGATTGGCGATGTGATTAGCCGTTTCCACCGTCTCAAAGGTGAAACTGTGCTACAGCCTATGGGTTGGGATGCGTTTGGTTTGCCTGCTGAAAATGCAGCAATCGCTCATCAAGTTGCACCTGCCAAATGGACTTTTGAAAACATCGCGTATATGCGTGATCAATTAAAGAAACTTGGTCTTTCTGTAGATTGGGATCGTGAATTTGCGACTTGCACACCTGAATATTATCACTGGGAACAATGGTTATTCGTTCAACTGTATAAAAAAGGCCTGATTTATCGCAAGCTTTCAACAGTGAACTGGGATCCAGTGGATCAAACTGTTCTTGCGAATGAGCAAGTTGAAAATGGACGTGGTTGGCGTTCAGGTGCATTGGTTGAAAAACGTGATATTCCAATGTACTACTTCCGTATCACCGATTATGCACAAGAATTATTAGACGATTTAGATACCTTAAAAGACGGTTGGCCTCAACAAGTCTTAACGATGCAACGTAATTGGATTGGTCGCTCTCAAGGGATGGATGTTACCTTCCCATCAGCGAATCCAGACGTTTATGCAGATGCATTAACCGTTTATACCACTCGTCCAGATACGTTGATGGGTGTAAGTTATGTTGCGGTAGCAGCAGAACATCCTATTGCACTAAAAGCTGCTGAAAACAATGATGCTTTAAAAGCATTTATTGAAGAATGCCGTATGGGTTCTGTTGCAGAAGCCGATCTTGCCACTGCTGAGAAAAAAGGCATGGCAACAGGCCTGTTTGTTCAACATCCTGTAACCAATGAACAAGTTCCTGTTTGGATCGCCAACTATGTGTTGATGTCATACGGTTCAGGCGCTGTGATGGGCGTTCCTGCACATGATGAGCGCGACTTTGAATTTGCCAATAAATTCGGTCTTCCGATCACTCAGGTGATCGACAATGCCAAAGAAGGTGATGGTGCGTACGATACACAAAACTGGCAGGACTGGTATGGCGTTAAAGAAGGCTCTTTGATTAACTCAGGTGAGTTTAACGGCTTAACCATTCAACAAGCCTATGACGCTTTACTCGTTAAATTACAACCGCAAGAATTGGCGAATCCTAAAGTTCAATTCCGCTTACGTGACTGGGGCGTTTCTCGTCAACGTTATTGGGGTTGTCCAATTCCAATGGTTAACTGCCAAAAATGTGGTCAGGTTCCTGTCCCTGAAGAGCAACTTCCTGTTGTACTTCCTACGGATGTCGTGCCAGATGGTTCAGGTAATCCATTGAATAAGATGCCTGAATTCTATGAAACTCAATGTCCAAGCTGTGGCGGCGATGCACGTCGTGAAACCGATACTTTGGATACTTTTGTAGAGTCATCTTGGTACTATGCTCGCTATGCATCTCCTGATTTTACTGGTGGCCTAGTGAAACCTGAAGCTGCGCAAACATGGCTTCCTGTCAATCAATATATCGGTGGTGTAGAACATGCGATTCTACATTTACTTTATGCACGTTTCTTCCACAAGTTAATGCGTGATGAAGGTGTAGTACAAGGCAATGAACCATTCACTAACCTTTTAACTCAAGGTATGGTGCTTGCAGATACATTCTATCGTGAAGCTGATTCTGGTAAGAAAACTTGGTTTAACCCAGCAGATATCGAATTAGAAAAAGACGAGAAAGGTCGTATTATTTCGGCGAAATATCAAGGTGATGGCCAAGAGGTTGTGGTTGGCGGTCAAGAGAAAATGTCGAAGTCAAAAAATAATGGTATTGACCCTCAAGCCATTATTGATCAATACGGCGCAGATACCGCACGTGTGTTTATGATGTTTGCAGCACCACCCGATCAATCGCTTGAATGGTCTGATGCAGGTGTTGAAGGTTCAAACCGTTTCTTAAAACGTGTTTGGCGTTTAACCACTGGCTTCCTTGAAAAAGACAACTCTGCTGCTGCAATTGATACAGCAACGCTTTCTACGGATGCTCAAGATTTACGTCGTAAAACTCATGAAACCATTCAGAAAGTTGGTGATGACATCGAACGTCGTCATGCGTTCAACACAGCTATTGCAGCATTGATGGAATTACTCAATGCTTGCAACAAGTTTGAAGCTAAAGATGACAATGATGTTGCTGTTGCACGTGAAGCGATTATTACCTTACTCACTTTACTTGCGCCATTTGCACCGCATTTAAGCCAAACTTTATTGGCTGAATTTGGCATTGATTTAACCACTGTATTGTTCCCTAGCGTGGATGAATCTGCATTGACGCGTAATACGCAAACGATTGTGGTACAGGTGAATGGTAAACTTCGTGGTAAGTTAGAAGTATCTGTTGATGTATCGAAAGATGAATTATTGGCATTGGCAAAAGCATTACCTGAAGTTCAACAATTCTTGACAGGCCCAACCAAGAAAGAAATTGTTGTGCCGAATAAATTAGTGAATTTGGTGGTTTAAAACGCTTTTAAGCCTCCCTTTCTAAAAGGGAGGTTTGGAGGGATTTTATGAAAAAA
>NZ_AFIE01000005.1 GCF_000214135.1 Acinetobacter sp. P8-3-8
TTGAATTAGATTTTACTTCTGAACAAAATTTAATTTTAGATAGCCGCTCGAATAATATAATAATTTCTGCCTGTGCAGGAGCTGGAAAGTCATCTACTTTGATTGAAAAAGCAAATAGGGAAATAAAGTACAGCCATGCATGGAAGAAAATAGTAATTCTCACTTTTACAAACAAATCTAAAAATGATTTAACTGATAAAATTAAAACGGATTCTATTATAATTTCAACCTTTCATGGGTTTATATTTGAAAATATCTTCCCTTTTGATGCAAGAATTGTAGGTGAATTAGAGGAATCATTCCGTAAACATGCGGATACATATTCAGAGTGGTTAAATATTTTATATAATAAAAAAATAATTTTAGGATCTAAAGGGATAAATGATTTTGTGTTGCAACATGCTATAAAGTTGTGTGAAAAGAAAAATTTATTAAACTTTATAAAATCTAAATTTCATGCAATTTACATTGATGAGGCACAAGATAATAATTTCCAGCAATATGAACTAATAGATATTTTTATAAAATGTGGAATTAAGATTTTAATGGTTGGTGATCCAAATCAAACTTTATATTCATTTAGAGGAGCAAATGCTGATAGGTTTTTAAGTTATTTTAAAGATGAACGGTTTGAAAATTATGTGTTAAATAGGAATTTTAGATGTCATTCTATAGTTAATGAAATTGCCAATAGTTATGCTTTTCCAGAGTTTGATAAGCATAATGGTGGGGAGGGTTATATAATAATTAAAGAAAACCAACTGACTAGTGTTGTTCGTAAGTTAAAATATGAAACAATTGTTTTTTTAAAGAAAACTAATGAAAGCTTAATAGATTATGATGGTAAGTTTTCAATACTAAAAGATTTATCTTTTGATATAGGTGTTAATGAGAATATAAAGAAAGTGGTAATTTCTTTATTAAAAATGAAATTTCAGAGAAACTATTATGTATATAATCTAGAAGATGACTTAAATATTGATATAGATGGGATGGTAAATAAAGATGTAGAAATTCTAAGAAGGAATCTAAATGAATTTATAAAAACTGAAGATGATAGATTTCTTAATGAAGCTTTAGATATGATAAATTATGATGACTTTAAGGGTGAGGTTTTTAAAAATTATATTTTTTTAGAAAAGTTAGATATTACTAAAAATTTTTTTGTAAAATACAAATAATCATGTGACTATGACTATTCACTCTTCTAAAGGGCTTGAGTTTGATAATGTAATATTAAAAAAGATGATTTTTATTATAAGGGTATTCTAGAGAGAAATAATTTTTATGTTGCTTTAACAAGAGCTAGAAAGCGAGTGATGGTAATTTTATAAATAAATTTTATTCTAACTCTATCTAAGATGGTTATGCTGTTTTTCTAACCCTATCTAGAATATGTTTCTAGGAAATTAAAAATTCAAATTCATTAGATTAGTTGCAATTAATCAGCTCACTCTCTAATCATTTGTATTCCCAAAATATTTAAATCTTTCATACATAAGTCCACTATTCTTCAAAGCCACAAAGTTTTATGTTTCTATACATAAAACTTGAAAAGTATTGAAAGAAATAGGAGCGAACCATGTCACAAGCAACCATGCAACACGTCATCATTACAGAACCCGGTGGCGTAGATAAACTCGCTTATGAAACGGTTGCAATCCCGCAAGCAAAAGCGGATGAAATCTTGGTAAAAGTACATGCATTTGGTATTAACCGCCCTGATATTTTACAACGCCAAGGCTTATACCCAATGCCTAAAGGCGTGACCCCAGTACCAGGCTTAGAAGTTGCAGGAATCGTGGAAGCAGTTGGTGCAGATGTCACCCAGTTTAAAGTTGGTGACAAAGTTTGTGGTTTAACCAATGGTGGTGGCTATGCAGAATACTGTGTCGTTCCGCAAAGTCAGACATTAACCATTCCTGAAGGTGTAAGCTTTGTCCAAGCTGCGGCTATACCAGAAACATTCTTCACTGTTTGGGCAAATGTATTCCAAATGGCGAAAGCAAAAGCAGGCGAAACACTATTGGTACATGGTGGTGCAAGTGGGATTGGTACAACGGTACTGATGTTATGTAAAGCCTTTGGTATCAAGACCTTTGCAACTGTGGGTACAGATGAAAAAGTCCAAGCAATCGCCGATTTAACCGATGCTATTAACTACAAAACTCAAGATTTTGAAAAAGTTATTCAAGAAAAGACCAACAATGAAGGCGTGGATGTCATTCTCGATATGGTTGGTGCGCCATATTTAGAAAAGAACTTAAACTTACTGCGCCGTGATGGTCGTTTGGTTTATATCGCTTTCTTAGCTGGTGCAAAAGCCAAAGAGATTTCACTTGGTCAAATCATGATGAAACGATTGACAATCACAGGTTCAACCATGCGCGCACGTACTACTGCGGAAAAAGCTGAGATTGCACAAGGCATACAACAACAAGTTGCTCCGCTTTGGGCAAAAGGTGAATGTTTACCGATGATCTATCAAACCTTTAAATTTGATCAAATCCAAGACGCACATGCGAGTATGGATACTGGTGAACACATTGGTAAAGTTGTGGTTGAAGTACTTTAAATACAATACATATTTAGCTGATTTATGATCCAAAATAAACTTCTCATTTCAATTGAAACGAGGAGTTTATTTTAGATTAACAATCTTTAAATAAAGCCTAAAAACCTTCTAGTACAATTTTTCCAATACTTTTCCCGCTCTCGATCAGCGTATGTGCTTTCACAATATGCTCAGCATTAATCAAACCTAGATTTTCAGAAAGAGTAGTTTTAATTTTGCCTTGATCAACCAATTCAGCGAGATGATTTAAAATCTGTCTTTGGCGTGGCATATCATGAGTTTGGAATGTAGAGCGGGTAAACATAGATTCCCAATGAATTGCTACAGATTTGATTTTAAAAGGATTGATGACAAAATTATCAGGGTCATCAATCAAGCCAAAGTGGCCTTGTGGCGCAATTAAATTAGCAATCGACTGGGTATAACCCGCTGTACCTGTAATTGAAAAAATAAAATCAGGTAAGCCAATATTCAAATCAAGCACTTGCTGTTCTAAGGGCTGATGGTGATCGATAATATAATCCGCACCAATGGATTTTAACCATGCTTTGGACTCAGGACGTGAAGCAGTTGCAATGACTTTAAGATTGGTCAATGTTTTTAAAAGTTGTACGGCTATCGAACCGACCCCACCCGCAGCGCCAATCACTAAAATAACGGCATTTAAATCTGTAGATTCTTGTACTTTTAGACGATCAAATAACATTTCCCATGCAGTAATTGAAGTTAATGGTAGGGCAGCAGCTTCGGCATTGGTGAGTGTTTTTGGCTTTAAGCCAACGATTCTTTCATCGACCAATTGAAACTCTGCATACGAACCATTGCGCTGATTTGAACCTGCATAAAAGACTTCATCACCGACTTTATAGTGTTGAACTTGTTCACCTACCGCCCGAACGATACCTACTGCATCATGCCCTAAAATTTTCCACGCTTCATTTTCACTTGAAGTACGTTGACGCATTTTAATGTCGACAGGATTCACCGAAATGGCTTTTACTTCTACCAAAAGATCGTGTCCAGTTGCAGTAGGTTTTTCTATTTCAATATCTGAAAAAACATGAGGTTGTGAAATAGGTAAAGGTTTCTTGTAGGCAACTGCTTTCATTCGATTTCTCCATTTTTATCGTCTAATAATGAATAGCAAAAATTGAATGACTTAGAAAGTGCAGAATTGTGTACCCATATATTTTATGTGAAAAATAATTTAATTTTCGAACAATAGGAATCAAATAACTTAGCCGAATAATTTCCATCTTTTGTCGTTTGTCTCATTCACACTATTCACTTTAAATTTTGATCAACTATTGAAGTGGAGATTGCTTTATCCAGTCAGCGTAACATTATCTGTATTATCTCTGATTTAATTTTAAAATTATGCGAAAATAGTCATTCTATTTATCTCATTGTTTTAAGGCTCCCATGACAGATTCTTCTTCATCATTAAGTGATATTGAAATTTTAGACGTTCTACAATCGATGAAATCGGATGAACTGGATGTCGAAGCACAAAAAATCATTCGTGATGGTGGAAAAGCAGGGCGTCAAGAAGCACATAAACGCGCATTGGTTGCATTGCATGACAGCTTTGAAGAGAAGTTTGTTGAAGCTGTGTCTTTGGCTTTAGATTTAAATGAAGCTCAGGCGAAAAAAATTCGTTATAAAAAAGATCGTATCCGAATTTTAAAAGTACGTGGTATCGATTATTTAGCGATTGATGGCGCTGAAACTGCACAGGTTTTATCGCAAGTTGCGCAAGCAATTATTCGTGAAGATGCAACGGTAACCCGTGATTTGCACAATATTTTTCCGTTTTGGAAAGAAGGTTGGCCAATGGTTCAGTTCGACAGTGCTTATAAAATTTTAGCAGATGATATTTCAATTCATTATCAAGCGGTACTTGATCAATTGATTCATCTTTATGGTGGTAATTAAGTTTTTAATTAAACATCAATTTAGCTGAGGAAATACATTGCTACTCTATGTATTAGACCTATTTTAAAATAGGCAACAGCATCAAAAAAAGCACCATTGAATGGTGCTTTTTTACATATTTTAGGACAAGACAATTATTGATTCATATATCAAAGATATTAAGAACCCAGTGTTGAATATAGTGGGAAAATACCAAACACCAACGCTGTTACTAACATCACTAGACAGGTCACAATTGCCCATTTGATTGCAAACTTTTGATGTTGTCCAAATTCAATCCCCGCCAAACCACATAATAAATAGGTTGAAGGAACCAATGGTGAAAGTAAGTGTACAGGCTGACCAACAATAGAAGCACGTGCCATTTCAACTGGCGTAATGCCGTAGTGGCTTGCTGCTTCAGACAGAATAGGTAATACACCGTAGTAGAATGCATCATTCGACATAAAGAAGGTGAGTGGCATACTCACAATCGCTGTAATGGGTGCTAAGTAAGGTCCCATGCTATCAGGAATAATCGCGACCAATTCCTTAGACATAGCATCAACCATACCTGTACCAGACAGAATACCAGTGAAAATACCTGCCGCAAAAATAATGCCGACAACATTCAATGCACTGCCCGCATGGTGAGCAACTAAACTCTTTTGCATGTCGATGTCTTTATAGTTCACGACTAATGCGATACATAGTGCGACCATAAATAGAATCGGCATTGGTAATACGCCTTTTACCAAACAGATCATTAATCCGAGTGTTAATAAACCATTAAACCATCTTAAATGTGCACGATTAGCTTCAGGGTTAGTCGAGATTTGAATATCATCGCCATGACTAATGTCTAGTTCAACGATCCCCAAACGTTTACGTTCCATTCGACCATACATATAACCTAGGAAATACAACCAAACGATTGCGATCACCATCGGTAAAATCATCGGTACAAATACATCACTTGGATCTACATGCAAGGCACTGGCAGCACGTGCGGTCGGGCCTCCCCAAGGGGTTAAGTTCATGATTCCACTGGCGAGCATCATTAAACATGCCATGATCAATGGACTCATACCTAATCGTTTGTAGAGTGGAAGCATTGCTGCAACACAAATCATATAGGTGGTTGAACCATCACCATCTAAAGAAACAATGATTGTGAGCGTAATTGTACCGATCACAACTTTCAGCGGATCACCTTTCACCAATTTAAGGATGAATTTGACGGAAGGGTCAAATAAACCTGTATCAATCATGATGGCAAAGTAAAGAATAGCGAAAAGTAACATGACGCCAGTAGGTGCAAGTTTTTTCACACCTTCAAGCATCATTTCACCGAGTTCTTTAAGTTCAATGTGCGCCAAACTATCGACGTAAAAACTAAGACCGTAAGCAATGAGAGCAAATAAAATAGGAATAAGTGTTAAAGCGGCAAGTGGAGTCATTCGTCTAGACATAATCAAGTACATAAAGCACAAGATCATGCCCAAACCTAATACGGTTAACATGGTTCAATCCTTGAGTCAGACTTTTACTAGGCAAAGTCTTTTTTGTTCTGGTGGTGAGTGATGCTAAAGAGTTATAAACAAAATGGAAATATATAAAAAAAATATTGAATTTACTATTATTTATTAAATAAATAGTTATTAAGAAACATAGATTTATATTTGCCATCAAATTTCGATCCCAAATTGGTGCATAATATTAATAAATTGATTTTAAACATTTTTAATTTTAATTAGTTTTAATTTGTACTTTTTAAACATTTGTCGCATTTCTAAAATTTATATATCGTTATTCAAAAATTGCTTATGTGCTGGAAAGGCTTTTGATTAGGGAGGTTTGTTGTATCGCCTCTCATAAAAAAGTGTGCTGACAATACAGTTTGATGATCCAAAGCGCATATATTTTGAATGAATATGATCATAAAACTAAAAAACCAAGCAATATCATTTGCTTGGTTTTTAAAATACGAATTTAACAATAAAATTAAAATAGAGAATGCTTTAAGATTCTTCCGTTGACTCGAGTTCAGGTCTTTCAAGTAAACGAGTCACTAAAAGCTGATCGATTTTAAAATGATCAACATCGACCACTTCAAATTTATAACCGCCAAAAATCACTGTATCCGCAGGTTTAGGGATTTTTCGTAATTGATACATCATAAAGCCAGCAAGGGTTTCATAGCTTTCTTCATCAGGCATTTCATCAATGGCTAAGGCATGTTTCATGTCTTCAATAGGCGTACTGCCTTCAATTAACCATGAATTATTATCGCGTTTAATAATTTGCAGTTCTTCATCAATCGGAGTTACCCAATCGCCCATTACGGTGATCATAATATCTGAAAGAGTAATGACACCGACAACCAAGGCATATTCGTTGATTACGACGGCAAATTTTTCTTTGGTTGAACGAAAACGGTCTAATAATTCAGAAAGCGTTAAAGTATCTGGTATGGTTAAAACGGTACGAATGGTATTTTCATTCAACTGTAGTAAAGATTGATTATTGAGAATACGTACTAAAATATCTTTAGCATCTATATAGCCAATCACATCATCAATATTTTCACTACAGACTAAAAATTTAGAATATGGGTATTCAGCCAATTTCTGACGAATACTCGCTTCAGATTCTTTGAGGGTAAAATACACTACATTTTCACGAGTGGTCATACTCGATGGGACGTTACGTTCTTCGAGTTCAAATACATTTTCAATAAAATGATGTTCTTGCTTTTGTAAAACACCTGCTTGCGCACCTGCATCCATCACAGCAGAAATATCATCAAAGGTAATATTGTCTTCACGTGTGGTATTCACTTTAAATAAGCGAAATAACATATTGGCAATTGCGTTGATAAACCATGCTAAAGGTTTACAGATGATGATAAAAATTTGAATTGGATTGATGACAGATACAGCAATTTTTTCAGGTGCAATCATGGCCAAACGTTTTGGCATGAGGTCTGCAAAAAGAATAAACAGTGATGTGACTAGAGTAAATGACAGAACAAAACTGATTGTTTCAGCCCAATCGCCGACATAGAAACGAGAAACCAATTCAAAGAAATAGGGTCTAAATGCACCTTCACCTAAAATACCGCCAAGAATAGCGACAGCATTCAAGCCAATTTGTGAGGCAGCAAAAAAGTTCGCTGAATTTTGCTGTAAATCTAAGACTTTTTGCGCACGTTCGTCGCCTGATTCTGCAAGAATTTTTAATTTAACTTTACGCGCACCAGCCAGTGCGATTTCGGTTAAAGATAAAAAACCTGCTCCTGCAATGAGAATGACGATGATTACGATATTCTGGAAGAGGCTCACGTATCCACCTGTGGATCATCATTATAATGAGATATTATTAATACAATAACTTAACATATAAAAGAAGGTGGTAGTGAGTAACTCACTACCGACTTGGAATTAGTATAATCTTGAAATGATAAGAATTTAACAATAATTGCGATTAATACTGAGAAAAATGCGAATTATTCTGCATAAATTCCCGATTTTCTTCTTCAATCATTTGACGTGCAACATAGAGGATTAATTGTCTTAACCAACGATGCGCAGGGTGATGATGAAGTAAAGGACACCATGCCATTTTTAATTCAAATTCAGGAATATAAAATGGTGGATCTTTAATCAGTAGATTTTGGCTTTTGGCTTGTAAACGAGCAATACGTGTCGGTAATGTTGCAATCAAATCAACATTGGATGCCAAAAGTGCAGGCATTTGATAATGACGCGTAAATACAGAAATTTTACGTTTTTGTCCGATACGCTCTAAAGCTTGATCAATCCATCCCAAACCCGCTTGTTTTTCAGGGTTGACGCCAAAACCAACGCCCATACCTGTTTTAGAAACCCAAATATGTTGTGCATCTAAATAGCTTTTAAGGTTTAAATTGCTTGCAGCAGGGTGTTTATTATTCAATAAACATGAAAAACTGTCACGCCAGACCAAGACTTGGTGGAAACTTTGTGGAATTTCATTAAAACGGTTAATCGCTAAATCAACTTTACCTTGTTCCATGTCACGATAAGACACATCACTTGGTGTTAAGAAGTCTAGAACGACATTTGGTGCTTCGGAACGTAATGCTTTCACCAAACGAGGTACCAAAGTTGCTTCTGCATAATCAGAAGTCATAATTCGGAACACACGATTGGATGTATAAGGTCGAAACTCTGTACGCGGTTCCAAAATCATGGACAAGTCGGACAGTGCATCACGAATACGAGGTTGTAATTCTAAAGCACGTTCTGTTGGAGTCATTCCTTCAGATGAGCGGATCAGAAGTGGATCATTAAATAAGTTACGTAAACGACGTAAAATATTACTCATTGCAGGTTGGGTAACGCCTAACTGCTCTGCTGCACGAGTTACATTTTTTTCACGTAGAAGAACATCAAGGTAAATTAGAAGGTTAAGGTCGACCCGCTCCAGATTCATAAAATAAATACCGAAAATAAAATTCTGAAATCATTTTGAATTATGCCATAAGGAAATGGTCTTGTGTGCAAAGCAGATGAAAAAAACATCATGTTATTTTTTTAATTTATTCATTATAAATTTCATCTGAAGCTAAAGAGACAACTTGAAAATCAGACTTATTCATACAGCCATAAACTCATGTCTTAAGTCATCTTATTTTCATAAATCTGACAAATCGAACCTAATTGTTAAATGTATTGATCTTTTTTGATGAGATTCAAATCAATTTAAATCAAGCATTCGGTTGGATTCTCGTCATAATCGCAGATTATATCGCTAAAAATGAGCCAATCGAGTTATTTTGTTACAGGTTCAGACTTAAGTCTAATGACCTTAAAAGTAAAGGAATGGACTATTTTCAAACACATTGTAAAAGTATGGAAATAAATAAAAGTGTTAATAAATAAAATCTTATGAGATTCACTGGTGATTATAATACGACTTTGATCTACATATTTTTTAAATAAATACTGAAAATTAACTGAGAATATTGGATTAATTGGTGTAGTCAAACTAAGCTAGGCCCATAACAACGAAGTGCTCGAAGTCTGAACAATCAAATAGCGAGCGGATTAGGCCCTTCGATTGATGAAATCCTAATATTATTACAGGAAAATATCATGTCTACATATCAAACAGCGATTGATGCAATCCGCGAATTAAAAGCAAAATTCGGTAGCACTTGGCGCGATATCAGCCCAGAAGATGCTGCACGTATGCAAATGCAAAACCAATTCAAAACTGGTTTAGATATTGCTAAATATACAGCTGCGATTATGCGTCGTGATATGGCGGCTTATGATGCTGATTCTAGCAAATATACTCAATCATTAGGTTGCTGGCACGGTTTCATCGCTCAACAAAAAATGATTGCGAACAAAAAATACTTCGGTACAACTGAACGTCGTTATATCTACCTTTCTGGTTGGATGGTTGCTGCTCTTCGTTCAGAATTCGGTCCACTTCCTGACCAATCTATGCACGAAAAAACTTCAGTACCTGCATTGATCGAAGAAATCTACACTTTCTTACGTCAAGCTGATGCGAAAGAATTAAACGATTTGTTCCGTGCGCTTAAAAAAGCTCAAGAAGCTGGTGATACTGCTAAAGCTGCTGAAATCACTGCTCAAATCGACGGTTTCCAAACTCACGTTGTGCCAATTATTGCTGACATCGACGCTGGTTTCGGTAACGAAGAAGCGACTTACTTACTTGCTCGTAAAATGATCGAAGCTGGTGCTTGTGCGCTTCAAATCGAAAACCAAGTATCTGATGCTAAACAATGTGGTCACCAAGCTGGTAAAGTAACAGTTCCACATGAAGACTTCATCGCTAAAATCCATGCATTACGTTATGCATTCTTAGAAATGGGTCTTGATGACGGTATCATCGTTGCGCGTACTGACTCTGAAGGCGCTGACTTGACTCAAAAAATCCCAGTGGTTAAAGAGCCAGGTGACATCGCTTCTCAATATATCAGCTACTTAGACACAACTGAAATTGACATTGCTGATGCTCAAGAAGATGAAATCTTGATCAAACGTAATGGTAAATTACACCGTCCTAAGCGTTTAGCTTCTGGCTTATATCAGTTCCGTGCTGACACTCAAATTGACCGTGTTGTACTTGACTGCGTATCTAGCTTACAAAACGGTGCTGACCTTCTTTGGATCGAAACTGCAACGCCAAACGTTGAAGAAATCGCTCACATGGTTAACCGTGTTAAAGAAACAGTTCCAAATGCTAAGCTTGTTTATAACAACAGCCCATCATTCAACTGGACTTTAAACTTCCGTCAACAAGCTTACGACCGTTGGGTTGCTGAAGGTAAAGACGTTTCTGCTTACGACCGTGCTAAATTAATGAGCGCTGAGTACGATGCTTCTGAATTAGCTGCTGATGCTGATGCTAAGATCCGTACTTTCCAAGCAGATGCTTCTCGTGAAGCTGGTGTGTTCCATCACTTGATCACACTTCCGACTTACCACACTGCTGCGCTTTCTACTCATGAGCTTGCACAAGGTTACTTCGGTTCTGAAGGTATGTTGGCTTATGTTGCTGGCGTACAACGTAAAGAAATTCGTGGTGGTATCGCATGTGTTAAACACCAAGCAATGGCTGGTTCTGACATCGGTGATGATCACAAAGAAATCTTCTCTGGTGATAACGCTCTTAAAGCGCACGATGATGCTAAAAACACAATGAACCAATTCGGTGGTTAATCCCTCCTGAATGATTCAAAAAAACCCTGCATAAGCAGGGTTTTTTATTGGCTAGATATTTATCATTTAAAGCAACCTAAATCAATTTCTAATCGCTAAAATCTGAATTTAAAATATTCTAAGATTTGAATCCATCGTCTCCACTTATTTTAACGTCAGTTCGGGATAAATTTTGGTGTAAGTTATTGAAAAGATAGATCAGACACAACGGAGTCTTACCGTTTAAAAGTCAAATGCAAGGATTAACCTTCGGTTCGACCTACTTTTCTTTCGGGAAAAGTAGGCAAAACCATTTGTCAGTCGCCAACTCGACAAATACTATCAAGTACCAAATAGATCGCAAAAACAGTATATTACAGATGTAGCCCGGCCTCGAACAATGCGACTGACGTTCCCGCGTATCAGATAGTTGGGAACATATCTTATCTCGAACTCAGCTTATTTTAACTCTTTGTGCAATTTATAATGATCTGCAAGTGGGCTATTAATTTTTTCACCCGTTTCGAATTCACGAGCTTCAATAAAGTTTTCACCTACAAAGAATTTACGCTGTTCAGCATTTTCATCCAAAGTAATAATAGAGCCTGTTGAATCAAAACTGAATGTTCCTTGTGATTCAAATGCTTTACCATCACCTTTGTCTTGATAGATTTCTGAAAGTGCATAAGTGCCATCTTGTTTTAGTTCGAGCTTTGTTTCGATACCAGAACAATCTGCACATGGTAATAAACCTGTATATTCACCCGCCCAGTCTAAACTCGTTTGTGCATTGTGTTCAGAATCTACAGTAGGTGTTGCAGCCTCATGTTCTGCAGCAGCTTGAGTTTGTGGTGTTGTTTGAATATCTTCAGCGGCATTATGTGTAGGTTTGGCACAAGCTGTCAGGAGTAAAGTGGCAACAGATAGCGTTATTACTGTTTTCTTCATTATATTCACCAATATGACTAAATTAAAAAATTACGAAAATAGAGCAGGTTGAGTTCACTTTAGCATATAAATCCTATGTTTTAAGCAACATAAGAATCATGTAATGAATTGATATAATATGTAGTAAGGCTGGATTTTTTCACAAATTATTGCTAATTGATGTATATGCAATTTTTATCTTCTAATTTATGACCCATTTAGCAGAATATGTTGCTCGTATAAATCAGCAACTTAACCATGATTCCCTTCAAATGAAATGTTTGACCGATTCAACTGTTGTTGAAAATGATCAAGCGATACAAATTCATAAAACCGTTAAAATATTTGAATTTTCAGATGGCACACGCCTTCAGCAAACCATTGAAAATGACAGTGAAGCTATGCTCGTTGAAGCATGTATAGAAAGTTGGATTGCTTATCAGGTGATTGATAATTCCAATCCTATGATTCAACCGCAAAAAATACATTTTGATAATCATTGTAGAGAAAAACATTGGATTCAGTATTTTTTAAGATCAAATAATTAGCATGTGAAAATTCATTTATTTTATTGATTTGTAAATAATTAATAATGTCCATTGTATTTTATACACCTATATATTAATCGCTGTTTTATTCGCCAAAAGTAGCTTTTTTATTCAGTGTGCATTGGTACAATTCGCAGCAAATTTTATCTGTTGGTGTGTATTGTGTTCGAAAAATTAGCTGAACAAAGTTTGGGGTTGATGGGTTGGGAAATTGACAATCATTGGGATTTAACCATCGATCAATGCGTCATGATTGCAGCACCACATACGAGTAATTGGGATGCACTTTACGCACGCTTGGCATTAAAGGCGCTTGGCGTTAATGTTCGTCTGACCATTAAAGACAGTTATATGAAATTACCTTTTGGCCCTTTTGTACGTGCAATGGGCGGAATTGGGATTGATCGTCGTGTGAAAAAAGAAGGTGAAGAACGACCAAGCATGGTGCAATTGATGAGTGATCTATTTAAAACTCATCCTAAATTAGTCATGTTAGTTACCCCTGAGGGTACGCGTTCTAAGCAAGAAAACTGGAAAACAGGTTTTTATCACGTCGCAATCAGCGCAGGTGTTCCAATTGCATTGGCGTATATGGATTATGCGAAGAAAAAAACGGGTATTGGTAAAATAGTCTATCCTACAGGAGATTATGAAAAGGATATGGCTGAAATCATGGCATTTTATGCAGAAATTAATCCAAAACATCCGGATCTATTTAGCGTAGATACACGTTTTATATAAGTAATAGAAGTTGTTTGAATTTTGATTTAAAAAGTAATATAAATCATAAGAATAAGTCTTTTTTATAAGGGTCAGCGTTAAGTTTTACACTGACCCATATTTTTTACCCCAAAAATTCGGAACGGGGCGTATTCAAACGCTAAAATAGCCTAAGCAGGTTAAACCACGTATTTGAAATGCTAATCTAAGATGCTCATTTTAGGTGTTAAAAAAACTGAATATTTTAATGTGGTATATTTTCAGTTTCTGTTTGTTGTACACCACCTAAAGACTCACAAGCTGATTTATACACATCATATTGTTGCTGTACAACTTGATCTAAAGGAATTTTAAATAATTCATTACCAGACTTATAACTTTCCACATACGATGTCGCTTTTTCTTTACTCACAGCAAGTGAGTGTTCATGGAAGCTAGTCATCGAACTATGGCTAAGCTCTGTGGTTTCAATATTATTGCATTTGAATTGTTTTAATAGTTTTTCAGCAGTTTTAATTTCGCTTGAAGTGCCAATAACACATCCAGTTAAAAGAAAGATGACACTGAATAAAAGCGAAGTTTTCATCGTTGAAAAGTGTAAGAATTGGATCGTGAAATTTTATACGTATTTTATGTTTATAAACAGATTTATTTGATTGTTATGTTTAAATTCAAAACATTATTTGTTTAATGTTTCCACAACTGAAAAGTCAAAATTAAAAATCAATGTTGACTGATATCCGCAAATATTTACATGAAAATCGTAGTACCTAATAAAAGTATCCTGATGCAAAGAGCAGACTCAACACAATTCTTTTAAATTGTATTTCAGAGATTTTATAAAAGCGTTGTGCGCCTAATAGAATTGGGATGCTCACTGTAACAATAATAACAGCAAAGTAAGGTTTACCCTGTACACCTTTTTCATAAAACAGGGCAATCATATTCGCACAGAGTCGTATATTTCTAGTTTACGATATTGATTGACCAAGGTTTATGAAGTAACCATAATAGACAAAATAGCTACTTTTGAAAATAGGTGTAACTATGCAAGTCATAACCGCAAAAGATGCCAAATTACGTTTTGGTGAATTGTTAGATACTATGCAACGAGAGCCTGTTCTCGTGACTAAAAACAATCGACCAGTAGGGATTTTTGTGTCTTTGAAGGATGTTAAAGGAACTCATCTTGAAAGCCTTTTTGATAGGAATCAACATGAGGCATTTGAGGAAGGGCAAGAAGAGAAAATTATGGAAGCCATCCATTCGCTTGAAACTTACCCTGAGCGCTTAACACCTGCAAATATTGTACATACTCGTGCTATGCAGAAAGCTCGTGAGATATTGGCTAAGCACAAATGATGTATCAGATTGTGTATACAAATGAAGCTGAGCAAGATTTGGTAGAAATGTTAATTTACGGTATGAAAGAATGGGGAGAGATACAAGCTGAATCATTTTATTTAGACATTACAAGAAAAATAGATACCTTAACAACACATCCAAATCGTGTACGTGAAAAATATCTTACGAATGGTAGGAAAGTGCGAGATTTTATTGTGGTGGGGACACCATATCGAGCACCATTCCTGATTGATCAGGATAAAAAACAAGTTATCATTCTGCGTATTTTGAGAACGCAAAGAAATTTTGAATATTAATAATTTTTATGACGGGTTTAAAGCGCTATTCAGTATATCTTGAACAATCAAACTTATTTAAAAGCTTATTTATTTAAATAATTTGCGATAAAGCGTTGCGTATTTTCATCTAGGTAGAATGGTTCAATTAATGATTTAATCAAGTCATCCAATAAACCATGCTGCTCTAATGCCGTTAAGCTATGCGGTGCAAAGCGTTGTGCTTCGATGAATAAATCTTTTTCATCGATACCAACAGAAAGTAGTAATTCTTGCAGGCTACAATCACCAAAATATTCATAATATGCCTCAACAACATTTAAAATGACTTGTTGCATATAATCCGTTTGGCGCACTTGCTTCCATGACTCATAGACAAGGATGAAGAATTCTTCAAAATCAATCGATTGAAACTGTGAAAAAGTTTCTTTGAGTGAGCGTTGTTTGATATCTGTCCATAAATGCGTTGCGATATTGGCCAGATTCTCATTTGGTAGCAGAATGATATTACTGATCTGCTTTCGAATTGCAGTAGCCAGTTGTTGTTCTAATTTGAGTTCAATGTTTTGTTGTTGATCTTGAATAAAATTTAAAATCTTAGAACCAAAACGATTTTGTTTAACATTGTATTGGCGAAGTTGATCTAACCAAGGTGTATTGCTTTCCACAATTTGATTCGCAAGTTGTAGGCTGACTTGTTGTATTTGTGGATTATGTTCTAAATTTTCTTGCAGATAATATCTAAATTGTTGTAACTCTAAGACTTTAAGTAACCAAAGTTCAAAAGAGTCATCGGACAATAAATCATTAAAAATCGTATCACTATTAACTGCATAATGATGAATTTTTTGAGCAGAAAACCCAATAAATTCAAGAATATCTGCACCTAAATTTAATTCAAAAGCGTATTTCTGTACAACAGCTTGGAGTTGTTCAAGTTGAATGATGTTTTTCAACTGAATTTGATCTGCGTGTTGATAAACTTGTGAGATAAATTTTTGGATATATTTGGAATTATTTTCATCTAATAATTGTTGTTTAATGAAACGAACTTGCTCAAGCAACAAGGCCTGAGCAAATTCTTGAGCAACGCTCGAAGGGGATGGTGAGTGATTTAAATCCACTAGATTTATATACCTGCTTTCCAGCCATTCACAATTGGGTAACGGCGTTCACGGCTAAATGCACGTGAGCTGATACGTGGACCAATTGAACCTTGGCGGCGTTTATATTCATTGCGATCAACTAGACGAATGACTTTTTCAACGACTTCACGTTCAAAACCTTTGGCAATGATGTCTTCTTGGCTTTGGTCTTCTTCAATATAAGCATAAAGAATAGCATCAAGTACATCATAAGCAGGTAAAGAATCTTGGTCTTTTTGATCTGGACGTAGCTCTGCTGAAGGTGGACGGCTGATGACACGCTCAGGAATCACAGGTGTTTCAGCAATGCTATTACGATATTTTGCCAATTCAAAGACAATGGTTTTATATACATCTTTCAATACTGCAAAACCACCGACCATATCACCATAAAGTGTGCAATAACCGACTGAAAGTTCAGATTTATTCCCAGTCGCAAGGACTAGGTTACCAAACTTGTTAGATAAACCCATCAACAATGTACCACGAGCACGTGCTTGGAGATTTTCTTCAGTCGTATCCGCAGGAGAATTGCCAAAGAATGGATACAGTGTTTGCATGAAGCTATTTACGATTGGGTGAATTTCGGCAATACCAAAAGTCACACCCATACGTTTTGCTTGTTCAGTTGCATCTTCCACACTGATTTGTGACGTGTAGGTATAAGGCATCATTACGGCTTGAACTTTATCCGCGCCAATCGCATCGACTGCAATCGCAAGTGTCAATGCTGAATCGATCCCGCCAGATAAACCTAAGATCACACCTGGGAAACCTGAATGCTGAACATAGTCACGTGTCGCTAAAACCAAAGCTTGGTAGATTTCAGCCATAGTGTCTAAAGGAGGTGCAGACTCAATAACTTGGTATGCTTTCTCTTTAACTTGATAATCGACAACATACACGTCTTCTTTAAAGCTTGGTGCTTGGAATGCAACATTCCCCGTGTTGTTAATGACAAAGCTTGTACCATCAAAAATTAAATCATCTTGACCACACACTTGGTTTGCATAAACCACATGTACATTCAATTGTTTAGCTAATTCTTTTAAGGTGGTAATACGATGTTGTGGTTTACCAACTTCATACGGTGAAGCATTCAATACTAAAATACTTTTAACATTGAGTTGAGCAAGTTGTTGAACAGTAGTAAGTGACCAAATATCTTCACAAATCAATACACCGAATTTGTGACCGAGGTATTCGAATACAAGGTGTTGATGACCTTCATTGAAATAACGTTTTTCGTCAAAAACACCATAGTTTGGCAAGTTTTGCTTGTTATACACACCTAGAACTTGACCATCTTTCATGACTGCGGCTGAGTTATAACGATGACCATCTTCGGCTAGGTTTACAAAACCAAAAACCATAACAATATCTTTTACAGTCGCAAGTTGTTCAAACGCTTGAACAGTACGTTTTGCTAAACTTGGGCGTAAAAGTAGGTCTTCGGCTGGATAGCCTAAGGTAGAAAGTTCAGGAAAAACAATAATTTCAACGTTTTGCTTTTTGGCTTGATTGGCCTGTTCAATCATCTTCTGAACATTAGATTCAATATCACCAACTGATGGAGAGAATTGCGCAAGTGCAATTTTAAAACTTTTCATTTAAACCAAATCCTATTCCAATAGGGTAATTACATGCATTTAGTTGATTTTTAAAAATATAGTTATTCAACATGTGCATATATAGACACAAAAATTGCCAAATGGCGAAACTATAAAATCATCATCAATGATTAAAAATCTTTATTTTCTTGCAATGCAAAAATTTCAGATATCGGGTATTTTAACTAAAAAAAAGTGAGAAGCTAGTCATTCCTTAAGTTTATTCAAAACACTGATCTTGACAGCACGAATGTAGTGCATTTTTTCAACAGAAACCAGTTATTTTTCAATTATTTTGATGCTCTGTAACGGAATGAAAACAACACGTTTTTAATTTGTGATTCAATTCACGTTTATTGGAATGGCTTTTATTGGAGAGGGAAATTTTCTGTTTTTGAGGTGTGTTATTTACTTTGAAACTGGCTGATTCAAGATTATATTTTCAATGCGATTTAAATAAATATCCTTTGCAATATCACCTTGTTGCTCAATGTTGTAGTCAAAGTATTTTTTGCCTTTGACTAAGGTGTAGCGGTAAGGATTATATTTCCCAGCACTCAAATACAATGCAGTTTGTAAAATTGCACCTTTGAGTAAGACATTTTCATGGCGTTGATGTTGATAAATATGTGCCATTTCATGAATAAAAACAGCTTGATATGCTAGGCTTAGGCAGGAGAAGTCTTCACAATAATCAGCATCTTTTAAGTGAATATAACCATTCGGAGCCATTAAAATTCCAACAGGTTGCCAAGGTAGGTAAGGGTGATTTAAAACTTTTACTTTTGCATAATCAATTAAATCACCAAATACAGTTTGGCACATTTGAATTTCACCTTCCGTCAATGCGCGTACTTTAAATTGGTCTAATTTAAAAATACGAGTCAAGAGTGGGAGGAAATTCAACATATACATAGACCATTGAAAGATTTAAAACTTAGATGTCGCTTCATTCTATTTATCTTTAAGTGTTGTATTGAATGGGTATTGATATTTTAAAGAATAACCTGATCAATCCACTGACCATCAATTTGAGATTATTATCGACAGTCTAATCATAAAAGAGCTGTATTAAAAGGCGCATTTAGCTGATCTTTTCAGCTTTAGAAAAGTTAGGATTGATTCGATCTCTATCCATTCTCAATTTATTTTTCAAATTTATCAAATTGCATAAATCGTGTTCTTCGACATTTTTTAACAGAATTTATCAATGTCAATTTTGGATGCTTTAAAGAGCAAAATTATCCTCTTAGGTCATTCCTTATCAGTAGGGGCAATGTGCAGAAAAAATTGTCAGACACTCTAGTGAAATAGTCATAAATTGCAAACCGATTGACCTTAAATGCTAATTGTTATTGTCATAGCATGCCTTAATTTCTTTATATCACAGTAGTTTTTTTACTCAAACGGTGATCTAGACGCTGAATTTAATTCTGAATTTGAAACTGAGTTTTATTCAGAGAAATGGATTTCCCATAAACGAATAAAGAGTATTTGTCATGCAATTAACCAAACCATTTAGAAAAGCGGCTGCCAAAATTTTTGCTGCTGCTCCATTTAGTTTAGATAAACAATCTCCAATCATTCCTATTCGCCATATGAAGTTTGTTTTTGAACCAGAAAAACTCGATCACAAATTTTATATGGATGCAGAACTGGCAAGTGCCTACTTTGCATCGCTGTCTATTTTTTTGACACGTGGTGAAGATTTAGTGATTGATACAGCACGTTATCACCGTGATTTCATTAGTGATCCATTATTAAAACAGCGTGTCACTTCATTGATTGGTCAAGAAGCCATTCATTCAAAAATGCATGAAGAATTGAATGATGCATTTATTGGCAAAGATTTGCCTGTGGAATTATTTCGTGTTTGGGCAGGTTGGGCTTTTGATTATGGTTTTAATCGCTTACCACAACCCATGAAATTGTCATTGATGGCTGGTATTGAACATTTCACGGCGGTTTTGGCTGAATACATGATGAACCACGAAGAAGTTTTCTTCCGTTCTCAAGACGAAAAACAACGTGCGATTTGGATGTGGCACATGCTGGAAGAATCAGAGCATAAAGATATAGCCTTTGATGTATTCCAGTCATTATCGAATAGTTATGCTTTGCGTATTGCTGGATTTTTCCCTGCATTAATCACAATTTTAGTGCTGATTTCTGTTGCCTCATTTTTAGTACCATTTTATCGAAATCCTAGAAATTTAATCAGCTTGCGATATTGGAAAGAGATGCCATACAGCTTCCAATTGATCTTCGGATTAAAAGACGGCGTATACGGTAGTAGCTTAAAACATATTTTTGATTATTTACGCCCTGATTTTCATCCGAATGACCACGATACAACAGTATTTCTTGAATATTATAAAGAGAAATTACTGCATCCTGAAACAGGCTTGCTCACACCATATTTAACCAAAGAATTTACTCCTGCGTTACGTGTGTAAGACGGATATGTCACGCCTACAAAATTAAAAATTGAATGGATTAAAACAATGGGAATTTTTTCTAAAAAACCTAAGCCAAGCCACAAAGCTTATGCTGTTGTCACGGGTGCAGGAAGTGGTATTGGACGCAGTTTTGCTATGGAATTGGCAAAACGTGGTGGAACAATTGTTTGTGCCGATATCAACTTAGATGCGGCACAAGAAACGGTAGGGCTGATTGAATCTCAAACTCAAGGCAAAGCTTTTGCTGTGCAATGTGATGTTGGTAATAAAGAACAAGTACGAGCTTTGGCTGAAGATGCAGAAAAGTTGATGAATCATTCGGTAACTTTACTCATCAACAATGCAGGTGTCGGTTTAGGTGGCAAGTTTGATGAAGTTTCACTTGAAGATTGGCAATGGTGTATGCATGTCAATTTATGGGGTGTGATTCATGGTTGTCACTATTTTGTGCCTAAATTTAAACAGCAGGGCTATGGTGCGATTATCAATGTTGCATCGGCAGCAGGGTATACCGCAGCACCTGAAATGACAGCTTATAACGTCACGAAATCCAGTGTATTGGCGCTTTCGGAAACGCTATCAGCCGAATTACGTAAAGACAAGATTCGGGTGAATGTCCTGTGTCCAACTTTAGTCCCGACCAATATTATGAAAAATGGACGTTTGCCAGGACATTATGCAGGTCTCGCTGATGATTTGCTGATGAATCATGCATTTATCACCAGTGATAAAGTGGCGATTAAAACATTAAATGCTTTGGATTCCGACAAGCTGTATACCATTCCACAACCTGATGCGAAACTTTTTTGGATGATAAAACGCGCTTCTCCATCACTCTATGCGAAGGCATTGGGGATCGGCTATCCACTATTTAATAAGTATGTAAAATAGAATTTGAGTAGAACGATATGAATACACAAGAAACTTTAGACACTTTGCCAAAAGAAAATACGGCAGAAAAAACGTCAAAGCAAACGACCATTGAAGAAATTAAACAAGTGACGCAACCTGTGCTAGCTGTGTCGAATCAAGATATTAAAGCTAAAAGTGTTAAATCACGTGTAGCGAAAGCAGAGATTAAAGTTGAACCTCAAAGTAAATCGGTAGAGAAAACAAAACGTCAAACAACTGTAAGGGCTAAAAATACGACTCAACCTACTGCTAAAGCTGTAAATAAAAAAGTATCTGAAACACAAAAGGATATCCCAGTGCATACGTATGACAGCATTGTGATTGGTGCTGGTATTTCAGGAATCGCAGCAGCTTATAAAATGAAGCAAGCGGGTTACCATGATTATATCGTGCTTGAAAAAGCCAGCCGTGTTGGAGGTACTTGGCGTGATAATAATTATCCTGGATGCGGTTGTGATGTGCCTTCTGCGCTGTATTCATTTTCTTTTTCGCCAAGCCATAAATGGAGTCATTTATTTGCGAAGCAACCTGAAATTCTCAGCTATTTAGAAGAGGTAGTTGAGAAATATGATTTGGGTGAAAAAATTGAATTTAACAATGAATTGATCAGTGCCAAGTGGGATGAAGTTAAACATATTTGGAATTTAGAAACCTCTAAAGGTCAATATCAAGCCAAAACAGTGTTGTTTACTACAGGTCCAATTACTGAACCTTCAATGCCAAAACTAAAAGGAATTGAAAGTTTTAAAGGCGAAATGTTCCATTCAGCACGTTGGAATCATGATTATGATTTAACAGGTAAACGTGTTGCGGTGATTGGTACAGGTGCATCCGCAATTCAATTCATTCCACAAGTACAGCCTAAAGTTAAACAATTGTTTGTATTTCAACGTACTGCGCCGTGGGTATTGCCTAAAGCAGATATGGAGCTGAATGATAAAGCCAAGCAAATTGTTGCTAAATTTCCAATCATTCAACAAACTTGGCGAAATAGTATAGCTCAGATTTTAAATGGCATTAACTTTGGTTTACGTCATCCTAAAGTGCTTGAACCGATTAGTTTTTTGAGTAAGCAATTACTGAAACTACAAATTGATGATGATCAATTACGTAAAGATGTAACACCAAACTTCGCTATCGGATGTAAGCGGTTATTGTTCGCCAATAATTATTACCCAGCATTACAGCAAGATAATGTCAGTTTGATTCCGCATGGTTTAGTTGAAATTGATGGTAATACCGTGATCGCAGCAAATGGTGAGCGCCATGAAGTTGATGTGATTATTTGGGGAACTGGGTTTGAAGTATCACATCCACCGATTGGTAAACGTGTGTATGACACCACGGGTCAAGCCCTTGCAGAGCGTTGGAAGGGGAGTTCGCCTGAAGCTTATTTAGGTGCAAGTATTGAAAAAGTTCCCAATGCTTTCTTAGTCTTGGGGCCAAATATTTTGGTTTATGATTCATTTATTGGTATTGCAGAAGCGCAGATTGATTATATTGTGAATGGTTTATTGAAAATGCGTGATCTGAAGTTCACTCATTTTGAGATTAAAAAAGATGTGATTCGTAAACACAATCTCAAAGTACAAAAGCAATTGCAGACCACAGTGTTTAATGCGGGCGGTTGTAAGTCTTATTATTTGGATGAAAATGGTCGTAATTTTGCAGCGTGGCCGTGGTCATTGAAGCAATTGAAAAGCCAGTTAAAAGAGTTGGATCTTAAACACTATAATACGGCGTCATAATCTACAAACTATAATGCTTAGATGAGCATTTAATTTAAAAGCCTTAATTCAAGTTAAGGCTTTTTTATCTGATTCATTTGGATTTTTGATGCAATTTAAAAATAATCAATTCTGCAATCAATAAATTAACGACCCATCCTAGCCATGATTCAAGTTGGTAAATATGGACAGGTGTAAGCCAGTCAAAATAAGGTTGTAATTCATATAAAACCATTTTCCATGAGCGTAAGCTAAGCGCAGATAAACTTAAAGCAAAACTACGAATCATCCAATCACGATGTAATAACCATTGCTTTTTTAATGCTGCTCGTAGGGCAAAAACAGTGCTAAATCCCCACAAAACACTCAGTAATATAAAGCTGATTTGAGTGGCTTTTCCGCCCGCAGCAGAAAGCGCTAATATAAAACCACTGGGTAAAGCGAAAGCGAGAATGGTGATAATATAAAGCCAACCACTAAGCCGATGAATCTGCGGGTATCGACTTCTAAATAACCGAAAAAATTGAGTAAATCCAGCTATTAATGCAAAGCTACTTGTGACTACATGAACTTTAAAAGCGAATAGCCATGGTTGAGTATTCACAACATCTTGTTTGAGCAGAAGAAAGTGTTGTTCCGTATTCCATGGGAAATAGGCAGCACAAATTTTCACCATAAGAAAACACAAATATGTATAGAACAAGAAAATAACAATATTCAATGTGATGTATTGATACGAAGTTTTGGTTTGACTCATCTGCGAACAAGTTTAAATTTTATAAGAAAATTATAATCAAAGACGGGATCAAACCAAGGTCTTTATTGTCAATATTTAAAATAGCTTTCATATCGAACATATCAAAGCCCATGATTGATTGCACAGTATTTACAAATTGAGATCAATCAATGAATGATCTCTCAAGATAATTTATATGTCATAAAAGTGAAAAGATCATTAGGAATTTAAAATTTGTGAGCGATCAGAGGATTGAAAATCTTTACATTTTGATTGATTCATAAAGTTTTCTTTTCAATTAAAATTAAACACAATAATTCATCAACAAAAATAGGAATAACAATGAAAAAGCTGATCATTGCTATGTTGAGTATAAATGCATTACTGGCGCAAAATATTTATGCATTGGACATTCAACAATTGCAAAAATCTTGGACTGGGAAATACGACGAGCAAAAAATAGGTGTATTTATCCAATCTATCGATCGTAATCAAGTCAAAGGTTATAGCATTTTAGGAAAGAATAAGCAGAATTTTACTGGAAAAGTCCAAGCAACATCGCAAGGTTATAAGATTACAGCACAGGAAAGTGGGGCGAAAGCAAGTAGTGGTACATTTACTTTTACGGTTAATTCAAAGCAACCCAATGTTTTAGAGTCAAGTTGGGAGTCCACCACTGCTAAAGTGAAGCCTAAATATTTCGACTTAAAACCACAACAATGTCGTTATCAGCGTGATAAGGGGGATTATGTTGCTGGATCACAGCGTTTGTTAAAAGATGATGATTTACAAATCCCAGCAGAAGAGCTTGATTGGATGCGTAACGAAATTTATGCACGTCATGGTTATTCATTCGCAAATAAAGACATTGCAAGAGGTTTTGCAGATTATGATTGGTATATGCCATGCAGTACCAATGTGGAAAATCAATTGACGCAAATTGAGAAAACCAATATTCAACGTATTAAAAAAGTACGTCCGTATATGGCTAAAATGGAGTGGGGGCGTTAATTCAATTTTTGACTAAGTTTATTGAGGGACATAGGTATTAAACTTAACCTGAGCTCGAGATAAGATATATTCCCAACTATATGATACGCGGAAACGTCAGTCGCATTGTTCGAGGCATGAGGAATATATTCCGCAAGATCTGCAATATACTGTTTTTGCGATATATTAGGTACTAGATGATATCTGTCGAGTTGGCGACTGACAAATGGTTTTGCCTACTTTTCCCGAAAGAAAAGTAGGTCGAACCTGAACAAGATTGAAATATATTTCAAGCGAAGTGCAAGACGAAGTGGGTTAATCCTTACATCTGACTTTAAACGGTAAGACTCCGCTGTACCTGATCAATCTTTTCAATAGCTTACATCAGAGTTTATCCCGAACTGACGTTAAACTTATGCCCTTTGATAGGAAAATAAAATATTAGATCGGTTGAGTGTTATTGACTAACCACGTTAAAACCTCGCCTTTTAAATCAGGGGATAAACGCTCACGTACCATTTGATGATATTGGTTTAACCACGCTTTTTCATCATTAGATAATAAGTCTAAAACGATACAAGTTTGGTCAATTGGGCACAGTGTCAGTGTTTCAAATGCTAAGAAATCACCATAAGTTTGATTCTGAAACACTTTAGGCTGATTCACCACAAGGTTCTCAATACGAATACCATATTTGCCTTCATGGTATAAACCAGGTTCATTTGAAGTAATCATGCCTTTACGTAATTTTGTATAAACTGTCGCAGGTGAATAATACGAAATTACCTGTGGGCCTTCATGTACATTGAGCGCATAACCGACGCCGTGCCCCGTACCATGTCTATAATCTAAACCATATTGCCATAGCGTTTTACGAGTAATCGAATCCAATAATGGTGCAGCAATACCTTCTGGAAAAACCGTTTGCGCCAATGCAATATGACATTTTAAAACCAATGTGTAATCACGTTTTTGCTCAAAGCTTGGTTCGCCAATCGGTACAACTCGGGTAATATCTGTTGTGCCATCTTCATACTGACCACCTGAGTCAATCAGGAGCAAACCATTACCTTGAATGTCACTATAACTTTCTTCTGTCGCACGATAATGAGGTAGTGCACCATTGGCATTAAAGCCTGCAATGGTAGAGAAACTCAATCCAAGAAAACCATTTTGCTGTGCACGAAATGCTGTGATTTTTTCATCGATCGTCAGTTCATTGATCGGTTGTTGCGTTTTTAATGCAGTCTCTAACCAATGAAAGAAATGGCATAGTGCAACGCCATCTTTTTGCATAGCATTTCGCACATGTGCAATTTCTAATTCATGTTTTTGTGATTTAAATAAAGTGCTTGGATTGATGTCTTGGATCAGTTGATTTTGACTTTCAATGACTTGCGCATGTAAAACTGAAACTTTTGCAGGATCGATTAAAACAGTTTGGTCTTTGATCTGAGTCAAGAAATGCTGAGATTGATCATAGGCTTGTATTTCAATATTTTCTGTATTGAATAATGTTTTAAGCTCAGGTGAAAGCTTTACTTCATCAATGAAAATGACAGTATGATTCTGATCAATATATAAATGTGCCAAGAACACTGGATTATATTCAACATCACTGCCACGACAATTCATTATCCATGCAATATCATCCAGTGCAGAAATGAAATGTGCAGATGCATTTTTTTGCTTTAATGATTCACGAATTGCAGAAATTTTTTCTAAGCGAGTTTGTGCATTTAAATCAGGACGCATTTGCCAGATAGGTTGTTGTGGCAAAGCTGGACGATCTGTCCAAATCTGATCAATTAAATCCAGTTTAGTTTCAATTTGAAAATGGTTATGTGTAGCAATTTGCTTGAGTGCATCAAATTGCTGCACGGAAATTGTTTGACCATTCACAGAAATCTTAGCATTTTTTTCTAAGTTTTTTGCCAGCCATGCAAGATGGGTTGATGATTCCTCAGCGGTTTGTTTTTGTAAGACATAACCTGTATCAAGCAACTGCTGTTCTGCTTGAACCCAATAGCGTCCATCGACCCATAAACCTGCAAAGTCTTGGGTGATCACAATCGTGCCTACTGAACCTGTAAATCCAGTGAGCCATAAACGGATTTTCCAGTAATCTGGCAAATATTCAGACATGTGCGGGTCTGCGCTCATGGCAACAAAAGCATCAATCTGATGTTTTTGCATTTGGGTACGTAATAATTCAAGTTTTTCGAGTGAGTCTTTGCTATTCATTTTGATTTAACTTCTATCATTTGTATCGATTGGAATTGGTTTTTTAATGCTGTTGTTATTCTATGCATGTTCTTCTGAATTTGTGATGTTTTAATTTAAATTTCTCATAAAAAACCACCCAAGAGGGTGGTTTTTCCGTTCGATCAGCGTAAAACGAATTAACGTTTGATATCGCGTTGAACTTCGCCAGTATAAAGCTGACGAGGACGACCGATTTTGTAAGGTGCGCTGTGCATTTCTAACCAGTGGCTGATCCAACCAACAGTACGTGCAAGAGCGAAAATTACAGTAAACATTTCAGTCGGGATACCAATCGCTTTAAGGATGATACCTGAGTAGAAGTCTACGTTAGGGTATAAGTTACGTTTGATGAAGTATTCGTCAGACAACGCAATACGTTCAAGTTCCATCGCAAGCTCAAGTTGTGGATCGTTGATACCAAGCGCGCTAAGCACTTCGTCACAAGTCTCTTTCATTACTTTCGCACGTGGATCGAAGTTTTTATAAACTCGGTGACCGAAGCCCATAAGTTTAACTTCTTTAGTTTTCACTTTTTCCATGAAGTCAGCAACGTTTTCTACAGTGCCGATTTCATCAAGCATCTTAAGAACAGCTTCGTTCGCGCCACCATGAGCAGGTCCCCAAAGTGCAGCAATACCAGCAGCGATACATGCATACGGGTTAGCACCAGTAGAACCAGCTAAACGTACTGTAGACGTAGACGCATTTTGTTCGTGGTCAGCATGAAGCGTAAAGATACGATCCATTGCTTTAGCAAGAATAGGGTTAACTTTGTAATCACGGTCTGCTGGAGTAGCAAACATCATGTACAAGAAGTTTTCTGCATAGTTCAAGTCATTGCGCGGATATACAAATGGTTGACCGATTGTATATTTATAGGTCCAAGCAGCAAGTGTTGGAATTTTAGCAATTAAGCGAACTGCAGTGATTTCACGGTGGTCAACATTTTCAACATCAAAACCATTGTGATAGAACGCAGAAAGTGCGCCAACAACACCACACATCACCGCCATTGGGTGAGCGTCACGACGGAAACCATTGAAGAAACGGCTTACTTGGTCATGAACCATAGTGTGATTGCGAACTTTTGCATCAAATACAGTTTTTTGTTCAGCAGTTGGAAGCTCGCCATTTAAAAGTAAGTAGCAAGTTTCTAAGTAGTCTGCTTGAGTCGCCAATTGAGCGATAGGATAACCACGGTGTAAAAGAACACCTTCGTTACCATCGATAAATGTAATCTTAGACTCGCAAGCAGCAGTAGCCATAAAACCAGGATCAAAAGTAAAGTGACCCGAGGCCAATACATCTTTAACGTCGATTACATCTGGGCCCAATGTGCCGCTGTAAATTGGTAATTCAATTTCTTTGCCATCAAGCTGTAATACGGCTTTTTTGCCAGTTGCTTCAGACATTCAATAGATCTCCTGTCCTGGTGAATGTGGTATCTAATTTCGCATAATCATCTTTTAATGCGCGAATTAGACAGGTCGAGAATAGCTAATAAGCTTAGTGAGCACTGAAATTTTGTCAATTATACTTATGGATGAAAAAATGACGTTTCAACGCTAAGTTAGTTGCGAAACTTCGACTGAATTGACCATCGCATTTCAGTGTCGGTCAGTATAATAAGGGAAATTCTAGGGAAGGTGCAGAAAAATAATTAGAATGTTTAGGTCATAAACAATATTTTTCACGATTATTAAGCAGCTTTTGTAATTTTATAATTTTCAAGTGTTGATCTTAAAACCATCTAAATATCATAGCTTACATACATTGAGTCATAATTTTTGATTGAAAAATGTTCGAAACGAGTGTTGAAATATTTTTTTTCATTTTAATGATTAACTGATTAAAAAATAGTTTAAATAATCAGCTTTGTGGTTTAAAAAGTAATCAACTGGCATGGAAATTATCTATAAATTTGTTTTTGTTTTAATCAATTTGTTCAAAATTAAAATATAAATTGTCAATTATTCACAGACTAAGTTGTTCTTTCTTATTGAAATCAGTCAGATTAAATCATAAAAGAAAATGTTGAATATTAAAAATGGAAATAAGGCATTATTTCTGATAAACATGTTGGGTATAGGAAGCAAACAAAAAGTAAATAAATAATGAACAAAATGGAATAAAAAATATTAGGACGATTTTGTCCGTAACCTTGTGCTTTAGTCTAAATTTATCAAAATAATATAAGTTGCAATTATGTATAAAAATGATTTTTGCAAATTTCATAAAAAATAAAGAGATAGCTTGGAAATGATAGGGAGAGTTATATCAATTAGCTTTGAAGTTAATGTAAATGATTCTTATTTGAGTGATTTTTAAAGGAAAAGCTGATTTTGATCGTTTGTGTTTTGACAGTTGACGTTTTATAATTCGTTGTCGTTTAAAGTTCAGGCAATTGATTTTGTCTGACAATGCTAGCTTTCCTTCGAATTAATTCCAACAAACTCCGGATGGAGTTTTTACTTACAGGATGCCCGCTGTGAAAAGCAACAGACCTGTCAATTTGTCCATGGGTCAAGTTTTAGATGTAAACTTAAAATCCCCTGTGGCTATTGCATCAATTCTACACCGTCTTTCAGGTGTCATCGTATTTTTACTCGTACCGGTACTTTTGTGGCTATTAGATAAGTCTTTGTCTTCGCCTGAAGGTTTTGCTCAAGTTCAAGCCGTCTTCAATAGCTTTATTGTACGTTTTGTCGTATGGGTATTTGTCGCTGGTTTATTATTCCATTTCATTATGGGTATTAAACACTTACTTGCAGACCTAGGTTTTGCAGAAGAGCTTCAAAGTGGCCGCGTAGCAGCAACTATCGCATTGATCTTGGCTGCGATCGCTGTTGTCGCATCATTTGTATGGATTGTTCTCTAATGAAAAGTGCTACAGGTTTAACGGGTTCAGGTTCACGCGACTGGTATATCCAACGCGTTAGTGCTGTTGTATTAGCTGTTTATACTGTTGTGGTATTGGGTTGGATTCTGTGTAATGGTGGATTCAGCTTTGAACAATGGAACGGCTTTATGATGACTCTACCAATGAAGATTTTATCTTTATTGGCAGTCTTATCGCTTGTTGCGCATGCTTGGATTGGTATGTGGCAAGTATTCACAGATTATGTGACTACTCGTCAAATGGGTCCTTCAGCTTCAGGTTTACGCATTGTATTAACATCGGCAGTGATTATTGCTGTTATTGCATATGCGATCTGGGCAATCCAGATTTTTTGGGCGAATTGATAGGAAGATGTCATGGGCGCTATAACCCCTAAAGAAGATTATTCAAATATTCCAAGCCAAGCTTTCGATGCAGTTATCGTAGGCGGTGGTGGTTCAGGTATGCGTGCTTCTTATCAACTTGCACAAGCTGGTTTGAAAGTCGCTGTCCTAACTAAAGTTTTCCCAACACGTTCTCATACTGTTGCGGCGCAAGGTGGTATTGGTGCATCTCTTGGTAATATGCAAGATGATAACTGGCACTATCACTTCTATGACACAGTAAAAGGTTCTGACTGGTTAGGTGACCAAGATGCAATCGAGTTTATGTGTCGTGAAGCACCTAAAGTTGTTTATGAATTAGAACACATGGGTATGCCTTTTGACCGTAATGCGGATGGTACAATTTACCAACGTCCATTTGGTGGTCACTCTGCAAACTATGGTGAAAAAGCTGTGCCGCGTGCATGTGCTGCTGCTGACCGTACAGGTCATGCACTTCTTCATACGCTTTATCAAAGCAATGTAAAAATGGGTACTCAATTCTTCGTTGAGTGGATTGCGCTTGATTTGATCCGTGATGATGAAGGTGCGGTGATTGGTGTAACTGCTATTGACCAAGAAACAGGTAAAATCGCAGTATTCCAAGCAAAAGCAACATTGTTCGCTACAGGTGGTGCAGGTCGTGTTTACCGTGCATCTACAAACGCATATATCAATACTGGTGACGGTCTTGGTATGGCAGCTCGTGCAGGTATTCCATTACAAGATATGGAATTCTGGCAGTTCCACCCAACAGGTGTTGCGGGCGCAGGTGTATTGTTAACTGAAGGTTGTCGTGGTGAAGGTGCAATTCTTCGTAACAAAGACGGCGAACCGTTCATGGAACGTTATGCACCAACTTTGAAAGATTTGGCACCTCGTGACTTCGTATCACGTTCTATGGACCAAGAGATCAAAGAAGGTCGTGGTTGTGGTCCTAAAGGTGATTATATCCTTCTTGATATGACTCACTTGGGTGCTGATACGATTATGAAGCGTTTACCATCTGTATTTGAGATTGGTAAAAAATTCGCAAACGTAGATATCACGAAAGAAGCGATTCCAGTTGTACCAACAATCCATTATCAAATGGGTGGTATTCCTACGAATATTCATGGTCAAGTGGTTGTTCCTGAGTTTGAAGCGAACGAAGCTGGCTTCCATGCGGGCTATGATCATGCAGCTAAAGAATATACAACCAATGGTAAAATGAACTATACGAAACCAGTAAAAGGTTTCTATGCAATTGGTGAATGTTCTTGTGTATCTGTACATGGTGCAAACCGTTTAGGTACGAACTCACTGCTTGACTTGGTTGTATTTGGTAAAGCTGCTGGTGAACACATCATCGATTACGTGACTAAACATCACGGTGATGATTACACTCCAGTTCCTACCACTGCTTTAGTCAATACAATGAAGCGTATTCGTCATCTTGATGAGTCGACTTCTGGTGAAAATGCTCAAGAAGTTGCTGATGCAATTCGTGACATCGTTCAAGATCACGCAGGTGTATTCCGTACTCAAGCGTTGCTTGATGAAGGTGTTAAGCAGATTCTTGCAATTGAACCACGTGTTCGCAATATCTACTTAAAAGACAAATCTAAAGTATTTAATACAGCGCGTATTGAAGCTTTGGAAGTTGAAAACTTATACGAAGTCGCAAAAGCAACCTTGATTTCTGCTGCTGCTCGTAAAGAGTGTCGTGGTGCGCATACAGTGGTTGATTATGAATTGCCAGCAGATCATCCGACATACTCTTATGGTCGTCGTGATGATGAATGGATGAAACATACTTTATGGTATTCAAGTGATAATCATCTTGAATATAAGCCAGTACGTTACAGCCCATTGACTGTAGAAGCTATTGAACCTAAGCCACGTACATTCTAATTGGGAGAATAAAGATGAGTAGAGGCACTCGTACATTCGAAATCTACCGCTATGATCCTGATAAGGATAAAGCACCGTACATGCAAACTTTTAAACTAGAATTGACTGATAAGCACCGTATGTTGCTTGATGCGCTTCTTGCATTAAAAGTACAAGATGAATCATTAACATTCCGCCGTTCTTGCCGCGAAGGTATTTGTGGTTCGGATGGTGTGAACATCAATGGTAAAAATGGTCTAGCTTGTTTATGGAATTTAAACGATTTACCTGAAAAAATCGTGATTCGTCCATTACCAGGTTTACCTGTGATTAAAGATTTAGTTGTGGATATGAACCAGTTCTACGATCAGTATGACAAAATTCAGCCATTCCTAATCAATAATCAACCTGCGCCACCGAAGGAGCGTTTACAGTCTCCGGAAGAGCGTGATCATTTGAATGGTCTTTATGAATGTATTTTATGTGCATGTTGTTCAACGTCATGCCCATCATTCTGGTGGAACCCTGATAAATTCTTAGGTCCATCTGCATTGTTAAATGCATACCGTTTCATCATTGATTCGCGTGATACTGCAACTCAAGACCGTTTATCGCGTCTTGACGATCCGTTCTCATTATTCCGTTGTAAAGGGATTATGAACTGTGTATCTGTATGTCCTAAAGGTTTGAATCCAACAAAAGCGATCGGTCATATCCGTAGCATGTTGCTCGACCAAGCGGGTTAATACTGCATGAAAAAGGGCGTACATCATTTTGGTGTACGCTCTTTTTTTATTGATTTTGTGTTGAAATAGGTGAAATGATAGCTGATGTAGATTTTTTATATAAATGGACGGATGATATTTGATTATTTCTTGTATGTATTTCGCCAATTTATGAGTGGTATGTGTCAAAAAAATCAATCCAAGCGTGAGTTCATGTTAGCATTTAACAAAAAGCTATATGTGAAAAATGTCATGTATTTTGGTACATTTTATCTACATAAGTCTGATTCAGAACAGTTTATAAATAATATATAAACATATCTGATAAGTCGCTTTAGAAAAGGCAAATCCAATTTTTGTTTTTTCTAAGTCGATTTGCAAAAAATTGCTCAACTGCGGTTGAGTATATGTGAGTAATGATGCCATTGAGGGCGTTATGATTCATTGTATACATTAGTACAAGCTAATGTTTATAACGCCCCGTGGTCACTAGTACCTGGTGGGTGAATGTCAATTTACCGATTTGGCATGATCAATCATGGGAGTGCTTAAAAGGCATCCTGTAATGTTTTTTGCAATAGGAAATGGGTCCACAAATGCAAGAAGTTGCTGACGCACTGCGTCTTGACACTGAACTTTCCGCTGATAGTGCAGCGTATATTGAAGAGCTTTACGAACAGTACCTTTCTTCTCCGACCTCAGTAGGTGAGGATTGGCGTCAATATTTCGATAAATTCCCTAAAGGTGATCAACCACACGGAAATATTCGTGAGCAATTCTTATTATTAGGTCGTAATTCAAGTCGTGTTCAGCCTGTCGTGCAAAGCGAAGTAAGTACTGAACATGAACGTCGTCAAATCGGCGTATTACAACTGATTGCTGCATATCGTAACCGTGGTCATCAAAAAGCAAAACTTGATCCTCTTGGTTTGGCTAAACGTGAAGATGTGCCTGATTTAGATCTTGCAGCACATGGATTAACCAAGTCGGATTTAGACACTGTATTTAATGCAGGTAATCTTGCGATTGGTAAATCTGAAGCAACGCTAGGTGAAATGGTTAACGTAATGGAAGCGACGTATTGTGCTTCTATTGGTGCTGAATATATGCACATCGTTGACACCAAAGAAAAACGTTGGATTCAACAACGCCTAGAAAGTGCGCGTGGTCAATTCGGATTCAATGCTGATCAAAAGAAACATGTCCTTGAGCGTTTAACTGCTGCTGAAGGTTTAGAAAAATTCCTTGGTAATAAATACGTTGGTGCTAAACGCTTTGGTGTGGAAGGTGGTGAATCTTTCATTCCAATGGTCAACGAACTGATTCAACGTGCAGGTGCTGTAGGTTGTAAAGAAGTTGTGATTGGTATGCCACACCGTGGCCGTTTAAACTTACTTGTTAACATCATGGGTAAAAACCCAGCTGAATTGTTTGGTGAGTTTGAAGGTAAAGCACTGAACAAAAAAGGTTCTGGTGACGTTAAATACCATCAAGGTTTCTCTTCAAATGTAATGACCCCAGGTGGCGAAGTTCACTTGGCATTGGCATTTAACCCATCACACTTAGAAATCGTTGGGCCTGTTGTTGAAGGTTCTGTACGTGCTCGTCAGGTACGTCGTAAAGATATTGGTGGTGATGATGTATTGCCAGTGATCGTACATGGTGATGCTGCATTTGCAGGTCAAGGTGTAAACCAAGAAACCTTCCAAATGTCACAAACTCGTGGTTATACGGTTGGTGGTACTGTACATATTGTTGTAAATAACCAAGTTGGTTTCACGACATCTGATCCACGTGATGCACGTTCTACAGAATATTGTACTGACATCGCAAAAATGATTCAGGCGCCAATTTTCCATGTGAATGGCGATGACCCTGAAGCAGTATTGTTTGTTTCTCAATTGGCACACGATTTCCGTCACACATTCCGTAAAGATGTTGTGATTGATATGTTCTGTTACCGTCGTCGTGGTCATAACGAAGCTGACGAGCCAGCAGCAACTCAACCAATGATGTATCAAGTGATCAACAAAAAAGCGACGACACGTACGCTTTATGCTGACAAATTGGTACAAGAAAAAGTGTTGGAACGTGCTGATGCAGACGCTTTAGTTGAAAAATATCGTGAAGACCTTGAAGCTGGTAATCATGTTGCAAACGCTTTGGTACTAGAACCAAATGAAAAAATGTTTGTAGACTGGAAACCTTATCTAGGTCATGACTATACAGATGACTGGGATACAACTTTCCCGATCGAGCGTTTGAAAGAACTTGGTACGAAAATGCGTGAGCTTCCAGAAGGCTTCGTTATGCAACGCCAAGTTGCTAAAGTGATTGATGATCGCTTTAAAATGCAAACAGGTGAAATGCCGTTAAACTGGGGTGCAGCAGAAGTTTTAGCGTATGCGACAATCCTTGATGATGGTTACTTGGTGCGTTTGACAGGTGAAGACGTTGGTCGTGGTACTTTCTCGCATCGCCATGCGAAATTACACAACCAAGTTGATGGTTCTGTTTATATCCCATTGTGTCATATCAAAGAAAATCAGCCACGTACTGCAATTTATGACTCATTATTGTCAGAAATGGCTGTGCTTGCTTTTGAATATGGTTATGCAACAACATTGCCAAAAAGCTTGATCATTTGGGAAGCTCAATTCGGTGACTTTGCAAACTGTGCGCAAGTGGTTATCGATCAGTTCATTTCATCTGGTGAGACCAAGTGGGAACGTGTTTGTGGTTTAACATTACTTCTACCACACGGTTTTGAAGGTCAAGGTCCTGAGCATTCTTCTGCACGTTTAGAGCGTTTCTTACAGCTTTGCGCAGAAGACAACATGCAAGTGATTACACCGACTACGCCTGCACAAATTTTCCACATCATGCGTCGTCAAGCGATTCGCCCGATTCGTAAACCGTTGATCATCATGTCTCCGAAGTCATTACTTCGTCACAAATTAGCAACTTCTACTTTGGAAGAACTTGCAACTGGTACATTCCAGACTGTGATTGATGAAGTGGATCAAATCAACAAAGCTGATGTAACACGTTTAGTGCTTTGTGGTGGTAAAGTTTATTACGACTTACTTGAAAAACGCCGTGAGCAAAACTTGAATATCGCAATTGTACGTGTTGAGCAATTGTATCCTTATCCAGAAAAACGCATTGCTGAAGTTCTTGCGACTTATCCAAACATTCAAGAGCTTGTTTGGTGTCAAGAAGAGCCGAAGAACCAAGGTGCTTGGTTATTCATCGCACCTCGTTTATATGAAGGTGTCATGAGTTCTGGTAAACAAATTCGCATCAGTTATGCAGGTCGTGAAGCTTCAGCTGCACCGGCTTGTGGTTCACCATATTTACATGCAAAACAACAAGCTCAGCTCGTGAATGACGCACTTGCGATCGTAGCTGATCAATCAGGAGAAACTAAATAATGGCAACCGAAATTAAAGCACCGGTATTTCCAGAGTCAGTTGCTGACGGAACAATTGCAACTTGGCATAAACAACCAGGTGAAGCCGTTTCACGTGATGAAGTGATCTGTGATATTGAAACAGATAAAGTTGTTTTAGAGGTTGTTGCTCCTGCTGACGGTTCAATTTCTGCAATCATCAAAAATGAAGGTGATACGGTTCTTTCTTCTGAAGTGATTGCAATGTTTGAAGAAGGTGCTGTTTCTGGCGCAGCTCAAACTCAATCTGTGCAAAGCGAACAGAAAGTTGAACAAGCTTCTTCTCAAACTGAAGCGGGTGCTGCTCCTGTAGTAGAACGTGCTCAAGTGCAAGATCAAGCGCCAGCAGTACGTAAAGCTTTAACTGAGACAGGTATTTCTGCTGCTGATGTAGATGGTACTGGTCGTGGTGGTCGTATTACTAAAGAAGACGTTGCAAATCATCAAGCAAAACCAGCTGCAAATGTAACGCCATTGAGCGTAGCTGTTGGTGAACGTATCGAGAAACGTGTTCCAATGACGCGTTTACGTAAGCGTGTTGCTGAACGTCTTCTTGCTGCAACTCAGCAAACTGCAATGTTGACGACGTTTAACGAAGTGAACATGAAGCCAGTCATGGAAATGCGTAAGCAATATAAAGATGCGTTCGAAAAACGTCATGGTGCTCGTTTAGGTTTCATGTCATTCTTCGTTAAAGCAGTGACTGAAGCGCTTAAACGCTATCCTGCTGTAAATGCTTCTATTGATGGCGATGATATCGTTTATCACGGTTACTATGACATCGGTGTTGCAGTTTCTTCTGATCGTGGTTTAGTGGTTCCTGTATTACGTGATACAGACCGTATGAACTATGCTGAAGTTGAGTCAGGTATTGCTGCATATGCTGCTAAAGCACGTGAAGGTAAATTGTCTATCGAAGATATGACTGGTGGTACTTTCACGATTACCAATGGTGGTACTTTCGGTTCATTGCTTTCAACACCAATTTTGAACCAACCACAAACTGCTATTTTAGGTATGCATAAGATCCAAGAGCGTCCTATGGCAGTAAATGGTCAAGTTGAAATTCTCCCAATGATGTACTTAGCACTTTCTTATGACCATCGTATGATCGATGGTAAAGAAGCTGTAGGTTTCTTGGTAACAGTTAAAGAGTTACTTGAAGAACCAGCTAAACTTATCCTTGACCTATAATTTTATATTTAAAAATCTCTCTAAATCCCCCTTTATCAAAGGGGGACTTTCACGAGTCATATCATTCAGACCTGTGGAAATTCCTTCTCTTTTTAAAGAAGGGTATTAGTAGAGATAAAAATGGAGATAAAAATGTCTCAACAGTTTGATTTAGTTGTAATTGGCGGTGGACCAGGTGGTTATGAAGCAGCGATTCGTGCTGCACAACTTGGTTTTAAAGTTGCATGTATCGAAAAACGTGTACACAAAGGTAAACCATCTCTAGGTGGTACTTGCTTAAACGTAGGTTGTATCCCTTCTAAAGCATTACTTGATTCTTCTCATCACTATGAAGATACGCTTCATGGCTTGGATGTTCACGGGATCACCGTTGAAAATGTACAACTTGACTTGGCTAAACTTTTAGCACGTAAAGATAAAGTTGTAGATAATTTGACTGGCGGTGTTGCTCAATTATTGAAAGGTAATGGCATCGAGTGGTTACAAGGTACTGGTAAGTTACTTGCTGGTAAAAAAGTTGAATTCACACCTTTAGATGGTGGTGAAGTACAAGTTTTAGAACCTAAATTCGTGATCCTTGCAACTGGTTCAGTTCCTGTAAATATTCCAGTGGCTAAAGTTGATGAAGATCTAATTGTAGATTCAACTGGTGCATTAGAATTCCAAGAAGTACCTAAACGTCTTGGTGTGATTGGTGCAGGTGTAATCGGCCTTGAGCTTGGTTCAGTATGGCGTCGTCTAGGTTCTGAAGTTGTTGTATTTGAAGCATTAGATACATTCTTACCAATGGCTGACAAAGCTTTGGCAAAAGATTATCAAAAGCTTTTGACAAAACAAGGCTTAGATATCCGTATTGGTGCAAAAGTTTCTGGTACAGAAATCAACGGTCGTGAAGTAACTGTTCAATACAACCAAGCTGGTGAAGATAAAACTGAAACTTTCGATAAATTAATCGTTTGTGTTGGTCGTAAAGCATATGCAGAAGGTTTATTGGCTGAAGATTCAGGCATTAAATTGACTGATCGTGGTCTAGTTGACGTAAACGATTGGTGTGCGACTTCTGTTGATGGCGTATATGCAATTGGTGACTTGGTACGTGGTCCAATGCTTGCACATAAAGCAATGGAAGAGGGTGTAATGGTTGTTGAACGTATGCATGGTCATGCTGCTCAAATCAACTATGACACCATCATTTCAGTCATCTATACTCATCCAGAAGCGGCATGGGTAGGTTTGACTGAAGAACAAGCCAAAGAAAAAGGTCACGAAGTTAAAACTGGTCAATTCCCATTTGCTGTGAATGGCCGTGCTTTAGCTGCAAACGAATCTGCTGGTTTCGTGAAGTTTGTTGCAGATGCAAAAACTGATCGTCTATTGGGTATGCATATTATTGGCCCAGGCGCTTCTGATATCGTTCACCAAGGCATGATTGCACTTGAGTTTGTATCTTCTGTTGAAGACTTACAATTGATGACTTTTGGTCACCCTACTTATTCAGAAGTCGTTCATGAAGCAGCACTTGCTGTTGATGGGCGTGCGATTCACGCAATTCAGCGTAAACGCAAATAAAATCTAAATGGAGCGGTTTCGACCGCTCTTTTGGGATTTGGATAGTGATTCAAAATCGAATCACTATCTGTTGGTAAAAGAACAAATTTTAATAAATGCCAATGGTTAGAGAGATGGATGTCTAATCGTTGGTGTGTCATAACAATGTGAAAAGTAGTAAAAGGTAAAAAATGAATTTACATGAGTATCAAGCGAAAGCGCTGTTAAAAAAATATGGTATGCCAGTTCAAGAAGGCATTTTAATTACAACGCCAGAAGAAGCAGCAGCTGCCTTTGATCAAATTGAAGGTAAATTCGCTGTCATGAAAGCACAGGTTCATGCTGGTGGACGTGGTAAAGCTGGTGGCGTGAAAGTTGTTAAATCTAAAGAAGAAGCAGCTGAATACGCAAAAAATCTCCTAGGTACTCGTTTAGTTACATATCAAACAGATGCAAATGGTCAACCTGTAAATAGCATTCTTGTTTGTGAAGACGTTTATCCTGTAGAACGTGAATTATATCTTGGTGCGGTTGTAGACCGTTCTAGCCGTCGTGTAACTTTTATGGCATCGACTGAAGGCGGTGTTGAAATTGAAAAAGTTGCAGAAGAAACTCCTGAAAAAATTATCAAAGTAGAAGTAGATCCACTAGTTGGATTGCTTCCATTCCAAGCACGTGATGTTGCATTCCAATTGGGCTTAAAAGATAAGCAAATCAACCAATTTGTAACGATCATGAGTGCTGCTTATAAAGCATTTGTAGACAATGACTTTGCTTTATTTGAAATCAACCCACTTTCAGTTCGTGAAAATGGTGACATTTTATGTGTAGATGCCAAAGTGGGTATCGACTCAAATGCGCTTTATCGTTTACCTGAAATTGCAGCAATGCGTGATAAATCTCAAGAAAATGAGCGTGAATTAAAAGCATCTGAATTTGACCTGAACTATGTTGCTCTTGAAGGTAACATTGGTTGTATGGTGAATGGTGCAGGTCTTGCAATGGCGACCATGGACATCATTAAACTGTATGGTGGTCAACCTGCAAACTTCCTTGATGTTGGTGGCGGTGCAACCAAAGATCGCGTTATTGAAGCGTTCAAAATTATTCTTTCAGATTCTTCTGTACAAGGCGTTCTGATCAATATCTTCGGTGGTATTGTACGTTGTGACATGATTGCTGAGGCAATTATTGCAGCGGTTCAAGAAGTAAATGTCACTGTACCTGTAGTTGTTCGTTTAGAAGGGAACAATGCTGAGTTAGGTGCAAAATTACTTGATGAATCAGGTTTAAAATTAATTTCTGCGAACGGTTTAGCTGATGCCGCAGAAAAAATTGTTGCTGCAGTGAAAGCGTAAGGAGTATCAATCATGAGCGTATTAGTAAATAAAGACACAAAAGTATTGGTACAAGGTTTCACTGGTAAGAATGGTACTTTCCATTCTGAACAAGCGATTGCATACGGTACAAAAGTTGTAGGTGGTGTAACACCGGGCAAAGGCGGTCAAACGCATATTGGTTTACCTGTTTTCAATACCATGCGTGAAGCTGTAAAAGAAACTGGTGCAAATGCAACGTCAATCTACGTGCCTGCACCATTTGTTTTAGATTCAGTAATCGAAGCAATTGATGCGGGTGTTGAGCTGATTGTGGTTATCACAGAAGGCGTACCTACTTTAGATATGCTGAAAGCGAAACGTTACCTTGAAACCTATGGTAATAATGCACGTTTAATCGGCCCTAACTGTCCAGGTATTATCACACCGGGTGAATGTAAGATCGGGATCATGCCAGGTCATATTCATCAACCAGGTAAAATCGGAATCATCTCACGTTCTGGTACATTGACGTATGAAGCTGTTGCTCAAACAACTAAGCTTGGTTTAGGTCAATCGACATGTATCGGTATCGGTGGTGACCCAATTCCAGGTATGAACCAAATTGATTGCTTAAAACTTTTCCAAGAAGATCCTCAAACTGAAGCAATCATCATGATTGGTGAAATTGGTGGTACTGCTGAAGAAGAAGCTGCTGAATATATCCAATCTAATGTAACTAAACCTGTGGTTGGTTATATTGCGGGTGTAACTGCGCCTAAAGGTAAACGTATGGGCCATGCAGGTGCAATTATTTCAGGTGGTAAAGGTACTGCTGAAGAAAAATTTGCTGCATTTGAAAAAGCAGGTATGGCTTATACACGTAGCCCTGCTGAACTTGGTTCAACAATGCACGAAGTATTGAAGAGCAAAGGTTTAGTTTAATCTAAAGCCTAAACGCTATCTGAAATGTGAAAATGGGAGTCAATAGACTCCCATTTTTTGCTTCAAGAATTTGTTTCTGAAAATTTAAGCAGATTAACCTTTGACTAAACCGCCATCGACAATTAAATTTTGACCCGTTACTGCACGTGACCAAGGAGATAAGAACAGTAATACTGCATCTGCGAATTGTTCGGGCGTAGTCACTTGTTGAAGTGGTGTTGATGTGGCAATTAAATCAAAAACTTGATCGGGTGTTGCACCACTGGCATCAGTTTTTCGTAATAAGCCACCAGACAGCATATTTACATTAATGCCGTATTGTCCCAAATCATGCGAAGTGGTACGTGTGAATGCTAATAATGCAGCTTTAGCAGCGGTATAGTCATGGTAAGGCACCACAGGGTTTTGAACTAAATTTGTCCCAATATTAATAATTCGTCCAAAATGATCTTTTTTCATATCATCTAAAGCAGCTTGAGTGGTATTTAATATGGCTTTGACAGCACTATCTAACTGTTGTTGCATGTTATTCCAGCTTAAAGTTTCAACTTTAGGACGCTGATCACCGTTAAATTTAAAAGACAATAAAGCATTGTTAATCACCGATGTAATGGCATGTCCATAATGCATTTTAGCTTTTGTAAACATGGTTTTGATTTGTTCGGCATCAGTAATATCAGCTTTGTAGATAAAAATCTGATCAGGATGTTCCTTGGCTAGTTGTTGCGCAGATTCTTCACTATTGAAATAGTTCACAACAACTCTAGCACCTTCACGAATCAGTACATGGGTAATGGCTAGTCCTAAACCACGTGCACCACCCGTGACAAGAATAATTTGATCACGTATTTCTATGATTAAAACCCAACTGAGAAAGGGAAATATTGATCATAGCATTAAAAATTAGTCTCCAGACGAGCCGATTTTTCCTTGTTTCTATTGAGGGAAAATACCACATAAAATGATGAACTTATTTTTATATTGATTGAAATAAAAGTGCTTACGAGTAACAGTAAATACTATGCTAAGGTGTGCAAATGTAATGAAATTGAAATGCTATTGGTGGAACTCAAATGGGTTTAAATGGTGGCTTCTCATTTAAAAGTGTAAATGTGCTATATTTTAGAAAATTATCTTTTACAAGATGAAATGCAAATGAAAAGGATCATCAGTAGCTTAATTCTATCATCTAGCATGATTGGATATGGCTATGCGGCTGATCTCGTATTTGCAGAACAAGAATCGGCAATAGGGCCGAATTCGCAATTTATTGATAAAAATAATAATACGATTGAAGAGTTTCCTCCGTTTCAAACAGCGCCTTTATTTAATCTTCAAACTCAAGAAAATAGCCTAAGTAATTTTAATGATACACAGGAAAGTTCTTTTTTTGATCAAGCGGACGAGCAGAAGAAACTCGCTGAAGCACATGATAAAGAGGTGAATGATTATTCAATTTTGAACAATGGATTTTATGAAAATGATCGTGTCCGTATTTTCAATTACACAGCTTATAATGTTCAACAATTGAAAAATACACTATTAAATCCAACCAATTCCAATACAAGTGGAAACGAACTTATTCTTTCTTTTGGTTATGGTATGGAAATTAAAATCAATCAGTTAAATAAAATTGGTTATGAATATATATCTAATTTCCCATATGATCGTGGGCAGTTATTACGTCTTTACTGGCTAAGAACTTTGACTTATTAATTGAATATTCTGTCCAGTGAAATTGATAAGCTTTCTAATCATGAATAAAAAATGATGAAAGCTGTACAACTTGAAACAGAAGCTTGCATTGATCTCCATTCTATCTCGTTAAATTATTATTCAGTAAATTAATATTCATCAGTCGAATAGGATGTTCAGCCATGATCAAGAAAATAGCATTATTGAGTTTAATTGGAATTTCACTCACAGGATGTATTGTTGCGCCCTATGATGATTATCCTGATCGTTATGATAACCGCCATGAGCATAGGCATGATTCTGATGGTCGTTGGGATCGACATGATCGAAATCGTTGGGAGCATAAACGAGATGATGATCGTCATGAAAGAGATAAAGATCGTCGAGATCGAAGAGATGACTAAAATATAAATCAATATATAAAGTAATCTTCATTAAAAATGGGCTCAATCAGCCCATTTTTATTGTGAAATTTATACTGTTTGCTTTTTAAATAATCCAGCATGAACAACGCCAGCTCTGGTTTGTTTTTGCAATTGCCATGTCGAAGGTAGTGTCAATTGATGTAGAGGACGATCTGCTTCTACATAAATAAATGCATCATTTTTAAGATATTGATCTACTTTTTCAGCCAATTCTTCCCACAAGTTTAGGCTATAAGGTGGATCTAGAAATACCACATCAAATTGTTCATTTTCATTCAGGCTAAGCAGCGTCTGTTGTGCAGTTTGCAGTTTTAATTGGCAATTTTCAGCTTTAAGTAATTGAATGTTATCTTTCAATACTTTGGCTTGCTTAGGGTTTGGCTCGACCATAATGACTTGGCGTGCGCCACGTGACAAAGCTTCAAAGCCTAGCGCACCTGAACCTGCACATAGGTCTAGTACGTGAGCATTCTGAATATCCCACATTAACCAGTTAAATAGGGTTTCACGAACACGATCAGGTGTTGGGCGTAGTCCATCAACATCAGCGAAGGGGAGAACGCGACGCTTCCATTCTCCACCAATAATACGTAATTGATTTTTTATTCTATTATTCACTAATATCTGCCTGTGTTGCGACTGGAGTTGCTTGCTGTGTCGGCGTCGAACTCGCAGGAGTGCTTACATTACTATGATTGGTCTGAGGAGTATTCTGCGTTGCAGGTTGCGTTGTTGCATTCGGTTTTGGCTTAGGCACTGCATTTGGATTCGCCGATAATGAGACGTCGCCACTTGGTAATTCACCTGGCTTAATCCCCGCAGTCATCAAACCACCACTGACTTGATGGCTTAAAGGTACAATTGGTTTTTTCTTGCGTGTTAATAACCAGTAATCAAATACTGGACGGGCAAGTTGTGCTGCCGAACCACCATGCTTACCATTTTCCCAAACTACTGCAATGGCAATTTCAGGATTTTCAGCAGGGGCGAAACCAACAAATAAACCATGATCGAGTTGGCGCTCAGTTAAAAGTGCTTCGTTATAGCGTTTGCCTTGAGCAATACTTTTAACCTGTGCTGTTCCTGTTTTACCTGCGATTTGGTACATCGGTGTACGAATACCACGTCCTGTACCAGTTTGGATCACATCCACCATTGCATCGCGCATTTTGACCCAATCGGCATCTGTTCCGCTGAAATTAATTTTACCTGTCGGCGCATTGAGTACAGGATGTTTTTTTGCACCTTTAGATTCACGAAGTACGTGTGGAATGACATGCGCACCGTGGTTGGCTGTAATTGCCGTCGCCATTGCCAATTGTAAAGGTGTAGCGGTAAATGCACCCTGACCAATACTCACAGAAATGGTTTCACCTTTTAACCATTTGCTTTTTCGGGTACGCATTTTCCATTCAGGACTTGGGTATAAACCTGTACTTTCACTTGGTAAATCTACGCCAGTTTTTTCACCAAAACCAAATTGGCGCATCCATGCATTCATCTTATCAATACCCATTTGGTAAGACAGGATATAGAAATAAGTATCACAAGACACAACGATAGATTTGTGCATATTGACACTACCATGACCTGTTTTTTTCCAGTCACGGAATTTATGTGAATCGCCTGGTAAATGGAAATAACCTGGATCAGAAATAGCAGTATTCCAATCTACAGTTTTATAATGAATTCCGCCCATGGCTTCCATAGGTTTAATGGTAGAACCTGGTGGATAAGAACCTTGCACAGCACGGTTATATAAAGGTTGGTCTAAATTATCTCGTAAACCACTATAATCAGCTGTGCTAATGCCTGTAACGAATAAATTAGGATTGAAACTAGGGCTCGAAACTAAAGCAAGGATTTCCCCAGTACGTGGGTCAATGGCAACAATTGCACCACGACGATCTTTAAGCTGCTCAGCAGCAACTGTTTGTAGACCATAATCCAATGACAAGTATAAATCATTACCACGGGTCGATTCTTTACGTCCTAAATGACGAAGGACATTACCGTGTGCATCTGCTTCAATCGACTCATAACCCGGTACACCATGCAATAATTCTTCATAGGACTTTTCGACACCAATTTTCCCAATCAGGTTGGTTCCTGCATAGCTTTCTTTATCAATTGATTTGAGTTCTTTGTCGTTAATTCGTCCGACATAGCCAATCACATGGGCAAATAATTCGCCATGTGGATAATAACGTGTCATTTGAGTTTCAATATTGACACCGGGGAACTGAAATTTCACTTCGCTAAAACGTGCAATATCTGTTTCAGTTAAATTCAATTTTAAAGTGACGCGTTCTGTTTTCTTTGACGTTTTTATTCGGCTATTAAAACGATCAATATCATCTTGGGTAATATTTAAAATCGGGGTAAGACGCTGAATAGTATCATCAATATCTTCTACATCCGCACGACTGAGTGTTGCGGTAAAAACCGGATAATTATCTGCGAGTAAAATACCATTCCGATCATAAATATAGCCACGCGCAGGTGCGATCGGTTGTAAACGAATACGGTTTTTATCAGAAGCTTCACTAAATTCTTGATGATGAAAAATTTGTAAATAAGCATAACGTGAAACCAGTAGACACATAAAAAATGACACGATTCCAATCGCAAAAAAAACACGACTGCGAAAAATGCGTTTTTCTTGTTGAACATTTTTAAGAGGAAACTGCTGCTTCATACGTCGTCGGCTTAAAGTACTCAAAAGAGGGATAACTGCGGGGCGAAACATTTTACCCCAAAAATGTGGTTAATTATAAAAAACCTCACATTCTCATGAAAAATATACAGAGCTTTGACTTTGTAGACAGCAAATTTATAGTGATTTGTATATGAGTTGTAAAATAATTCTGTTAAAGTCAAAAAATTACGGATAAATAAATTCGACCTAAGTAAAAGGTTAGGGGTAATGGAGAAAATAATGAAAAAAATATTTCCCTTATTATTGCTTGTGGCAGTTGGGAATTTTGCACATGCAAATACGAGAGATAGTTTACCAAGAGATGTGGAAAAGCTTTTACCAGAAGCGAAAATTAAACCAGAAGACGCATCTAAATGGAATTTTGGAGCTGGTGTTACGCAAAGATTGATTCACTTAAATGGTGAGTGGGTAAATCCTTATGGTATTGCTTACGTTAAACTGGGTTCATTTTACAATGATGATCATAAGTTTGGTGGGCAAATTGGTTACCGCATACCTGTAGCATTGAATGGAACAGATAAGAATGGTTTCTATTTAGGTATTTATGGTGGATCACTGCAAAGTAAGACGGTGGATGGAAAAGATGAAGTTCAATACGGTGCAGGTGGTGATTTGTCTTACGTCTTATTAAATAAAGAACGTATCAGTACTTTCAGTGTTGGTATGGGTGCAGGTAGTGAACTACATGATAAAAATGGCAAGATGATCGTAGAAACTAGACCGCAAATACAATTTGCGTACACATTAAGTCTAGGCTTTTAAAATTGATGATGATGTTATGAATATCTTTTGCCCGCAAATATAGAAATAAATACGAGAGTCATGCATGTTGGAATACGTTAGTGATTTGTGGCACGCTTTTACAGCCCGACCAGATCATCTTGCCATATTAAGTATCATCCCCGTAACAGCCTTTGTCACATGGGCTCACGTGTGGATGGCCCTGAAAATGGTTTTTTATCCAATTAAATTCTGGGGTTTTCACATCGGCCCATTACCCGTGGGTTGGCAGGGTATTGTGCCACGTAAAGCTGGACGTATCTCTGGTATTATCACTGATAACACGCTGTCTAAATTAGGATCACTCAAGGAATTCCTTGAAGCGATGGATCCTGAAGACATGGCTCGGATCATTGGTGAACAAGTCGGTTTTGAGTTAGAGCATTTGATCGATGAAGTGATGATTGATCGTAATGCGACATTGTGGGAAAACCTGCCTTATTCAATTAAACGAAGAATTTACGGTCAAGCGCATAAGCAAATGCCAGGGATTCTAAAAGATTTGGTGACTGAGCTCACCATGAGCGTTGAATCTTTGGTTGACATGAAAGAAATGATTGTCCGTCAAATGGAAGGCGATCGTCGTTTAATGGTTTATATGTTCCTTAAAGTGGGACAAAAAGAAATTAACTTCATTTGGCATATTAGTGCACTCATTGGTGCATTCTTTGGTATTTTCCAAATGTTCGTTTATGTGTTCGTGCCACAACACTGGACAGTTCCATTTTTCGCGGCAATTTGGGGCTTCTTGACTAACTGGATTGCCATTTGGATGGTGTTTAACCCTGTTGAACCGCATTACGTTCGTTATCCTCAATTCTTTGAATTAACTAAAAATCGTAAATTTCCATGGATTAAGCCTGTCATTCCTCGCATCGGGACGTATAATGTGCAAGGTGCTTTTATGAAGCGCCAAGAAGAAGTTTCTGATGTTTTTGCAAGTGTAGTCACAGAAGACCTGATTACGTTAAAATCGATTATGAGTGAAATGATGTATGGGCCCAAAAAGGACAAAACACGACGTATTATCAAACGTCATGTGAATGTCATTATGGAATCACCGTTAATTCGTACTGCTTTGCAATTGTCAATAGGTCCGAGTGAATACGCAAAACTCAAGACAGACTTGATTGATCGATCAATTGAAATTACGATGGTACCTGTTTGCGACCCTGCGTTTAATGCGAGCCGTGCAAAGAAAATCTTTCAGATGTTTAAAGAACGTATTCGTGAATTAACACCGACAGAGTTTCAGAACTTATTACGTCCCGCTTTTAGGGAAGACGAATGGATTTTGATTGTATTGGGCGGTGTCACTGGATTTTTTGCAGGTTTAATACATTTGTTTGTGGCTTTCATATAATTTAGATGCCATTCCGATGACAAATTTTAATTTGTCATGGCAAACGGTATCATACATATTGTTTTAAATGAGGATGTTTTTTTATGCGCATTATATTACTTGGACCACCTGGAGCAGGCAAAGGTACACAAGCTCAGTTGATCTGTAAGCGCTACAATATCCCACAAATTTCAACCGGTGATATGCTCCGTGCTGCGATTCGTGAAGGTACTGAATTAGGTCTTAAAGCTAAAAGTGTAATGGAGTCAGGCGGTTTAGTTTCTGATGAACTTATTATTGGTTTAGTGAAAGAACGTATTGCACAACCTGATTGTGTAAACGGTTGTATCTTTGACGGTTTCCCACGTACGATTCCTCAAGCTGATGCTTTAGAGAAAGAAGGTATCACGATTGATCACGTTATCGAAATTGATGTGCCTGATGAAGAAATCGTAAAACGTCTTTCAGGTCGTCGTCAGCATCCTGCTTCTGGTCGTGTTTATCATACAATTTATAATCCGCCTAAAGTGGAAGGTAAAGATGATGAAACGGGTGAAGATCTTGTTCAACGTCCTGATGATGAAGAAGCAACGATTCGTAAGCGCTTAGGTTCTTATCATACTGAAACTGAACAACTTGTTGGTTTCTACCAAGGTCGTGCAGCTTCTGGTGAAAATGCACCGACGTATGACAAGTTAAATGGCTTGCGTGCAATTGAAGATGTTCAAAAAGATTTATTTGCAATCTTAGATAAATAAGACTGTATTCAAAGCATGATTTTAAAGCTTTGACAATCAAAGAGACCTGATTCATATTAGGTCTCTTTTTTTACTAGAGTAGCGTAGACAATGAAAATTGCATTAATTGCCTTGGTTATTTTAAGTATTGTTTTTTTATTTGGCTTACTTTTTTTAAGTTTTAAGCTACTTCGCAAAGCGCAAAAAGAAGAACTGCAACAGCGCCGTGAAATGCGTAAATCTGGGCGATCTCAAGCTGGACAACAACAAGTACATCCGCAAGTCGCGGAAGAACATAAGCGACTTGAAAAGCTAAAAAAATAGTTAGAAAATAAGAAGTAGTGTTTTAATAAAGTTTCATTTTAAAAATGATGTGTGAAATAAAGACGCAAATTAATGTGCGTCTTTATTTAAGAACAAGACCATTAAAATTTCATCTTGATAACCTATTTCACTTTTCATTGCACGTGGTTCCGTCCCATAGATTTGAAATCCATGCTTTTTATAGAGCTGGATGGCGAGATCATTGGTTGATACGACCGAAAGCATAATTTGTTCAACACAATCTTGTGCATAGCTCAGAACAGTTTGTAAAAGTTGTGTTGCGATGCCTTGGCCTCTAAATTGTGGTTCAATATAAAAGCCATAGATATTTGCCTTGTGTGCATTTTTTAAGCCTGTTTCTTGAAGGAAAATAATGACACCAACAATTTGATTTTTATGAAAAGCCCCAACAATAACGCTTCTTTCAATGCGTTCTGCGAATAACGCTAAGGGTCTTTGTGATTCAACTGCATAGGTCGAGCCGAACATTTCAGGATTATGCTTAAGTCCTGAAAGTCGAATTGTTCTGAAGTCATTTGCATCATCGATATTGAGTCGTCGAATATTTATTTTTGTCATTTCTGTTTTTTAAATTGTCACTTTCATCAAATTGTATCTTATAAAATTATTGTTTTTCTGGAAATAGAAAATGGCCAGTTTAGTTACAAATTATGATTATTGAATCATTGTAAGAAGTAAAAGTGTTAAATTAAGAATCTATTTTGTTTAAATGGATTTTTGATTCATTACCACTCAATAAAAATTCAGAAACTATTAATAATTCAATAAGGTGTATATGTTTTCCCATATCATTGTAGGTGTGACAGACTTCGAGCGTGCTTTAAAATTTTATATGCCAATCATGGATGCATTACACATTAAGAATCGATTCATTGAACTAGAGAAGTCTTGGGCTGGGTGGCAATCATCACCAGAACCTCGACCGCTTTTTATTATTAAAAAACCATACAATCAGGAACTCCATTTGCAGGGTAATGGGCAAATGGTAGCATTTACAGCACAGTCACGTAAAAAAGTAGATGAAATTTATGCCCTTGCGATTAGTTTAGGCTCAAAGTCTGAAGGTAAACCAGGACTTAGACCTGAATATCACGAGAATTATTATGGCGCTTATTTCAGAGATTTAGATGGGAATAAGCTTTGTATAGTATGTCATGATCAATGTTAATCAATCGATAGCTCATTTTAACTTAATTTCTCTCACCGCCCCAAACTCATGTCGATCAGGCCAATTACATACATGCGAAACCACACATTCAGCGCATTTAGGTTTACGTGCAATACAGCAATAACGTCCATGTAAAATTAACCAATGATGTGAATCTAAAATAAATTCTTTTGGAATCACCTTAATGAGGCGATCTTCAACTTCTAAAACATTCTTACCAACAGCTAAACCTGTACGATTCCCCACACGGAAGATATGGGTGTCTACAGCCATAGTCGGTTGACCAAATGCCGTATTGAGTACCACATTGGCAGTTTTACGTCCTACACCGGGTAAAGCCTCTAAATCAGCACGATTATCAGGCACTTGGCTCTGGTGCTTTTCAATGAGAATTTTACAGGCTTTGATCACATTTTCAGCTTTAGAATTATATAAACCAATGGTTTTTATATATTCTTTCAGGCCATCCACACCCAGTGCATAAATTTTTTCAGGAGTATTCGCTACTGGAAAGAGTTTATCGGTTGCTTTATTGACACTTAAATCCGTTGCTTGAGCTGAAAGAGTGACTGCTACCAATAGCTCGAAGGGCGAGGAATAATTCAACTCAGTTTCAGGATGGGGACGTTGTTCACGTAAAATTTCAAAAAAAGTTTGAATCTGTTTTTTTGTCATATTTTTAACAGCCACAACATTCTCCTCAATGACGATTCTGTAGCGTCGTTAATTGTTGTTGCAATTCATTCAATTGCGCTAATTTTTTATCATCTGCTCGGACAGACAATTGTTTTTCAAGTTTTTTAATTTGAGTACGAAGTTTTGCCAATTCGATGGTGGTTTTAGCATCAATCGGGGGGGGAGTTTCAGTTATTTTTTGACTGATTTCTATAGATGGAACAGCTTGGACTTGTGTAGAAAATTGCGCAAATAATTGTGTATCAATTTCAGCACGTACTACTGGCCCTTTACGATGAATTCGTTGTTTTTCCTCACGTTGAATATGCGCATAGTAGCGATTTCTTAAATCATTCTGTTCTAAAACACGATGCTCTTCATTGGGTATAGGTTGAATATCTTCAATAAGATCAATGCAATCGACTGGGCAAGGCGGAATACATAATTCACAGCCTGTACATAAGTCAGTCAGTACCGTGTGCATTAATTTACCAGAACCTATAATCGCATCCACTGGGCATGCGCTTATGCACTTGGTGCAACCAATGCACTCATCTTCTCGAATGACTGCTTTCATACGCTGTGGTCGCCCATCCATCTGTATTGGCCATACACTTTCTTCCGCAGTTAGTTTCGCACGGTTGAGTAGTTCTGCAAGCGCATCAGCAACGGGTTGACCACCAGGAACACACTTATTGGCATCCTCACCAAGAACAATAGACTGCGCATAAGGAAGACAGCCATCCCGATGACCACAGAGACCACATTGAGTTTGAGGAAGAAGTGCATCAACTTGCTGGATGAGAGAAATTTGCGAATTCATCAGATAAAAATTTGCTGAGCCTAAAAGGGAGATCAAAGAAGGATATTTTGCTCATTTTAACATATTTTTATTGTATTTTATTGACCTAAAATAGAGCTAAAAATGATCTAAAATAATGCGATAATATGCGATTAATCATTAAAAAATAGACTAAATAAATATACTAAAAGTTATGATTTCTAAAATTATTTTATTGAAAATAAATATTATTTTAAAAATATTGAAAAAATGTTGTGAATCTTGAATAAAAGGGATTAAATACTTTGCGCCAAAATGTATCTTTTTAAAATTATTGCCCAGTTTTGATCCACCTTTTCTGAGGATTGTGCGTTGAAATATACTAACCTAAATGACTTCTTAAATTACGTTAAAGCACGTGATCCAAATCAACCTGAGTTTCTGCAAGCTGTAGAAGAAGTAATGACCAGTTTGTGGCCATTCATCGAGAAGCATCCAGCGTATGCTGAACATGGTTTACTGGAACGATTGGTTGAGCCTGAACGAGTGATTCAGTTCCGTGTTGCTTGGGTCGATGATCAAGGTAAAACACAGGTTAACCGTGCATTTCGTGTTCAATTCAATGCTGCGATTGGTCCATTTAAAGGGGGAATGCGTTTTCATCCATCAGTGAATCTGTCTATTTTAAAGTTTTTAGGCTTTGAGCAAACGTTTAAGAATGCTTTGACGACCTTGCCTATGGGCGGTGGTAAAGGTGGTTCAGATTTTGACCCAAAAGGTAAATCTGAAGGTGAAATCATGCGTTTCTGCCAAGCTTTAGTGATAGAGCTATATCGTCATTTAGGCTCAAATACGGATATTCCTGCGGGCGATATTGGTGTAGGTGGCCGTGAAGTTGGATATATGGCGGGTATGATGAAGAAACTCAGCAATGACACTTCTTGTGTATTTACAGGCAAGGGTTTGTCGTTTGGTGGTTCTTTGGCACGTCCTGAAGCAACAGGTTTTGGCACAGTTTACTTTGCTGAAGAAATGCTAAAAACACGTGGTGAAAGCTTTAAAGACAAAATTGTGACTATTTCAGGTTCAGGTAATGTCGCTCAATTTGCCGCAGAAAAAGCCATGTATTTGGGGGCGAAAGTGGTTTCACTTTCAGATTCGAATGGTACGGTTTATCTGAAAAATGGCTTTACCAATGAATTACTTGCAGAAGTGATGGAACTCAAAAACGTAAAACGTGGTCGTATTTCTGAGTTTGCTTCTAAGCATGGTTTTGAGTATTTGGAAGGACAACGTCCTTGGTCAATCAAGTGTGATATCGCATTACCTTGCGCTACTCAGAATGAATTAGATGCAGATGATGCCGCAATACTTTTAGCGAATGGCACGATTTGTGTAGCTGAAGGTGCAAATATGCCTTCTACACTGGATGCGGTTGAAAAGTTTGTTGAAGCGAAGATTCTTTACGCACCCGGGAAAGCATCGAATGCAGGTGGTGTTGCAACGTCTGGTCTTGAGATGTCTCAAAATGCGATTCGTTTGGGTTGGACATTTGAAGAAGTTGATGAACGCTTACATGCGATTATGAAAGAAATTCATCGTAACTGTGTGAAATATGGAACTCAGGAAGATGGCACTGTAAATTATGTCAATGGGGCAAATATCGCAGGCTTTGTAAAAGTTGCAGATGCAATGCTCGCTCAGGGTGTATTTTAATTTATATGATCAAAGTTTGCTGAATTTATACTATTCTGCAAAAGGTAGTGGTGAATATAATGATAAAGATATTCACTACCACATAATACATTGAAAAGTTTAGATTGATTTGCGTAGGTATTTCTAACTTTTGAAGGATCAAAAGTTACAAAAATCCTTAGTTAGGTGAGAGGTACGTCCTGTACCTCCACCTAACGGCGACATCCATGTCGCCAAACATGATAGCAATACTGTACTAAGCTAATAATAAAAAGCACTTTCATTACATTCGGTGAATATAAAGAATGAACTTAAAGCGTTCCTTTTACAGATTCACGTTCAATAATCATATCTTGTACATAAGCATATTTAGACTGGTCAGCAGCAGGATTCTTGATTTCATAGCGTTTAATACGAACCACTTGACGTTCATTTGGACGATGTGTGAAACCATCGATCTCGTCATAGAAGAATGTCCAATCTTTATCAACTTGGGTTTTTACCCCATTGTCTGCATATTTAATTTCACGAACGAGCAAGCATTGTTTCTTCATTACACCCGCTGAACATTCTTTAGTTTCAGGGCTGATTTCTAAGAAAATGGTTTGACCTTCCGATTGATATTTTGTTTCAGCCGTCATTTGACCTGTAAATATAAATTTTTCACCTGTTGGAGCAACGATAGTCAATGTTGGTTTTTCAACATCAGTTGTGTCGAGTACAAATGGTACTTTGCGATCTTGGAATAACGCAGCTGAAGCTTGTTCTTGTTTCATCAGTTCAGGTGAACACATCATTTGAGTGCTCATTAAGCTTCCTACTGAAAGCAAACCATTCTCAATCTTCCAAGAAGAACCTTGTGTATTACAGCCTGTTGCGATGCTTAGACGTTGTTCATCGAAGTTTAATACAATCGGTTTTGTCGTTCCCGCAGGCTGATAAGACCATTGATATGCAGTTAAAGTTTGATTGGCATTACTTTGTTGTTGTAATACTTTCACAGTAGTATCACCTAATTTTTGAATATCCCCAGATTGACATGCTGCAAGCGCTAATGGAAGAATTGCCAAAGCTAAATATTTGAATTTCATATTTTAATCACGTTTAAAAAAGCCTAGATATAGAATAAAGCATCCATCTTTAAAAGATGTGGATACATATTATAAATTCAGTTTCAATATGTATCCATTCAGCTAAAACTTAAACGATTATTAACACAGTGTTATCTATCTGTTTAATGATTATTCACATGTAAATCATTATTCACATGCAAATCATTTATATATCATTAGTCAAAACGATAGATGTCCATGCCTAATGCACCCATAGAAAAACTACTATGCACAATACTAAAGCGAGGCCCTGTACCCATTGAGAAAAATAAAGGGGCAAAGTGTTCAATCGTTGGGTGATTTCTTTCGACATAGGGAATATCTTGCCAGTCTAAAACAGCATCATATTGGCTATGGGTTAATTTATTCACCACATAATTTCGGAATGTCGATGCCCATTCAGGGACATTGTTATTATCACCATTCCAAGACAATTCTCTTAAATTATGGGTAATACTGCCTGAACCGATCAATAAAATTTGTTTTTCACGTAAAGGCGCAAGTGTTTGCCCTATTTTATAGATTTCGTCAGCATTCATATTCATAGGTAGAGAAATTTCAACCACAGGAATATCAGCATCAGGATACATGTGTAATAGCGGCATCCAAACGCCATGATCACGAGGGCGGGTGCTATTCGCATGCGCAGGAATATGTGCTTCTGCCAATAAATGTAGAATTTCTTCTGCAAGCTCAGGATTACCCGGAGCAGGGTAACGCATTTCGTAAAGTGCTGGCGGAAATCCTCTGAAATCATGCCAAGTTTCAGGACGTACACCTGTATTTACTTCGAGCGCATTACTTTCCCAATGTGCAGACATCACAATAATGGCTTGCGGTTTGGGTAAGTTTAAACTTAAACGATGCAATGCAGGCCCCACTTGTTCTGGATCAAGTGCGAGCATAGGAGAGCCGTGTGAAATAAATAAACCGGGGAGTGTTTGTAAATTCATATCAATACGCCTAAAACAGTGTGTGCAAAACGGGATTTCATCTGAATTGAGTTAAATCTTTTGAGTTGCTTATTCAAAATAATCAATTACTGATTGAAGTTTGAATCATTCATTCACAATTAATCACAACAATATCTCTCATATTTTTCAACATCATAAAATCAGAGATATTCGAAATGTTTAATTGCTATCAGCAATCTTCTTATCAACAATCATTTCAAAGTTTCAGCAATGATATAAGCCTGTTTATTTCAACAGAATGTTGCATCTATGCAACGTTGCTATCAGCTATCAATTGCAGTAGTGCAGATTAAATCAATGCTTAACCTGCCCGATGATAAGGATGATTATGGTTAATACTCATTGCTCGATAAAGTTGTTCAATCAGCATGACGCGAACCATAGGATGAGGTAGGGTGAGTTTGGATAAGGACCAATGCCAAGCGGCTGCTTTACGCACAGCTTCAGAGTGCCCATCAGGTCCACCAATCGCTAAAACCACATCATTTCCTTCAAGCATCCAGCCTTTCATAGTTTCAGCTAATTTTTCAGTGCTGAATTCACGACCGCCCACTTCAAGTGCGATTAAGACTTCATTTTGTTTGACCGCTGCCAGTATGCTGTCACCTTCAATTTGGCGGTATTTTAAAATATCTGCTTCTGAATCATTTTTACCTCGTTTTGCCATAGGTAATTCAAGGATCTGAGTCTGTACAAAAGGTTGAATACGTTTGAAATAGTCTTCAAAACCTGTAAGTACCCAAGCAGGCATTTTTTGTCCAATGGTAAGAATACGGATTTTCATATTAACAATTTCTAACGTGGCAATAGGCTATTATAACGCTATATTGATTATTCTCAGGATGAGAACAAGGACAGTTTTTTAAATAACAAACGATTATATGGCTAATATTCAAAATTGGGTTCATCGATGCAATTTCAAGATGTGTTTAATACGATTTTAAAACGGCTCATGTTTATTTTAATGAGCTGTATTTCAATAAGTAGTGATGCAGATAGCAATATTTATCGTCAGGCGGATGCTTATCGTTTAAAGGATTATTTAGACAATATTATTGCACCAGACGCGTTTAGAAATTATCAGAATACGCAAGAATTAGATCGTGTTGCGGCATATATCAAACAACGCGTTGAACAGTTTGCAATTCCTTGTGAATATCAACCTTACCAAGTCGCAGGTAAAACCTATCGCAATGTGATTTGCCATTTACAGACAGGGAATGCTCAGAAAGTCATTATTGGTGCACATTATGATGTGTACGGAAATTTTAAAGGTGCGGATGATAATGCTTCGGGTGTCGCAGGTGTGATTGAAACTGCACGTATTTTGGCAATCAATAAGACACGTTTAAAGCAGAATGTCGATTTCGTATTTTATACTTTAGAAGAACCACCGTATTTCCGAACAGAAAATATGGGCAGTTATGTTCATGCAAAATCGATTTTAAATCAAAAAGATCAGATTCAGGCGGTATATATTTTAGAAATGATTGGTTATTTTAATCATAAGCCTATACAGGAATATCCATCAGGGTTAGCTTTGTTTTATCCTAACCATGGTAATTTTATCGGCGCAGTCAGTAATTTTAGTTCACGAGATTTAGGTGAAAATTATTGTGATTCGATGAAAGCAATTCGACAATTGGATTGTCAGCGCTTAATTGCTCCATCCTTTGTGCAAGGTGTAGATTTTTCAGATCATTTGAATTATTGGAATTTTGAAATCCCAGCCATGATGATCACGGACACTGCTTTTTTTAGAAATAAGCATTATCACACCAAGGATGATACGGTTGAGAAACTGAATTTAAATAAAATGGCCGAAGTGGTCAATGGTTTAGCTTATGTACTTTTAGAAAAGAATAAATAAGTGCGATGTGTGAATTAAAATGTGTTTGCACAGCACATAAAAAAACACAGTCTTAAAAGTTTTAGACTGTGTTTTAACCTCTAATCGTCTGGAGAATCGCTTAGAAGTTAATCAACTAAAAACGATAAATCAGCTACATGTTTAATATTAAGATGGCGTTGTTTTAATATTATTCAAGTGTTCCTGATGAATATTGTGATTAAAATTTAAACACATTTTCAAGTAATTTGAAATATCAAAATAATACTTTATATCAATTACTGAACTGACTGAATTGTATTAGCGATTGTATTGGTTTGATTATTTCATTGAATGAATACCAAAAACATTACCTTCAGTATCGACGCCTAATACGATATGACCATGCTCACCAATCGCCATTTTAGCTTGGTGAATTTTTCCGCCAGCAGTTTCAATTCTGGCTTCTTCAATGGCACAGTCTTCGCTACTAAAATAAATGATGGTGCTATTTCCACCTGCAGCTATGCCATCCATTTTGACCAATGAACCCGTTGCGCCATATTGCTGCATATCCGAAGGGAAGGTCCACATTTCTATTGTCGTATCATTGGGATCACTCAGTTGGGTAAGTTGTAACTGAAGTAGTGTTTCATAGAATTTTTTGGCTCTATTCATATCATTGACATAGATTTCGAACCAACAGACTGGATTTGACATGAGAACATTCCTTTTGTTTTTGATGTGGTGATTTTTCAGTATTGTATTGAAGCTTTTTTATTATGTGGCAAAGTATGAATAGTAAAATTTGAATATTGTAAGTGAAGGCATATTATGTGATTTTATTTATATGAATATTTGTCATCTATCAGATTTATAAAGAAAAAAAGAGCGCCGTAGCGCTCTTTAATTTTGTATCAAGTTTTATGAGTCTAGCTTAATGACGGGCAGCTTTTTTGCTATCGTCAACGGCTTTCACAATTGGTGCTTTAACCAATGGTTTAGGTTGTTCAACCAATGCAAGTGGAAGAATCTCATCGATACTTTTCACTGCTTTAATTTCTAAACCATCTTTCACGTTTTGTGGAATTTCAGCTAAATCGCGTACATTATCTTGTGGGATAAAGACCAGTTTTACACCACCGCGATGTGCAGCTAAAAGTTTCTCTTTTAAACCGCCGATACGCATTGCACGGCCACCTAAGCTGGTTTCACCTGTCATTGCAATATCAGGACGAATCGCAATACCTGTAAATGCTGAAACAAGCGCAGTGGTCAATGCTAAACCTGCAGATGGGCCATCTTTCGGTGTTGCACCTTCAGGTAAATGCACGTGTACGTCAGTTTCTTCAAAACGAGAAGCTTCAATACCCAATTCATCAGCACGTGTACGCACAACGGTCATTGCAGCGGTAATCGATTCTTTCATTACGTCACCGAGTGAACCTGTTGTAATGAATTTACCTTTACCTTTGACTGCTGCAACTTCAATGGTGAGTAATTCGCCACCGACAGAAGTCCAAGCCAAGCCATTTACACGACCGATTTGAGCTTCAGTTTCAGCCATGCCGTAGTCAAATTTATGTGCACCCAAGTATTCTGGTAAGTTTTCAGCAGTTACATCAATATGTAAATTTTTCGCTTTCTTACTTACAGATTCTTTCACTACTTTACGTGCAATTTTTGACACTTCACGTTCAAGGTTACGCACACCCGCTTCACGTGTATAACGACGCACAATGTCACGAATCGCTTCTTCATGAACAGTCAATTCTTTAGCACGTAAACCATTGTTCTTAATTGCTTTTGGAACAAGGTAACGGTCTGCAATATTGACTTTCTCATCTTCGGTATAACCCGGTAGACGAATCACTTCCATACGGTCTAAAAGCGCCTCTGGAATGTTCATGCTGTTTGCAGTACAGATGAACATCACTTCAGACAAATCAAGATCAAGATCTAAATAGTGATCGTTGAATTTGCTGTTTTGTGATGGATCTAATACTTCAAGCAAAGCAGAAGCAGGGTCGCCACGGTAGTCTTGTGCCATTTTGTCAATTTCGTCGAGTAAGAACAGTGGGTTCTTCACGCCAACTTTTGTCAAAGACTGCACAATTTTACCTGGCATCGCACCGATATAAGTACGACGGTGACCACGGATTTCGGCTTCGTCACGTACGCCACCTAAAGCCATACGAACAAATTCACGACCTGTGGCTTTGGCAATTGATTCACCTAGTGAGGTTTTACCCACACCTGGAGGACCAACTAAGCATAGAATTGGACCACGAAGTTTTTTGACACGTGATTGAACAGCTAAGTATTCAACAATACGTTCTTTGACTTCATCCAAACCGTAGTGGTCTGTATCCAAAATTTCCTGTGCTTTCGGCAAGTTAATGCTGACTTTGCTCGCTTTATTCCAAGGCGTATCTAAAATCGCCTCAACATAGTTGCGAACCACAGCCGCTTCACTTGATGCAGGTTGCATTGCTTTCAGTTTACGGAATTCGTTTTCAGCTTTTTTACGAACGTGTTCTGGTAAATCAGCTTCAGCTAATCGTTTTTCGATTTCTGCAACATCATCTTCAGCACCGCCATTCATGTCAGAAAGTTCACGCTGAATCACCTTCATCTTTTCATTGAGGAAGTATTCGCGTTGGTTTTTCTCCATTTGGCGTTTTACAGAGTCATGCAATGTTTGCTCAATCTGTTGTTCTTCAGATTGTTGTAACAAATAAGTCATTAACTCTTGCAGATGCGCTTCGAACTCATCGTGTTCCAAGAATTTTTGTTTTACATCAATATTCAATGGAACGCGAGTTGCGACAAAGAATAACAATTGCAATAAATCATCTATTTTGTTTGCCGCAGCAATCAACTCACGTGCATTACGTAATTTTGCTTCTGCATATTGTGCAAATAGCGCACGTAATTCTTCAACACGTGTTGTTTGAGTTGATGCATTGACATCAACAGTCATCGGGCTTAATGCATGTTCAGCAGAGAGGTATTCACCATTATCAATGATTTCAACCAGCTTAGAACGGTGTAAGCCTTCAATTAATACTTTTATACAGTTTTCATCGTTTTCGTGATTCACAACTTGCACGATCTTCGCGACAGTACCGTATTGATATAAGTTGTCGTGATCAATTTCTTCTGTAAGCGAATCTTTTTGTGCAACCACAAATACTAAATTGTCACTGTTACGAGCCACATCAACTGCATTGATCGATTTTTCACGACCTACAAATAGCGCAATTTGCATGTGCGGATAAACCACGACATCACGTAACGCTAAAAGCGGTAATACACTTGGAACCTGTGGCTCTAAGTTTTCTTGATTCATAATAATCTCAGACATGGGCACTCCTAATGAGTGACAACGGTGTTGCCATGTTTTTTATAGTGATTGCTATTTTAAAAATTACAAGGGCGTTGCCGAATAAAAAGCGAAATTATTTGCAAGTCCTTGATTCTATATTGGGTCTTTATTGTTGAATTGGCTAAACTGTCAGAGCAATTATTTTCATTAGTCTATTCTCAGACGATATTTTTAAGGAAAATAATATACAGTATGGGGAATATGAGGCCTATATTCCCATTTAAAAGAGAAGATTTATTGTTAGGGATACACTTGGAAAACTGAGTTTTTTAACTACAGTTTTCTTCTAAAACGATAAGTCTTAGCAGGGCAAATAAAAGCATCTACAGCTTGATCCCAAGTGTGACGCTCTAAGTGAATATCTAAATATTGGAAATTATGCCCTAAGCCTAGACGATAAGGTTTGTGTGGTGCTGAAGCCAATGTTCGATCATAAAATCCACCCCCCATTCCCATACGTGTTCCATAACGATCGCAGGCAAGTAAGGGCATGATTAACAAATCTAAATGTGACACATGAATGCCACGACTTGCCATCGGTTCAAGCATTCCCAAAGCGTGTAAGCTGAAACGTTTATTACGATAAATATTTCGTGAAATTTTTACCCAAACCAAGTGATGGTTCATGTTGCAAATCATGGGCAAGTAAACACTTTTATTCAGTGCAAAGCATAGTTCTATTATTTTTTTTGTCTGTATTTCACCGAAAGCATCTAAATATAATCCGATTTTTTGTGCAGATTGGAATTCAGCCAGTCGAGAAATTTTGTGTAAGGACTGCGTTGCAAAAACACGTTGTTGAAAGCGATTGAGGCTTCGACGTTGTTTTCTTAATCTTTGGCGTAAAGTAGCAGTTTGCTGAGTCATATCAAAAATGAAGTCTACTAAGTGGTTATAGTGTAATCAAAGCAAAGGGCAGAATTTAGAATAATTCAAAAAAATTTAGTTTTTTCTGCACCTTGCTTAGCGTTCTTTGTGCTCATTGATGATAAGAATAAAGAATAATTGAATCACCTTAAAATATTAAAAAGTGCATAGGTGAGCATTTCTAATATTCACTTTAAACATTTACTGTTTTAATTCTTTGAGAATTGGACAACAATTTTCAGTGGTTGTTTTACATTCATCAATCCATGTGCTTAAACGAGTTTTGAGCGATTCTAACTCACCAATACGTTGATCAATTTTCTCTAAGCGTTGTTGAATCACATGGCGAACTTGCTCACGGTCATTCAGTTGTAAGTTTAATAACTCTTGAACTTCGCTCAATTGTAAGCCCGCATCTTTGGCTTTCTGAATAAAACTCAATGTTTCAACATCTTGTTCATTGTAATAACGATAGCTTGATGTGGTTTCAGGTACACGTAGTAAACCAATCCGTTGGTAATAACGAATCGTTTCCACACTCACGTGACATTGTTTTGCAAGTTTTCCAATGGTGATCATAAAAACCTCATAAAAGACTTGACTCTGTACCTAGGTACAGAGTTTATCTTAACACAATCAAGAAAGAAAATAGGTGAGTCTGATGAGTGATCATGAAAAATCAAGTTGTTGTTCGGGGCATCGATCTACATTAGAGGTGGTTAAAACTGACCCTGTGTGTGGCATGAATGTGTCTGAAGACTCAGCGCATTCTTTTGAGTTTGAAAATAAAAAATATCTATTCTGTAGTGATCGTTGCAAACAGAAATTTATGCAAAATCCGCAAAGCTATTTACAAAATGATTTGCAAAAAAATCAGCAAAAAACTGAGTCAAAAGATCAGCAGGTTAAGCCTTCAACTTGCTGTGGTGGCAAAACAGTGGCAGTTGAAAAAACAACGTCTTGTTGTGGTAGTGATAAAACAGAAGCTAAAACAGAAACCAAAACTGAAACGAAAGCAGAATACATTGACCCTGTCTGTAAAATGACCGTGACTGATTTAAGCAAACCACATACAAGCTATCAGGGTGAAACTTATTATTTCTGTTGCAATGGTTGTTTGAATAAACTTACGGCAAACCCTGAACAATATCTCGATCCACAAGTCGAAGCAAAGTCAGGCTGTGGTTGTAGCAATAAAGTGAAACCTTTAACTGAAACTCAAATAAAAGAAGTTCAACCACAAAGTGCTGCATGCTGTGGTGGGAAAAAGCCTGAGCCTGTTAAAACATCAAGTTGTTGCAGTGGTGGAAATCATAAGCAACACAATCATTCAGGAGCTAAGCACGAACATCATTCGCATAGTCAGCATGTAGATCAGAGCAATACTGCAATTGACCCTGTTTGTGGAATGTCGGTTGATCAAAGCACAGATTTAAAAACTGATTATCAAGGTCAAACTTATTATTTTTGCCATCCTTCTTGTTTGGATAAATTTAAACATGATCCTGAACCTTATCTGATTCCGATGGATCAGCGTGCTGCACCAGAAGGCATGGATGATGTGTTATTTACTTGTCCAATGGATCCTGAAATTGTTCAAAAAGGGCCGGGAACTTGTCCGATTTGTGGTATGGCTTTAGAGCCTATGCAACCGAGTTTGGATGAGGGGCCAAATCCTGAATTGGTCGACTTCTCGAATCGTTTTTGGAAAACTTTGCCATTAACACTCATCGTTTTTGTATTGGCAATGGGTTCGCATATTCATGCGTTTATTCCACAGCATATTCAGCCGTGGATTGAGTTAGTTCTATCTATTCCTGTGGTGCTATGGGCAGGTTGGCCATTTTTAGAGCGTTGTTGGACGTCTTATAAAACTTGGCATTTAAATATGTGGAGTTTGATCGGTGTCGGGATTCTTGCAGCATTTATTTACAGTGTAGTGGCAACCATTTTCCCATCACTGATTCCGATGGAAGCCAAGACTGGACATGGCGTTGCAGTCTATTTTGAAGCTGCGTGTATGATCGTGTCTTTGAGTTTACTCGGTCAAATCATGGAGTTGAAAGCACGTTCTAAAACAGCGGATTCTTTACGTGCTTTGCTCAAGTTACAACCCAATAAAGCCAAACGTATTGAAAATGGGCAAGCTGTTGAAGTTGATATTGCACAGATACAACAAGGTGATATTTTACAGATTTCATCAGGTGAACAAGTGCCTTTAGACGGCATTGTACTTGACGGAAAAACCTATATTGATGAATCGATGATGACAGGTGAGCCTGTTCCTGTGAAAAAGGAAAAGGGTGATCATGTGATTGGCGGAACAGTCAATCAACAAGGTTCAATTCGTATCGAAACCACAGCGGTTGGTACGCAAACCACACTTGCAAAAATGATTCAAATCGTGGCAGATGCACAGCGTTCAAAAGCGCCACTACAAAAAATGGCAGATGTAGTTGCCAAATACTTTGTCATGATTGTTTTAGCGATCAGTGCATTAACTTTTATTGCATGGATGGTGTTTGGTGGGGCGAATTTTGATTTAGCCTTAATGTGTGCTGTCGCCGTGTTGATCATTGCATGTCCATGTGCTTTAGGGCTTGCAACGCCGATGTCTGTGATGGCAACCACTGGTCGTGCTGCGCAAAAAGGGGTGTTATTTAAAAATGCTGAAGCGATTGAAGCATTAAGTAAAGTGAATGTCGTTGTAGTCGATAAAACAGGAACATTGACTGAAGGTAAGCCGAGTTTAAAAGAAATTAAATTGTTATCTGATCAAATTGATCAGCAACAAGCAGAGCGTTGGATTGCTTCTTTGGAGCAATACTCAACGCATCCGATTGCGCAGACTTTAACAAAATTGGTTGAGCAAAAAGATTTAATTCAAGTGAATGATTTTGAGGATGTGACTGGTTTTGGTGTTAAAGGCACAATTGATGGAAATATGGTTTATGTCGGAAGTCAAAAGCTTTTACAAAACCTGAATTTAAACATTGATGCAGATACGCTACAGCAAATCGAGCAGATAAGAGAAACGGGTAATGTATTAAGTTTCTTAGCAACAGATCAAAAAGTTTTAGCTTATATCGCCATTCACGATGCGATTAAAGCCAATGCTAAACAGGTGATTGATCAGCTACATGCCGAAGGGATTGAAGTGATTATGGCAACAGGTGATCACGAAAAGAATGCACAATTGGTGGCAAAAGAATTGGGTATTCAACATGTGTATGGCAACTGTGACCCAACTGAAAAATTGAATATTGTGAAACAATATCAAGCTCAGGGTAAAGTGGTGGCAATGGCTGGAGATGGGATCAATGATGCACCTGCTTTAGCACAGGCAGATGTCGGTATTGCGATGGGTACAGGCACAGATATTGCCAAACAAACAGGGCAAGTGACTTTGGTCAAAGGTGATATTCGTGGTGTTGCAGATGCTTTGCATATGGCGAAACAAGGGGTACGCAATATGAAGCAAAATCTTGCATTCTCCTTTGTTTATAATGGTTTAGGTGTGCCAGTCGCTGCAGGTATTTTCTATCCATTGACAGGTTTATTGCTGACACCGATGTTGGCAGCAGTCGCGATGTCACTGAGTTCGTTGTCTGTAGTGATTAATGCATTGAGATTGAATAAATCTTAATGATTTTGAATGTATATTGTTGATATTAAGCAGTTCAGGATATTTGATAAATTGACACTCCCTCCTTTTTCAAAGGAGGGTTGGGGAGGATTTTAAAGTTTTTGAATTATTTTTGTGATGCGCTTATGCTTTATCAGTCAATTCTAAAGCACGTTGATAAGCAATTTTTTTCTTAATCCCTGTTAAATCCGCAGCCAATTGTGAAGCAGCTTTAACTGAAAGATCTTCAAGTAATCGTAGTAATAGCTTATCCAATTTTTCTTGATCTAGATCTTTTTCAGTTGGTGCGCCACCAATCACCAATACAATTTCACCTTTTTGCTGATTGCGATCATTCTCAATAAAACTGACCAATTCTGACAACGTCATTTTTTTAATAGTTTCAAAAGTCTTTGTAATTTCGCGAGCAAAACCAACTGGGCGATCCGCACCAAACACATTCGCCATATCTTTCACACTGTCTAAAATACGATGTGGTGCTTCATAGATGATCATGGTTTGAGTTTCATGTTTTAATTTTTCGAGTTGCAATAGGCGTTGTGACTGTTTTGATGAAAGAAAGCCTTCAAAACTAAAGCGATCACTCGGCAAGCCTACAGCACTCAAGGCTGCAATTGCAGCACATGCACCCGGTACAGGAATCACACGGATATTATTTTCCTGCGCAGCACGAACTAACTTAAAACCAGGATCGCTAATCAGTGGCGTACCTGCATCACTGACAAGTGCAACATCATCACCATTTTTTAATTTTTCGATAAGTATATCAATTTTGTTACTTTCATTGTGATCGTGGCACGCTGTGAGCGGAGTTGATATATTATAGTGCTTTAACAATTGAGCAGATTGACGAGTATCTTCTGCCGCAATCACTGAAACAGACTTTAAAATTTCAATAGAACGAAAAGTCATATCATCTAAGTGCCCAATTGGGGTCGCTACGACAAATAATTGAGCACTCATAAGGTTCTCCATGAAGAATAAAATAGTATTGAATTGTATAAAAAGAATGGTGTTGCTCGGAATAGTTGGATTTACAACCCAAATTCATGCAGAGGTTTTGGTTATTTTACCCGAAACTGGCCCAATGGCGCGAGCAGGTTTAAGTATCAAACAGGGTATATTAAGCACATATCAAATAGGGAATAACAATATTCCTTTAAAATTTGTCAATTCAGATCAAAAAGCCATCAAATTAATTTTAAAGCAGGATGTCAATAAAAAGACTCAAATGATCATTGGCCCGTTGGCACGACCAGATGTTGAGGCTTTAATTAAGTTAAAACCTAAAGTACCTGTCTTGGCGTTAAATGAGGTTGATCCGAGCTATAAAAATGTTTGGCAATATAGCCTGTCTAAAAATGATGATGCTTTAGCGCTGTTGGATTATGTTCATCGTGATCATGTTTCAAAACTCTATGTTGTTCGTGAGAAAGGCACGGAGGCTGAATCGATTAACTTTCTAAATGCATTATTTTTAAACTATCGGGGAGAAGTTGATCCTGTTGATGAAATGCCGAAAGTACGCGCAAAAAATGAAGGCGTTTTGTTATTGGGTTCAAATGAATGGTTGTCCAGTTTAAAGAAATTACAGAAGAAAAATATTTATACGCAAGCAATTGCTGTGAATGAGAAAAAGGCTTTACCGAAAGGGATGAAGTTTTGTGATGTGCCTGCGTTGTATATTGCAGAATGGAAAGATGTGGTTCGGGCATATAAAGATAAACCGACATCATTACCTTATCAACGATTGTATGCATTTGGGGGGGATGCATGGCATATTGCTGAGCATTTTGTACTTCAGCCAAAAGTTAAAAATTTAACCTTTAATGGGCGTACTGGAAAAATAAGAATTGACGGTAATCGAGTTGAACGTATTCCACAATGTTTTGAACGTTCTAAAAGTAATTTAGTCGCTTTGTAGTTATCACTTTTAGGTTTTCTTTAGATGTTCTTTCGATATTTTAGCGCCTTATAGATCACAGAGAATTATAGTATTTATCATCATGGCAAAGAATCTGCTCGGTCAATGGGCTGAACAAGAGGCTGCAAGTATCTTGTTAAAACAGCATTATGAAATTTTAAAATTGAATTATTTTTCTCGATTTGGGGAAATTGATATTATTGCCCAATATCAAAATAATTTAGTTTTTATCGAAGTAAAAGCGCGAACACCGACTCAGTTAGGTAAAGCATTTGAGGTGGTAAGTTTATCGAAACAAAAGAAATTATTTAAAACAGCACTGAAGTTTTTACAAGACCATCCGCATTATGAACAATACTATTGTCGTTTTGATGTAATCAGTTTTGATTTACATCATAAAATTGCAAAAAACGTACAGCAAGACTTTACTCAAATCTCTTATGATCAAGCTTGGATTGAAAATGCATTTACTTTAGATCCGGACTTGATTAATCTGTGATTGAAAATTCAAGCATAGTTATTTAAAAGATATAGAATATTTTAGTGTGTAGGCTTTCCATAACAACAAGGAGAGTTTTATACGCTAAATTCAATAGGAGTTTTGCTGAGTGTTAAAGCGTATTGTCATAACCATGATGTGTGTAGCAAGTTTGTCTGGTTGCGCAAGTTTTATCTCAGGTGGCACAGGTTCTGCACCTGTGGGAACAGAAAGTGGTGTTAGATCTTTAGGTCAGGTATTCATTGACTCTTCTATTGAGCGTACTGCCAAAATAAATTTATATAAACTCGACGCACGTTTTAAAGAATCTCGTATTAATATCAACAGCTTTCATAGCAATGTATTATTAACAGGACAAGTGCCTGATGTACATTTAAAGCAATTGGCTGAAGATAATTTACGTGCCATGAGTGATGTGAAAACAGTACATAATTATATTACTGTCGGTAACCAAATTGGTTATAGCACGATCATGCAAGATGCGAGTGTAACAGCCAATACACGTGGTTTGATTATGAAAGCGCCTGTTGTTTCAGACAATAAAGTGCTTATTCATACTGAAGATGGCGTGTTATATGTACTCGGACGTTTAAATAATGCGGAAATCGCAGACTTAAATGATGTGCTACAAAAAGTTGGAAATGTGACTAAAATTGTAACTTTGATTGATAATATCGAGCAAGGAAATCATTCAGTTCAGTCATCATCATTTACAGCACCTGTCGTGAATAATACGCAACCTGAAGTTCAGACTCCAGTTGCGATTGATCCAAATGCTACTGAGCCAAGCAATAATGTTATTCAACAATAGGTTGCGACCTTTAAAAGATAAAGTTCTTAAACAACTGGAAAGCTTTAAATCACAATATAAAGATTTTCGTTTATATGATTTAGGTAGTATTACGATCAATGGATTAACCCCGAAAAAAGGTTATTCGATTAAGCCAAATATTGCCTATGGTTTGAAAGCAAGACAGCGTTTAGATTTGTATATTTCAAATCAAAATAAACATAAACCGCTGATTATCTTTGTTCATGGCGGTGCTTGGACACATGGTGATAAAAGTGCTTATAAGTTTGTAGGTGAAGCGTTTAGTCGTTTTGGCTATGATGTTGCGGTGATGAATTATCATCTGGCACCTGAACACAAGTTCCCAAGCTATGTCACTGACTTGGCTGTGGCTCTAAATTACTTGCAACAACAACAAAATAAACTGGGTATATCAACAACCAATATTGCATTGATGGGGCATTCTGCGGGTGCTTTTAATATTGCTTCATTGTTGTATCACCCGCAGCATTATGATTTACAAATCAAGCATAATATTAAAGCAATGATTGGTATTGCTGGGCCTTATCATTTTGATTATAAAGGTGATCCTTTAGCGGAAGCGGCCTTTGACCAAACCGTGCCTTTTGAACAAGTGATGCCTTATTATTTTGTTGAAACCAATAAAGTTAAACATTATTTGCTGTTGGCTGAAAATGATCAAATTGTGAAAGACAAAAACTCTTTAGATTTTAAATTGCAACTTGAGCAGAAGGGCAATCATTGCGAAATACGAGTGATTCCAAAAACAGGGCATATTTCAATTATGGGAAGTGTGTCGAGTTTATTTAGTCGATTCTTTAAAACACGTTCTGAAATTATTAATATTTTAGACAATACATTTAAAAACAATCAGTAATAAAAGCGCTTAAATAAAAGCACTTAGCAATAAAAAAACACCGAGCCATCGCTCGGTGTTTTTTATTCATAATTTTTGGTTTATCAATTCAGTTGTGAACTCAATCTTGATGCATTGGCGTGTTATGAATCACATGCTCAATCATGGCATGTGCAATGCTGCCTGAAAATGGTGTTTCGGGAAGTTGATCAAATTTGAAGAATTGAGCATCGCTAATTTCTTCTTCTTGCAACACAATTTCACCTGATTCATATTCAGCTTTAAAAGCCAACATTAAGTTACTTGGAAATGGCCAAGGTTGACTGGAGAGATAAGTTACATTTTTGACGTGCAAACCTACTTCTTCCAATGTTTCTCTTTTCACAGCTTCTTCTAGTGTTTCGCCAACTTCAACAAAACCTGCAATTAAACCATACATATTGCTGGTATTTTTTGCATTTTTTGCCAGCAGAATTTCATCTTTACCACGGGTAATCACCGTGATAATACAAGGTTGCACACGAGGATATTGATGATAGCGACATACTGGACAAACCATTGCATATTCAACAGGGTGGACTTCTGTTTCATGTCCACAATGGCTACAAAATTTATGATTTCTACGCCATTCCAACAGTTGTAATGCACGGCTCGCTTGTTCAAATTGTGGCTTTGTCCACTGAGAAATCAGCTGGCGAATCGGGATAAGTTGATAGCCAGTTGGAATCTTATCTTCTGCCAAAAGATCTCGGGCAACGATTTGATCACCCGAGCTAAAACTAATATCACTTGCTAATTTTTCAACTTTTGGAAGTTGTAAGTTTTCATCGACGAGAAGTTGGTGTTGATGAAAGATATAAGCAAGTGATAATTCAGACATTAGGCAACCGATTTTAAATTTTGACTACTGGTTAATGCTACATTAAACATTGCCTGCAAAACAGGTTGTTTGTTTTGTAGGTTTTCAATCATCATATCTGCACTGGCCAATACATCTAACAAATTGTTAATTTGCTGAGCATTAAAGCCTTCTTCTTTAGCAAGTTTAGCTTGTACAAAATTTGCTGCATCCACCAAAGCTTTCTGACCATCTTTTGCAGAAAGGAAAAGCATAGCGCCACCAATCTCTCGCAATTGAGAAGGAACCGTTTCCAAATTAGTTGATTGATTATCTTGCAAATATTGAATCAGTGTTTGCGCAGTTAAATCCACAGTGCTTTTAGTTTCAGTCAATAAAGCGGTGTGTGCTTCATCTAAACGATCTAATGAAATTTGTAGATTATTCACTTTTAACTGTAAACGGTTCGATGTGTAATTACGCTCTAAAATACCGATTGAGTTCATTGCAGATAAAATGCTATTCATCAATTGTTGAACATAATTATCATCTTTCAACATATTTTCTTGAGACAAAAGGTCTGCTTGCTGTTTAAGCTCGATATAGGCTTCATTTAAGTTTAAAACTTTGAAAACATGAGCGAGATCATTCAGCTTCACTTTCAGTTCTTGAGCTTTTTCCGTGGTCATATTCTGATAGTTAAACTCAATGTCATTGCGGATTTGTGACATTTCATCCGTAATCAATTGGCTAACAGTATGAATGGTATCAAAATCAGGACCATACAAATGACGACTAAAGATTTGCAGTTGCGTGTCTGTCAGAATATCTTCACCAACATTGATCTGTTCACGAATATGTTGAGAAATATCATCTTCTTGACTGATACAAATACTGAGGATATTGGCAGTGTCTAAAACAGAGGCTTTAAAACCTTGTTGATCTTTAAAGAACAATGAAATATTGGTTTCAACGCCGATCAGCGTTCTTAGACGTGCATCATTCAGTAGAACGTTTTCAATGCGACTTAAAGCAACAGAAACCAATGCCCAATATTGCGCACTTGGTTGATCTTTTGCAAAGTTTTCTAAATATGCACCGACTAATTTAAGTCCTTGCAAATCAAGCTCAGTTTCTTGTTGTTTCAACAATTTGTGTAAAGACAACTTATACAGTTTATGCACATACGCTGATTTTTCTAACTCAGGCGCTTGTGGAAGATTAAAATGAGGCGTAACACAATCTAATAAAGGAACAATGGCTTGACCTTCAGGAGTCAACTCAAGACCCAATACTTGTTCTAAATGATTCAATGAATCATGTAAAAACTGCGGTACTTTAACTTCACGTAAACAACTAAACTCAATATAACGCTTGAGCATGGTTGTGCCTTCACTCAAGGCAATCACTTCTTCTGTATTGATATCACGCGGGTTTTGCATGATTTTACGCATCAGCTGTGCAGCTAATTCCGTAATTTTGGCCACTTGAGGCATATCAATCAGCATGAGTACATGAGCACATTGCTCCAATTGACTCAATGCATCATCAATACCGAAAGGTAATGTTTGATCTTCAACTAAGCTACTGACAGCTGACTCTACTTGGAGAATTGAATTATCGACTTCTTTTTTAATAATAAGTAATGCTGTCGGATCAAAATGTATAGAGGTTTGGTAAGACATTGATCTGCACCTATCCAGGGTATCTAAATGTTCTATTTTTAGCCTCATAATTAAGGCTAATTTTTCTAAGTTTTAATATAGCTGAAGAATGAAATCTTTACAGAACAAAATAGCGATTTAACACCACTTTTATTTTGCAAAAATGCAGGCTTCCCCGTATTTCTCTTGGTATTGTTTGACCCAGTTCTCATGCGCCTCTAATTCTTCATTCGAAGGTGCAATCACTGGAAGATCAAGTTCAAGCTTTTGTCGAATCACGTTTCCTTGACCGTGCTCAGTATGTGCAGAAATCGCATCCATGTCAAAAGATACTTGTCCGCCTGTCATGGCAAGGTAGACATCAGCTAAAATTTCAGCATCGAGTAACGCACCGTGGAAGGTACGATCTCGTTGTGGAATCTCATAACGACGTACTAAAGCATCTAACGAATTTTTCTGTCCCGGATGCTTACTTTTCGCCATTGCCAAAGTATCGGTGACTTCACAGACTTCAGACAAAGCAGGTAAGCCCGTGCGTTTGAACTCCATATCTAAGAAGTTCATATCGAAGCTTGCATTATGCGCAATAATTTCACTATTTTTTAAATAGTCAAATAATACTTGTGCAATTTCAGCATACTTAGGTTTATCTTTTAAAAACTCATCTGTAATACCGTGAATCGCCTCTGAATCACCCACGGGTTTTTCAGGATTGATATAAATATGAATCGAACTTCCAGTCAGTTTACGATTGACCATTTCAATCGCACCGACTTCAACGATTCGGTCACTGTCTTGATAATAAAAACCTGTGGTTTCCGTATCGAGAATAAATTGTTTAGGACCTTGTAACTGGAGTGTCGCAGGGGTAATCACAATCTGTGGATGGGTGTTCGAAACAGTATTTGAACGATTTGAATTTTGAATGTCTTCAATATTTTCAATTTGATCAACAGCATTTTCTGAATTTGGCATTTCAGAACTTAAATCGTCAGTCTTTGCTATTTCTTCAGTCATTACTTTATTTGCTTCAATTGATGTTTGGTTAGTATCACTATTTTCAGGATCAAGCGACATTGACTCATCCGTAGTTGCCTCGATCATTTCCTCGTCTTCGACTAAATCAAAGCCGAATGGATCATCAAAGAGCCAATCATTCTCTACTTTTTTTTACCTTGATCCATCTGATCGGTTTCAGAAATATTTTTTACGGATGTGACTGGTGTCGTTGTGACAGAACGGCTGGGTGATTTTGCTTTTAATGTTTGCTCTGTACCCAAATTTGCCAATTGATCAGCCATTTCATTGCCTGCATGACCCGCATGGCCTTTAATCCAATTCCATTCAATTTCACGGCCTTGGCAAGTTTGATCTAATTTTTGCCAAAGATCAGGATTTTTAACATCTTTCCAGTTTTTCTTTTTCCAACCTGTGATCCATTCAGTGATGCCGCGTTTCACATAATTGGAATCTGTCCAAATAATCAATTTGGCATCGACAGGGCAAAAAGCAACACCTTCAATTGCTGCGGTCAATTCCATGCGGTTATTGGTTGTATCTAACTCACCACCACACAATTTATGTTCTTCGGTTTCGGTAATGATATATGCCCCCCAGCCACCTGGACCTGGGTTGCCTTTACAAGCCCCATCGACATAAAGAGTGATTGTTTGTGACATAGTAATAACCAATGAAAGTGAAGAAAGAGTTGAACATAGCGGTTTAAGAATTTATTGTATACGCAAATCAGCGTTTTCTGCGCATGAACTGAGATTTTTTTAATTTCTTGTAACATTTGTATGCAATTCGCATTCAAATTTTGCCTTGTATGAGTCTATAGCTCTACTAAAATGGCAGAGATAAAATAATTTACTAAATGTTGTTCGGAACCCTTATGTCTAAAGCTACCACAATGGTGTGGCAACCTACTGCGTCTGTTTTCTTTAAATTATCGTTATTAACATCTGCATTGGCCGCAGTGGGTTTGACTACTGGTTGTTCCTCGACTCCATCTAATTCAAAAGTTCAAACCTCAAAACAAACAGGTATGTTAGATGCGAGCAGTTTAGATTCACTTGAAGATTTACTGTCTGCAACAGATATGCGCGCTGTAGAAGGCGATCGCTTACTTATTTTAAAACATGGTGACGTTTGGAAGCGTATGACTGTTGGTTTTAAAATGGATGAGGATCACTGGGACCCACGTATTGATGCGCAACGTAGTTGGTTTGTATCTCGTCAACCTTATATTGATCGTTTGAGTGCGCGTGCTTCTCGCTATCTTTATCATACAGTGAAAGAAGCAGAACGCCGTGGTTTACCGACTGAATTGGCATTATTACCGATTATTGAAAGCTCATACGATCCTGCTGCGACCAGTAGTGCAGCAGCAGCAGGGATGTGGCAATTTATCCCAAGTACAGGGAAAATTTACGGTTTAAGACAAACCAGTATGTATGATGGTCGCCGTGATGTGGTCGAATCAACTCGTGCGGCATACGAGTTCTTAGGGAGCTTGTATAATCAATTTGGATCATGGGAGTTGGCCTTGGCTGCATATAACGCAGGCCCAGGGCGTATTCAACAAGCCATTAACCGTAACCAAGCAGCAGGGTTGCCAACAGATTATTGGTCATTGAGATTACCTCAAGAAACCATGAACTATGTGCCACGTTTCTTGGCTGTAGCGCAAATTATTAAAAGCCCATCTAAATACGGGGTGTCTTTACCGCCGATTGCTAACCGTGCGCATTTTAGAGAAGTGCCTGTTCAAGCAGGTGTTCAGCTTAATCAAATTACCTCGCTTACTGGATTAAGCCGTGCAGAACTGTATGCTTTAAATCCGGGGCATCGTGGTGAAACTATTGATGCATCTAGTACTTTGCGTATTTTGATTCCAGCAGATGTAAGCCCAACGATTGATTCTAAATTAAAAGCGTTAAAACCAAGTTCAAGTAGTGGTTTATGGGCAAGTAATAATGGGCCAACAACGGCAACGACAACTTTGTCGCCGACACCTGTCACTTCGACAGTTACACAAACGATTAATCCAGCAAGAACTGCACCACCTGTTCTAACAGCAAGTAGAACATCGAATACAAGTACAACAACGTCCAGTTCTGCAAGCCCATTAACAACATTAAAAAATACCCCACAAGGTTCAGATGCCTTGGCTCGATTTGCGGCGAATGCCGATGTGCCGAGTGCACCTCGTATTCCTGTTGCAGTGACTAAAGCGGCCAATGTGAAACCAGTAGCAGTTGAACCACCAATTTCAGCGCAAGAAAAATCAAAAATTCTTGCTGCAATTCAAGCTGAAGGGGACAAAGAAACGGTTAAACAGGTACTTGAACCACAAGCGACACAAGCTGAAAAAGAAGAAGTCGTTAAGGAAATTAAGGCGATTGCACCACAAGGCACAGAAATTGTTGATCCTTATGATGGCAAGATTAAACTCACTGCAATTCAAACCAGTCAATCTGTTGCAGAAGTTCAGGGTAAAGAAAATATTGTCGGCTTTGCTTATCCAAAAGGTTTGGCGGATACCACGCCTGCAAATTCTGAAGAAGCTAAGCTGAATCAAGATAAAAGCTTTAAAAAGACTGATACTGAAGTTGTAGTAGAACCACCGAAAGGTAAACGCAGTACCTATACCGTGCTTCCGGGCGACACTCTAGCGACAATTGCTTTGAAAAATGGCGTGAACTGGCGTGATATTGCGAAATGGAACCAAGTTGATCCAAACGGGACTTTATTCGTAGGTGCAACCTTATATTTATATGATGCGAAACCACAAATTGATGCACCTGTGACATCGAGAAAATCGGGTGACAATTCACCGACAACTTATGTGGTTAAACCGAATGATAGTCTAACCAGTGTTGCCAATCAGTTTGATTTATCGCTTTCGCAATTGGCGAGTTATAACGATTTAAATACCAGCAGTAATTTATTTGTTGGGCAGAAGTTAAAATTAAAAGATACTTCTGACGATAAATTGTCTGAAATTAATAAAACGGTTACACGAGCAGATACCTCTAAGCCTGTTGCGAAAATCAAAACTAAAAACTATGTGGTTAAACGTGGTGAATATTTAAAAATCATTGCAGATCGTTATGCTTTGTCAGTGCATGAGCTAGCAGACTTAACCCCAGGTTTGGATATTGCAAGTAGCTTGTATGTTGGCCAAAAAATCAATGTACCATTGCATGAAGTCAAAGATGAAGATGCTAAGCAAGAGTCAAAGCTTGAATCAAAAGTCATCGACCAAACTAAGTTTAAAAATGTAAAAGCGGATGTGGCGTATAAGACTGAAAATTACAAAGTGCAAAGTGGCGATACATTAACCAGTATTGCAGTTCAATCAAAGATGACTTTGTCTGAATTGGCAGAGCTCAATAATTTATCAGCATCTAAAGGCTTAATGGCAGGACAAGTGATTAAAATTCCTGCGGGTAGTTCAACGCCTGACACTTATACAGTTCAATCGGGTGATAGTCTGATTGCTGTAGCCAATAAGTATAATTTGCAAGTCAATCAAATTGCAGATTTGAATAATTTAAAAAGTAATTCAGGTTTGTTTGTTGGTCAAAAACTGAAATTAACAGGGACTGCTGAGCCTACAACCAAAGACAGATCAAATAGCAAGGATGATGAGAGATCAGAAGTATCGAGCAAAGATACGCATATCGTGAAGTCTGGCGAAACCATGGCAAGTATTGCGAAAAAGTATAAATTGCAATTGTCATTCTTAAGCGAATTGAATGGATTGAGTCGTAATGAGGCTTTACAAGTCGGACAACGCTTAAAAATTGATGGGGAATTACCCAGTAAATCCTCGTTATCTAAAGAAAAAGATAAGGATGAGTTAAAAGCTTCGGCAAAATCATCTTCAAAAGCTTCAACGAAGAATACTGAAAGCTATACAGTCAAATCTGGTGAATCACTGAATGCGATTGCGAGTCGTGTTGGTATGTCAGTTCAAGAATTGGCTGAGTTAAATGATTTAAGCGCTCGTGCAGGTTTACAACGTGGACAGACTTTACGTATTCCTAAAACAGTAACTGAATATAAAGTCAAAAGCGGTGATTCTTTAATTCGTTTGGCAAGTAAATATGGTATCGATACCAATGAACTTGCTGAAATGAATGATATGAAGTCAAATGCTTCTTTGCGTATTGGTACCGTAATTAAAGTCCCAAACCTTTAATTTAAAATCATTTTAGATTAGTTGAGATTAAAGGAAATCAGCTCATGCGTTTGAGCATTGCTGTAGGTTTAATTCTGCCTACATTGGGGTTTTGTGTGTTTGGTTTTAATGTACAGGCAGCTGTTCAGACGACTGCCTACATTGCCATACATAATACTGCCCAATATGCCAATGCTCAGGCCATGCCCTATGCAAATATCAATGCACCGAAAGGTGGCTTTATCAGCATGGCGGGCAATGGGACTTTTGATAATCTCAATAGTCTGAATGGTAAGGGCAGTGCGACAGATGGGGTCAATTATTTATTTGATACCCTGATGGATAGTTCGCTAGATGAGCCAGGGGTGTTGTATCCATTGTTGGCTGAAAAAGTCAGCTATGATCCGAAAAAGACTCAATTCGTCATTTTCCATTTGAACCCTAAAGCTCATTTTAGTGATGGTTCACCTGTTACCGCAGAAGATGTTAAATTTTCATTTGATACGATTCAAAGTAAAGCGAATCTAGGCTTTCAAATGTATTTGTCTGATTTGGCAAAGACTGAAGTTTTATCAAAATATAAAGTGAAAATGTCTTTTAAATCCAATCATAATCCAGATATGCCGTTAATTTTGGCGAAAATCGCGATCTATTCAAAAGCAGATTGGAAAAATAAAGATTATAGCAAAGTGACCTTACAACCCATTTTAGGTTCAGGGCCTTATCTGATTGACCATATCGATGCAGGGCGTAGCATTGCTTATAAACGTAATCCAAATTATTGGGGCAAAGATTTAGCCGTCAATCGTGGGCGTTATAATTTTAATCAACTGAAGTATGTCTACTATCGGAATCCTGATATTGCTTTTGAAGGATTTAAGTCTGGGCAATATACTTTGCATCAAGAAAAGAAAGCTCGAAATTGGGTCACGGCTTATACTTTTCCCGCTGTGAAAACAGGTCTGGTCAAACAATATATTTCTAAAGTACATACACCTGCACTGACTCAAAGTTTGGTTTTTAATACTCGAAAAGCACCATTTAATGATATCTATTTCCGCCAAGCATTAACCTATGCCTATGATTTTGAATGGATCAATAAAGCGTTGCTCTATGGTCAAAATATTCGTCTGGAAAGTTATTTTCAAAACAGTGAATTGGCTGCAATGGGCAAACTAAGCCCGCAAGAACTCGAAATTCTAAAACCTTATTTAAACCAACTGAATCCAATACAGCGTCAAGGTGTTTTGACAGATTGGAAATATCCAGTGTCTGATGCTAGCGGTTTTAATCGACAAAATTTATTGACCGCTCGCACGATCTTGTTGAAAGCAGGCTATCGTTTTAAAAACGCTAAATTGGTTGATCGGCAAGGTAAACCGATACGTATTGAATTCTTAATCCACCAAGAAGGTGATTTAAGAACTTTATTGCCTTATGTCCGCAACCTAAAAAAGCTTGGAATCGATACCAATATTCGCCAAGTTGATTATCCGCAATATACTGAACGTATGCGCCGTTCAGATTTTCAAATGACACCGATGGAAATGCCACAGTCTTTGACGCCAAGTGTTGAACAACTACAAATGTGGGGCAGTAAAGCCGCTGGCGAGGTAGGGAATTACAATTATTCGGGTATTCAAAATCCAGTGGTTGACCAATTGATTCAACAAATGATTCAATCACCTAATCGTAAGCAATTGGTGATTCGTACCAAAGCTTTAGACCGAGTGTTGAGAGCAGGTTATTACCAAATTTTGACCTATGGTAATGATAAAAATTGGTATGCTTATTGGAATATGTATCGACAACCTACGGTTAAACCTAAATTATCTTTGGGCTTAGAATATTGGTGGTCTGATCCTGATCAGGCGAATAAAGTAGAGCGTTATCTTAAAAATAGGTAATCTGATCATGATTGATCTAATTTATACTGACAATTTTCATCATTAAGCTGTATTTACCTCATATCTATTATTAGTCTTTTGTGTAAGTCAAGTTGTGGTGAACATTTAATTCACAATGGAAGTTCCCTCTCCTTTTTAAAGGAGAGGGCTAGGGAGAGGATTTATATAATAAATCGTCTTCATCCTCTTGCGGAACGGTATTCCTCATCCCAAAGGGAGACGGAATTTTTAATATTGATTTTACTGCTATTTTTTGATCATTTTTGACTTTCGCAAGAGGTCTATTAAATATTTTAGATATGACATGTGATCACAAGGAACTTCGTTTTTAATGGGCATATATATAGTCAAAAGACTCTTGCTGATTATTCCAACATTGTTTTTCATTCTTTTGATTAACTTTGCGGTGATTCAAATCGCACCGGGTGGCCCAGTCGAACAAGCCATCCAACAAGTGGAAAACTTTCAAGGAGTGAATCGTGGCATTGCTGGCTCATCGACATCGATTAATGAAAGTCAGTATCAAGGTGCGCGTGGTTTAAGCGAGGAAATGGTGAATAAAATCAAAGCTCAATATGGCTTTGATTTGCCTATTTATAAACGTTTTTGTTTGATGATTAAAAACTACATGTCTTTGGATTTTGGCGTGAGTTTTTTTAAAGATAAACCTGTCACACAACTGTTGTGGGAAAAGATGCCTGTAACCATCTCATTAGGGTTATGGAGCACTTTGCTGATTTATTTGATTGCGATTCCTTTAGGCATCAAAAAAGCCAAACAACATGGCATGTTTTTCGATAAATCGACATCATTATTATTGGCTGTAGGTTATGCCGTTCCAGCCTTTGTTTTTGCAATCGTGCTGATTGTATTTTTTGCAGGTGGTTCTTATTTACAATGGTTTCCGCTGCAAGGTTTAGTTTCAGATCACTTTCAAAGTTTAAGCTTTTTTGAACAGATTAAAGATTATTTGTGGCATATGACGCTGCCTTTAGTGGCTATTGTTTTAGGTAGCTTTGCACGTTTAACGTATCTGACTAAATTTTCTTTTATGGAAGAGTTGAGCAAACAATATGTATTGGCTGCCCGTGCCAAAGGTATTACTGAAAATAGAATTTTATACAAACACGTCTTTCGTAATGCAATTTTAGTGATTGTTGCGGGTTTGCCCGAAGCATTGGTCAGTACCTTTTTTATCGGTAATCTTTTTATTGAAATTATTTTTAATTTAGACGGTATTGCCTTACTCGGTTTTGAAGCAATTCAGCAGCGTGATTATCCTGTGATTTTTGGCACATTGTTCATGCTGACTCTATTTGGATTGGTCTTGAGATTGATCGGAGATCTGCTTTATCAAGTTATCGATCCACGGATTAATTTTGATTCGAGAGGTGCCGAATAATGTCACCGATGATGCAGGCTCGTATTCAAAAATTTAAACAGAATCGTTTAGGTTATTTTTGCTTTGTTCTGTTTATTTTGATTTTTATCCTCTCTTTAGCTGCTGAATGGATTGCCAATGATAAGCCTTTGTTGGTGAAATATGATCAACATTATTATGTACCTGTGATTCAAACTTATCCAGAAACAACTTTTGGAGGCGTATTTGAAACAGAAGCTGATTATCGTGATCCTGTTGTTCAGCGTTTGATTGATGAAAAGGGGTGGGCTGTTTGGCCAATTCTTCGTTATTCCTATCAAACTCCAAATTTAGATTTAGCTGTACCCGTTCCATCACCACCCACAGCACAAAATTGGTTAGGTACAGATGATCAAGGGCGTGATGTGTTGGCTCGTCTTTTATATGGTTTACGCATCTCTTTGGTTTTTGGCTTAGCTTTGACTGTATTTGCCTCATTGATTGGGATCGTTGTCGGGGCGATTCAAGGCTATTATGGTGGATGGGTTGATTTGATTGGACAACGTATTTTAGAGGTTTGGGGGGGCTTACCAACTTTATTTATCGTGATGATTTTAGTCAGTATGTTTACACCGAATGTTTATTGGTTATTCTTGATCATGCTGCTTTTTGGCTGGACGTCTTTGGTCGGTTTGGTTCGTGCTGAATTTCTCAGAGCACGACATTTAGATTATGTTCGAGCTGCACGAGGCTTAGGTGTCAATGATTTAAAAATCATGTTCCGTCATATTCTTCCGAATGTGATCAGTTCAAGTTTGTCGCAATTTCCTTTTCTTTTGACTGCAAATATTACTGCTTTAACAGCATTGGATTTTTTAGGTTATGGCTTAGCTCCAGATACAGCATCACTTGGTGAATTATTACTGCAAGGTAAAAATAATTTAAATGCGCCGTGGCTGGCTTTATCAGGATTTTTTAGTTTAGCTTTGGTTTTATCTTTATTGATTTATATCGGGGAGGCGACACGAGATGCATTCGATCCAAGACGCCAAAAATAACCCAGAGTTGCCAGAACTATTATTGTCTGTACAGAATTTACAGATTCGAAATGCACAACAACAATTGGTTCAAAGTCTTGATTTTGATTTACATGCGGGTGAAACCGTTGCCATTGTCGGTGAAAGCGGTTCAGGGAAATCACTGAGTGGCTTAGCGATCATGGGCTTATTGGCTGAAAATTTAAAAGCTTCAGGTCATGCTTTTTATCATGGTCAAGATTTACTGGGAATGCCTGAACCTGAATTACAGAAAATTCGTGGTCGAAAAATTGCGATGATTTTTCAAGAACCAACTTCGGCATTGAATCCTTTGCATACCGTGGTCAAAATTATTGGCGAACCCTTGCTGATACAAGGTATGCCAAAAGAAAAAGTCCGTAAGCGTGTTTATGACTTGTTATGCGATGTCGGTATTGCAGAGCCACAAGAACTTTTAAATCGTTATCCATATGAGCTTTCAGGTGGACAAAAACAGCGTGTTTTGATTGCCGCTGTCTTGGCTTTAGAGCCTGAAATTATTATTGCGGATGAACCGACCACAGCACTAGATGTCACTTTGCAATCGCAGGTTTTAAATCTTCTGCAACTTTTGATCTTAAATCATAAAATGGCCATGATTCTGATCAGCCACGATTTAAATTTAGTGAAAAAATATTCCAATCAAGTGATTGTGATGAATAATGGTTGTATTGAGGAAAAGGGTACAGTCCAAGAAATTTTTAACAATCCTCAAGCGGAATATACAAAATTTTTATTAGATCATGACTTTGGAGAAGCCAATCCACTACCAATGCAAAGTAGTTTGGTCTTGTCCGTACATCGAATTGCGGTGAGATTTCCAATCAGGAAAGGCATATTCAATCGAGTGAAAGATTATTTTGTCGCCCTTGCTCCCTTAGATTTAAGATTGAATCGCGCAGAATCGATTGGTATCGTCGGAGAGAGTGGTTCTGGTAAAACCTCTTTGGCTTTAGCAATTTCGAGATTGATAGACAGTTCAGGCAATATTTTCTTATTGAATCAAAATTTAAGTCGTTTGAATGAACGAAAATTACGCCCATTGAGACAAAATTTTCAAATGGTTTTCCAAGATCCGATGAGTAGCTTAGACGCACGTATGACCGTAGAGCAAATCATTGGTGAAGGTTTGGCATTACAAAAATTAAAACCGACTGAGATTGATATTCGTATTAATGAAGCACTGCAAAAAGTTGAACTCTCTTTTCAATATCGACGAAGCTTTCCACATGAATTATCAGGTGGTCAACGACAACGTGTTGCCTTGGCTCGTGCCATTGTTTTACGTCCAAAATTATTGATTTTAGACGAACCAACTTCGGCATTGGATCGAACGACTCAGCAGGCGATGATTAAATTACTGCGCCAGTTACAAATAGACTATGAAATGAGTTATCTATTTATTAGTCATGACTTGCAAGTCGTCAAAGCACTTTGCCAACAAGTGATGGTTCTGAAAGATGCAAAATTGATTGAATTTCAAGACACACAAGCCTTATTTGATCAGCCTCAGCACGATTATACAAAAAAATTAATTGCAGCCAGTCAGTATTAATTTGCGACATTTATAAATTTGACAAAACCCATTGTCAAATTTAAACTTAATCTAACGCACAATTAATTTAGAGCAAATGCTCTAACCAATAAGCCAAGCCAATAAGAGACTTAATCATGAGCCATCTTGCACAATCGATTCAAATTAAAAATACAACATTTAAGAACCGTATTATCAAAGGAGCAATGAGTGAAGCTTTGGCGAATCGTGAAGCTCAACCGAACAATTTACATCTAGGTTTATATGAAGCTTGGGCAAAAGGTGGTTTAGGTTGTGCAATTACAGGCAATGTCATGGTCAATATCGAGGCGAAAAATGAGCCAGGTGTTGTTGCTATTGAAACTGAACATGATTTAGAAAAATTAAAAGAGTGGGCAGATGTAGGTAAGAAATACGGCATGGTGCAATTGATTCAATTGTCGCACCCAGGTCGTCAATGTCCTAGGGGTTTAAATAAAGAAACTGTTGCGCCTTCAGCTGTACCATTTAGCCCAATGCTGGCAAGTACATTTGGTACGCCACGTGCACTGCGTGAAGATGAAATTTTAGATATTATTCAACGTTTTGCAGAAGCAGCACGTATTTGTGAAAAAGCAGGTTTTGAAGGTGTGCAATTACATGGTGCACATGGTTATTTGATTAGCCAATTCCTTTCACCTCTGACCAATAAGCGTCAAGATCAATGGGGTGGTTCTATTGAAAATAGAATGCGCTTCTTATTAGAAATTTATAAAGCTGTTCGTGCTAAAACCTCTGAAAACTTTATTGTATCAGTCAAACTGAATTCAGCAGATTTCCAACGTGGTGGAATCACTGAAGAAGAAGTGGTGCAGGTTTTTAAAGCCATAGACGCTGCGGGCATTGATTTAATTGAAATTTCAGGTGGGACATATGAAGCACCTGCAATGGCGGGTGCAAAAGCCGATAAACGTAAAGAAAGTACCATTGCTCGTGAAGCGTATTTCTTAGATTTTGCTGAAAATATTCGCAAAGAAGTGAAATGTCATTTGATGGTGACAGGTGGTTTCCGTACCGTACAAGGCATGAATGCTGCATTGGATAGTGGTGCATGTGAGTTTATTGGTCTTGCACGTCCTTTGGCAGTAGAACCTGATGTAAGCAATAGTTTGATTGAAGGGCGTGATGTGCGTTATGCCGTTGAAGCGATTAAAACGGGGATTCCGTTTATCGATAAAATGGCGATTATGGAAGTCCTTTGGTATGCGGCGCAATTTAAAACCATTGCTCAAGGCAAACAACCGAATCCGAAACTTTCACCATTGAAAGTGTTTTTAAACTATGCAAAAAATAATGTCAAAGCCGTACTTCAAGGTCGTGTGAATTCACGTAAATCGGCTTAATGCTTTGAGCTAATGATTTAGCATCAATAGGCATTTGACCAATATTTTTGAAATACTGGAGCAGACCATTGTCCTTTCTTTAAAGCAGTTTGAAAGGCAGGTCTGCTTTGTATTTGTAAAAGATAACGTTGAATTTCAGAATATCTTTGAAAGTCAGTATCCAGTTCAAAACAAGCTTGTAATGGAAACCACAATAGAATATCGGCGATCGTGAAATGTTCACCTGCAATCCATGTATGGGTCGCTAGTTGCTGCTCGATCATTTGCATTTGCTGATGGAGCGTCTTGTTTAAAAATCCCTGATCAAAAGCATATTTAAAAAATTGAGCAAGATAATGGATTGGGAAAGGTGTCCGTTGCACAATTCGGCTAAAAATCTGCTTCAGTGCCAAGTTGGGCATGAAGTTGCTTTCAGAAAAATTCTTCCAAAAATAAAAATCAATGATTTCCTGAGCTGATAAATATTGTATTCCCAATTGTTGAGTGACGTAACTTAAATAGTCTGCAATTGCTGCGGTTTCAGTTAATACTGTGGAAGAAGTTTGCTCATTCTCAGAGATGAGTACGGTAGGGAATTGAGCAAATTTATTCAGTTGTTTTAATTCATCATGTTGATTTTCATAAATGTGTTTTTGATAAATTTTTAAATTGTAGTTTAAGTTTAATTCTTCCAATAGCCACAGAATGCGTTGCGATCGTGATTGCACTAAATGATATAAAGTTAAATGCATAATTCATTGAGCAAGCGAAGAATAGATGACTTAGAAATAGCAGAATGATGACTCAATGTAAATTTTCCATTCACTATAAATAAGCGGGTTTTCATTATGATTTTTCTAAATTATATGTTCCACTAGCGTATAGGATCGGAAGTTAGTGACAACTGTTCATTTTAGACATGGAGCTGTGGTGATGCAAAATCTTAATGATTATTACTATTTTGTCCAAGTTGTTAAATATCAGGGGTTTTCTAAAGTCAGTGAAAACTTAGGAATTACTAAATCTAAGTTATCACGCCGTATTTCTGAATTAGAAACACGATTAGGTGTTCGTTTGATTCAACGGAATACTCGAAAATTTGTCGTAACCGAAATCGGGCAACAATTTTATGAACATTGTTTGAAAATATTAGCAGACGTCAATCAAGCAGAAAATTTTATCCAAAGCACAGTTTCAAATGAACCCTCTGGGCAAATTCGAATTTCTTGTCCAGTCGCTTTAGTGAACATGCCTGTAGGGGCAATGGTTGCCGATTTTATGCAACAGTATCCAGATGTTCAGATTCATTTATTGGCAAGCAATCGCCGTGTTGACCTCATTGAAGAGGGTATAGATTTAGCTCTACGAGTCCGTAGCACTCCTTTGGAAGATAGTGAACTTATCGTTAGAGAACTTGATGCATGGGAGCATGTGTTGGTTGCATCTCCACAGTTATTCGAGCGTTATCCTATTCCGCAAAAACTAGAAGATCTGACAACATTACCCAGTATCGGTTTTGAACATCCTAAACCTGTATGGCTGATGCAGAAAAGCGGAGAAACAGATATTTTTCACGACATTGAATATTCGCCAAAATTAAGAACAGATAATTTTATTGCGATCAAAGCTGCGGTATTAAAGGGTGTAGGTATTGCTTCTTTACCCAAAGTGTATGCAAAAGAAGAATTGAATCAAGGGACGCTGGTCGAAGTGATGCCAGATTGGCACCTACCTAAAGGTGTGATTTATGTGGTTTATACTTCAAGATTGGGCATGTTGCCTGCGGTCAGAACGCTTTTAGAATATTTGATTGAGCAGTTTAAAAAATTGGACATTCATCAAATTAGAAAAATGCAAAGAATGCCCTAAATTAAAAATAAGATATTCTTTTTAGACTTTTAATGAGCGCAAAAGGCCATATTAAAATATTCAAATAAATCAGGTGTATTCATCCAAAGCACAACAGCAAGACTGAAAATGATAAGCAAGCCAATCCACAAGACGGCTTTTAACCATGAGAATGATGATAATGAATTAATCATCAACAATAGCCTCCTCATTGACAAAGAAGTGTACGATAACGCCTAAAAGGCTCAAGACAATCGAACAGATCCACATTGCATTATAATTACCTGTTAAATCATGGTTTAAACCACCCAGCCAGCCACCAAAAAATGATCCAACTTGATGGGTAAAAAATACGATGCCTGTCAGTGTGGTGAGGTACTTAACCCCAAACATATTGGCAACGATGCCATTGGTTAAAGGCACAGTAGATAACCATAATAAACCCATGATGATACCAAAAGCGTAAATTGTCCATATACTCAAAGGCAGTGCAAGAAAGGCAATAATGGCAACACCACGTAAACCGTATAAACCCATCAATAAATGTGGTTTTGAAAACTTATCGCCAAGATATCCTGCTGTATACGTCCCAAAAATATTAAATAATCCAACCAATGCTAAGAATATTGTTCCAGTCGAAGCATCAAAACCATGATCAATCAGATAGCCTGGTAAATGAATCCCTAAAAACACCACTTGGAAACCGCAGACTAAAAAACCAAAAGCCAACCATAAAAAGGGTTTGTGATTAAACGCAATCTTCAAAATTTGTTTGAAAGATAAACTTGGTTTTGCAACTTGGCTGACTGCATTGGGTGCAACATACATTGGTGCTTTGAGCATCCATGCCAGTGGAACAATGAGTGCAACCAAGATTGCTGTAATGACTAAGGCAGATGACCAACCAAAGTTTTTAATTAACAACAATGTTGTTGGTAACATAATGAATTGCCCAAAAGAACCCGCAGCACTGGCAATACCCATGGCCATACTACGTTTACTTGGATGGGCAGCTCGACCTACGGCTGAAAGTAGAATTGAGAAAGATGTTGCAGATAATGCTAAACCAATAATGATCCCGACACTAAAATCGAGCAAAAGCGCATTTGAACTGACTGACATGATGAGCAAGCCAATGCTATACAGCACACCGCCTGCAATAACCACTTTTTTACTGCCATACTTGTCTGCTAATGCGCCTGTAAAGGGTTGCATTGCACCCCAAAGTAGGTTTTGTATAGCAATGGCGAGGCTGAAAACTTGGTGACTCCAACCAAATTCATTGCTCATTGGCACAAGATAAAGCCCAAAACCATGACGTACACCTAAAGACAGCGCTAAAATAAAAGCACTTCCGATCAGCATAAAAATGAGCGGCTTAGAAAAGCGGGTATCATCCGTAATGTGCGACATAAGTCATCCAGTCAATTATTTTTAAAGCATTCTAAAAGTAATTGTAGTTGATTCAATCTCTGGTGACGATAGGCTAATCCTTTAACATTTGATAAATTTTTATGATTCATGTGCAGTCAAAACGCTGTGATGAAAGCTTATTTTTATAATAGATCACTATTTTTGAGCTTTATCTGAGAGCTAAATAGCAAAAACGACCCGAAGGTCGTTAAGACTTCAATTTCAAAGAAGTTTTTATCCCTGTTTTGAAATTAGATTTAAAACTAAATTTGAAATTAAAAACTAAAATTGAAATTAAAAACTAAAATTGAAATTAAAAACGATAACCAACCCCTGCATAACCCAAGATTGGATTGATTTCGATATCAGTTTTGGCATTGATTAAATTACCATATTTATCATCTGAAATGGTGATTTTGGTTGTTCCTTTTAGCTGTGCATAAGAAACTGAACCGACTGCAAACCAATGGTCATTGAAGTCATAAGTAAATCCAGCCGTTGCAATCGGAGCAAATGCATCATCAGCTTCTAGTTTAACCTTCGGATTACCACTGCTTTTTTTACCATCTAATGCTGCACCTGCTTGATTTTCCTTAATGTTAATGATCATATGGCCTGCATTGACCAAGTCTTGTTCAATGGTTTTATTCATTTCCAGTTCATTAAAATAAGCGTACATCATCCCGACACCAATATAAGGGCGGAATTTATTGACACCTGTTTTTCCAAAATGATATTGGAACTCAAAGGCTGGCGTCCAAGCACGTGCAGAAGCTGCTTTTTCATGTGCCTCTAAGTCAGTAATCAAAATATCTTTTTTTAGTGGTAAATCACCTACAAGTGCGCCAATTCCACTCGGTTTTGCGATACCTGAGAGTGGTGCGTAGATTTTGCCTTTCCCTTTAATATCAACTTTAGGTGGGACACCAGCTTTGATTTCAAGGGATACATGATCTGTAAAGAAATAATTCGACATGATGCCAAGTGTTGCAACATCGTCTGCTTCTAGTCCTGTCCCTTTTGATTCCCAATGCGACAGTCCATCGATGGTTGCTTCACCTGCAATATTTGACTTTAAATATTTCGTTCCATTTTCATCTTTATATGACAATAACCCGAGCGCATCTAAATCTACGGCAGTTTTTAAAAAATTCTTTTTCGCAGTCGCACCAGTTTTACTTTCATCAATTGCATCGAGTACCGAGTCAACTTTTACATCACCGACACCTGCTTTTTCACCTTCGGCAACAGCAGTATTGATTTGAAAGGGTTGCGCTTTTCCTGTTGGTTTGACATAAAGTGCGCCGACAGAAACAGAAAAGCGTTTAAATCCATCGCCATCTTTAAAACTAAAATAAGGCGAACTTGCATGACTGAGCAGGGGCGTGAATGAGCACGATGCAACAAGGCAAAGTAACGATTTATTCATAATTGGACTCCATGTCCCAAAATTGATACTAATTTTTATAAGCGCTCATTATTGATAAGTTGGATAAAAAAATATTGTTGTTTTTGAAGGGATATTCTTTTCACAAATGTGTAATTTAGCTCGAAGTTTTATCATCGGGTTTAAAAAGTGCTTGGATCATGTAAGTTTGTTACCTCGTTATTACATTTTTTATGAATTGATTTTTATAAATATTTTATTATAAAACATATATTTATATTTTAAATTTAAACTTGATGATAAAAAAAGGTCACTCGGAAGTGACCTTTTAGAATGGTAATGACGGCTATTCAGTCAATGACTTTTTATTTTGTAAAACGTGACAAGTCTTCTTCAGGACGAGCAGTTAATATTTCCACACCATTTTTTGTAACAAGTAAAGTGTGTTCATATTGTGCAGATAGGCTATGATCTTTAGTCACCACCGTCCATTTATCACCCATCAAGCGGGTTTGCCAAACACCAGCATTGACCATCGGTTCAATCGTGAAGGTCATGCCTTCTTCTAAAACCATACCTGTGTTTGGTTGACCATAATGCAACACTTGTGGTTCGTCATGGAACACAGTACCAATACCATGACCACAATATTCACGAACTACACTGAAACGTTCAGATTCAACATAACGTTGAATGGCATGACCGATATCACCAATAGTTGAACCTGCCTTCACCGTTGCAATACCACGATACATGGCTTCTTGAGCAACTTTACATAAACGATCTGCGAGGATTGAAGTTTCACCGCCAACGATATACATCATATTGGTATCGCCGTGAAAACCATCTTTAATCACAGTCACATCAATATTGAGAATATCGCCTTTCTTTAAAATTTTACTTTCAGAAGGAACACCATGACACACGACATGATTCACTGAAGTACAAATCACATGTTGGAAAGCAGCACGACCAGGTGCAGCACCATAGCCTAAGCATGCAGGGATAGCATCTTGTTTATTCACGATATAATCATGACAAATCGTATCAAGTTCAAGCGTTGTTACACCTGGTTTGATATGCGGTTTGATCATATCCAAAACTTCTGCAGCCAATCGACCCGCCACGCGCATTTTTTCAATATCATCTGCGGTTTTGATTAATCGACGAGGCGCTTCGTAAGTACTGTTCATGATCTTTAAAAACTTTTGGAAATTTGTATGTGACTATGGTATAAATAGCCGCCCAAATTATCAAATGCTTTTCGTTACTTTCTTCATGAACAGTTAACGAGAATTTTGATAAGGGTAATTTAAAAATCCGCACATATGTCGTCACATTGCTCTGGGTGCCTGAAGTTTTTTTTAATCTTGAGGTGGAGAATGCGGACATATGGAGGCCTAACCCAAACTTTAAGGTAAAGAAAATGGCAGATTACAACGTAAGCATGCGCGACCTTCTTCAAGCTGGCGCGCACTTTGGTCACCAAACTCGCTTCTGGAACCCAAAAATGCGTCAATACATTTTTGGTGCGCGTAACCGTATTCACATCATCAACCTTGAACATACTGTTCCTGCGTTAAACGATGCTTTGAATTTCGTTAACAATCTTGCAAGCAAAAAGAACAAAGTATTGTTTGTTGGTACAAAACGTGCTGCTTCAAACATCATCCGTGAACAAGCTCAACGCGCTGGTCAACCTTATGTAGATCACCGTTGGTTGGGTGGTATGTTGACTAACTGGAAAACTCTTCGTCAGTCAATCAACCGTTTGAAAGATCTTCAAACTCAATCACAAGACGGTACTTTTGCTAAACTAACTAAACGTGAAGCTTTAGAACGTACTCGTGAAATGGAAAAACTTGAACGCTCTTTAGGCGGTGTTAAGAACATGGGTGGTTTACCTGACGCATTGTTCATCATCGACGTTGATCACGAAGCGATCGCTATTAAAGAAGCTAAAAACTTAGGTATTCCAGTTATTGGTATCGTTGATACAAACTCTAACCCTGATAACGTAGATTTCGTTATTCCTGGTAATGATGATGCGATCCGTGCTGTAACACTTTATGCTTCTGCTATGGCTGATGCTATTCTTGCTGGTAAAGAATACGCTCAAACTCAAGCGAATGCTCAAGCTAAAGGCGAAGAAGCTGCGAAAGAAGCTCCTGAGGCTTAATGCGTTTTGACGCAAGCTTGTCATTTTTGCAATATATGATGACAAATTAAGCGTCGAGAAAGCAAAACGGCCCAGAGTACACTTTGGGCCGTTTTTGTTGAACAGATTCATATTCTACCGTATTTAGGAGAACAACATGACTGCAGTTACTGCGAGCATGGTAAAAGAATTACGTGACCGTACTGGCCTTGCAATGATGGAATGCAAAAAAGCATTAACAGAAGCAGCTGGTGACATCGAATTAGCGATTGACAACCTTCGTAAATCAGGTCAAGCAAAAGCTGCTAAAAAAGCAGGTAACATTGCTGCTGATGGCGCTATCACGATCGTTCAAGAAGGCAACAAAGCAATTCTTTTAGAAGTAAACTGTCAAACTGACTTCGTTGCTAAAGACGAAAACTTTGCTGGTTTCTCTGCAAAAGTTGCTGCTGCTGCTTTAGCTGCAAACGAAACTGATGCTGCTAAAATTGCTGAACTTAAACTTGAAGATGGTGCAACTGTTGAAGAAGCGCGTATTGCTCTTGTTCAAAAAATCGGTGAAAACATCCAAGTTCGTCGTGCTGCAATTGTTGAAGGTGAAAACCTTGCAGTTTACAAACACGGTTTAAAAATTGGTGTTGTTGTTTCTTACACAGGTTCTGCTGAAACTGGTAAAGGTGTTGCTATGCACGTTGCTGCATTCAACCCAGTTGCAGTTACTGCTGAAGACGTTTCTGCTGATCTTATCGCTAAAGAGAAAGAAATTGCAGAAGCTAAAGCGATTGAATCTGGTAAGCCAGCAAACATCGTAGAAAAAATGGTTACTGGTTCAGTTGAAAAATACTTGAATGAAGTTGTTCTTGAGCGTCAAATGTACGTGATCGACAACGACAAGAAAGTTGCTGATGTATTAAAATCAACTGGTACTACAGTTGTTCAATTCGTTCGCTTCGAAGTAGGTGAAGGTATTGAGAAGAAAGCTGAAATGAGCTTTGCTGATGAAGTTGCTGCTGCTCAGGCTGCTGCCGCTGCTCAATAATTTTTACTGATTCAGTAAAAATATTAAAAACCCCTCAAATTTTGAGGGGTTTTTTATTTAAAATAGATAGTTAAAATTTGAATAATAAAATTGCTGATTTTAAAAGATTAAGTACATAAAATTTCTCTGATTCTTCTATAATTCATCAATATCTTATTATCATAATTGTTAAATGTATGGCCAATAAAACTCAACTAGGCATTGGAGCTGTAATTGCAGTATTCATCGCTGCCTATTTTGGAATTGATTTAAATCAACAAAAAAATGAATCAGTTCAACAGCCTAAAGTTGAATATTCAGATCAACAAAGCAATCCTACAATACAAAATTCGAATCCATCTGTTGCGAGTAATGATCAAAATGACAGATATGCGAATAGCCAAAGTCAACATGGTCTTGAAGTTATTCGCCAATCTTATCAACGGAAATTAAGTAATGTTCAAGTGCAGTCCGTTGGACGAGTCAAAGCTATTTTACGTGATGATAATGATGGCTCACGTCATCAAAAGTTTATTCTCGCACTAGAGAATGGTTTAACTGTTTTAGTGGCACATAATATTGATTTAGCACCACGTGTCGCCAATTTACATAAAGGCGATACTATTGAGTTTTTCGGTGAATATGAATATAGCAATCAGGGTGGTGTGATTCATTGGACTCATCGTGATCCAAACCATCGCCATGAAAATGGCTGGTTAAAACATGACGGTCAAACGTATCAGTGATAGAGAATGGCTTCTTAGGAATCATCCAAGTAAAAGCACAGATATTGAAACGTGAAATTAAGACGTATAGCAATTTTGTTCTATACGTTTTTTAGAATCATGCTATTTTAAAAATAACCTATAAAGTCTGAATAGAAACATGCAGGAGTGGGCAAACTATTTTCACCTCAAGGAATTGGGTGGATTAGAATTGTTAAAAGCACAATATCACCATAAACAATTTTCTAAGCATGTGCATGAAGGCTATTGTATTGGTGTGATAGAAGATGGTGCGCAAAGTTTTTACCGTACAGGACAGCTTCATACTGCACCAAAAGGCGATATTATTTTAGTTAACGCAGATGAAATTCATACGGGTTCATCTGCTGTAGAATCTGGTTGGAAATATCGTGCGATTTATCCAACACCTGAAATGCTTTTGGAAGTTGGTCAAGATTTTTTCACGGTTAAAAATAGCGTACCGTGGTTTCCCAATGCTGTCGTTCATGATATAGGTTTGGCACAACAACTTTCTTTACTCTTTGATTTATTAGAACAAAAGGACAATGCTTTATTGAAAGAAAGCATGTATTTATCAACTTTAGCGCGTTTAATTAGTCGTTATGGTCGTGCAAAATTAACCCCTGCGGAGCTGCCTGAGGCACAAAGAAAAATAGAAATGGTCAAGGAGTTACTCAGTAGTTTTCCTGAACATGATTATTCTCTCAGCGATCTCGCAAGTTATGTCGGAATCAGTCCTTGGCATTTTTTACGTGAATTTAAAAAATATACAGGTCTGCCACCACACAGTTGGTTGGTTCAAGCACGTTTGCAAAAAGCTCGGCAGTTGTTAAAACAGGGTTTGAGTATTGCGAATACCGCGCAGAATACAGGTTTTTCGGATCAAAGCCATTTTAATCGTCATTTTAAAAAAGCCATGGGGGTAACACCTTCGCAATATCTCAATACTTTGTAGCATTTAAAAACAGTAGCAAAATAATGGTATTAAAATAACGTCAGTTCGGGATAAGCTTTGATGTAAGTTATTGAAAAGATAGATCATGCACAACGGAGTCTTACCGTTTAAAAGTCAAATGTAAGGATTAACCCACTTCGTCTTGCACTTCGCTTGAAATATATTTCAATCTTGTTCAGGTTCGACCTGAGAGGTACTACCTCGCAAGGCTTTCGGGAAAAGTAGGCAAAACCATTTGTCAGTCGCCAACTCGACAGATACTATCAAGTACCTAATATATTGCAAAAACAGTATGTTACAGATCTTGCGGAATATATTCCTCATGCCTCGAACAATGCGACTGACGTTCCCGCGTATCTAGTTGGGAATATATCTTATCTCGAACTCAGGTTAAAATAGCAATTTTATCCAATCTTTTGCCTTTATTTTAAAACATACTGGCATCATCCTCAGTTATGGATGATGCCGATGAATCATCAATTTGAACCTATTTCCAATCACTCAATGTCACAAAATACATTAAATAAAAAAGCGTTTCTGCAAGGGTGCATAGATATTTTACCGTTATCTATTGCAGTGCTTCCATGGGGCATTCTTGCTGGTTCTATGGCAATTAATGCAGGTTTGAGTTTTGCTCAAGCATTTTCAATGTCTGCAATTGTCTTTGCTGGCGCTGCACAATTGGTCAGTCTTGGTTTAGTGATGTCCAATGCATCTGTATTTACCATTATTATTACGATTTTCTTTTTAACCAGTCAGCATTTAATTTATGCATTGAATTTCCGTAAGGATGTTGCTCAATTTTCTACACCGCAACGCTTAATCATTGGTTTTTTGCTGACAGATGAACTATTTGCAGTGGGGATTGGTGAAAATAAACAACGTACTTTTGCTTATTTATTGGGCGCAGGTTTATGTTTTTATCTAGCGTGGTGTCTATTTAGTTTATTTGGAATTTTACTCGCACAATCCATTCCCAATTTAGAAAGTCTGCATTTAGATTTCTCAATTGTTGCCGTTTTTATTTTGATTATTGTCCCGATGATTAAAAATATTGCCACTTTGATGGGTGTAGTCGTCACTTTAATTTCAGCCTGTATTTTCAAATATTTTCACTTTGAAGGTGGCGTTGTATTGTCAGGTTTATTGGGAATGTTAGCAGCAATGTTGACGACTAAAATGAGCAGAAAAATGGCGGAGAATAACAAATGACTTGGATTTTATTACTCAGCTTAGCTTTGATTGTTTTCATAAATCGTTATTTTTTCCTAGAACCTAAAATTGCATTTAAACTTCCCGTATTTGTCGAAAATATGTTGCAGTATTCTGCACCATGTTTACTCACTGCAATTTGTGCGCCGATCGTATTTTTTCAAGGTGAACAGTTACGTTCTTTACCATTGGATGCTTATTTCCTTACCGCTATTTTGTGTATTGTATTTGCACTGATTTCTAAAAAAATATTATTGAATTTAAGTCTAAGTTTACTGTGCTTTTATGCTTTAAATTATTTTTTGCATGGATGAAAATAAATTTTTTATGATTTTTATTTTATGAATATCAATTAAAACAATGAATTAAAAATAGATTCATCTTCAGTTGAAATGAAAAATGAATGAATCAATCACTGTAAAATTAAAACAGTGATTACATTTTACTTGATGAGGATTGGTTTCTGATTCAATAATTATCGTGATTATCGCAAACGAAACGATTTTAAATAGCAACAATACATTGTTTGGCAATCATTCCTATTTTTTGATCATTGATTTCTAAGTTGTCCCATTTCTGCATTTGATGAATCATCCATTCAAAGTCTGAAGCTTTTGGACGAACATCTTGTGGGACAAGATTTTGAATAATATTTTGAATTTTATGGAAAGATTGCACATGAATAAATTTAGAACAATTAAATCGAATAATATTATATTCAATTAACATGTCCCAAACATCATCAATAGATTCAAGTGTTTGTAGTTCATTTTGTGCTTTTATAATGGCTTGGCACAGCGCATTTAAGGTCTTTGGATGTTGTGCTGCCCATTCTTGGGTAACAGCAAAAACTTTATTGGCAACTTGAGGTGCAAACTGTTGACCAGAACAGACTGTTGTACTCAAACCTTCAAGTTCTGCTTGGATATTCCACGGCTCACCTACACAAAAGCCATCAATCAATTGTTTGGAAATTGCTTCAACCATATAGGGTGGAGGTAGGGTTAAAAGTTTAAGTTTATATTCAGTATGTGAATCAGCCAAAGCAAGCCATTCTTTTAAACAATAATGGTGAATTGAATGCTGAAAAACATGGGCTAGACGAATATTTTGATGTTGATGAATCGCATAGGCCACTTTATTTGCTGAACTTTCAGGAGCATCATCCGCTGTAATATTAAGTTCAAAGCATAATTTCTGACTGAGGCTAATTGCAGTTGGACTGTTACTTAAAATTAAAGGAGTTTGAAATGGAATACCCAATTGATCTGCACCCAAAGTCGCAGCAGGGAGCATAGCAGACAAACAGTGAGCAGCATCTAAAAATCCAAAAGCCAGACGATCACGTAAACTTGCCCAAGATGCTTCTTTGATTAGCGTTACATTTAAACCGAGGTCTGCAAAATAGCCTTGATGCTTTGCCCAAAGAATCGCAATACAGTCAAGTAAAGGAACATAGCCTAATCGAATGTCAGTTTTTTCTAAATTCGACATATTATTGCTCCTTAATTTGTGATTGTAATAACAGTTGTGCATCCAATAAACGACGTGCCATTTCACCAATGGTCATACGGTGGCTCATGGCATTTTTACGTAACAGGGCGAAAGCTTGTTCTTCATTGATATGATGTAATTGCATCAGTAAAACTTTTGCTTTTTCAATGTCTTTACGATCAGCCAATTTACTTTTAGTATCTTGTAGATCATTCAATAATTTCTTGTGTTTTTTATATTGTTCAATCGCGATTTCCAAAATACTGTCTAATTTTGCAGGCTGTATTCCATCGACTATATAAGCGGTAATTCCCGCTTCAATGGCACTCTTAATCGTTTCTTTATGGCTATTTTTAGTAAATAACACGGTCGGTAGATCAAATTGACTGACACAACTTTCAATAATGTCACGTTGTGGATGATCCATGTCTAATAAAATAACGTCGGCTTGAATTTGTTGTAGATAAAATAAATCGAGTTGATCAGTCATCAAACACGCGACCACATCAAATTGATGCTCGATTAAAGTGAGTTTAACGAACTCTGCACGATCAAAATCATCATCGATTAAAGCTATTTTTAGTTTTGACATGATGCTTCAGGAAAAGCCTGCATATAATTGCACATTATAAAGCAATAAAGATGCCAAGCCTTATATAACAATAGATTGGGGGGGGTGGCAAGTTTTAGTATGTGTTTAAATTTAAAATGCACTTAAATGTGGCAAAATGCGCCCATTCATCGCATGAGTGAATTTGCTATTGAGGATGATCTAAAAATAAATTGTTGGTCTAAAAATTATCAATATTCAAAATAAAATAATTTTATGTATTAAAAACAATATCTTGATTTGTTGATTAAAATGTTGGCACGCAGATTGCTTAATTCACCTTGAGTCAAAGACGACTCTAATAAAATTTGTAAGACGGCCAACGACGTCCGTTCTGATCGACTCTGGTGTGCAGCAATCCGCATAGCAGATAACTTAATACGTTCAGTTCCGGTAGGAGATGGCCATGTCTTCAAATTTAGATGCTAAAAAAGCAACAAAAATAAGTCTTTTCAGTTTCAGCAGCGCAGCGATGAGAGCCTTCCACATGAGTTGGCTCGCCTTTTTTGTCTGCTTCTTTGCTTGGTTTGCTTGTGCACCACTCATGCCAGTGATTGCTGGTGAATTCCATCTAACCAAAGATCAAATTGCCAATATCAATATTGCAGCAGTGGCGATCACGATTCTAGTGCGTTTAGTCGTCGGCCCTTTATGCGATAAATACGGCCCACGTAAAACCTATACCGCATTGTTGGTTCTCGGCAGTATCCCAGTATTTGGCGTAGCGTCTGCCAACAGTTATGAATCCTTTCTTTTCTTCCGTTTGCTGATTGGTGCAATTGGCGCAAGTTTTGTGATTACGCAATACCACACCAGTATTATGTTTGCGCCAAACGTTGTAGGTACTGCAAATGCAGCTACAGCAGGTTGGGGGAACGCAGGTGGTGGCGCAACACAAGTGCTTATGCCTTTGATGTTGGGTGCTTTGGTGATGTTCGGTGTTGAACAAGCGATGGGTTGGAGAATTGCACTGATTGTTCCGGGTGTATTGATGCTGATCGTGGGTTTGATGTACTGGAAATTTACTCAAGACTGTCCACAAGGTGATTTTAAAGAACTTCGTGCGCAAGGTGTCAGTGTTGGAAGTGATAAAAAAGGTGGTGTTGCAATCTTGATGCATGCTGCAAAAAACTACCGAGTTTGGATTTTATTTGGCGCTTATGCGGCATGTTTCGGAATCGAAATCTTCATTCATAACATTGTCGCGATGTACTACGTAGACCATTTTAAATTTGGTTTAAAAGAAGCGGGTATGGCTGCGGGGATCTTTGGTTTACTGGCGCTATTCGCTCGTGCACTAGGTGGCATTGTTTCAGACAAAGTGGCAACTCAAAAAGGTTTGGATGGTCGTACTAAAGTTTTATTCGCCATGATTTTGATGGAAGGTTTATTCCTGATCGTATTCTCACAAATGAATACAGCAGTCCTTGCCATCCTTGCAATGACAGTATTTGCCTTATTCACTCACATGGCATGTGGTGCAACTTATGCACTGGTTCCATTCATTGACCGTGATGCGCTAGGTGGTGTTGCAGGCATCATTGGTGCAGGTGGGAACGTGGGAGCAGTTGCCGCAGGATTCTTATTGAAAGGCATGTTGGATATTCAAACAACATTGATGGTTTTAGGTGGTTTGGTTGTCATTGCCGCAAGTTGTGTGTTGATGATTCGCTTCTCAGTTGAACATAAAGAGAAAGAACAAAAGTTGTTTGAGGCTGCCGTGCTTGAACGTAACAGTATGGAACAAAATGCTTCAGCAAGTGCGAAGCAAAGTATTTAAGCCAAAGAATAACGAAAAGAATTGAGGAGGAATGACATGAAATTAGTAATGATTGGTCACGGTATGGTTGGACACAAATTCATTGAATCTGTGTTGGAAAATGCAGGCGATGAAATTGAAATTACCATTTTGGCTGAAGAACCACGTTTGGCGTATGACCGCGTACATTTAACAGAATATTTTACAGGTAAATCAGCAAAAGATTTGACACTCTGCCGAGCAGACTTTGCTGATGCACATGGTATTGATCTTCGTTTAAATACGAAAGCAACAGAGATTGATACGGTAAATAAACTGATTACTACAAATCATGGCGATGTAATCAGTTATGACAAATTAGTCCTTGCAACTGGTTCATATGCTTTCGTTCCTCCTATTCCGGGTAATGATCGTCAGAATTGCTTTGTTTACCGCACGATAGAAGACTTAGATGCAATCCGTGCTGCAAGTTTGAATGCCAAAAAAGGCGTGGTCATCGGCGGTGGATTATTAGGCTTAGAGGCAGCAAAAGCACTTCGTGATTTAGATTTAGAAACCCATGTGGTTGAATTTGCACCACGCTTAATGGCAGTCCAAATTGATGATTTAGGCGGTAAGGTTTTACGCTCAAAAATCGAAAATTTAGGTGTGAAAGTCCATACTCAAAAAGCAACTTCATCAATTGAAGATGGTGTACATACTACACATGTGATGAAGTTTGGTGATGGTTCTGAACTTGAAACAGATATCGTTTTATTCTCGGCAGGCATTCGTCCACGTGATGAATTGGCTCGTCAAAGCGGACTAGCCATAGGTGAGCGTGGCGGTATTGTCATCAATGATTATTGTCAAACCTCTGATGTTGATATTTATGCCATTGGCGAATGTGCATTATGGAATAACAAAATCTATGGTTTAGTTGCACCGGGCTATGATATGGCACGTATTGCAGCGAAACATGTGATGGAGCAAAGCTGTAATGAGTTTGCTGGTGCAGATATGAGCACCAAATTGAAATTGATGGGTGTTGATGTTGCATCTGTGGGCGATGCTCATGCCATGACACCAAACTCGCTCAGTTATTTTTATGCAGATGAAGATACGATGGTCTATAAAAAGATCGTCGTCAATGCAGAAAAAAATAAGTTATTGGGTGCAGTGCTCGTTGGTTGTGCCAAAGAATATAACGACTTATTACAAATGATGCTGAATGGGTTAGAAATTCCAGAAAATCCTGAAAGTTTAATCATGCCAGGTTATGCACAATCATCGAGTAAATCAGGTGGAAGCGGTGTAGATCTGCTACCTGATAGTGCAACGATTTGTTCATGTAATAACGTATCTAAAGCGGATATTTGTAGTGCGATTGCAGAGGGTTCAACCTCTTTGGGTGCATTGAAAAAATGTACCAAAGCAGCGACAGCATGTGGTGGATGTGCACCATTAGTGACCCAAGTTTTAAAATCTGAATTACAACGTCAAGGTGTCACGGTTAATAATCATATCTGTGAACACTTTGCATATTCACGCCAAGAGTTGTATCACTTGGTCCGTGTTAATGAAATTAAAAGCTTTGACGATCTAATTCAACAACATGGTCATGGTTTAGGCTGCGATATTTGTAAACCGACGGTCGCAAATATTTTAGCGTCTTGTTGGAATGATTTCGTTTTAAAACCAAGTCATGCAGGACTACAAGACAGCAATGACTACTATCTGGGCAACATTCAAAAAGATGGTTCTTATTCTGTTGTGCCTCGTATGGCAGGTGGTGAAGTGACCCCTGATGGTTTGATTGCGGTCGGTCAAATTGCCAAAGAATATGGTTTGTATACCAAATTAACAGGTGGACAACGTGTCGATATGTTCGGTGCACAAATTCATCAACTCCCTGAAATTTGGGAAAAACTCATCGCTGCTGGTTTTGAGTCAGGACATGCTTACGGTAAATCACTACGTACTGTGAAATCGTGTGTGGGCAGTACATGGTGTCGTTATGGTGTAGACGACTCTGTTGGCTTAGCCATTTTCCTTGAAAATCGTTACAAGGGTTTACGTTCACCACATAAATTAAAAATGGCAGTTTCAGGTTGTACCCGTGAATGTGCCGAAGCGCAAAGTAAAGATGTGGGTGTGATTGCGACTGAAAAGGGTTGGAATTTATATGTCTGTGGTAATGGCGGAATGAAACCACGTCATGCTGAATTATTGGCTTCAGATTTAGATACGCAAACTTTAATTAAGTACATCGATCGTTTCTTTATGTTCTATATCCAAACGGCAGATCGTTTACAACGTACGTCGGTATGGCGTGACAACATGGAAGGTGGTTTGGACTATCTTAAAGATGTGATTGTTCACGATTCTCTTGGTGTCGCAGCAGAACTTGAACATCGTATGAGTCATGTGGTGGGTACATATCAAGATGAATGGCGCACGGCAGTTGAAGATCCAGAAGTGCGTAAACGCTTCGTTACCTTTATCAATGCGAAAGCTGAACAACAGAAAGATCCGCATATTCAATTTGCAGAAGTCCGTGGGCAAATTCGCCCGAAAACTGAAGCAGAACGTGATAGTAGCCGTATTCCTGTAGTTGAAGCTTAACAAATTAGGTATGCAAACTTTTCATTCTCTAATTCTCTTTGTTTTCTCCCTGAGCTTTGGTTTTAATCAATGTTTTAAAACCAAAGTGGAAGAGAAAATGTAGGTCAGATAAAAAGTTTAAAGGATAAAGATGATGACAATTTTAAAAGATATGAATGAGTTAGATTGGTTAGATATTTGTGCATTGGATGATATTACACCTAACACAGGTGTTGGGGCATTGCTCAACGATCAGCAAATTGCAATTTTTAGGGTAGGCAGTGAAAAGCGTGTTTATGCTTTGAGCAACCAAGATCCATTCAGCAAAGCTTATGTCATGTCACGTGGCATTATTGGTGATTTACAAGGCGAGCGAGTTGTTGCATCACCGATTTACAAACAGCATTTTAGTTTGGCAACAGGACGCTGTTTAGAAGATAAAGATCAAAAACTTTTAGTCTTTCCAAGCAAAATTGATAATGGTCGTGTCTTGATTAGCCCAACACCGCAAAAAACTTATATTACCAATAACGGTACTTCACAAGAAAAAATGAAGCTGGTTCTGATTGGAAATGGCTTGGCTGGTATGCGTTGTTTGGAAGACTTATTGGATATGGCGCCAGATCGTTATGAAGTAACCGTGATTGGTGAAGAACCATGGGGGAACTATAACCGTATCATGTTGTCACCAGTATTGTCGGGTGATAAAACCATCGATGACATTATGTTGCATCCACATGCATGGTATAGCGATAAAAATATTCGTTTTATCGCAGGTGATCCTGCGGTGCGTATAGATCGTCCACGTAAGCATGTATATACCGAAAAGGGTCTGATGGTCGATTATGATCGTTTGATCTTAGCAACGGGTTCAAAACCGTTTATTCCATCTGTAAAAGGCTCAGATTTAGACGGCGTATTGAGTTTCCGTGATATTTACGACGTCAACACCATGCTTGATTATTCTAAATCTAAAAAAAATGCGGTGGTGATTGGTGGAGGATTATTAGGTTTAGAAGCGGCGTATGGTTTAAAACAGCGTGGTATGAATGTAACTGTTTTGCATTTAATGGATCGCATTATGGAGCGTCAGTTAGACCATAAAGCCAGCCAAATGTTACGTCATAGTATTGAGCAAAAAGGGATTTCGATTATCACTGAAGCCAATACTGAAGAGTTGATTGGTGTAGATGGTCATGTGAGCCAAGTTAGACTGAAAGATGGCACTGTTTTAGATGCAGATTTAGTGATTTTTGCTGTAGGTATTCGTCCAAATATGGCTTTGGCACAAAGCGCAGGCTTACGTTGTAATCGTGGTGTATTGGTGAATGACACCATGCAAACTTATGACCCAAGTATTTATGCTGTTGGTGAATGTATTGAACATCGTAATCAAACTTTTGGATTGGTTGAGCCTTTATGGGGGCAAGCATTTATTTGTGCATCGCATTTGGCTGAACATGGCAGTTTAACCTTTAAAGCACCTACAGTTCCGACACAATTAAAAGTCAGTGGTTGTGATGTGTTCTCAGCAGGTCGGATTGATTTAGAAAATAGTGAGCCTAAAGAAGATTTTGAGGACATTATTTTGAATGATGAAAAACGTCAAATTTATAAACGTATTATTATTCAAAAAGATAAAGTAGTCGGTGCTGTGCTATTTGGTGATACAGAAGATGGTGTTTGGTACGCAGAACTTATTTCTGATCAAACCCCAATTTCTTCGATCCGCAATAAATTGTTATTTGGTAAGGATTTTGCATTAAAGAAAGCAGGGTGAAGTAGTCTCCGTAATTCCTTTTTAAAAGAGTGGAATGTTCTAACCCTAAACAATTTAGGTATTGAAGTCCCTTCTCTTGCGCCATATATGGCTCAGGGAGAAGGTTAGGATGAGGGGGATTTTTAATATAAAACCTCCCTTACCCCCTCCTGAAAGGAGGGGAAATAAAAGCTTTATCAGGAGCGAAGCAGAAATGAATAGTATCCCTGTAATGGAACTGCATAGCTCCACAGAAAACATGATTAAAACCACACAAACCACATGCCCATATTGCGGTGTGGGTTGTGGCGTCACAGCAACCGTCCAAGAAACTGCTTTAGGGCAAAAAGTATCTGTATTAGGTGATTTAAATCATCCATCAAATTACGGCAAACTTTGCATCAAAGGCAGTAATTTAGCTGATACGATTGGCTTAGAAACACGTGTTTTACATCCGATGTTAGGACGCAATTCACATCAAGAAATCACCAATCGTGAAATCACCAGTTGGGATACAGCAACGGATCTCATTGCCAATAAATTTCAACATTATATCGACCAATATGGTCGAGACAGTATCGCCTTTTATGTTTCTGGGCAACTATTGACTGAAGATTATTATGTCGTCAATAAATTTGTAAAAGGCTACCTCGGTACAGCCAATATTGATACCAATTCAAGACTGTGTATGTCTTCAGCAGTGGCAGCACATAAACGTGCTTTTGGCGAAGACCTAGTTCCTGCAAGTTATGATGATTTTGAACATACGGATATGGTGGTTTTAGTTGGTTCAAATACAGCATGGTGCCATCCTGTTTTGTATCAACGCATCATGAAAGCCAAAGAACAACGTGATTTATTTGTGGTGGTGATTGATCCACGTTTTACAGCAACCTGTGAGGCAGCAGATTTACATCTACCGATTTTGATTGGACAGGATGTCAGACTATTCAATGGCTTATTACAATATTTACATCAAAATGGTCATGTTGATGCTGAATTTGTTGGAGCGCATACACAATGTTTAAGTGCTGCTTTAACGAGTGCAGAATCAGAAGCAGATATCAATGAAGTTGCAGTCAAAACTGGAATTTCATTGGAAAAATTACAACTCTTTTTTGAGAAATTTGCACAAACTAAAAAAGTTATGACATTGTTTTCCATGGGGGTGAATCAATCTTCTCGTGGGGTTGATAAAGCCAATAGCATTATCAATTGTCATTTATTAACTGGGAAAATTGGTTATTTAGGTGCTGCACCATTTTCGATGACAGGACAGCCCAATGCAATGGGTGGGCGTGAAGTTGGTGGGCTTGCCAATATGCTTGCTGCGCATATGGATTTAGATAATCCACAGCATCAACAATTGGTTCAACAGTTTTGGCAAAGCCCAACCATTGCCAAACAAGCAGGGTTAAAGGCAGTTGATCTTTTTGAAGCAGTTGAAAGCGGTCAAATTAAAGCAATTTGGATTATGGCGACCAATCCTGTAGTGAGTTTGCCTAATGCTGATCAAGTCAAACGTGCTTTGGATAAATGTGAGTTTGTGGTCGTTTCTGATATTTGCAAAGACACTGATACTACACAATATGCGGATGTATTATTGCCTGCATTAGGGTGGGGCGAAAAAGATGGTACAGTCACTAATTCAGAACGCCGTATTTCAAGACAACGTGCTTTTTTAGACATTCCAGAACAAGCCAAGGCAGATTGGTGGTCTGTTTCGCAAGTGGCTAAAAAGTTAGGCTTTCAAGGTTTTGATTTTGCAAATAGTCATGACATTTTCAAGGAACATGCGCAACTTTCTGCTTATCAAAATGTAACGAATCAAAATGCAACGACTTTATCAAGTTTAACTCCAGAAACAAATTTGGCTACGGAAATTTTTCGCTATTTCAATTTACAGGGTTTAACTGATCTTTCAAGTGAAGAATATCAGCAACTTGAGCCTGTGCAATGGCCTATTTTAAATCAAAATCAACCAGATGGCGAAGTTGCCCAATTATTTAAAACTGGTCGTTTCAGTCATGCCGATGGCAAAGCGAAATTTATAGCAACTCTAGCGATTGATCCTGTAAATCAAATAGATAGTGAATATCCACTTATTCTGAATACAGGACGGATTCGTGATCAATGGCATACCATGACTCGTACAGGATTATCTGCAAATCTAAGTACGCATAAGGCTGAACCTTATTGTGAAATTCACCCCAATGATGCGTTGAAATATGGAGTGAAAGAAGGGGATCTCGTTGAAATAAAATCGGCTTGGGGGCTATGTGTTTTGCGTACAGTCCTAAGTGATAATATTCGCCGTGGACAGATATTTGCGCCTATTCACTGGAATGATCAATTTGCTTCGGATGCACGTATAGGAAAAGTGGTGAATCCTGTTGTCGATGCGATTTCAGGAGAACCTGAATTTAAACATACCCCTGTGATGATTCAACCATTTTATACTCAATGGCAAGGTGTATTTTATGTACGTAAAGGCTTTGAACATATTGTCAATAAAACCATTGAAAATACGGTGTGGTGGACAAAAATTCAAACTGCAAAAGCAGTACGTTATGAATTGGCAGATCGAAGACGATTTACTGAAACGACAGCACAACTCAAAAGACTTTTACCTTTTGAAGATGAAAGTTTTGAGTGGCTTAATCTCGAAGATCAAACTGCACATATTAGCCATTGTGTAATTTTACAAGATGGTCAGTTGATTGCGAGTTTGTATATCGCACCAAAAGCGTTGCTGCCTGATCGTGATTGGGTTGCCAGCTTATTTAAACGTGAGCGTTTAAGTGCAATGCATCGTAAAGCTTTACTTGCAGGTCAAGCCATGTCGATGGGTGAGAGTGAAGGGCCATTGGTCTGTAGTTGTTTTAAAGTGGGTAAGAACCGAATTATTCAAACCATTAAAGAAAAGAATATTTCCAATGAAAAACAAGTCACGGCATGTTTAAAAGCAGGTGGGAATTGTGGTTCATGTTTACCTGAAATTCGAGGATTAATTAAGGCATATCAAACGGAAACACCTTAATTTCTACAATATGAAATGTAGTGAGTTTTTGTGTAGGATGTTGAAAAACGTTAAGCAAGTAAACCTGTGGCTTACTTGCTTATTAATTTTGCTTAGCTATCAATTTAGCTACTCATAATGCTTTATGGAACAAGTAGCATATTTGCAGAATCTGCACCAATTGAAACAATAACACCAATCATGAAGAATCCGCAGAAGATTGAAAACCAAACAATCATACGCTTGAAATCTTTGTCTGAAATTGAGCTATCAGCATATTTTTGAGGTTTTTTTGGGCTTTGATCGTTATTCATCACATCATTCTCTGAATGCTTATCTTGAAGCCATTATGTGATGTAGACCGGTTGTTCGGTAGATACAAAACTTAAGAAAAAAAATATAACAGATGTGCTTAAAATATTTTATCTGTTATAAAAATAGAAATTCTTTTAAAGTAATGTCAGTTCGGGATAAATTTTGATGTAAGTTATTGAAAAGATAGATCAGGCACAGCGGAGTCTTACCGTTTAAAAGTCAAATGCAATGATTAACCTTCGGTTCGACCTACTTTTCTTTCGGGAAAAGTAGGCAAAACCATTTGTCAGTCGCCAACTCGACAGACACTATCAAGTACCTAATATATCGCAAAAACAGTATATTACAGATGTAGTCCTGCCTCGAACAATGCGACTGACGTTTCCGCGTATCAGATAGTTGGAAACATATCTTCTCTCGAACTCAGGTTAAAGTAAATTATTGGTCATTTTTAAAGTTATATTTGCTTTTTCACGTCATTATCATCAGTTCAAATCTAAGTTATTCAATTTCTTTAAGATATAGGGTGATATGTTGTTGTAATTCATCAATAAGTAATTCCAGTGCAGTTTGAATTCGAGTATTGATTTCAAATGAACAGTTGATACGAATATGGTTTTTATTTTGTGTGGTTGCATTGAATAAAATATTCGGTGCAACACTGATATTTTTTTCTAAAAGTCGCTGATAAATCAAGGTACTGTCCAAATATTCAGGAAGTTCAATCCATAGAAAATACCCCGAAGGGTAATATTCAACACTGCATTGTGGTGGTAAATGGCTATTCAAAAAACTGAAATATTGTTTTTTCAATCTTTGCAGGGTTGAACGAAGTGTTTTGAGATGTTTTTCATAATGACGATGTGATAAATATTCAACCAAAGCATTCTGAATAAATGAGTTAACTGACAGCGTGCTCATCAGTTGAATATGTTGAATATGTTCTGAATATTTTCCAGCATAGACCCAGCCTACACGGAAGCCTGCACCTAAAGTTTTTGAAAAAGATGAACAATGTAAAACAAGGTTTTGTTGATCAAAATACTTCATTGATAAGGGTTTTTTATTGCCATAATACAGTTCTTCATAAACATCATCCTCAATGAGGTGAATTTGATGTTGATGTAAAATTTTTGCCAATTTTAATTTAATCTCATCACTTACAGTAAAACCAATCGGGTTTTGACTATTTAACATCATCAAACAGACTTTAATTGGATATTTAAGAATTGCCTGTTCAAATGCTTCTAAATCAATGCCATCCACAGGATGTTCAGGAATGGTGATCACTTTTAAACCTAAGCGTTCAGCTGCTTGCCATGCACCGTAAAATAAGGTCTGTTGCAATAAAATATAGTCCCCAGATTGTGTGACAGCTTGCAGTGACAAATTCAGTGCATCTAAACCGCCTGAAGTAATCACAATATCTGAAGGATCGGTCGGAATGCCTTGCATGGCATACCGTTGAGCAATGATTTTCCTTAACTCATAGTTTCCTGGGGGTAAACTTGGCGTTTGCTCATAACTGCGTCTTTGTTTGGCAAGTTGTCCTAGTGTCTGAATTAGTTTTGCAGAATAAAGCAGTTGGCTGTTAGGGAATGCTGACCCTAAAGGGATAATATGTTCGGATTGAATAGATTTTAAATATTTGAATACAATCGAGTTAATTTCAATTTTGTGACTCACAGCAACATGTTTTTCTATGAGCGACTCTTGGTTTTCAGCCACAAAATAGCCTGATTTTTCTTTAGAATAAATCAAGCCTTGCGCTTCCAGCTCCTGATATGCATTCATTACAGTGATTAAACTAAAACCAGATTGTTCGACTTGCTGTCTTAAAGAAGGAAGTTTTTCATGCGCCTTCCATGTTTTATTTTCAATGAGTTGTTTTAGATGTAGCGCAAGTTGTTCAGATTTGTACATAGAAGGCTACTCAAAATTAGAATTAAAATTCAGTTTTATTCATTGAACAGAACGTTGAAGATCTCGTGAGAAAATATAACAGATATAGGATTAGACAATAAATCTGTTATATATATTTTTTCTGTTTTTGTTGCTATATCTTCAAGCCTTTACACACCACAATGATATGTATCAGTTGAGTGCTATGCGTGTACGCAAATAAAATTCTTAATTGTGAATGTACTTATTATCCAAGTGCTTACTATAAAGAATAGGCTTAAAACTCGTAGATCTCTCTCAATTCATGCATATCTAGCAAGGTGAAGAAATGTTTATTACAACACAATTAAAAACGCTTTCCGAGTTTGTGGATGAGAAGACTTTATCTGCGAAAACACAGAATATTTTAGAATTATATTATTTAAATTTAGAAGCGACATTGCTTAGAGCAAAAGTGCTGCGAGAATTTTCAAAGACTCAGTCATATTCAATCATTCAAAGCAAAATACTGCCTGAACAAGCCAGTTTGGCGTATTTATTTGCACCTTTTATTTTATCAAATTTAAATAAAACAGTAATTTATACGACAGCGACCTCTCCGACAGTGATGAATGTCTTAAACCATTATTATCGGGCAGATCAACAGTATTCATCTGAGCAAAAGCAAAATTTAAACCCGAATAAAGTTTTAGATGCTTTAAATATCTTTTTAGACATTCAAAATTTAGCGTTGAGTGACTCAGATTTTATTTATTTCAATCTGATTAAAGCACTCTGTCGAGCAGACGTTTCAACGATTTTTCTAATAACAGATTTAAAGTTAGACCATCACAAAGTTTTAGAAATCGAATCTTTTTTTAATGTGAGAATTATTCAAATCAAGACTTTTGCAGAACAATATATTCCAGACAGTTCGACACTCAACATCAATCATTTATTGTTTAAAAATAAAAATGCGCTTTATAGTGATTTATGTAGTCAATTTTCTCAGATTAATGCGCAACTTTTACAACATTGTGATCAATATAATTTTGATCAAGCCAAACATTTGATCGAGGATATGTTTTATTCAGAGCATATTGTTGAAAAACTTTCTGTTTATTCTGAATATATGCAAACGTGTTTGCAGCATGAGAAAGCACTGTTCGTTTGAGCGCATTTTGTGGCACTGATGGATCAAAGGTGATTCAAAATGGTTCATTTATGATCTGCAATAAAACTTACTTGGCTGAGCTTTAGCGGTCTAATTCTTTTGTTTATAAGTGTTTAGGTAGGTTGGCATAACTTCTGCATTATCAAATTCAAACTTGGATACAAGATTGGATACAGTAATGCAAAAAATCAATACAACTGGATGGAGCATTTTAGATTGGAAAAATGCATACCTAAGCCAAACGATAACTTTAGATAATATTTATACACTCGTTCAGAGTCTTAATCCAACTGACCCTGCATGGATCTCTATTGCAACGACTGAAATACTCGACCAACAAATTCAAATTTTAAAACAAAAGCGTGTGCAGGGCCTTGAGTTGCCTTTATTTGGTGTGCCAGTTGCGGTCAAAGACAACATTGATGTTGCAGGTTTTGCAACCACTGCCGCATGTAAATCGCTTTTAGGCGTGAAGCAAAAAGATGCATTTGTGATTGATTTGTTGAAAAATGCAGGCGCAATCATTGTTGGCAAAACCAATTTAGATCAATTTGCTACAGGTCTAGTGGGAACACGTTCTCCGTATGGCGCTGTGCCGAATACGTTTAATTCAGATTATGTCAGCGGTGGTTCGAGCTCAGGTTCTGCAAGTGTGGTTACACGTGGTTTAGTTCCGATTTCTTTGGGTACAGATACAGCAGGTTCTGGGCGAGTTCCTGCTGCATTTAATAATATTGTCGGCTTAAAACCGACCAAAGGGCGTTTTTCTAATACAGGTTTATTGCCTGCCTGTAAAAGCCTAGATTGCATTTCAATTTTTGCACTAACAGTAAAAGATGCTGAATTTACTGCAAATATTCTTGAACACTATGATGAACAAGATAGCTATTCACGTAAAAATCCAAGTCTTGCACCAGCTCGATTCTCAACGCAGCTCAAATTTGCAATTCCTGATCAGCTTGAATTTTTTGGCGATCAACAATCTGAAGCAGCATTTAAACAGGCTTTAACACAACTTGAGTCAATGAATGCCAAGATTACTCGTATTGATTTTTCTGCATTCACAACATTGGCTGCACAGCTTTACCAAGGTGCATGGGTTGCAGAGCGAACGGCTGCTGTTGGAAATTTATTAGCGACACATCCAGATGCTTTTGATCCAACGGTTTCTACAATCATTCAAAAAGGTTTTGAATATTCAGCGATAGATGCTTATCAAGCTGAGTATTTAAAGCAAGATTTGGCACGGCAGATTCAATCACAATTAGAATCATTCGATGCCTTAATTGTCCCATCTTCGCCAACAATTCATACACTTGTAGAAATGGCAGAAGCACCGATTGAAAATAATTCACACTTTGGAACATATACCAATTTTACCAATTTGGCGGATTTAAGCGCATTGGCCGTTCCAGCGTGTTTTAGAGCAGATGGCTTGCCTTTTGGAATCACCTTCATTGCACCTGCTTGGCATGATGCTGCTTTGGCGCATTTTGGCAAAGCATGGCAACAACAGTTGGGTTTGCCTTTAGGCGCATTGGATCAAGCACTGCAATTACAAAAATTTCAAAGCTTGCAAAACTTACAAAATACGCCTGCGCCATTATCAACCCAATATATTCGTGTTGCTGTCGTTGGCGCACATCTCACAGGTATGCCACTCAATTTTCAACTGACAACACGCAATGCTGTACATATCGAAACCACAGCGACTTCAGACAAATATGCACTTTATGCATTGAATGGCACAGTTCCGCCTAAACCCGGATTAGCTCGTAAAGATGATGCTTCGGGGAAAAAGATCATTGTTGAATTATGGGATGTTCCAAAAGCACGTTTTGGCGAATTTGTTGCTGAGATTCCAACACCTTTGGGCATGGGCAATGTCGAATTAGAAGACGGGCGATGGGTGAAAGGCTTTATTTGTGAACCATATGGTTTGAATGATGCCAAAGACATCAGTGCTTTCGGAGGATGGCGTGCTTATATCCAATCGCTCAATCAACCTGTGACTGAAAAAAACACCTAATTAAATTTAAACCCAGCAAAAAATCAAGAACGATAAATTTAGGGGAAATTCAATGTTTAAAACTGTATTAATTGCAAACCGTGGTGAAATTGCTGTTCGTGCTATTCGTACTTTAAAAAAGCTCGGCATTACCAGTGTTGCTGTTTATTCTGAAACTGACCGTTATGCACAACATGTGCAAGATGCAGATATCGCAATATCTTTGGGTGGCGTGAAACCTGCGGATACGTATTTAAGTATCGAAAAATTAATTCAAGCGGCTAAAGATTCGGGCGCAGAAGCTATTTTCCCAGGTTATGGTTTTCTTTCTGAAAGTGCTGATTTTTCTCGTGCATGTGAGCAGAATCAAATTGCATTTATGGGGCCAACAGCAGAACAGATTTTAGAATTTGGTTTGAAACACCGTGCTCGTGAATTGGCTGCACTCGCTCATGTACCGATGACACCCGGAACTGGATTACTGAATAGTTTAGATGAGGCTTTACAAGCGGCTGAAAATATTGGCTACCCAATCATGTTAAAAAGTACCGCAGGCGGTGGTGGTATTGGTTTAACACGTTGTGATGATGCGGATGCACTCAAAGAAGCATACGAAAGTGTAAAGCGTTTAGGGGAACAATTCTTTAAAGATGCAGGCGTTTTTTTAGAAAGATTTGTTGATAAAGCACGGCATGTCGAAGTGCAAATTTTTGGTGATGGCAAAGGTCAAGTGGTTGCATTCGGTGAACGTGATTGTTCATTACAACGCCGTAATCAAAAGGTCGTAGAAGAAACACCTGCTGCTCATTTACCAGAACAGACACGTCAAAAACTACACCAAGCTGCTATTCAACTTGGGCAATCGGTAAAATACCGCAGTGCAGGCACGGTAGAGTTTATCTATGATGCAGCACGTGATGAATTCTATTTCTTGGAAGTGAATACACGATTACAAGTTGAACACCCTGTGACTGAAATGGTGACAGGTTTAGATCTGATCGAATGCATGTTAAAAGTTGCTGCGGGTGATGCATTAGACTGGGAAAAATTGGGAAATATCCAACCGCAAGGTGCAGCGATTGAAGTTCGGATTTATGCAGAAGATCCAGCGAAAAACTTTCAACCTAGTCCAGGTGTACTCACAGACGTTTTCTTTCCTGAAGATATTCGAGTCGATACATGGGTTTCTACGGGTACTGAAGTTTCACAATATTTCGATCCCATGATTGCCAAAATTATTGTTCATGCAGAAAACCGTGAAGCTGCGATTGCTAAGTTAAAACGAGCACTTGCAGAAACACGCTTGAGTGGAATCAGTACCAATTTAGACTACGCATTGAGTGTGGTTGAAGATGAGCGTTTTGCAAACATGCAAATTTGGACACGGATGCTCGATGATTTTAGCTATGTTCCAAATGTCATCGAAGTCATACAGGCAGGCACACAAAGTTCAATTCAAGATTATCCGGGACGTGTTGGATATTGGAATATTGGCGTACCGCCTTCAGGCCCAATGGATGATTATGCATTCCAATTGGCAAATAAAATTGTAGGAAATGATACTGCAGCGGCAGGCTTTGAATTCACTTTACAAGGACCAGTTTTAAAATTTCATACTGAAAATATTGTGGCATTGACTGGTGCACCTTGTCAGGCAAGTGTAGAGGGTGTGGAGGTTGATTTTTGGAAACCTATTTATATTCAAGCTGGACAAACTTTAAAATTAGGACAAGTTGAATCAGGGTGTCGTACCTATTTAGCAGTTCGAAATGGATTAAATGTTCCTGAATATTTAGGTAGCCGTTCTACTTTTGCATTGGGGAATTTCGGTGGGCATGCGGGGCGCACCTTACGTGCAGGTGATATGATCAAAATGGTGAATGTAGATTTGCCAACAGAGCATTTACCATTGGCAATAGCTGAACCACTAGCGTTGACTGAAGATTTAATTCCTCATTATCCAAAAAATTGGAAAATTGGAGTTTTATACGGACCACATGGCGCTCCAGATTTCTTTAAACCTGAATATCTTGAAGAATTTTTTGCATCATCATGGACAGTACATTTTAATTCAAATCGTCTAGGTGTACGTTTGAGCGGTCCAACGCCAAGTTGGGCACGTGAAAATGGAGGGGAAGCAGGCTTGCATCCTTCAAATGTGCATGATTGCGAATATGCGATTGGAGCGATTAATTTTACAGGTGATTTTCCTGTGATTTTAGCCAAAGATGGCCCAAGTTTAGGGGGCTTTGTTTGTCCTGTAACCATTGCCAAAGCAGAGCTATGGAAAGTAGGGCAATTAAAGGCAGATGATACGATCAGTTTCTTCCCACTTAATGTTGAGCAAGCAAATCATTTAGAACTACAACAAATTGATCGAATTGAAAATTTTGCTACAGCACCAAAATTACCAAATCTTGAAATTGAAGAAGCTCAATATGAGAGCATTCTAGCAGTACGAGAAGCGACCACACTTGCACCAAAAGCGATTTATCGTCAGGCAGGGGACAGCTATATCTTGTTGGAATATGGCGAAAATATTTTAGATCTTGCGCTACGGTTACGTGTGCATCGTTTAATACAAATGATTGAAGAGGCACAAATTGAGGCAATTTTAGAATTATCTCCCGGAGTACGTTCGCTTCAAATTAAATATGATGGTTTAAAATTTTCTCAACAGGATTTGCTTGCATTCCTATTCAGTCTTGAAGAACGTATGGGAGATTTGAGTCAAATTAAAGTTGCTTCACGTATTATTCATTTACCGATGGCATTTGAAGATTCAGCCACATTAGGTGCAGTTGAGCGGTATCAAGAAAGTGTTTGTGCAAAAGCGCCGTGGTTACCGAACAATGTTGATTTTATCCAACGAATTAATGGCTTACAAAGTCGTGAACAAGTTAAAGAGATTATTTTTGATGCACATTATCTTATATTAGGACTGGGGGACGTCTATTTAACAGCACCTTGTGCCGTGCCGATTGATCCTCGCCATCGTTTACTCAGTTCAAAATATAATCCCGCACGGACTTTTACAGCAGAAGGGACTGTAGGTATCGGTGGAATGTATATGTGTATTTATGGAATGGATTCTCCCGGTGGTTACCAGCTCATTGGTCGAACTGTGCCAATTTGGAATAAATTTAAGAAAAATAAACAGTTTGGAGATCAACAATGGTTCTTGAGGTTCTTTGATCAAATCAAATATTATCCAGTATCAGAAGTTGAGTTAGATCAATTTCGAGCTGACTTTGCCAATGGTGTAGCAGAAATTAAAATTGAAGAAACAGAGTTTGATTTCGCTGCTTATACGCAATTTTTAGAGAATGAAAAAGATAGCATTGCGACATTTAAAGCGCAGCAACAACAAGCCTTTACGACAGAAGTAGAACGTTGGAAAGATGAGTTTGATGTACCTGTTGAAATTGAAATGTGTGTGGACAATACTGACTATAGTGATTACTTGCCTTTAAATGCCTCAATGACAGGGAATATTTGGAAGATTTTTGTCGAAACAGGTCAGACTGTTAAAAAAGGCGAAACCATTGCCATTATTGAAGCAATGAAAATGGAGTTGCCTGTATACGCTGATGATGATGGTATAGTCAAAGCGATTATTTGTCGTGCAGGTCAAACTGTATATCGTGGTGAGCCATTAGTTTACATGGAGTAATGAATGACAACACGCTCGAATAAAAGCTCAGATAGTTTATCTGAGCTGGTTTTCCAAAATATTAAAAATGATATTTTTGATTTTAAATTGATGCCTGGAGAGCGTTTTACCGAGTCTGAAATTGCGCAAGCTTATCAAGTGAGTCGTACACCGATACGCCAAGCTTTGTATCGGTTACAACAAGATGGTTATGTTGAAGTTCATTTTCGTAGTGGATGGCAAGTCCGTCCACTGGATTTTAAAGCCTATGAAGAACTATATGACGTGCGGATTTTATTGGAAAAGTACGCCATTCAACAATTATGCAGTATAGATATTTCTGAATCCTCAATTATGACGATGTTGAGAGAGCAGTGGTGTGTTGAGCCTGAGCAGTATTTATATGATCTAAAGCAATTGGCGCAATTGGATGAGGCGTTTCATTGTAACTTGGTCAAAGCACTCGGTAATATGGAAATGGCAAAAATTCACCAAGATATTAGTGAAAAAATTAGAATTATCCGCCGTTTAGATTTTTCTAAAGATTTCAGGATTGAAGCAACTTATGCAGAACATCAACGAATCTTAGCGTGTATTTTTCGAAAAGATAGCCAAGCAGCTTGTAGCGAAATTGAGCAACATATTTCAAAAAGTCGTGATGAAGTCAAACGTATAACTTTGGAAATGATTGCCTCGCATAGTGTGGTTCGTTGAGTTTTTTATCTTAGATGCTTAGTTTGATCTTAGGCTTTCATGGGGTATTAGTCAGTAGATTAACTTGGCATTTTTTGCATAAGTAGGGCAAAGTTAAGATATGCAATAAGGATTTCCAGTACAGTACATCGATGTTTTTATTTTCAATATTAGGAGATTACCATATAATTTAAAGAGATTTACTTCCTAAGTCACTAATTTAAAAATGTTTATTTTCTAAAGCCTTAATCAAAATAGGTAACTTCTTCTTTTTCAACCTCTGTTTTCGATAAGTCCGAATTAATATACTTAAACATCCTTATTTTTAATATTTGGCATGCGACTTTCTTTTTCAAAATACTGTGATTGTTCATGCTAGGTATCGCATATATTTTTATTTAAGCTAAATTTTTTTAACAGTAAAAATTAAGCTTAAATAAATGATTTTTAAAATTTATATTTAAGTTTTATAAGTTGATAATAAAATACTGGTTTCACTATTATAAATTCCTGCAATATTTCGAATTCGTTCAAGCGCTTTATCAAAGTTTTCAAGACTGTCAGATTGTAGTTCCACTAAAAGATCCCACTTTCCATTGGTGGTATGCAACCGCTCAACCGCCGACTCTAAACGCAACTCACGAATGACAGCCTGTGCTTTAGTCCCTTCAACCATAATATTCATCCAAGCTCGAATAATATTCTTTTCAGCATTTGGACGGAAACGCACGGTATAACCCGTAATCACACCAGTAGACTCCATATACTCAATGCGTTTTTGCACAGTCGCTCGAGAGACACGTGTTTTTGCAGCCAAATCTGTAATCGAAATTCGAGCATTATCTTTGAGTAGTCCTAAGATAATATGATCAATATTGTTCATTTTGATATTTACCATTAGCAAATTGATAAAAATTAACTCATTTTAATCACTATAACAAATTTTGTGAATCAATTTGATTCTTAATAATAATGAGTATTCGAAGTCCCAGTATCTCAAGTTCAATCAAATGAAAAGATCTATATTGACGAAGGACGATGAGATGAACAGAAACCTTAAAAAAGGGATCTGAAGATAACAGGGACAATTGGTTAATTAAGGAATACATGATGTCTTTATCATATACGGCTCAAAACAGTGCGTGGCAAACTTATCTTACTCAAATTGATCGAGTAACCCCTTATTTAGATGCGGATCTCAGCAATTTTGTAAACACGCTGAAACGTCCAAAACGTACCCTCATTGTAGATGTTCCAATCGTGATGGATGACGGAACGATCCGTCATTTTGAAGGCTATCGTGTACAACACAACTTATCACGTGGGCCGGGTAAAGGTGGTATTCGTTATCATCAAGACGTTGAATTAAATGAAGTTATGGCGTTGTCTGCATGGATGACCATTAAAACTGCTGTTCTTAACCTTCCATTCGGTGGTGCTAAAGGCGGCGTTCGAGTAAACCCTAAAGAACTTTCAACACGTGAATTAGAGCGTTTAACACGTCGTTTTACCAGTGAAATCAGTTCAATTATTGGCCCTCAAATTGATATCCCTGCACCAGATGTGGGTACAAATGCCAATATTATGGGCTGGATGATGGATACCTATTCAAGTATCAAAGGTCATACAGTTACAGGTGTCGTGACAGGTAAGCCAGTACATTTAGGTGGTTCACTTGGACGTGTCCGTGCGACAGGTCGTGGCGTATTTGTTACAGGTTTAGAAGTTGCTAAAAGAATTAACTTACCTATTGCTGGCAGCAAAATTGCAGTTCAAGGCTTCGGTAATGTGGGTAATGAAGCAGCATATTTATTTACGCATGCTCAAGCAATCGTTGTTTGTGTACAAGACCACACAGGCACAATTTTTAATGCCGAAGGTTTAAACGTTAAAGCACTACAAAAACATGTCACAGAGCATGGCGGTGTGATGGGCTATCCAGATGCAACTGTCATTGATGATGAAGCATTCTGGGATGTCGATATGGATATCCTGATTCCTGCTGCATTAGAAGGTCAGATTACTGTTGAACGTGCTCAAAGACTCAAAGCGAAAATCGTGCTTGAAGGTGCGAATGGTCCAACTTATCCAGAAGCGGATGACGTATTTGTAGGTCGTAACATTGTTGTTGTTCCAGACGTGATCTGTAACGCAGGCGGTGTAACCGTGAGTTATTTTGAATGGGTTCAAGATATGGCGAGTTACTTCTGGAGCGAAGACGAAATTAACGAACGTCTTGATAAATTGATGATCCAAGCGATGGGTGATGTTTGGAATACAGCAGAAGTGAAAAATTGTAGCTTGCGTACAGCAGCATACATTCTTGCTTGTGAACGTATTTTAAAAGCACGTAAAGAACGCGGTATTTTCCCAGGATAATTGGTCCTAAATCGCTTAAACCTAAAAACTAGGGTGAGTTGGATATCCAATAAGCCCTAACAATACAATACTAAACAGGAAGTGAGTAAATAAAATGAGTGATGTAGCAATAACACGTAGCAACTTTAATGATTGGATGGTTCCAGTTTTTGCTCCAGCAAATTTCATTTTAGTTCGTGGCGAAGGTTCTCGTATTTGGGATCAAAACGATAAAGAATATATTGATTTCGCAGGCGGAATTGCTGTTAACGCACTTGGTCATGCACATCCTGTCGCTGTAAATGCACTTACAGAGCAAGCTCAAAAACTTTGGCATATTGGTAATGGTTATACCAATGAGCCTGTATTACGTCTTGCAAAGCAATTGGTTGAAAGCACTTTTGCAGACAAAGTATTTTTCTGTAACTCAGGTGCAGAAGCCAATGAAGCCGCATTAAAACTTGCACGTAAAGTCGGTTTACTCAGCGGAAATCCAAATAAAAACCACATTGTTGCATTTAAAAATGCCTTCCATGGTCGTACATTATTTACGGTGACTGCGGGCGGTCAACCTAAATATTCTCAAGACTTTGCACCATTACCGGGTGGTATTGAACATACTGCATTTAATGACTTAGAAGCAGCGAAAGCTGTCATTACTGATGATACTTGTGCGGTGATTGTTGAGCCAATTCAAGGTGAAGGTGGTGTTCTTCCTGCCGATATCGAATTCCTTAAAGGTTTACGTAAGCTGTGTGATGAAAAAGGTGCTGTACTGATTTTTGATGAAGTACAAACAGGTGTTGGACGTACAGGCTCACTTTATGCCTACATGAATACAGGTGTTACACCTGACATTCTCACCACTGCAAAAGCATTGGGAGGTGGCTTCCCGATAGGTGCAATGATCACAACTGACAAGTATGCGAACATGTATGTAGTCGGTGATCATGGTACGACTTACGGTGGTAATCCATTGGCATGTGCAGTGGCTGGTGCAGTATTTGAATTCATCAACACACCAGAAGTTTTAGATGGTGTAAAACAACGTCATCAATATTTCCTCGATGCTTTAAATAAAATCAATGCTGAATATGATTTGTTTAAAGAAATTCGTGGTCAAGGTTTGCTGATTGGCTGTGTGTTGAAAGATGAATATGCAGGTAAAGCGAAAAACATCGTGACTTTAGCTGGTGAAGAAGGCCTATTGGCTTTGGTTGCTGGTACAGATGTGGTGCGTTTTACGCCTTCACTGATTATTCCGATGGAAGATATTGATGAAGGTCTAAACCGTTTTACTCGTGCTTTAGCACGTCTTTAAGTCTTTTGTGAGCATCTAACCATGATGATTGTTAGACATGCTGCGCATCGGGACTTAGATGATATTTATCGTTTAGCGCAACGTGCAGGGGAGTCAGGTATTGGCCTGACTTCTCTACCGCAAAACAAAGAAATTTTAGCTGAACGTATTACTCGTACAACGCATACACTAGATGGCTTGGCTGAAAAGTTTGATGCAAGTTATTTATTTGTATTGGAAGACACTACCATCCAAAAAGTGGTTGGTGTGAGTGCAATTGAAGTCGCAGTTGGGCTAAAAGAACCTTTTTATAACTTCCGTGTTGCGACGCAGGTACATGCTTCGAAAGCTTTAAATGTGTACAAGACTTTAGATACTTTATTCCTCAGTAATGATCATACAGGGTGCAGCGAGCTATGTACTTTGTTCCTTGATCCTGAATATCGTAAAAACCAAAACGGTAAATTCTTATCTAAAGTTCGTTTCCTATTTATTGCAGCTTTTAGATCGTTTTTTGAAGAGCGATTAATTGCGGAAATGCGTGGTTTTTCAGATGAAAATGGGCATTCACCATTTTGGGATTCTTTAGGCTATCACTTTTTTAATATGGATTTTGCAGCAGCAGACTATTTAAGTGGTGTCGGGCAAAAAGTCTTTATTGCTGAATTAATGCCAAGATTTCCAGTTTACGTCGATTTACTTTCAAAAGAAGCGCGTGCTGTGATTGCAGAAATGCATCCGCATACTTTACCCGCAGCTAAAGTTTTAATGTCAGAAGGTCTTAAATATCAAGGTTATGTTGATATTTTTGATGCAGGGCCAACCTTAGAAGCCAATACGGCTGACTTACGTGCAGTTAAAGAAAGCCGTTTATTTAAAGTCAAAATTGTTGAGCAAGTTGAGACCTCAGACATTCAGTACTTGGTTGCCAATGATCAATACAAAGATTACAGCGTATTGCTCATCAATAATAACGTTCAAGATAGCGATACTTTATTGATGACAACACAGCAAGCTCAGTCACTCAATGTTCGTGAATACGATGAAGTGCGAGTTTTAGCATTAGAAAAAATGGAGAATAACTAATGTCACAATTGTCACAAGGTGCATTACTCATCAATGGTGCTTGGGTACAAGGACAAGGTACAGCATTTAACAAAACTAATCCTGTGACCAATCAACAAATTTGGACTGGACATGAAGCAAACCAAGCTGATGTTGAACAGGCTTGCAATGCTGCAAGACAAGCTTTTCCTGCTTGGGCTCGTTTAGCTTTAGAAGAGCGTATCGCGATCATTGAACGTTTTGCAGGATTATTAGAACAAAATAAAAACCAATTGGCAGAAGTGATTAGCCAAGAAACCAGTAAACCTTTTTGGGAAACTTTAACTGAAGTCCAGTCAATGATTGGGAAAGTTACCATCTCAATTCGTGCTTATCAGCAACGTACTGGTTTTAGCGAAACACCAATGGCAGATGGTGTGGCTTCTTTACGTCATCGCCCACATGGTGTTTTGGCTGTTTTTGGCCCATATAACTTCCCTGGTCATTTACCGAATGGTCATATCGTCCCAGCTTTGATTGCTGGTAATACTTTGGTGTTTAAACCAAGTGAATTGACGCCGTGGACTGCGGAAGAAACTGCAAAATTATGGCAGCAGGCAGGTTTGCCAAATGGCGTACTCAATGTCGTACAAGGTGGACGTAGTACAGGAGAGGCTTTGGCTGCTGCAGAGCAAATTGATGGTTTGCTGTTCACGGGTAGTGCCAATACGGGTTATCACTTGCATAAACAAATGGCAGGTGCACCTGAAAAAATTCTTGCTTTAGAAATGGGCGGTAACAATGCGCTGATCATTGATGATGCTAATGATATTGATGCTGTGGTGAATTTAGCGATTCAGTCAGCATTTGTGTCAGCAGGGCAACGTTGTACTTGCGCACGCCGTATCATTATCAAACAAGGTGCAAATGGTGATGCATTTATCCAACGTTTTGTTGAAGTGGCTAAAAATCTAGTGGTTGGTGCTTGGAATGCAGAACCACAACCATTTATGGGTGGTGTGATTTCTGCTCATGCAGCTGAACAAATGTTAGTAGCACAGCAAAAATTGATTGCTTTAGGTGCAAAACCATTATTAGAAATGACCCGTCCACAAGCAGATAGTTCATTGCTGACAGCAGGTATTTTAGAGCTAACAGATGTATCTAATATTCCTGATGATGAATATTTTGGCCCATTGACGACAATCTATCGTTATCAAGATTTTGATGAAGCATTAAGTATTGCCAATAACACACGATTTGGTTTGGCTGTTGGTTTGATATCTCCAGAACGTGAGCTATTTGAACGTGTATTGATTGAAGCACGTGCAGGTATTGTGAATTGGAATAAACCACTCACAGGTGCATCAAGTGCAGCACCGTTTGGTGGTGTAGGCGCATCTGGAAATCATCGTTCAAGTGCGTTTTATGCTGCGGATTATAGTGCATGGCCAATGGCTTCATTGGAAAGCGACAGCGTAACGTTACCATCAAAATTATCACCGGGCATCGTGCTCTAAGTCGAATTGGATTGTGACTACAAGGAGAAAAAAATGTCAGGTTATGAAATAAATTTTGATGGATTGGTTGGCCCTACGCATCATTATGCAGGCTTATCTTTTGGTAATGTTGCATCAACGAAGAACCGTAATAATGCTTCAAATCCTAAATTAGCAGCAAAACAAGGCTTAATGAAAATGAAAGCCCTTGCTGACTTAGGACTCAAACAAGGTGTGTTTGCGCCACAAGAACGTCCACATGTACCGACGTTGCGCCGTTTGGGCTTTATTGGAAGCGATATTGATGTGATTGCTCAGGCCATGAGAACTGCGCCTGCCTTATTATCATCACTCAGTTCTGCATCATCAATGTGGACAGCGAACTCTTGTACCGTTTCTCCGTCTGCAGATAGTGCAGATGGGCGTGTGCATTTTACTGCTGCGAACTTAAATAATAAGTTTCACCGCTCAATTGAACACCGTACAACGAGTCGTATTCTTCAAGCAATGTTTAATAATGATGTCTACTTTGCACATCACGAAGCATTGCCAGAAGCAGCTTTGTTTGGGGATGAAGGTGCAGCCAATCACAACCGTTTAGGTGGCGCATACGATCAAGCAGGTATTCAAGTTTTTGTTTATGGTCAGCAACATTTGGGTGGTACGGTAGCGCCACAAAAATTCCCTGCACGTCAAACACGTGAAGCGAGTGAAGCTGTTGCACGTTTACATCGTCTTGATGACAAACGTACCGTATTTATTCAGCAAAATCCTGATGTGATTGATAAAGGTGTTTTTCATAACGATGTAATCGCTGTAAGTAATCAACAGGTTTTATTTCATCATCAACAAGCGTTCCTAAATCAAAGCGAAGCTTTGAATGAAATTCGCCAAAAGATGGCGGGTATAGAGCAAGAGTTTATTTCGATTGAAGTGCCTGAAAACCGTGTAACCGTTGAAGATGCAGTTGCTACCTACTTATTCAATAGCCAGATTTTAACTCGTACAGATGGTGGAATGAGCATCGTTGTACCAGAGGAATCACGTCAGAACAAAGCAGTGTGGAGCTATTTGAATGACATGGTTCAAATGGGAACACCAATTGATGAAGTGAAAGTCTTTGATTTACGTGAAAGTATGCGTAATGGCGGTGGGCCAGCATGTTTAAGATTGCGTGTTGCAATGAATGACACTGAGCTTGCTGCGGTGAATCCAAACTTGTTTATGAATGATGAATTATTCAAAACACTCAATAAATGGGTTGATCAACATTATCGTGATGAATTAACTCAGGATGATTTAGCAGATCCAAGTCTATTGATTGAAAGCCGTACTGCACTGGATGAGCTCACTAAAATCTTAGCCTTAGGTTCGGTTTATGATTTCCAAAGATAACTTTCAAAGACAAGTTTCACAGATAAGTAAGACAGACCAATAAAGCGAATCGCAGGAATAAAAAATCCCCTTCAAGGAATCTATCTCTTTGGATTAAAAAATCACAAAGAGATGGGCTGCGATTGCCGCAGTACAAGGGGAAATTTAAAAGGATGAATGTACGTGGTTGATTTATTAACGTTGACTCTAGATCGGCAAACACCTGAGAAAATTCAAGGTATAACGCAAGACTTTACATGGCAATGGCTTGGTGAAGGGCTATTGCAATGTACGCCTAAATCAAGTTATGCAAAAACCATCGTACTTTCTGCGGGTATTCATGGTAATGAAACTGCACCGATCGAGTTATTGGCAAATATCATCAATGACTTATTTGCAGGGCGTTTAGCTTTAGCAGAGCGTGTACTTTTTGTTTTGGGAAATCCCGAAGCGATTCGACAAGGTGTTCGTTATCTTGAAAATGATATGAATCGTATGTTTTGCGGTGCATATCAGCATTTAAAACAAGATCAGGAAACAGATCGAGTAGCTGAATTGGAACAAGTGACAGCAGCATTTTTTGAACAAAGTTCTGTTGAAGCGCAACGTTATCACTATGATTTGCATACTGCTATTCGCGCATCTTTATTGCCTGTTTTTGCCTTATTCCCTTATCAAACACGACCTTTTGATGACTTTCTTATCCAAAGTTTGGATGCAGCGGATTTAGACGCTTTGGTTTATCACAATGCAGTCGGTAAAACCTTTACCCATTTTACAGCAGAAACTTTTCAAGCTGCGAGTAGCACTTTGGAGTTAGGTAAGGCAAAACCGTTTGGTCAGAATGATTTGGCTGAGTTTGCCAGTATTGATCAGGTATTACGTGCCGTTCTTTCAGGTCAAGCATTGCCAATCAGACACAAATCTAGTATTCGCCAATTTAAAGTCATTCATTCAATTTTAAAGCAAAGTGAAGATTTTCAACTTCAACTCAGTGCTGACGCACCAAACTTCTCGACTTTTCAAAAAGGTGAAGTGATTGCGACGCAACAAACAGGAAATGAAGTTGCTGTTGATCAACAGGTTTGGATTTTATTCCCCAATCCAAATGTGAAAATAGGGCTGAGAGCTGGGTTGATTTTAACAGAAATTGAATAAAGCATTGCCTCAACGTTTCGATGTAGACATGGAAAAGGCACACATGGAGTTGGAATATGGATGTTCAGTAAAAAACAAAATAGAGCAAAGAAAAATATCTGTTTAGATATTTATTTTTATGAAAGTAAAGCAGCAAGGACAGGTTGTCATAAGAATATTGTTGGAGTGATTGTGTATGAGTAACAAGAATGAAGAAGCATTTCAATCAGGTAAAATCCTGAATGAGCAATATGTGGTCCAGCAAGACACATCTAGCCAATCGAGTATGTCTTCATCAGAAATAGAGATTGGAAAACCATTAAAACGTGCCATGACCAAACGTCATTTGGTGATGATTTCATTGGGTGGAGCAATTGGTACAGGCCTATTTTTAGGCTCAGGTGATGTTATTTCACAAGCGGGGCCTGTAGGCGCTATTTTGTCTTATTTACTGGGCGGTATCATCGCCTATATGGTGATGCTGTGCCTAGGTGAGCTAGCTGTACATATGCCTGTTTCTGGTTCATTTGGTGAATATGCAAGAACTTATATTGGGCCGGGCACGGGTTATATGATCACTTGGTTGTACTGGCTCACTTGGACAGCAACCTTAGGGACTGAATTTACTGCTGCTGCGTTACTCATGCAGGAATGGTTTCCAACGATCTCCATGTGGACATGGACTTTGTTATTCGCTGGCTTAGTTTTTACCTTGAATGTCAGTTCAACTCGTTTATTTGCTGAATCCGAATTTTGGCTGTCTTTGGTTAAAGTTTTAACCATTATCTGTTTTATTGCGCTAGGTTTGGCTGCAATTTTCGGCTTTATTTCTTACCACGGACATGAGTCTGCGCCTTTGTTCAGTAAATTAACTGAGCATGGTTGGTTCCCAAATGGTATTTTCCCTATTTTCGCAACAATGCTCATCGTTAACTTCGCCTTCTCTGGTACTGAGTTGATTGGTGTTGCAGCAGGTGAAGCAGAAGAACCTGCGAAAACTGTACCAAAAGCGATTAATGCGGCAATTTGGCGCTTATTGATTTTCTTTGTAGGTACGATCGTTGTGATTTGTGCATTGCTACCTTATGAAATGGCAGGACTAAGTGCCAATAATGTGAGTAATAGTCCATTTGTAACGGTATTTAACTATATTGGGATTCCGTATGCGGAAGACATTATTCGTTTTGTGATTATCACAGCATTGTTGTCTGCTGCTAACTCAGGTTTATTCGCTGCTTCACGTATGATGTGGTCTTTATCTGCTAAAAAACAATTACCGAAAGTCTTTGCTAAATTGACACGTTCAGGCACACCGATTGTTGCAATTGTTGTGACTATGTTCGGTGCAATTCCAGGATTATTATCAGAATTATTCGCACCTGAAACGATCTTCAAAAACTTATTGGGCGTTGCTGCATTTACGATGGTTGTGGTTTGGATTTCAATTTGCGTGAGCCAATTTAACTTCCGTAGACAGTGGATTAAATCTGGTAAAACAGTCAAAGATTTGAAATTTGCTGCGCCATTATTTCCATTGACTCCAATTTTAGGTGGATTATTCTGTGTGATTACTTGCGTGAGTATGGTGACAGATCCTTCAATGCAAGTAGGTTTTGTATGCTGCATTATCTTTATCATTGCATGCTATGCGAGCTACAATTTTTTCTACAAAGACAAAGACACAATTTCATAAAAGTTATTGTGAATCGTAATTTGTTATTTCAAAACATACTCACTGATGCAACTCGGTGAGTAATAAGAAAAATTATTGAATATATATTTATAAATCACGGACATTATTTTTAAACATATTGCTAAATATTTTATAAGGCTCTTGATCTTCAAGGGCTTTTCATTTTTCTGCTGAATTTGTCTTTTTAAGAATAGATTGTGTCCTTTTAAGCTTATAAGAATTTTCTAATTCTATTCATGATAAAGATTGAAAATTTAAAATGATTTCTTCATTTATTGTCCGCAATATTTAAAAGAAGGGTTGAAAGGAGCTCAATTCAATGCATCAAATAAATTACGATTTTGACTATCTCATCATTGGATCTGGGTTTGGAGGAAGTGTTTCAGCACATCGACTGTCAGAGAAAGGATATTCTGTTGCTGTTATGGAAATGGGGAAACGTTGGGAAGCGAAAGATTTTCCTAAAACCAATTGGAATACGCCACGTTGGATTTGGCGACCTGCTTTAAAACTCTTTGGTTTCTTTAATTTGCGAATCTTTCGACATGTCACCATTATTTGTGGCAATGCTGTTGGAGGTGGATCAATTACTTATGCAAATACTTTATTGATACCACCAGATAGCGTTTGGTCTGAGGGTTCATGGGGAAATATTCCCAATTTAAAACAAGAAATGCCACAATATTTTGCTGAAGCAGAACGAATGCTCGGTGTAACGGATAATGTGATCTTAGGACCAGCAGACCATATGTTGAAACGAATGGGTGAGGCTGTTGGGGTTGGTGATACTTTTAAACCCACGCGAGTAGCCACTTTTTTCCCACCAGAAGGTGAGGCAGGTGGTAAAACCTATCCCGATCCTTATTTTAATGGGCAAGGCCCTGATCGTGCGACATGTAAGGCTTGTGGTGGATGCATGACAGGCTGTAAGCATAATGCTAAAAATACATTAGATAAAAATTATCTCTATTTTGCTGAAAAACAAGGAACACAAGTTTTTGCAGAAACCAAAGTTATTGATATTCGTCCTTTAAATGATCGAGAAGACGGTCGTGACGGTTATGAAGTGACAACGATTGATTCGATGTCTTGGGGCAAAAAGAATAAGCGGACGTGGATCGTTAAAAATGTCATCTTTTCAGCATCGTCTTTAGGGACACAAGAATTGCTATTACGTTTAAAAGATCGTCAGGTTTTACCGAATATTTCAGAACAATTAGGCAAGCAGGTGAGAACCAACGCCGAGTCGATATTGGGTGTTCGTTTTTTTGATAAAGAAATAGACATGAGCCAAGGTGTTGCAATTGGTTCGAGTATTTATATCGATCACAATACGCATATAGAAGCAACACGTTATCAACGTGGTTCAGATGGCATGGGTTTATTAACCACTTATATGGCGGATGGTAAACCGGGTTTATCAAGAATATTTCAATGGTTATGGGCTTTCATTTGCCATCCGATTATCTTTTTGAAAATGAACAATCCTTTTGGTTTTGCAAAGCAGACTTTGATTTTCCTCGTCATGCAGACAGTCGATGCATCTATTCAAATGAAACTCAAAAGAAATTGGTGGTGGCCTTTTAGTAAAACATTATCTTCTGAAGGAAAGCTTTTGCCTGTGTATATTCCACAAGCCAATGCTTTCACTGAAAAAGTTGCCAAAATGTTTAATGGTTATCCAATGACGACCAAAACAGAAATATTGTTTAATGTACCTTTTACTGCGCATTGTATGGGAGGTTGTGCGATGTCAGATTCAGCCGAGCAGGGTGTTGTAGACTCACAAAATAGGGTGTTTAACTATAAAAATATGTACATCATTGATGGTGCAATGTTGGGTGCAAACTTAGGTGTTAATCCAAGTTTAACAATTACAGCTTTAGCAGAACGTGCGATGTCTTTTATTCCAGATAAAGCAACTTTAGAGGCTGAGAAATAAAGAATTAAGGCGTATATAAATTTATGAATAATGGATTAGCATTTAACAGGCTTTAAAATAATCTGTTGAATGAATGCATTAGGATTGGTTTGTAAAGTGAGTGAGTAAGATTAGCTTGATTGTGTTAGTCCTGTGATTTTCCTAGAAAATAAAGAAAATCACAGGACAACATTAATGAAAATAACAAACGGATAAAACACTTTGACGATGTAATCGTTTGATATTTAAATGCTCATCTAAGTTATAAATGATTAAATAAGTTATAAGTGATTAAAAATGTTTATTTTGCTTTTGATAAAAACTTGGGGCCATACCCACAAAAAATTTAAAAGATCGAGAAAAATTCGAAGCAGAGGCATAACCCAGTTCTTCTGCAATTTCGATCAGACTCATATTTGAAGAAACTAACATTTTTTTGGCTTTATCAATGACCACTTCATTTTTTAATTGTTGATATGAAATATCTTGTTCTTTCAATCCTCTTTGTAAGGTTTTACTCGAAATATTAAGTAAGCTCGCGCATTCTTGCAAACTTGGAATATTTGAAGAATTCAAAAATAATTGTCTAAGCCAAGCAACCAAATTCATATCATTTTTAATTTCAGCAATTTGTTCCTGACATTTCAATTCAATTGCTTTTCGTGTACCTTCATCTGCTAGGCGTAGATTTTGCTTAATCAGTTGTTTGCTTAATTGAAGGACAATGCTTGGTTTTTTTAATGCATTAAAGTGAAAACGAACTTTAGACAATTGCGAATAACGATGTATATGTAAAGGTTCATTGATCGACATAAAAATATGATAAGGCAATAGTCGTTCTTCAACCAGTTCTAGCATGGTGCAATGCAAAGCCACAGCAATCGCTTCAAGGTGGTAGTTGAGCGATAAAGTATCTATGGGGATGATTGGCTCACAAATCAGCTCCATCGATTGATCTTCATGATAAAAATACGAAATTTTAAAACTAGGCAGAATCAAAGAAAAATATTTCGAAATATAAATCAATGCTTGTTCTAAGTTCTCGCAGGTTAAAATTGCATAACCAATCAAGCTATGTGAGCTGACCTTTAGCGAACGACCTAATTCAAAAGCGAGATCATAATTAAAAGGAAATTTAAGACAAAAGGAGATAAATTTCTCGACTTGTTCTTGAGAAATTTTCATATCTGGTGAGCTTAAATATTTCTTTAGATCAATATCGACCTCGGCCAATATGTCCACTGTCGAAATATTTCTAGACTCTAAAATATTCAAAACCTTGAAATAATATCTTGCAGGGATAATGGGGATTTGATTATTCATATGATTATTCATTCGCCAAGGGAGGAATCATCAGTGCCTTGATGATTTTAATATAACGCTATAAGTACCAGTTGACTAGCGTTTGTATATACGCTGTTGTCGATTCTGCATAAATTTAAACTGACAGTCTCAATTGAAGATGAGTCACTGTCAGTTCAAGTTGAAGCGAGTAAAATAACAACTAAACAATCACTATTTTCACAATCGATTTTTATTAAATCTCAATCATTTCAAAATCAGCTTTTGACACGCCACAATCAGGACAGCTCCAACTCGTAGGAATATCATCCCATGCTGTTCCAGGTGCGAAACCCTCTTCAGGCATCCCAACAGCTTCATCATAGATCCAGCCACAAACGATACATTGATACTTTTTCATTATTCAGAAACCTCTTTGATTTTTTGTTCGAGTTTTTGGTTTTTGCACTCTTGTTTTTCAAGTTCTTGCTCAAAGTAAGCATGATATTTTTCGAGCACTTTACCCTTCGCAGGTTCATAAACGTTGATCTTGTTTATGTCGCCTTGGTAATAATCAATAACCTGTTTATCCATAATGCTAAACCAATATTTCGGTATAAAGACATGTAAAAATAAACTGGCATAGCCGACAGGTAACTGCGGTACATTTTCATAATGTCGAAGCGCTTGATAACTTCGGGTTGGATAAGCATGGTGGTCTGAATGACGTTGTAATTGATACAACAGAATATTGCTAAATAGGCTGTTATTGTTCCAGCTATGCACAGGCATGGTTCTTTCATAACGTCCATTTTCTAGCTTCTGACGTTTTAAACCATAATGCTCCATATAATTCACGGCTTCAAATAAAGTGATACCGTAAGCTGATTGAGCAATTTGCGTTGGGATAATATTTTTACCAAATATTTTCAGCATCATCCCATGATAGGTTGCTGACATTGCCCAGCCTTGTAGCAACTCATTATGTATTGACCAAAAGGATAGACCTTTTCTTTCCAAACGTCGTTTTTCAATTTCAATGGCTGATTTGAAACTACCACTTACGGTACGTGGCCAGAATTTCCAAAATGATTCACCAAATTGTGAGGATGCAGGATCTTCTGGTGTTGCAACACGTAGATGATGCCCATAAGGATGTTCAACACGAAAATGATTATATCCAGTTGGTGCTAAACACAAATGAGATAAATAATGTTGTTGTTTGCCTGATTTATGACTGAGTTCGTGCGCTGTGTTGATGGCAACGCCATTGACCACGCCCAGTGTTAAGCCGATGAGAATGCGGTCAGAAAGTGGGGTAGAGTCTTTGCTCGCAATGTAATTTCCATAAATATTTGCGACATATTGCAAAGGAATATAAAGGTTCACCACTTTTGCATAGAATGGGTCAGCTTCTAATTCAGCAATCGCATCCTCAGGAGGGTTTTCAGAATCTTCACCTAAAAATCTATCAATCACTGGGATAATGCCATGTAGGACAATTGGTCCAGCGGCAGCGAAAAGCTTTTTGGTTTTTTTAGGGCCAAATTGATAACCTAGCATTGCAACATTGGCAATATTGGGAACGACTAGCCCGAGTAGCCATAATTTTCTTTTTTTGTCTTTAAACTTTGGTGAATCAGTTTTTATTTGAGCCACAGCATTCATGTTACACCTTATGAAGTCTAGGTTAGGTTGTAATATGATTGAATATTATTCAGTGGAATACATTGCATTAAAAGACAATAGCTATTCTTAAAAGGACATTGGACTCTAAATTTAAAATATGATTAAAATGAAGGGATGATTGAAAATAATGAATTAAATAAATGATTTGTATTATTGCTACTTTACTTTTTGATCGTTAAAATAATACTGTATAATAAATCTTAATAAAGTCATTTAATTTAACGGATGAATAATGATTCTTGCTGTAGATGTTTCTTATCAAGATAATAGTGCTTTAGTTGCTGGTATTTTATTTAAGACATGGCAAAGCTCAAGTTTTGACACAGTTCATACTAAAAAAATAGATTTTGTTGCTGAATATGAACCTGGTTCTTTTTATAAAAGAGAGCTACCATGCATTTTAGCTATTTTGAATGTTATCGATGGAGAAATTGATACGATTATAATTGATGGATATGTTACCCTAGGTGTGGAGAAAGAGTATGGGTTGGGGATGCATTTATGGGATGCATTGGGACATCGAATTCCAATAATAGGAGTTGCCAAAAACTATTTTAAGGGAACCCCGCATAGCTGTGAAATCTTACGTGGAGAAAGTTCAAAGCCATTATTTATTACCTCAGTAGGTATTGATTTGGAAGAGGCTAAAATGAATATTTTAAATATGCATGGAAAACATAGAATTCCAGATTTACTCAAAATTGTCGATCAGAAAAGTAAAGAAATTTAAATAATAACTCACAATTTTTTAATCTCTTCATACCAAAACCCAGTATAAAGTTATTTTTAAAAGTAAATCACTCCATCATTATGGGGTTGTAAGTAAATAGTCAGAATGAACAAGTTGGTAAATTACCGACACTACTCCCTGTTAAAATAATCACATTTATTAATATATTACAGCAGTTTTGACAGGCAGCGAATGGATTACCTTGGGATGTTTTGTCACCTTTAATACGATAGGTTGCTGCTGCAATGTCTTTTAAAATTGACTTGGGAAATAAATTTAACATCTCATTGGCAGCTAAAACCTCAGAATGTAACCCAGGTAATCCAGCTGCTTGTGGGATAACAGGATTTCTTTTTAGATACCTAATGATAGCTTGCTCCATTTGAGGATTCAAGATAGGCTCATGTAGGTAATATTTGTCGAAACTTCATGTTCGAAAGAAGCTTAATGAATCCTAATTTTCAATGGGTTTTTAATATGATTTGAAATTAAAAAATTTATTTCTAATTTCAAGTTTGATATTTTCTGATAGTGAGAAATCTGAAATACTATCTACTGTATATTCAGGAATTTTATCAATATCTATTGTATTTCTAAAATTTTTCCAGTTAAGTAAACTTGCTAATTTTTTTAAAGTTATTCTTGGTTGTATTTTTTTAAGATTAAATAATTCAATTATTGTTTCATTGATTGAATGATTTAGTTTAATTCTATCTAGAATAAATTGAAATAATTCACTATTCAACCATTCTAAATAAAAATCAAATAAACTATCATGTGTTTTGAAGAAAAAAGAATTTTCTTCAAATGAGTAAATTTGACCAAGATGATTGCCTGATGTGATAATGCAACTTTCATAGGCATAATATCTATCAATTATACCTAAAAAGCCTTGAAAATTATCATTAAAAATATCTTCTTCGTGAAGGTTGTTAGGGGTATAAATATTAAATTGATCTAGACTATACATTCGCCAATCTGGACCAGCTCCGCCATCACCAAAATACTTTAAAAAACTACGTAATTGCTCAGGTAGTAAAATATTATTACTTGTTTCAAACCTTAGCAAATCTGATGTATTTTTCTTTTCTCTAAACTGATATTTATGAAAAGAAGAGTCAAAAACAGTATAAAGGTTATCATAATGTTTTATTAGTTTAATTTTATCCTCAATAATTTCCCACATTTTAGATCCTGATTAAATGAGCTGGTATATTATTTTAAATAATAATTTAAGCTATTTAGATATGATTGTTAATGTCAAAAAGATCAGTGTTTTTAAGAACTTTCATATTTTGACTATCTAAAATACAGTTTAGTGTCGGCCCTCCTAAGTTATCAATTTGATAAATGATTTTACCATCTATTTTATTTTGTCCGTTAATAACTGCATAAAA
>NZ_AFIE01000004.1 GCF_000214135.1 Acinetobacter sp. P8-3-8
TAATTGATAGTAGTAAAAACAATAAATAAAAAGAAACCCCGTCATCCTGACGAGGTTTCTTCGTATTGGTTAGTTAGATTTGACTCCTGTCTAATCTCACATTCCTGATGCTCAGACCGATTATTGTTGTTTTTTGTCTGGGAAACTTCCTGTTCCCTATGGCTATAGAATATGAAAGATTCACATGACAGAAAAGAAGAAAAAGTGAATAGTTGTTGTAAGCCAAAACCTACATCATAAACTAGACATTGGCATACTGAATGAGTTTATTGATAACAGATTTAACTGCTTTATTATCAAACTCATTGCCTTCAAAAGTTTCAGCTTTATTGCGTTGCCCGATATCTCGAATCTCAATCACTGCATTTGAGTCAATCATGCCGATAGAAGCACATACTTGCTTAATTTGATCTATAGAACGAGAACCATTGGTTCCGCCATAGCTTACAAAAGCGGCTGGTTTGCCTTGCCACTCTTTAAATACATAATCAATTGCATTTTTAAGCACAGGGCTATAACCATGATTATATTCAGGTGTGATAAAGATAAAGGCATCACCAGATGCAATTTTTTTAGCCCATTCTTGTTGTTTAGGTTGATCGTAGATACCCGTTGCAGGAGGGTTTTTTCCTGCAAAAAAAGGCAAATCCCACTCTTTCAGATCAACAATATCTACATTTAAAGTGCTGAATTCTAATTTTTTGATTTCGCTGATTAGCCAGTCCGCTATTTTTATTGCAACACGTCCTTCACGGATACTACCGACAATGATTTGAATATTCATAGATGATTGCTCAGTTATTTTGTTTGAATCATTATGAATAAATCAATTCACCGATATCGTAGTGATTTGTATATATTTTATCTAAATAAATGTCGATTTGAGGCTGTTCATCGATGTTCTATGATGAATAAATAGGGCATCTTTATTATTGATTCTGAAAATATTTTCAATTCTAATGGCTAAAACTGGATGTGATTTGAATATGAAAAATGATCTCGCGCTGATTATGGCTTTACCGAATGAATCAAAAGGGTTATTTGAGCAAGCGCAGATACCTATTCACTATAGTGGTATCGGTAAGATTAATGCCGCATTTACGGCTTTTGATGTGATTCAAAAGACAGGCTGTAAAACCATTTTGAATTTAGGTTCAGCTGGAAGTTCATTTTTTAATGCACATGAATTGGTTGAGGTTACCACTTTTGTGCAGAGAGATATGGATGTTTCACCTCTTGGTTTTGAGGTTGGTGTCACGCCAATGGATAACCATTTCCCGCATGAGATTCAGCTTGAACCTTATTTCCTAGACCTTCCACAAGGGATTTGCGGTACAGGGGATAGTTTTGAAACAGGGCAGCCTAAAGTCAATTGTAACTTGGTTGATATGGAAGGTTATGCTTTGGCTAAGGTCTGTAAAAAGTTGAATGTACGATTGATTTCAATCAAATACATTACAGACGGTGCAAATGATACAGCACATTTAGATTGGGAAGAAAATTTGTTATTGGGGGCGCAGAAACTCTTAAAACTGTATCAATCTATTTAAAGATTGATGGATGAGTATCTTGGCGACCATAGGGAACTATGGCCGTTTGCCAAAATAATTCAATAATGGATTATCAAATTATGGATTGCGAGGAAGAACACCGTATAAAATCATATGTACAGTGTGTTCAATTGCACGTTGGCACATGCTTTTATTGCGTAAGGTTTTTCCAGTCACCATTTCTAATTGGGTACTAAAATCAGCATAGTTTTGCGTTAATCCCCAAATATTGATAATCAATAATTCTGGATCAATTTTATCTGATATTTTACCTTGCTCTTGCCAGTTTAAAATAACTTTGGCTTTGCGTTTAAATAGCTTTTTAAGTGGGCCTTTTAAAATCGGTAAAATATGCGGTGCCCCTTGAATAATTTCCAATGCAAACAGTTTTGATGCTTTAGGTTGCACTCGAGAAATTTCAATTTTGGTCATCAAGTAATGCGCTAGAGCCTCAGCGGGTTCTAGTTCAGATTCTAAGGATTGTAATGGCGCAAGCCATTTTTGCATAACGGTTGTGAGTACTTCGACATACAAAGCTTCTTTATTTTCATAGTAATAGAAAATATTCGACTTATGCATATCTGCCAATTGTGCAATTTCATCCAGACTTGCACCATTGAAACCGTATACAGAAAATACATCTAATGCAGCATTGAGTAATTGCTGTCGTTTTTGAGCGCTCTTCTTTTGTTCCATCGCAACTTTGAACTAAATAAATGATTCATAAATTGTACGGTAAAATGTTTGATTTGTGCACAGAAAGCAGCATTATTTTGAAATATTTGTGATAATTTATGATGAAGTATTACTAATAAGTGAATTCTCGGCTTTTTTATTATTTTTGCACTAAACTAGAGCGAAATAATTGATGAAATTCTGTCATTTAAAGCCTATTATTTTAACATTAAGACATTTTAAATATTAAATGTACTTTTAAGCTGAGATAAAAATAGCCATTGGACGATATTATAATCGCATTGTATCCAAGTTAATAATAACTATTCGTATTTATAATCATAATATCCTTTAATTCAAATAAAAATAGAAATTAAAGGATATAGAAATTAAAGGATTTTGCAGAGGTCGTAGTTTCATCATTTGCATGGTGTTGAACTTAAGTGGCAAGTACAGCAGTCAGGACTTGTTGCTCAAGTTCAGCAAAAGCACGACCTTTTTGGCGTGGACGTGGTAGATCAATGCTAAATTGCTGAGCGATATGTCCTTGATCAAGTAGAATGATACGATCTGCCAATTGCACTGCCTCACTCACATCATGCGTGACTAAAATAGTGGTAAAACCTTGTTCCAACCATAATTTCTCGATGAGGTTTTGCATCTCTAAGCGAGTCAGTGCATCTAAAGCACCTAGCGGTTCATCCAATAATAATATTCGAGGTGTATGTGATAACGCACGTGCTAAAGCAGCACGTTGTCGTTGCCCACCTGAAAGTTGTGAAGGCCATAATTTAGATTTTTCCTTTAAGCCAACTTTTTCTAATAATTGTTCTGCTTTATCATGTTGATCTTTGTTTAATCCAAGCTGAACATTATTTAAAATATTTTTCCATGGCAGTAGGCGAGGGTCTTGGAACATCACTCGAATATCATCAGATGTAATACCTTCACGGAAATTGCGTAAAGATTTAAATTTGATTTCGCCATAGCTCGGTTGTTCTAAATCGGCAATCAATCGCAGCAGGGTACTTTTACCGCAACCACTGCGCCCGACAATCGCTACAAATTCGCCTGCTTCAATATTAAGATCTAAATCTTCAAGTACTTTGACATCAGCATAATATTTATAGAGTTGTTCTATGGAAATTTCTGCGCCAACTTGCGTCTGATTGTCAGTTTGTGACTCAGTCACAGGAAGCAGATCATTCGCATATTGGCTGATACTTAAGTCAGTCATGGTCTTCTCCTATTTTTGATAGCCTGCGTGCCAACGCAGTAAATATTTTTCTAAGTATTGTGCAAAGACATCTGCCAATTTACCCAAAAGGGCGTAGAGTAAAATGCCCACTAAGACGATATCTGTTTGCAGAAATTCACGCGCATTCATGGTCATATAACCAATACCAGATTGTGCAGAAATCGTTTCAGCAACAATCAGTAATACCCAAACCAAACCGAGAGAAAAACGTAAACCCACTAAAATAGAAGGCATCGCACCCGGTAAAATAATTTCCTTGTAGAGTTGCCAGTTAGTGAGCCCATAGCTTTTACCCATTTCAATAAGTTGCGGGTCTACAGAACGGATACCATGATAGGTATTGATATAAATAGGAAAAAATACACCGATAGCGACCAGAAATAACTTTGCTGATTCATCAATACCAAACCAAAGAATAACTAAAGGAATTAAGGCCAAAGCTGGAATATTACGAATCATTTGCAAGGTTGTATCCAGTAGGTTCGAGGCAACTTTAGATGAACCATTCAAAAGTCCAAGTAATAAACCCAAACCACCACCCACCAATAAACCCAACAAAGCTCGTCCTGCGCTGACTTTGACATGTTGCCAAAGTTCACCGCTGATCAGTAATGTCCAAAATGCAGAAACAACAGCCGTAGGTGCTGGTAAAACACGACTTTCTAAAAGACCACCTTTAGACGCAATTTGCCAAATTACGATTAATAAAATAGGCACAATCCAAGGCAACAAGCGTTGCCCGAATTGTTTTGTTCCACGTGAAACAGCTGTGCTTTTAGATGGAGTTATATTTTTGATCGTTGCATTCATGCTGACTCCTTAAGCGGTGCTTTGTTCTCTTCAGGCGTGTAATTATTCGCAACAATTTCACCAAATGGGCCTGTTAAATTCGGTTGAGTCAGTTTTTTTCGGGTTTCAATAGGAAGCAGTGGGAATACCAATTCTGCAAAACGAATTGATTCTTCCAAATGTGGATAGCCCGAGAAAATAAAGGTATTAATTCCTAGATCAGCATATTCTTGGATACGGTCTGCAACGGTTTGTGGATCACCCACCAACGCTGTACCTGCACCGCCACGAACTAGACCGACACCTGCCCAGAGATTTGGCGATACTTCCAGTTTGCTTCGATCTCCATTATGTAACTCAGCCATACGGCGCTGACCGACTGAATCCATTTGCTTAAACTTCTTTTGTGCTGCGGCAATGGTCGCATCATCGACATATTGAATCAGTTCGTTGGCTGCTTGCCATGCCTGTTCATTGGTTTCACGGACAATCACATGCAAACGGATACCATAATTGAGCTGACGACCTTTGGCATCGGCCTTGGCTTTTACAACTGCAATCTTTTCTTTGACTGCGGCAGGAGGTTCACCCCATGTTAAATAGGTGTCCACTTGGTCAGCAGCAAGCTCAATCGCATCGTCTGATGAACCACCGAACCAGAGCGGTGGATAAGGCTGTTGTATTGGCGGATAAAGTAATTTGGCATCATCAACACTTAATCGCTCACCATGAAATGTAAATGCTTCACCAGTATGTGAACGTTTTAAAATTTCACGCCAAATAGTGGTGTATTCCGCAGCTGTTTTATAACGTGTTGAATGATCTTCATAGACACCATCACCTTTGAGTTCTTGTTCATCGCCACCCGTAACAAGGTTAAGCAACACACGACCATTGGATAAACGGTCAAAAGTGGCAGCCATACGAGCAGCTAGCGCTGGTGTCGTAACACCAGGACGTAAAGCCACTAAGAATTTTAAATTTTGGGTTGCATCAATTAAGCTTGCAGCAGTAATCCATGGATCTTCACAAGAACGTCCTGTTGGGATGAGTACACCTTCATAGCCTAAATGGTCAACGGTTACTGCAATTTGTTTCATATAGGCGTGGTCTACTTGGCGAGCGCCTTTACTGGTACCTAAATAACGACTGTCACCGTGAGTGGGAATAAACCAGAAGATTTTCATTTCATTCAATCCTGAAAAAGTATTTAAATATTATTTCGCTGTCCAAACAGCTTGTTTAATGTTGATGCTATTGGGAATAATTTTGAGTTCACTAAAACGATCTGCCAGTTGCTGTTGGTCGGCAATCACCTGAGCGGTGAGTGGTGCTGCACCAGAAGGTCTTGGTCGTCGGTCAATAAAGACTTGGCTGACTTGAGGTTTTAAACCCGTACTTTGTCCAATGGATTGTGCAGTTTCAGTTCGATGTGCTTGCACCCATTTGTCTGCAATATTGACCTGTTGAATAATGCTTTTCACAGCTTGAGGATGCTGTTTGACAAAATCAGGTGAAGCCAAATAGAAGGTGTAATTTGGACTGAGTCCCTTACCAGATGCCAAAATTCGAGCCTGATCTTCAACTTGTGCCGAAGCAAAATAAGGATCCCAAACTGCCCATGCATCCACAGCGCCTTTTTGAAATGCGGCACGAGCATCGGCAGGTGTGAGCCAAATTGGTTGAATATCAGACCACTGCAAACCAGCTTTACGTACCGCTTGTACCAATAAGTAATGTGCGCTTGAGCCTTTTTGTAAGGCAATACGTTTGCCTTTGAGTTGGCTTAATTGCGTAAGTTGTGAACTTTTAGGCACTAAAATAGCTGAAGCCAACGGCTTCGCTGCTTCATAAGCAATGTAATACAAGGGCTTATTGGCTGCCTGCGCATAAACGGGTGGTGTATCACCTGTAACGCCAATATCGAGAGAACCGACAGCAAGTGCTTCTAAAATTTGTGGGCCTGCGGGAAATTCATTCCAAGAAATTTTGGCATTTGGAAATTCCTTTTCATACAGTTTTTGCTGTTTGGCGATGGCAAAATTAATTGAGCTTTTTTGAAAACCAATACGTAATTGTTTCACACTCGGATCGACTGCCCAAACTGCTGTAGAACCTAACATTGCACAAGCAATGAACATGGCGGTCATGCCATGACCCTGTGCGTTGAACCATGTTGCTGTTTTGTGCTGTGCAATGTGTTGAGTCATGTCTATTTCCTCTATAACCTGTTTATTTCATGTGGTTTTAATTTGCCAAAATGGCTGCTTGAATATTGATTTTGTTTGGAATTAATTTTTGCTGATAAAAAGCATCTGCGACATATTGCTGTTCTTTTGCGACTTCATTTGAAATCGGTTGAACACCAAAACCCATGCGAGAAATCGATGTATTGAGCACATCTAAAGGTAAGCCTGTTGGTTTTTCTAAAAGTTTGGCTGCATCAGTTTGATGTTGAGAAACCCATTGTGTCGTGGTGTTTAACTCATTAACAACGGCTTTTAAAATATCAGGATGTTGTTCTGCAAATTTACGATCAGCTAAATAAAATTGATGATTACTTACAAGGTTTTCACCTGTGGCTAAAACTTTCGCACCCAGCTGTTTTTCTGCTGAAGCAAAGAACGGATCCCAAATCACCCATGCATCCACTGCACCTTTTTCAAAAGCAGCACGAGCATCGGCAGGGGGTAAATACACCACTTGAATATCTTCAAGTTTTAAATGATTGGCTTCTAAAACTTTGAGTAAAAGATAATGAACGTTCGATCCTTTGTTCAGTACGACACGTTTCCCTTTTAAATCTTGAATGGATTTAATGGTTGAATCTTTTGGAACGATCAAGGCTTCTGCTTTGGGTGCAGCAGGTTGGTTTGCGATATAAACTAAATTTGAATTGGCGGCTTGTGCAAAGATCGGAGGTGCTTCGCCTGCCTCACCAAATGACACGCTTCCAACATTTAGGCCTTCGAGTAGTTGAGGGCCAGCAGGAAATTCGACCCATTTAATATTGACGCCTTTTTCTTTTAGCGCTTTATCTAAATCGCCACGAGCTTTGATAATCGGAAGTAAACCATATTTTTGATAACCGATATTCAGCGTTGTGGTTTGTTGTTGTTTGGCACAGCCAGAAAGCAGCATGATGGTGGCAAGGCTAGCACTGAGAAGGGTGATTTTTTTCCATGAAGGTTGAAATTGACTAGCCATGGCTCATGTTGCTCCTAAACTTGAAATGATGAGAAGTGAATGAGCATCAGCTTAGAGCGCTTTGTAATTTCCAAAAAATAAGTTTTCGATGATTGCTAATGAAAAAAAAAGATAAAATTAAAAATGTGAAACTTATTTAAAATTGTGCAAAAGAAATTTGAAAATCAATTACCTTTAATGTTTATAAGTTATTAAAAATAATCAATTAAATAATAGTTATTTTAAATTTTTATAATTTAAGCTGAGATTCTGCTAAGAATAAATTCGATTTTTCTATAGCGATAGCGAATATTCTTAGCAAAAAATCAGATAACAAACAGGTATTTTCAAATCTTTAAATCTGCTTTTTAAAGACCATTGAATTACGTTGATAATTATATAAAGCTTGGCGAGCTTCAGGTAAGTCATCTACATTTGCTGTACTAAAACCATGTTCTAAGAACCAATGCGCAGTACGTGTGGTTAATACAAACAATTGTTGAATCTGTAATTGTTGAGCTTTTTCTTCTAAGAATTGCAGAATTTGACTACCACGGTTAGATTTACGATAACTTGGATGTACTGCGACACAGGCAATTTCTGCCGATTTTATCTCGCCACCAGTGACAGGAATTGGATATAAGGCAGCACAGGCCAAAATTGTTCCGTCACGTTCAATCACGGCAAATTGACCGATTTCATTCTCTAAACGTTCACGTGAACGATAAACCAAAATCCCATCTTCTTCGAGTGGGCGCAAGAGATTAATCAATCCACCGACATCACCAATATTTGCCATACGCACTTCTTCATAATGTGCATCAGTGATCATGGTGCCATGACCATCTCGTGTGAATAATTCCTCGATCAATGCACCATCATAGGCATAGGAGAGTAAATGTACGCGATGCACTCCTTTTAAAGAAGCTTCTTTGGCATTTTGCAAATGTAGGGCGATTTCAAAGTTGGAATCTTGGTATTTTTCAATATGTTGGTCTAATTGCAATGGTGTGATTTCACGCAATAATTGACCATATTCATCCATTAAACCTTGTTGATTACCCAAGAAAATCAGCTTGTCGGCTTGAATATGAATTGCGGTTTTAGTCGCAACTTCTTCTGCAAGCAGGTTAAACACTTCACCTGTGGTGGAGTAACCTGTTGGCCCAAGTAAAACAATATTTTGACTGTCTAAATGGCGTTGAATTGCTTCCGTATCGATCGTGCGAACTTCTCCAGTTAGTTGAAAATCTACACCATCACGGATGCCATAAGGTTTTGCTGTGACGAAATTTCCTGACACGACATCAATGCGAGCGCCATACATCGGTGAATTCGCCAAGCCCATAGACAATAAGGCTTCAATTTGTAGACGAATTGAGCCAACGGCATTCATTACACAAGCTAAGGACTCACGTGTCGTGACACGACGATTGATATGGATTGGGCTTTGAATCCCTTTTTCTTTTAAATTTGCATTAATTTGTGGGCGAGCGCCGTGCACCAAGATTAGGCGGATACCCAATGAATGTAGTAATGCAATGTCATGGATAATATGTTGAAAATTTTCATGTTGTACTGCCTCACCACCAAACATTAGGACAAATGTTTTGCCACGGTGTGCATTGATATAAGGTGCAGAATGACGAAACCAATGCACATATTGCTGGGTCGTGCTTTGTGAAGTTTCTAAAATGTCAGTTTGCATGCCAATCTCAATTTGATGGTGTATGAAAGAGATTCTAAACAAAAAATAGGGATGAAGAATAGAGAAAATAAAAAAAGCACCAGAACGTGGGAGAACTGGTGCGAAAAGGGTGTTCGATTTTGTGCGTTTTTCTTAGATTGGACTAAGTCTCTAATATCGTCTGGTCTTTTGATGAGATCAATTTAATTGAAAATCATAGAGAAATGATGAAGGTTACAATGCGTATTGTTCTTTTTCATCTTCAATAATCAATAAAATAGGAGGTGCTTATTCTCTGAATATAAAAAAAGCCCAATGGGTATTGAGCTTTTGATTTTATTGAATATAAATTGGCGGGGCAAAGTACATAAATGATTTAATCATTCTGCAATTAACCAATCACGCGAATGATGCGATTATTACGTTCATTCACTAAAACATAGTCACCGTTTACTTTGTACCATTGTTGGTATTTGCCTGGTTTTGGCAATTGGCGGTAGTTCTTATAGTTGACATGATAACGTGATGAGTTGAATTGATTTGGTAAATATTGTCCAGAACGCCATTCACGACTTGGATTTACTCGGTTGTTATAGCGGTCATATTTGTCATAGCGATCATTGTTATTCCAGCGGTTATCATTTTTATGATCCCAATGATTTTGCTGATAACGATCATGGTCGTTTTGATGATAATCATGAGCCATTGCTGAAGTTGCAACTAAAGCACCGAGTGATAATGTAATCGCAGTTAATACTTTTTTCATTTGATTCACCTGAACTGAACTTTTGTCCTTTGATGAAATCAATTTACTCAATAATTTGAGATAAACGGTGAGGGGGATTTAGTTGAATTGTGAAATATATGAAGACTTGATGGAGGAATGTAACCGTATTTAAAAGCACAAAAGAAATTCATGATTCACAGCTTCAAATCACTCGATAATAAAAAAGCCCAAACTAAGTTTGAGCTTTATATTCTTCATTTCGAATTCTAAATAATGGTGATGTTTTACATCCCACGAATACTGACAATATTATTACTGTCAGAATCCACTAAAATATAGTCATTATTGATTTTGTACCATTGTTGGTTACGAGAAGGTTTTGGAAGATTACTGTCTTTATAATCGACTTTATAACTATTACCACGATAATGCTGAGGCATCACATAACCTGTTTGCCAACGATGTTGCTGTAAACGTCGTACACCACGTTCTTCTCGTTCACGACGCTGTTCTTGAATATCGTCGTCGTCATCTTCACGGAATTGACGCCCACGGTCGCCACGATCATGTTTATTACCACGATCTTCACGATCAAATCCACGACCATTGTCAAAATGAGGCTTTGCACTGCTGATCTGAGTTGTCATCAGTGTTGATAAAGAGATTGCGATGATCGCTAAAATCTTTTTCATAAGAGCCCTCGCTTTTGGATGTGTAGATTTTTCACACCACTACTGTACTGCTTAATTGCAGAGAAACTGTGAAGAAAGTTCAGTTTTTCATTTAAAAATACAGAGATAATAAGAACATATTTCTTTATTTGATAAAAGTACTATTCGAAACGCTTATATGATAAGACATTAAGCCGAATTAGAAAATTGTGAATGGGTTCAAAAAAATGTAAAGAATTATAAAAATAACGCAGAACAATGCTCCAACTTAATCTCTTATTTTTAAGGATAGCGTAATTTTGAAGACAAGTTTAGTGCCATTGATGGGTCATGTGTTTTAAGTGATTGATTGCATTAACAACATTTTCAGCCTGTTGGGCATCATCTAAAGCTTGAATCAGTTGAGTTGGAAGTTGTAATTGTTCAATGGAGCGAATCATTTCAATTTTATGTTTTTGATCTTTCATGAATATTTCCTCAATATGCTGATTCATCTTGAGTTTGACTATAGGCTGAATTTATAAATTTGAAAAACTGAACAATATGGTTATTTTAATTGATTTAAGCGATTATTAAGACATTGTTTGGAGAATTTTATTTTTATTCATCTATTTAAAAATGGATTTTGTTTTTTAGCTTTTGCTATTCACAACATACGTTGTGAATAGCAATCTTGATCAATAGAATTAAAAATCTGCTTTTAACACAATACGATAACGAGCTTTTCCTGAATGTAAGCGCTCTAAGGCATCATTAATTTTAGACATGGGATAAAGCTCAATTTGTGGTGCAATATTTTTACGTGCTGCAAATTGTAGAAGCTGACGTAATGCAAATGGTGAACCTGTTGGAGAGCCTGTGACAGATTTTGCACCACTAATTAAATTCCCAGCAGGGATTGCCATAGGTTCTACAACCATTCCTAGCATGTGAATTGAACCATTTGGCGCAAGTGTATTGAGGTAGAGTTTCCAGTCTAAAGTGACATTGACGGTACACAATAATAAATCGAATTTTCCACGTTGTGCTTTGAGTGCATTGGCATCACGGCTATTCACGACATGATCAGCCCCCATCGCTTTGAGTTCATCAGTTTTATCAAGACTGGAGGTAAATGCAGTAATTTCACAACCCCATGCTTTGAGTAATTTGATTGCCATGTGACCTAAACCACCAATACCAATCACACCGACATGATGAACTGCTTGAATTTGATGCTTTAAAATTGGATCAAAAACCGTAATACCCCCACACAGTAATGGTCCAGCACTTTCAGGATCTAAATCCTCAGGAAGAGGAATAATCCATTGCCAACCTGCGCGAACTTTATTTGCAAAACCGCCTGCATGACCGACGATAGTCGCTTGTTTTTCACCTGTACAAAGCACTTGCTGACCGCTGATGCACGGATCACAATATTGGCAACTTTCAGCAGTCCAACCAATCCCGACACGTTGTCCGACTTTAAGACCTTTGGCTTCTGAACCCAATTGGGTAATCGTACCAATAATTTCATGTCCACCAACGACAGGGAAAACAGCATTCCCCCATTCATTATTGATCACTGAAACATCGGAGTGGCATAACCCGCAATATTCAACTTTGACTTCGACTTGATGCGCTTGTAATTCACCTGCATCAAATTGATAAGGAACAAGCGCTGCGCCTGCTTCTAAGGCAGCATAGGCTTGGATGGTATTTTCAGACATTTTGAATCCTTTCTATCATCTAATGGGATATTAACGAGCTAAGCAATCATTTTCATGGTCATTGACCATGCCTATAGCTTGCATAAATGCATAAATCGTCGTTGGGCCAACAAATTTAAAACCATTTTTTTTCAATGTTTTTGAAAGCTTTAAACTAATATCGGTTTGTGCAGGTGCTTGCTTATAGTCAGGAACATCATTGCTTTGAACTTGTTGATCGACAAAATTCCATAACCAATCCACCATATCAATGCCTTGAGCCTTCATATTTTGCCATGCGATGGCATTGTCACGAATGGCTGTTAATTTACCAATATGGCGAATTAAACCTGCATCTTTACACTTTTCAGCTAAGTCATCATTGGTGAGTTCAGCAATGGTTTGAATCGGATGATTAAAGAAATGTGTACGATAACATTCACGTTTTTTTAACACGGTAATCCAAGATAATCCCGCTTGTTGCCCTTCTAAGCACAGCATTTCAAATAAATGCTTTTCATCACGATTGGGCTTTCCCCATTCGTGGTCATGGTATTCGATATAAATCGGATCATCTGAGCACCAACCACAACGTTGAATTGACATGAAAGATGCTCCTTTTTTATTTATATAAAATGATGGTTTAGATTTGAAAATTAGCCCATTGGTTTGTTTCAGTATCCCAATAGGACAATTCAGCTTGGTTTAAATCAGTAAATTTGATCCAAACATCTTTTCCAGTCTTATCGGCAAATCCAGTACTGATCAAGAGTGCATCTTCAGTAATTTCCATGATCCAACCTTGATGCGTTTGTCCGTTGAGCACAATTTTTTGTTGATTGCCTGATTCTGCAAACTTAACTAAACGCTCAATCAAAGCTTCTGACATGAAATATTCCTAAAATCTGACTTAAAATGAATGAATGGACATCAATTAACGTAAATATGGGTAAGGGTTGACCGCACCACGACCTTTGCCGTTTAAGTATAGTCCATAGTGTAAGTGTGGGGCAGTATGGCGTGCATTTCCTGTATTGCCCACATAGCCGATCAGTTGCCCCTTTTTCACATAATCGCCTTCTTTGAGACCACGTTTATGGTCATTCAAATGTGCATAATAATGATAAGCGCCACTTGGTCCAATCAGCCAGATCACTTTACCACCCAAATTGTTACTTTTTAAACTTGCAATCACACCTTCAGTGGTACTGTACACTTTTGTACCTCTTGAAGCCATGATGTCTATGCCTTCATGCGCACGCCCTTGGCTACGAGAAGCGCCCCATGTGTCGGTTAGATTTTTAGCTTTTATACCATCAACAGGGATAGGCAATTGGTTGGGTAAGGGCATGGCTTTAAGTCGCATAATAGTTTTTTGCGGCAAAGGTGTTGATTTTTTTGGTGTTGTTGTACAGGCCGTTAAAATAAATATAAATAAGCAAATAAAGCTGTAATGGATGCTACGTGACACGGGGAATCCTTGTTTTATAAATTTTTGCTCTTTGGTTTTGAAACAATAAGAAATGGGATGATTCACATTTCTTATTGAGTTTGACTATGTCATATCTCTACCGCAGAGATCAATTTTTTCATGGCCGTGGGAATGCCCATTTGTGTAGCTTTTTGTGGCGTTAACCATTCTCCACCGAGTTCAGCCTGTAAATATTCTTTTTGATCTGCATCGATTTGGAAAATCTGAGCATTCAATATCCAAGTGAAATGGGTAAAGCTATGGGATATTTGAACAGGATCAACGGTAGAAACCAGTTTGAGTCTTTGGCACAGTTGATTGAATTCAGTATCATCTTCTATGATCGGTAGACTCCACAAGCCACCCCATAATCCACTATTTGGTCGTTGTAACCATAACCATTGACCATCTGCTCGCTGTTCATTTGGTTGTAATTCATTTGACTGTAGCAACAGGACTTTGGCTGTTTTTACTGGAACAGGTTTTTTCGGTTTTTTATAGGGTAGCTCAGTTTCTAAACCTTGTTGATGTGCCTGACAATGTTGTTGCATTGGACAGTATAAGCAGAGCGGTTTTTTCGGCGTACAAATGGTTGCACCCAAGTCCATAATGGCTTGAGTATAGTCATGATTTCGCTCAGTAGGGCAAAGACTTTCAGCCAGTTGCCACATTGCCCGTTCATGGATAGGTTTGGTCAGATCGTCTTCTATGGCAAAAAATCGTGCTAAAACACGTTTTACATTGCCATCCATAATGACACCATATTGACGTAAGCCAAGTGACATCAATGCACCACCAGTCGATGGCCCAATTCCAGGAAGTTCAATCCATTCTGCTAAAGTTTCAGGGAAGTGACCTTGTTGACTGACAATGGTTGCTGCCTTATGTAAATTACGTGCGCGTGCGTAATAACCCAGTCCTGCCCAATAAGGTGCAACATCATCCCATGAAGCTGTGCCTAAATCATTTACTGTAGGAAAGCGTTGCATAAAACGATCAAAATATTGCAGTACGGTTTTGACCTGAGTTTGTTGCAACATAATTTCTGATACCCAAACTTTGTATGGATCATCTGCGACTTGCCAAGGTAGATCATGGCGTCCGTGTTGATCAAACCAAGTAAGGAGGGCATCTGAAAAGGAAAAATTCGACATATTGGTCAGGGAGAAAGCATGTGCAAGAGCTGAAAGACTAGTATAGCGAAATGTGTTGTTGTTTGAGTTGTATTTTATCAACAATCCAAATCTGTTCGGAGATTTGATGCTATGGATGATTGGCTTTGACAAAGAGCACAATAAAAAAGACGCCGTAGCGTCTTTTTAAACAACATGAAGCATCGACTTAATCTTCGTTGATGATGCCCCAACGCTTATCAAGTTTGAGCGGTTGATTTTTATAGCGTGGGATAATGTGCATATGGAAATGTTCCGCATTTTCATCGCCAAACACATGGCCATCATTAAAAGCGATATGAAAACCTTCAGGTTGATGACGAATTTTCAACTCATTACGTGCCAGTTCAAGTAATGTTGCCAAACTTTTACGCTCCTTTTCAGTTAAACCAAAAAAGGAATCGGTATGGCGTAGAGGAATGATCACTGTATGCCCTTTAGACAAAGGATTCGGTTCAGGCAAAATTGCACCGAATTCATTTTTATCAATGATGTCAAATTCATCAAATTCGCAATATGGGCATTTGTTATCAGTCATTTTAAATTCCTCTTTCAATATCGTTTAAATCAAGACATTCGCTATAGGGTTGAATCAAGCAAGTGTGCGATCTAATAAGCTGTACATAGCATCTAAGCCTTTCTTCTCTGCTTCAGCGTTATAACCTAAATCTACATTGTTGGCTTTGGCACGTTCATCTGCAAGTGGGTTACTAAAGCCATGCTTAGCATCTTTTAACACAATCACTTCTGCTGTGACATGGGCGTTGTTCATTTCTTGTTTAAATGATTCAACATCTGCCAAAGACACCATGCTGTCAAGTTCGCCGTGAAGGACTAAAACTTCCGCTTTGAATGTATCTTGTTGAGCGACTTGTTGAGCAGATAAATTTGCATGGAAGGTCACAGCAGCTTTTAAGTCAGCGCCTGAACGTGCTAAATCCAAAATCACTTTCCCACCATAGCAAAAACCAATCGCTGCAAGACGAGTTGCATCGACTTCAGGCTGTGCAGCCAACGTTGCTAAGCCTGCATTGGCACGATCAACAATGGTATTTTCTTGAAATGTTTGCATCATCCATTCACTGGCTTGAGATGCTGTTGACGTTACTTTTTTATCACCATACATATCAATCGCTAAGGCAGCGAAGCCATGTTCGGCAAGTTCACGAGCACGTTGTTCAGTATATTCAGTACGACCCCACCATTCGGGAGCAACGATGATGCCTGCAACAGGTTCTACAGATTCAGGTGCGGCAAAATAACCAATGAGTGTTGAACCATCAGCAGCTGTATAGGTTATTTCACGAGTTTTGATTGCGGCAACCATCTGTTCAATCCTTATATGAATGAGAATGAACTTGATTAAAGCATATATTGGCAAGATTCAAATGAATAATTTAGCAATATTGGAATTGAAATGTGAGAATTTATGAATGCCCCAAAAAGCAAAAAGAAGGATTAAAATCCTTCTTTAAGTATTCAATTTAAATATCATTTATAAGTTTAAGTCGATTAGACTCTCCCTCTGGAAATAAATCCTACAATTGCCAAAATCACTGCAACAACCAAAAGGATAACAGCGAAGTCTTTAGACATACCTGCAACGCCACCGAAGCCAAACAAACTCGCAACCAGTGCAATCACTGCAAAGATAATCGCCCAACGAAACATGATTTGATCTCCATATTGTTTTTATCGGTTTTCAGTATATGCATGTTTTTTCATCAAACGTGTATTGTTATGTGGCCTAAATGTGAAGATATCAATGATATGTTGTTGATCTGTTATGTTTTTACGTTGGTGATGTCACAGTCTAGGTAATTAAAACTGTTATAATCAGTCAAACTTTGATGAATTTTTTTAAATCGTATGACTCCAAGCCTGCGTCCACAATTTTGGAAACATTATTCTCTCGCTGAAATGAATCAAGCGGAATGGGAAGCATTGTGTGATGGCTGTGGTCTATGTTGTTTGATTAAATTGGAAGACGAAGAAACCAATGAAGTCGCATACACCAAAGTTGCATGCAAATTATTAGATTGTAAAACAGCACGTTGTTCAGATTATCCAAATCGCTTACAGCATGTGCCTGATTGTATTCAACTGACGCCTGAAAAATTACAAAATATCCATTGGTTACCATCAAGTTGTGCCTATCGTCGTTTAAATGAGGGTAAGCATTTACCTACGTGGCATTATCTCAATACGGGTTCGAGGAATAGTGTCATTGAAGCTCGAAAATCCGCAGCAGGGCGTTGTATTTCTGAAGTAGATATCGATGAAGAAGAGATCGAAGATTATATTGTGCGTTGGGTTCGATAATTTTGATTAAAATGAATTGATAATCATTATCAATAAAGAATAAGATAAGTCTAATTATTGATTCGATTATATTGAAAATGTCTGCTTTATCATTATGCCTGAATAAACGTGCTTCATTTATATCGATTTTGAGTATAGCGTTGTTTTTAAATTCAATGGCTTATGCGAAACCAGACTTGCAACCACTTGGTGCAAATATTGCCGATCAAGGATCAAAATATTATCAATTTCAGATTCATCACTTTCAATCTGCTGATCAACAGCGTCATTATAAAGTTTGGTTAGGCATTCCCAAACACATCAATAAAAATAAAGCCTTACCTGCAATTTTTATGCTGGATGGTAATTCAGTCATGGCTCGTTTAGATGAGTCATTATTAAAAAAACAAGCTGAACAAGACAGCCCAGTTCTTGTCGTTATAGGTTATGAGAGTAATTTGCCGTTTGAATCCGCTTCTCGTTCAGTGGATTATACCCCTACGGATGAATCTGGGCTGATCTCAGCCGACCCACGTAATCCTGAGCGAATGGCGGGTGGAAGTCAGCAATATCGAGCATTGATGTTTAAAGAAATCATGCCTTGGGTGAATACGCAGGTCAAACTTGATCCACAACGTACAGCGTTATGGGGACATTCTTATGGTGGTTTATTTGTATTAGATACGCTGTTGCATAGTGATCAATTTTCACATTATTTTTCAGCCAGTCCATCTCTGACTTGGGCAGATCGACGTATTCTCAATGCTGTAGAAAAAGTAAAAGCTGAACAGGTCAATGCAAAAAAGCTATGGGTTATGGAGGGTGATTTTGTGCCAAAAGCAGAACAACCAATTAGCCCAAATGCAGATCGAGATATGATTAAAAATAATCGCCAATTGGTTTTAGATTTAGCGAGCAAAGGCGTTGATGCCAAATTAATGCTTTATCCTCATTTGAGTCATGGAGCGGTTTTTCAGGCCTCGTTGATGGATGTTTTAAACAATCGATTATTTTAAATTTCAATTTGCGAAATTCGCTGTTTTCCATAGTAGACTAGACGCAGAAATCAGCGATTAAAAAGAAGTATGTCAGATACCCAAATACCACTTCCAGAACGTCTTCGTCCACGTGACTTGGCTGAAATCATCGGGCAAGATCACTTGCTTGGTGAAAATGCGCCTTTACGTCAAATGATTGATCAAGGTCACTTACCTTCAATTATTTTTTGGGGGCCACCTGGGGTTGGGAAAACCACGATTGCTTTACTCTTAGCGCAAGCGGTAGATCGTCCTTTTGTGAGTTTATCTGCACTGAATACGGGTGTTAAAGAACTACGTGAAATTATTGCAGAAAGTGGTGATTTGCTGACACCTGTGGTTTTTATTGATGAAATTCATCGTTTTAATAAGTCACAGCAAGATGCACTATTAAACGCTGTTGAAAAAGGCAAAATTACCTTAATCGGTGCGACAACCGAGAATCCATCTTTTGAAGTAAATAGCGCATTGCTATCACGCTGTCAGGTTTATACATTACATGCGCTGAGCAATGAAGCCATTCAAGATTTAATCCTTCGTGCGGTTCAACAAGATCATTTTTTAAAAGAACGCCATATTCAAATTGAAGAATTTGATGCATTGGTTCAATTTGCTGCTGGTGATGCACGTAAGGCCTTAAATTTAATTGATTTAATTGCCAGCACTTTTGAAGTAGGTATTGAAAATATTGTCACCAATGCGATTGTTGTGAAAGTTGCACAGCAGAATATTGCACGTTATGACAAGTCAGGCGAGCAACATTACGATCTGGTGTCGGCTTTTATTAAATCCATTCGTGGAAGTGATCCTGACGCAACTTTATATTGGATGGCACGGATGTTAAAAGGCGGAGAAGATCCAGTCTTTATTGCACGCCGTATGTTGATTGCTGCTTCGGAGGATATTGGTAATTCAAATCCAAATGCGTTGTTGCTCGCTGGAGAATGTTTCCGTTCAGTACAAGCGATTGGTATGCCTGAATGTCGTATTATTTTGGGACAATGCGCAGTTTATTTAGCGACCAGTGCCAAGAGTAACAGTACTTATTTAGCGATTAATAAAGCGTTAGAATTGGCTGATAAAACTGCAAACCTTCCTGTGCCGTTGCATTTACGCAATGCACCGACCAAGTTGATGAAAGAACAAGGTTATGGTGTGGATTATCTTTATCCGCATAATTATCCTGAGCATTTTGTACTTCAGGAATATTTACCACCTGAACTCAAAGGCACGAAATTATACGAATCTGCACGTAATAAACGTGAAGTTGAAGGGGAACGTTTACAGCAACGTCGTTGGCAACAAGAACAGCAACAACAATAAGTGAGATTGATGCATAGCTTCGACTAAGTTATGCATCAATTGGAAAATACATTTGCAATGATTCAGAATTGATTATGAAATTATCTCTTTTATCGCTCACAGTCGTTACGCTCTTTCCTGTCCTCAGTTATGCTGAAATTTCTACAAAAATTACAACAAAAGCGCAAACTCAAACCATTTCGGCAACTCAACTCAAAGTGCTTTATCAACAAAATTTCACCCAACAAAAAACCATTCCTCAAGGTTGGCGTATTCCTGGGAATAATGCAGGCAATGTTTATGTGGAAAAAGGGGTACTGAATATTGATGGTCGTGCGAATGCGATGCAGACCACTTCAATTTTATTGCCACAAAATTTAGAAAAACAGCAAAACTATCGAATTGATTTAGAATTGAGTTTAGATCAGCCCCTGAATAATTCACGTTGGGGTAGTGTGATTTATGATGTGACAGAAGCACAAGGTGTGATTCCAAGTCGCTATTATCAATTTACATTGCGTGCAGATACCACAGCGAAAAATGGTACGGAGTTTGGTCGACGTAAAGCCAATGGGCAGTGGGAACTGATTGAAACTAAAGAATTTTCTGAAAATATCAAACCGAATCAGTGGTATAAAGCCAGTATCGTCGTATCAGGACAGCGCGTACAGCATTATTTAAATGGTCAATTGATGCAAGATGTTGAATTGGAACAGCTTTCAGCCAAAGGGGGGATTGGTTTATCTGCAGCAGGTGTTATTTTAAAAGTTAAAAATATTCAAGTATCTGAACAAGTGACCGCTTTACCCAACTTACAAAATAAAGTGATCCAAGTTCATGAAATTGAAAGTAATGTTGCTTTAGCACCGACGATTATTCAAAAAGTAGAAAATAGCAGTTCGCCGTTAAATTCAGCCAATCAGCTTTATTATCAACTTGATGAGCAGCTCAATTTAATCAATCAAAATGGACAAAATATAGGGACTTTGGCGCAATATTTAGCACAGCCTCAGCGTAATATGATTCCTGTACTCGAAATCCAAACACCGAAAACACTAGAAGCTTTGAAATTATTGGCGAATACTCAAGATATTAGTGATATTACCTTATTGTCGAAAAGTGATGATCTCTTAAAAGTAGCACATCAAATCATACCTACAGTACGTACAGCTTTAGATTTAAGTGCTGAAAAATTAAAAGATAATCATAAAAGTCTTTCAGAAATTATCCGCCGTAGCAATCAAGCCTATGCAAGAATTGTGGTTTTGCCACAGTCGTTGGCCAATAAAAGCAGTGTTAGTTTTATTCAACGACATTTAATGACGGTTTGGATGGATAGTTCTGCTACACAACTGCAACAGGTGGCGCAAATTTTAACGTCGGGTGTGAATGGCGTCATGACTACGCAAAGTACATTATTCAGTAGCGTTTTAAAGCAATTTCCTAAAAATACCTTGTTGCGTAAACCGTTTATTATTGGACATCGTGGTGTGCCGAGTCTGGAAGATGAAAATACTTTAGAAAGTGCGAAACATGCTGTGGCTTTAGGTGCAGATATTGTCGAAAACGATATTTATCTGACTAAAGATCAACAACTGGTGGTGATGCATGACGCAACGGTTGATCGTACTACAACGTCAACAGGTAAAATTGAGGAGATGACACTTGCTCAAGTTCAACAACTCAAATCAAAAAATAAAGGCTATAAAATTCCGACACTTGCAGAATATTTTTCAAACTTTAAGTACAATCCAAACTTTGTCTTAATGATTGAAATGAAAAGTGCTGATCCACGATTAGTGCCAAAAATGCAGGATGAAATTAAAAAGTATCAAGTTGAAAATCAGGTGGTTACAACCTCTTTTAATATAGATCAAGTGGCACGTGCGCAGACATTATTACCCAATATTCCACGGGGTTTACTGGTGGGTAGCATGCCTAAAAACTATAATAATTTGGTCAATGCCAAACAAATCAATGCAGATGTTCAAACGTATCATTCATCTTATAACCCTGCATATCGTGCAGATTTAATCGCTTTATTAGAAATAACAAAACATCGTGGTATTAGCTTTTGGCCGTGGGCATTGAATGATGAAACCTTTAAAAAACTTTATATCGCAGGCACATACGGAATAACAACGAATTCAGTACAGCTTTATTCAGCTTATGTTGTTGATGTTCAAGTGCCACAAAATATGAAGGTTGAAATGAATCAGGCTGTACAAGTGACGGCTCAACTCACCCAACAAGATCAGACTCAATCTAGCCAAGAGATCAGCAATTTTCTGGTTTTATCAGGTTCACCCAAGTATGAGCTTAAAAATGGTCAATTGCGCTTTTCTGAAAAGGGAACAGCTTATGTTTTAGCAGGCTATCAATATCAGATTGATCCGCAAAATTTTTATCATATCTTTTCAGCACCTATGAAGGTGGTGGTGAAGTAGATGATGGTTTGAATTTATCTGGAAGAGATCCAAATACAAAAGCGGATGAGTTATTCTAAAAATATTTGAAATAAAAAACCGAGCTATTCAGCTCGGTTTTTCAATACTTCGTTATCTAAAATTAGATATCAGAAAGGTCTACACCGATACGAGTAGCCACTTCTTCATAAGCTTCAACAACACCACCTAAACCTTGACGGAAACGGTCTTTGTCGAGTTTTTTCTTAGTGTCTTTGTCCCATAAACGGCAACCGTCTGGAGAGAATTCATCACCAAGAACGATACGGTCATGGAACACACCAAATTCAAGTTTAAAATCAACCAATAACATGTTGCCTTGATCGAACAAGTCTTTAAGCACCACATTTACTTTTTGAGTGAGTTCTTTCATTTGTGCCAATTGCTCAGCATTCGCCCAACCCAAAGCAATTGCTTGAGATTCGTTAACCATTGGATCGCCCAAAGCATCATCTTTGAAGAACAATTCAAAAGTTGGTGGAGTAAGTTCTAAGCCTTCTTCTACACCTAAACGACGGCATAATGAACCCGCTGCATAGTTACGCATTACGCATTCAACAGGAATCATTTGTAATTTTTTAACTAAAACTTCAGTCGGAGAAAGCAGTTCTTCGAAGTGAGTTTCAATACCAGCAGCAGCCAATTTTTCCATGATAAAGGCATTAAAACGGTTATTTACCTTACCTTTACGATCTAGTTGCTCTATCTTTTCGCCGTTAAATGCTGATGCATCATCACGGAAAACAAGAATTAAATGATCTGCGCTATCTGTTTCATAAACGGATTTCGCTTTACCAGTATAGAGCAAGGTTTGTTTTAACATGGGGGAACCTTTTGCAAATAAAAATTGCCTAGAAGGACTAGGCTGGCCAGTTTTGGTAAATCTGGGATAACAGTTCAGCAGCTTTTTCTTTATCTGCAAAACTGTTGTCAGCATTGAACAGGGCAAGCGTATTGCTCGATCCCACTGAGTTAAGTTTTAAAATATAAGTTTGTTTGTCGATCTTAATCGTCGCTTCATAACCGCTTTTGCTTTGACTATCGACCTTAATATTTAAACTACTCAGTGTGGCAAGTGCATACTGCCAAATTGTAGCAGAATTTCCATCAATTTTAATCAGTGGATTGCCGTTTCCATCGGTTAAAAGTTGCGGACGACCTACGCTTTCATTCGATGCTGAAGTTTCATTTGTTGATGTGCTGATTTGAGCAGTTTCAGGACGTGGCACTTCATAGCGGTTACCACGTTTATTTTCAAACTTAGGCGCATGTTGAATCGCTTGAGCGTCAACGATCGGCGCTGGATACAAAGGCGAAGCAGGTCTAACCATTGTTCCTTCAGGATAATTAAGTGGCTCTACTGTGGTCGTATTTTTATAATCTAAAGAACCATTGCTGATCCCAAGTGAACTACAACCCGCCAAACTTAAAGCTGAAAGGGCAAGAGTTAAACCTAAACGTAATTGCATAATACTAAGCTCTTATTAAATGATACCCACTGCTTTGAGTTCTTCACGCAGTGGTGTACGGTATTGTTCTGCAAGTGGCGTTAATGGTAAGCGAATGCCTGTACCAATTAATTCCATTTCATGGAGTGCCCATTTGACTGGAATTGGGTTGGATTCACAAAATAGAATATTGTTTAATTTTGCAACTTGGCTGTCTTTGGCTTGTGCAACATCAGTTTGACCTGCAAGTGCAGCAGCACAAAGTTCGCTCATGATTTTTGGGGCAATATTGGCTGTTACAGAGATGTTGCCTTGCGCACCTAGCGCGATCAATTGACATGCTGTTTCATCATCACCTGAATACACAGCCATGTTTTTGTCTTTTAAGCCATCAATCAGTTCTTTACCACGTGGCACATCGCCAGTCGCGTCTTTAATACCCACAATATTTGGAATATCTGCCAAACGAATAGCCGTGTCGTTGTGCATATCTACACCAGTACGACCCGGTACATTGTAAAGAATGATCGGTAAATCTACGGCTTCAGCGACGGCTTTATAATGTTGAAATAAGCCTTCTTGTGTTGGTTTATTATAATAAGGCGTAACGAGCAGCGCAGCATCTGCACCGAGTTGTTTTGCTTCTTTGGTGAGCTCAATCGCTTCGTGTGTTGAGTTTGCACCAGTACCAGCAATAATTGGAATACGTTTATTGGCTACACGGATAATTTCTTTAATGACTTGTGTGTGTTCTGCCAAAGTAAGAGTAGATGCTTCGCCAGTTGTACCGACAGCAACAATACTATTAGTGCCTTGTTCTATGTGCCACTCAACGAGCTTCTCGAGACCCTTCCAATCTACGCTGCCATCTTCGAACATAGGGGTGACGATTGCGACAATTGAGCCTTGAATGATCTGTGCTTGCTGAGTCATTTTGAAAAAATATCCTATTTTTCCATCTACAGTTTACGTTGTGTAAAAATATATGTAGATGGTTGCAGTATTTTGATTTGAGCGAGAAACAATCATTTTAGAGATTGAGTAATGCTTATGCAAATTATGACTGATTCAGCGAGTGAGAACAATACGATTTATTCAAAGCTGAAGAAATCTTTATAAAAAGAAACAAATAGATTTTAACGCTTTTGAATATAGGCCTATGCATTGCTATATTTTCTTTGTCAAAGACGATTCAGAGGGTATTTCTAAGATAGAAATACCAGTTACAGTCATGTCGTTAAAGGATGTGGTAAAAGGCTAATTTTGTTGATTATGTTCGCTGTATCAGCTCTTTTAACTTTACTGTGATGCTTTTCATAGCATTGAATCGTTGTTGAATATTTTGATTATGATTGAGAACTCGCATTTTTAGGCTTTTTTATTGTATGTTGAGTCATATAGGATTTTTATTTTCATCACTAAGATCTTTACATAGGATTTAGTTTAAAAGGGAATAGGGGAAATGTTGCAATCTGAGCGTAGTGTTTTAATTGTTGTTGATGTTCAAAATGGTTTTACATCGGGTGGAAATTTAGCGGTCGCAAATGCCGAGCAGATTATTCCAACCATTAACCAATTGGCACAGCATTTTGAAAATATTGTCCTCACTCAAGATTGGCATCCTGCAAACCATATTTCTTTTGCTGAAAATCATCCTGATAAAAAAGCGTATGACACGATTCGACTAGATTATGGTACACAAGTCTTGTGGCCATCACATTGTGTACAAGGTTCACAAGATGCTGAATTTCATCCTGATTTAAATATTCCAACAGCACAAATGATTATTCGTAAAGGCTTTCATTCTCAAATAGACAGCTATTCGGCATTCATGGAAGCTGATCATAAAACTACAACAGGTTTAGCAGGTTATCTCAAAGAGCGTGGCATAGATACGGTATATATTGTTGGAATTGCGACAGATTTCTGTGTGGCGTGGACTGCGATAGATGCGGCTAAATTAGGGTTTAAAACCTTTGTAATTTCAGATGCAACGAAAGCCATTGATTTGCAAGGGTCTTTGCAACATGCATGGCAAGAAATGTTGGCTGCTGGGGTGAAACGAGTGGTTGCGCATCAAATTTTAAATGTAACTGATCCTATTCAATCCTCATAAGCTGATAAAAATACAACATTCATAGGATGCTTCTATTAATATAAGCCATATAGCGCATAGTAAATGTCTGTTTTGGTGGGAATGATGTCTGCAATTTTACGTTTTAGTCAGTTTGTACAAAAAACTTTTGCGTTATGGGTAGTGGTTTTTGCTTTTCTTGCCCTGTGTTTCCCATCGGCTTTTGTCTGGATGAAGGCTTATATTCCGTGGGTTTTGGGCATTATCATGCTTGGAATGGGCATGACCATGACACTGGATGATTTCAAAGGTGTTTTACAAAACCCTAAAGCTGTGGTGATTGGCGTCATTGCTCAGTTTGTGATTATGCCCGGACTGGCCTATCTCTTATGTCAACTCTTTCAATTACCTGCTGAAATTGCAGTCGGAGTGATATTGGTTGGCTGTTGTCCTGGTGGTACGGCTTCGAATGTAATCGCTTATATGGCCAAAGCAAATACGGCTTTATCTGTTGCGTGTACCACGGTTTCTACCTTTTTAGCGCCGATTTTGACCCCTGCGATTTTCTATGTTTTAGCCAGCCAATGGATTCCAATCGACGCAGGATCGATGTTTATCGACATTCTTAAAGTGGTGATTTTCCCCATTATTATCGGCGTTGTATTAAGAAGTTTATTTAAGCAAAAAACAGAACAGTACATTCAGCTTATGCCACTGATTTCAGTTATCGCAATTGTTGCGATTGTAGCGGCAATTATTGCAGCCAGTAAGGCTTCAATTTTGCAGTCTGGTTTACTCATTCTAGTTGTAGTGATGTTACATAACAGTTTAGGCTTTTTCTTAGGATATTGGGCAAGTCGTTTATTTAAATTGTCTTATCCCGATGCTAAGGCGGTGGCGATCGAAGTTGGCATGCAAAATTCAGGTTTGGGCGTGACTTTGGCTGCTATTCATTTTGCAGCATCACCGATTACTGCTGTGCCGAGTGCAATTTTTAGTTTATGGCACAATATTTCAGGCCCTGCTTTAGCAACGTATTGGGCAGCAAAAGCAGATAAAAAATCTAAAAAGCAAACAATAGAATCAACAGAATAAATATTGATTAGACTTCTATTTTAGAGAGCTTCGGCTCTTTTTTATTTTGGTGTGGTTTGTGGGAATGACAATTGTTGTAAAAACGCATCTTCGGTCATCAGTGTAAACCCATGTTGTTCAAGTAAAGCTACAGTTACGCCTTTACCTGCAATTTTCTGACCTGAAAAAGAACCATCGTAGATCATTTGCGAACCACAAGAAGGGCTGTTGGCTTTGAGAATGATATGTGTCACTTGATAGTATTGTGCAAGTTCTAATGTTTTGTTTGCACCTAAAATAAATTCTCTTGTTACATCAATTCCTTGGCTATCTATCACTTTAGCCAGTCCTTGTAAAACTGCAACGCCATCACCATCAATAATTTCAGCAGGGTATCGTGGTGTGGATAATCCACCTGCAACTTCTGGGCAAATCACAACGGCTTGCTGTGTATCGACCAAGTGTTTAAGTCTGAGTTGTAGGCAATTTTTTGCATCATAGCGAACATTTTCACCGACTAGGCAAGCGCTGATCAGGTATTTATTCATTCGACTCTGCTGTTGGTACGCATTATCCTTGGATTATAAACAAATATCGTGGAGGTACATGTTTATAAATTTAGAACTATTGAGCGTTGCAACATTGAATTGAAATTTGGGAATATTTTTATGGCAGTTTATGTGGATCGTGCAAAAGTTCCTTTTAAAGGAAAAGAGTGGTGTCATATGATGGCAGATACGCTTGAGGAACTGCATGATTTTGCAAAAATCGTTGGGATTGATCCACGACTTTTTCATCGTTCTGCGTCTTATCCACATTATGATATTACCTTGGAAATGCGTATTTTAGTGATTGCTTATGGCGCAATTGATGCAGATCGTAAAACCATTATTATGTGTGGGAAAAAGTTAAAAATGCAATTAATAGGATTGGAGTAAAACTAGAGATTTTCAATAATAAGAAAAATTGATGTATTACAGCATGTTATTTTGCTTTGGTGTACAAAACTGTATTATGATGATATCCAAAAATAATCAAAGATCGTCTTGTAAAAATTTAGCTTTTTGATTTATTTATGTGCTAAAAAATAAACTGATATCGATAGAGTTTTGAATATGACCAGACTCAGTATTAATGTAAATAAAATTGCTTTAATTAGAAATTCTAGAGGGACTAATTTTCCAGATTTAGCACTCTTTGTAGAAAATTTATTAAAGCTTGGTGTTAAAGGTATCACGGTACATCCTAGACCTGATCAACGTCATATTAAGTATGATGATGTTTATCAAATCTCTAATATTCTTAAACAGTATCCTGATGTTGAGTTGAATGTTGAAGGCTATCCTGATCAGACGTTTATTGATTTGATTAAGGAGGTTGTACCTGCACAATGTACATTAGTGCCTGATTCACCAACACAATTAACGTCTGACCATGGCTGGGATTTAAAAGATCCAAAGTTTCTTCAAGCTGTCATCAAAGAACTTAGATGTACGCCTACACGATTGGCATTATTTATTTAACCGAATAGACAAGATGCGATTTTAGCCAAGCAGCTTGGTGTTGATGCGATTGAAATATATACAGAATATTATGCGAGTCGTATTGAAAAAGATCAAATAGATCTGGCTATTCAGTCGATTTCAGAAAAGTGTATTGCTGCTGCACATGAAGGACTCGTCGTGAATGCAGGCCATGATTTGAATTTAGATAACTTAGAAAGATTATTAAGCCATTGTCATATTAGTGAAGTGTCAATTGGACATGCATTTACGATTGAATGTATTCAATACGGGATAATTGAAGTGATTCAGCGCTATCTCGTTATATGTGAAAAATTTAAAGAGTGATTGTCTGCAATAATGTCTAGGAGCAGTTTCAAATGAATCGAAGTTTGAATGAATTCGTGATTCGTCTTACAAAAGAAGAAGACTGGGAAATCCTTAAAACTGTTCGCTTAGAATCTCTGCTTGATCGTCCAGATGTTTTCTTAGCTACGTATGATACTGCTGAGAAATATAGCGAATCACAATGGCGTGATCGTGCTTCACATAAGACGCAATATCAATATATTTTAGCAATTGAAGGTGTTCGAGCTATTGGTATGATTGGTGGAACACAAAATCCTGAACTTGAGTTTAACGTGGTCGCAATGTGGGTGAATCCTGAGTTTCGTGGTAAGGGCATTGCTGATCTTCTGATTTCTGCGATTAAGAACTTAGCGATTTCTAAAGGGCAGCATCGAATGGTGTTAAGCGTGTCTCCACATAATTTACGAGCTGTAAGTTTTTATTCGAGGCATGGTTTTGTCTTTATACCCGAATGGGAATCTGTAGCGCTGAGTTCAGGTGAAAAAAATCAAAAAATGGAATGTTCAACATTATTTTAATTTGTGATTTTATACTTTGTCCAAGATCCCCTATTTTTGATTTTCCAGTTCTGCATTTTCACGTTGGTTTTATATGAACTTTTGAGGTAGACATAAAAAATCCACACATTCATGCTTGGTTAGAGCATAGCTTGTGTGGATTTTTTTTGAGCAATCTAGTATGAAACTTTATTGCTCTTATATCACTAATAATCAATACAACTTATTGATTATTCTACAGTTACGGATTTTGCTAGATTACGAGGTTGGTCAACATCCGTACCACGTAATACTGCGACATGATAAGAAAGTAACTGTACAGGAACACTGTAAACAATCGGTGCTAACCATTGATTTACACTTGGAACATGCACGACATGCTGACGATCTTTATCGACAATACCGCTGTTCTCATCTGCAAAAACAAATAACTCACCGCCACGAGCTTGTACTTCTTCCATATTAGATTTGAGTTTATCCAACATGTCGTCTTTTGGGGCTAAAATTACCACAGGCATATCATTATCCACCAATGCCAATGGACCATGTTTTAACTCACCAGCAGCATAACCTTCAGCATGAATATATGAAATTTCTTTCAGTTTTAACGCGCCTTCGAGTGCGATCGGGAATTCTGTACCACGACCTAAGAATAAGCAGTGCTGTTTTTCTTTAAACAATTCAGATAAATGCAAAATTTCTTTATCATTTTGTAGTGTATCTAAAATCACTTTCGGGATATGCCATAAAGCAGATGCGATTTCAGCAATTCGTTCAACAGAAATACTTTGTTTTACTTGACCTAATTTAAGGGTCAATAACATTAATGCTGCAAGCTGTGTCGTAAATGCTTTAGTTGACGCTACACCAATCTCAGGCCCAGCAAGGGTTAAAAGATGATGATTGGTTTCACGTACCATAGATGATGTTGCGACATTACAAATGGTCAACGTACTAATATTAATATTTTTTGCTTCAGCACGTTTTTGTGTATCACGTAATGCTGCCAAAGTATCTGCGGTTTCACCAGATTGAGAAATACAAACATAGAGCGTATTTTCAACAATTACTGGCGAGCGATAACGGAATTCACTGGCAATTTCAACTTGGCACGGCACGTCAATCAGTTGTTCTAACCAATATTTTGCAATCATTCCTGCATGGTAACTGGTACCACAAGCCAGTACTTGTACTTGTTTCACATTTGCAAAGTCGATTTCAGCGCTTTTTAAGAAATCATCACGTAATGCATTGCCATTTAAAGCTTGTGAAATGGTTTGTTGAATGGCTTCAGGTTGCTCATAAATTTCTTTGAGCATGTAATGTTTATATTCACCTTTTGAAGCATTACTGACCGTTGCATCAAGTTCTTTTACAGGGCGAACGACAGGTTGACCATTCACAAAAACTTCAATGCTACTACGTGTTAAACGTGCAATATCACCTTCTTCAAGGTAAATAAAACGATTGGTTACAGGTAATAATGCCAATTGATCAGAACTGATAAAGTTTTCACCAATACCGACACCAATTACTAATGGAGAACCTTCACGTACTGCAATCAATTCATTAGGATGATCAGTATGTACGATACCCAGTGCATATGCACCTTTCAACTGAGGAACCACCTGTTCAACAGCTTCAAGTAAATTAGGCGTTGATTTCAATGCTTCGTGCACAAGATGCGCCACGACTTCTGTATCTGTTTGAGAAGTAAAGACATAGCCTAAGGCTTCAAGATCATCTTTAAGCTCTTGATAGTTCTCAATAATACCGTTATGAACGACAGCAACATGACCAGATATATGTGGATGTGCATTATCTTCGGTAGGTTTACCATGCGTTGCCCAACGCGTATGTGCAATACCCAATGAACCTAAAATATTAGATTCTGAAACGGCTTGCTCAAGATTTGCAACTTTACCGACACGACGTTCACGTAAAATTTGACCTTGGTCAACCAATGCTACGCCTGCAGAGTCGTAACCACGATACTCAAGACGCTTTAAACCTTCGATTAAAATATTTGTAATGCTACGTTCAGCAACGCCACCAACAATACCACACATAGTTATATCCTCTTATTTCGTGACCTTTTGGGGACGTTGATAATTTTCTTTAGAAATTTGTTTAGCACGTTCAAATGCAAGACTGTTGTCTGCGACATCATGTGTGATGACTGAACCTGCACCAGTGGTTGCACCATGACCAATTTTTACAGGTGCGACCAATGAATTATTGGTACCGATAAAAGCTTGATCGCCAATAATGGTTTTGTGTTTATTGGCACCATCATAGTTACAGGTGATTGTACCTGCACCAATATTTGATTCTGAACCAATTTCAGCATCACCTAAATAGGCAAAATGATTTGCCTTTGAAGCAACACCTATTGAGGTATTTTTAACTTCGACAAAGTTACCAATATGAACGTCATTGGCTAATTTTGCACCTGGACGTAAACGTGCAAATGGTCCAATTTGTACATTTTCACCAACGATTGCATTATCAAAAACGCTATATGGCTGTACTTTTGTACCTGCTGCAATGGACGTATTTTTAATAATACAACCTGCACCAATTTCAACATTGTCACCAAAAGTACACGAACCTTCAATAATGACATTGATGTCAATACGAACATCTTGTCCAACATTGAGTTGCCCACGTAAATCAAAACGTGATGGGTCAATCAGGTGTACGCCTTGTTGCATCAATTGCTTCGCTTGGTAATTTTGAAATTCACGCTCTAAAGCGGAAAGTTGTACTCGGTCATTAACACCTTCAACTTCAAATGCCAATTCAGGCTGAATAGAAGCGATTTCCATACCATCTGCAAGAGCCATAGCGACAATATCAGTTAAATAATATTCGCCTTGGGCATTGTCATTGCTAAGTTTTGGTAACCATTCATGCAATTTGGCATTGCTGACACAGTAGATACCAGTGTTGATTTCTTTAATTTGACGTTGTTCTTCAGAAGCATCTTTATGTTCAACGATCGCTTGAATTTTATTGTCTTTTCGAACAATACGACCATAGCCCGTTGAATCTTCGAGGGTAAGCGTTACTAAGCCAATACCTGTTTTTGTTGAGGCATCCACTAAACGCTGTAAAGTGCTTTGTTGAACACATGGCACGTCACCTGAAAGAATCAATGAAATTCCATCTTGTGGTAACACAGGAAGTGTCACTTTGACTGCATGACCTGTACCCAATTGTTCAGTTTGTTCTACCCATTTTACATTTTCATTGGCAAAGGCTTGTTTGACTAAATCACCGCCGTGACCAAAGATGGTAATAATATTTTCTGCTTGTAATTGTTTTGCTGTTTCAATCACATGACCGAGCAGTGGACGTCCTGCTAAAGGTTGAAGCACCTTAGGTAAGCGAGAACGCATTCGAGTCCCTTTACCTGCAGCAAGAATGATCACAGTCGTTGACATAACACACCCTACAGTTTGGCTTAAGCCATTTTAAAATATAAGTAAATTAATATACAAATTGCTGCCCAAAATCCAGCAATAATATCGTCAAACATGATGCCAAAACCACCATCGATTTTTTGATCAATGATTCGGATCGGCCAAGGCTTCCACACATCAAATAAACGGAACAATGCAAATCCGACCAAGACCCAAATCCAGCTCATTTGTCCAAAATAGATCAAGGGTAAAAAGGTGATTGATTGTCCAGCAAACTCATCCCAAACAATTCGGCCATCGTCATGGACATGAATAATGTCAGCGGTTTTGCCACAGATCCAAATTCCAACCAATGACATGATGAAAATGGCTAATATGGAGCCATAAAAGTCAATTGCAAGCCAAATAGGGATAAACAACAAGGCAAATGCTGAACCAAAAGTCCCAGGTGCTTTGGGTGCTAAACCCGAGCCAAAACCAACACCGCAGAACACAATAAAGCGTTCAGACCATGTCATATTTTTAAAGACAATAGGAGGTTTATGCAAAGTGTTGATACCCTTGAAGTTGAAGTGGATGATCTAAGCCATCTTTTTCAAATGTTAATCCGCATTGTTGCGTAATTTTCCCGATGATTGTAGTTTTTACATTGGGTTGTAATTGCAAAAGTTTTTGGTAGTTTTGCATAGTTATTGTAAAGCATAACTCATAATCATCACCGCCTGCCAGTGCATATTTCCATTGTTCTTGCTCAGAGCATGCTTTTAAAGCGTCATCAATGGGAATTAAAGACAGGTCTAATTTTGCACCGACATTGGACGCTTTTAGAATATGACCCAAATCTTGCGCCAAACCATCTGAAACATCAATCATACTTGAAGCCAGACCTTTTAGCATCTCGCCTAGTTCACAACGAGGTGTTGGATAGTCTAAGCGTTGTTGTAATGGGTGCCCTAAATGTTGCAGTCCAAAAGCCGCATCACCTACAGTCCCGCTGACAACCACTAAATCATCAACTTGCGCGCCAGAACGAGCAATGGCTTGACCAGTTTCAATCCATCCGAGTGCTGTAACACTCAGGGTTAAATGCGGACTTTGCGTGGTATCACCACCAATTAAACGTACCCCGAATTGATCGCAACAATCATATAAACCTTGGCTGAAAGCTTTGAGCCAGTCATGATCAATTTGGGGTAGGCTCAATGCCAAAAGAATACTGTGAGGTGTGGCACCCATTGCAGCAATATCGGAGAGATTGACGGCAACAGATTTCCAGCCGACTGCATGGGCTGAAGTATTGAGTGGAAAATGTCGTCCTGCAACGAGGGTATCTGTGCAGATGACTAGCTGGTGCTGCGGAGGAGGGGTGAGCAGGGCTGAGTCATCCCCAACACCTAAATCAACATCACTTTGTTGCTGACGATTGAAATAGGTATCAATAATTGAAAACTCAGCCATGGTCAAACAACTTATTTCGCTTGTTGTTTTTCTGCTTCACGAAGCTTAGATGCTAAACGGTCTAATACACCATTGATGTATTTATGACTGTCTGCGCCACCGAAATGCTTTGCAAGTTCGATCGCTTCATCGAGTACAACACGATAAGGAACTTCAATATGATCTTTAAGTTCATATGCGCCTAAACGCAATGTTGCAAGTTCTACACCATCCAATGCACTGAGTTCACGATCAAGTACAGGAACGAGTAAAGCATCCAATGCTTCATGATTTGCAATCACTTGAGTGAGCAACTCATGGTAATAGCCGAGATCCACTTTATGCATGGCATTTTCAGCACGAGTGCGTGCTTCAATTTCATGCACTGGGTTGTGGCTCATTTGCCATTCATAAATCCCTTGTACAGCAAAACGACGTGCTTTGCGTTTAGCTGCATAAGTAGCTTGGAGTGTTTGCGACATGCTTTAAATTGCCTTTAACAGGTTAACCATTTCAATCGCAGTAAGGGCAGCTTCACCACCTTTATTACCTGCTTTTGTACCAGAGCGTTCAATCGCCTGTTCAATACTGTCCGTAGTCAATACACCATTAATTACAGGTAAGCCAGTATCTAAACCAACAACACCTAAACCTTTGGCACATTCACCTGCAACGAAGTCGAAATGTGGTGTGCTACCACGAATCACTGCGCCAAGTGCAATCACGGCATCGAAATTACCTGAAGCTGCTAGTTTTTTAGCAACCACTGGAAGTTCCCATGCGCCTGGTGCATGAACGACAGTGATATTATCGTCGCTTACACCATGACGATGCAATGTATCAATTGCACCTTCTAATAGATGTTCAACAACAAAGCTGTTAAAACGTCCAACTAAAATCGCGTAACGGCCTTCGCTCGCGAGATGTAATAAACCTTCAATTCGGCGAATCGCCATAGCAACCTCGATGATTTTACAAAAATTATTGGTCCGCAGTGATGTATTCCACTACTTCTAAATTAAAACCTGATAATGCATTAAAACGTAATGGCGAGCTGAGTAGCTTCATTTTTTCAACGCCTAAATCACGAAGAATCTGAGCACCTACACCAATGGTTTGATATTGTTGTGATAATGCTGCATTGGACTTGGTTGGTTTTGGCTTTCCGAGTGACTCTAAAGCAGGGCCTAAGTCAGATAAATGACGTTGTCCAATCCAAACTAAAACACCACGATCACTATTCGCAATAGCTTTCAATGCTTTATCTAAATTCCAAGCAGGTTCACCGTCTTGTTTATTCAGTTTGAGTAAATCACGTGTAGGGTTAAAGCCATGTACACGTACAGTGGTTACACCTTCTTTAGGTTCACCTTTAACCAAAGCCAAATGAATATCTGGATTACCAACTTCACGGTAGCGGTAAAGTTCAAAAGTACCGTATTCAGTATCAATACTTTGTTGATCTAAACGTTCTACAGTTTGCTCATTGGTCATTCGATAATGGATAAGATCGGCAATCGTACCCATTTTCAAGCCATGCTTTTCAGCAAAAACTTCAAGATCAGGACGACGTGCCATGGTGCCATCTTCATTGATAATTTCACAAATCACTGAAGCGGGTTCTAAGCCTGCCAAACGAGTTAAGTCACAGCCTGCTTCAGTATGCCCTGCGCGATGCAAAACACCACCTGGCTGTGCCATCAGTGGGAAAATATGTCCTGGTTGAACAATATCTGCAGGCTTAGCATGTGCCGCAACAGCAGTTTGAATGGTATGTGCACGTTCAGCCGCAGAAATACCTGTCGTAATACCGTTTGCCGCTTCAATCGACAGTGTGAAATTGGTTGCATGCTGTGCACCATTTGCATCAACCATCAGCGGTAGATTTAATTGTTGGCAACGATCACGACTGAGCGTTAGGCAAACTAGACCACGTGCATGTGTGATCATAAAGTTGATGTCTTCAGGACGTACGTGCGTCGCAGCAATGACTAAATCGCCTTCATTTTCACGATCTTCATCATCCATGAGGATAACCATTTTTCCTGCACGGATATCTGCTACAAGCTCTTCAACTGTATTAAGCGACATCAAGCTTCACCTTTTTGTTCTGTCGTGTGACATTTTCATTTAATTCATCGTGACATAGTTTAACGTGTTTTTACGTATTTTGCCTATGCTTATCATATTCCATTGCGCTACATCGTTATACACAACTTGATAGGGCTATGAAAAGAGAAGAAAAATTGATTCAAGCACCGTTTGTATAAAGATTAAACATTCACATATTTGTGAGTATTTCAGATGATCTTATGTGAAATGTATATGAATAAAAGCAAGCCCTTACTTTCATTTAGAAAATAAGGGCTACATTTTGTTCTTAGCTGATTTTTAAATTTCTGAAACAGAATCAGAAATTACAGCATTTTTCTTACCTTTTAAAATTTCAGTACGAATGCTTTGAGCCAATTCAGCGCAATCATTGCTCATACCATTGATCATAAATGAGTGACGTGTAAGTACATTGCTTGGATTCGGTAATGCAACCAATTGGTAACAATCATCAATGTGTTTGAGTTGATCATTGCTTAAATATAAAGCCATTTCTTTAGCAATCAAATGGTTGGCTAAACGTTCAGCTGCCTGCAACGCATCCAATTGCATCGCTTCAACCGCATTGGTGACAGCACAACGTGTTTGTAAAACAAAACGTTTGTCTTCACGGTAGCGTTTGTAGAGGACTTCAGAGAGCAATTGGAAAACTGAACCAATCATTAGAATACATTGCGCAGCATCAGGTTTTTCAGCATCAATACTGATCAATGCACCATTTTGGCTAAATTCCTGATGGATGGTGAAATCTTTAGCGCTCAGTTTGAAATGTTGTGCACAAAGTTCAATGCTTTTGCTCAGAAAAATTTGGCAAAGTTTAAAATAAGGCACTGAAACAGATTGATTGACTGTATTCATCAATTGTTTCGGATCATAATATTGGATATTAAGCGCCAAAACGTCTTGATCATTTTCAACTGGTTTAAGGATAGGTTTCGGTTCAGCTTTGACCTTAATTGGATTTTGCTGAGCTTGCGCCAAGGCAATCACACGATTGGCCTTTTCAGCTTCAAGTGCTTCAGTCAGTTGTTGGATTTCATGCTTCAAACGTGCTTCATTATTGATACGGGCCAAATATTCGCTACGTGTTGGACGAGCAATAGCACGATAAGCCAACCATAAGAAAACATGGATCAATAATGACACTAAAATAGCCAACCATTGCGTACGTAAAATTTCACCAATACTTGGTTTAATTAACGTGATTTCAATGGTGCCTACTTTCTTTTCATTTTGTAATGCATCACGAACAAAGACTTCGCCTTGACGGGTTTTTGCCATGCCGCTGGTTGCCAAAACTTGTTTTTGTGCATCCAAAATACGGATAGAAGCGACACTTGGATTGGTTGCATAACGATTTGCAAGCAATGCCAATGAAACAGTATTGGCAGGTTCAAGCTCAGCAAGGCTGTCAGTCACCAATTGGCTGGTCATGAGCTGACCTTGACTCGCACGGTTTTCATTTAATTGATGTGTTGTTGCAACTACCAATAAAAAGGTATGAAATGCAAAACTTACAATGAGTAGGCTAGCAAATAGCCCTTGTCTTGGCGCATTCAACTTAAACTTCCAAAGAAAATTATAGGGATTATTAACAGCCCCACATCAATATCGATTATGATTCTCACAATAGTTGTAGCTCTGACTTGAGTCAATTTATGCGAGAAATCATTCTTATATCATTTTTAGGTCCTGACCAACCCAATCAGTTTACTCGATTAATGCAAGTGTTGTCCGTACATTCTTTGCAAATATTAGATGTTGGGCAGGCCGTTATTCATAATCAATTGACTTTAGGTATTGTTGTTTCATCAAACGATCAAACAGCAACAGCTTTAGCCATGAAAGATATCCTTATTTTAGCACATGATATTGGTTTAACTGTTCGCTTTAAACCAATTTCAGCGACAGAATACGATCAATGGGTCAGTGAAGGCGGAAGAACACGTTATATCGTGACGGCTTTAGCGCCTGAATTGACAGCTGCTCATTTACAAGCCGTGACCAATATCGTTTCAAGTCAAGGCTTTAACATTGAAACAGTCACCCGATTATCGGGACGTCCTGAACGTGATGGCGAGCAAGAAGGGCCGAAACGTTCATGTGTACAGTTTGGTTTAAGTGGTCAAATGCTTGATGCACAAGCCATGCGTGCTGCATGTCTAAGATTGTCTGCTGAATCGAGCATTGATGTTGCTGTACAAGAAGACAATGCGTACCGTCGTAATCGCCGTTTGGTCTGTTTTGATATGGATTCAACCTTGATTGAACAAGAAGTGATCGATGAGTTGGCGATTGAAGCTGGTGTTGGTGATCAGGTTGCTGAAATTACTGAACGAGCAATGCAAGGGGAGTTGGACTTCCAAGAAAGTTTCCGTGCGCGTGTGGCATTACTTAAAGGTTTAGATGCGGCTGTATTACCTAAAATTGCGGAACGTTTAACCGTGACTGAAGGTGCTGAACGTCTAATTTTAACACTGAAATCATTGGGTTATAAAACTGCAATTCTTTCAGGTGGTTTCCAATATTTTGCAGAATATTTACAGCAGAAATTGGGAATAGACGAAGTACATGCCAATGTACTTGATGTGGAAAATGGTGTGGTTACAGGTGTTGTAAAAGGTCATATCGTGGATGGTGCTCGTAAAGCATTATTATTGACTGAACTTGCTGAAAGAATGGGGATTTCGCTCGAACAGGCGATTGCTGTAGGTGATGGTGCAAACGACTTGCCAATGCTGTCTATTGCTGGCTTAGGCGTAGCATTCCGTGCAAAACCTTTAGTCCGTCAAAATGCCAATCAGGCCATCTCAAGCGTTGGTTTAGATGGTGTGTTGTACTTACTTGGTGTGCATGATAAAGATATGAATAGGGCATAAATAGCAATAAGATTATTGCAACATTGTGACAAATAGCGGCTCAAATGCCGCTATTTTCTTTTGAATTTCTATTAAAGAATGAATTCTGACTATTCCATAAAACCTAAAGAAAACAGCCCGATAAAAATATGTATCATCCAACTAAAAAAAGTTTTTTCGTATTGAAGATCGTGTGTATTTTTTTGTAATGACACTGCAAGAGTGATGGCAATTAGATTGTGAGCAAAACAGTATTTTTAAAAAATGTAATGACAAATGAATGTTGCGACAAAGTGTGTCGTTTAGCTAGAAAACAGCTCTTTTCTTCTGATAAAAACCATACATAATGCAATGCATAAGCTTTTATAAGATTATTTAAGAAAAATTATAAAGCTTGGACTTGTTGTGAAACACCATTTAGACGGTATAGAGAGACATCATTTTGACGGAGGTTTTTATGGTATCAGCGACATTGGCAACACTCATTGGATTTGGTCTGATTGCTGCAGCGTTGGCTACTGTTTTCTTTTCCCCTTACCGTCATTGGTTAGGTTTCATGTTTGCGGGCATGATCTTCTGGGGAGCGCTAGAGGCGATTCGTTATAGCGTACAGAACATTTTTGAAATTTCGATGGCATATAGCTATTTAACAGCCATTATGCTTGCAATGTCAGCGTTGATTGCATTGCTACTACGTGAAGATAACCGTGCTCAAAAAGCACTTGCAAACCGCCAATACATCGAACATACACCCGTGTATGAAGATGAGTAAGTAAAGTTATTTTTCTTAAACAAGGATACTGACTTTAATTACACGAAAAAACTGAATTTAGACATTCAAAGGTATATCGAAATGATATACCTTTTTTTGACCTTATACTTTGTTCTGAAAGCCGTGTCTTAGAAATGACAAGTTATGCTACGATGAGCAAATTCAAATCTAATTTAAAAACAACAGGCTTAAATGTCATGAAATTTTCTTCAATTCCAGTTGTGAAGTTACCGATCGTAGATGCAAGCACAGATCCTTTAGATCTACTTGTATTGGGTTTAGCACTTCGTATGAAGCAATTGGCACGTACGAGTCCAAAGTTTATTGAATTGACGCATGATCGTCAGTTCCGTATACAGATTGGTACGGATTTAGGTGTAGCGCGTCAAATTATCGTAAACAATGGTCAAATTGATACTGTTTCTGGTACTGAGAATAAAGCTGATTTTGTTTTGCAATTTGCCGATAGCGAGCAAGGTGTAAAAACCTTAGTAAAAGGCGATCCAACTGCGTTTATGACGGGTATGCAAAATGGCAGCATTAAAATGGAAGGTGATTTCAGCTTATTGGTTTGGTTTAACCAAGTTGCTAAACTGATCCCACCTAAAGTGCCAAAACCAGTAAAAGACAAAATTAAATTGGCACGCCAGTTCTTAAAAGAAAAGACTGGCCGTTAAGATTTAAAATGTTAAAAAAGCCCATCAAGGGCTTTTTTATTGCTTAAAAACTGAAAAATGTCCAATACATTATTCAACTTCTAAATTAAAGGTTACAGGTCCATCGTTGACCAAATGCACTTTCATATCTGCTGCGAAAATACCAGTTTGTACATGTTCAAATTGTGATTGCGCATAAGCAACCAATTGTTCATAGAGTGCTTTGGCTTCTACAGGAGGCATTGCAGGGCCGAAATCTGGACGTAAGCCTTTTTGAGTTTGAGCCATCAAGGTAAATTGTGAAACCAGTAGAATACCACCATTGGCTTGACTGACATTCCAGCCCATTTTGCCTTGCTCATCATCAAAGAAGCGATATTTCAATATCTTATCAATCAGTTTTTTGCCTTTTTCCAAATCATCTTCTTTGCCTAGACCGAGAAAAACTAAAATTCCGTGTCCAATTTCCCCCCGTTGTTGCTCCATCCACAACGACTTTGGCTTCAAGAACTCTTTGTAATAATGCACGCATATCAAAAACTAATATAAGAATAAACAAAGTTAGTCTATCAAAAGCAGATTGAGGATTTAATATTTTATGGCTAGAAATATTGGAAATAGACGGATGATTAAAACCTTAAAAACTATATGGTTTTATTTCTCAAATTAAGTTATTCTGAATCGGTGTTAAATTTGAAGAGAGGCATTGATGAGTTTAAATTTTGCCTTGCAATAATAAAATGATAATCATATTATCATTTTATGTTAATAATACGATAGAAAAGATCATGGAAAATAAAACTGCAAGATTAACAATTTTGATTGATCCGATAAAAAAAGAAGCTTTTGAAGCGTTATGTAGTCAGCAAGATTTAAAACCTTCACAAGTCGTTCGACAACTTATTCGTGAATATTTACATACACATGGTGTAGATTATGCAACGAAGTTAAAAGGCAATGTCCAGAATCCAACAGAAAAATGATGTTGAAAAAAAAAGCCATCTGTGAAAGATGGCTTTTTAGTTCATATCAAAAATTATGAGAAATCTAATTCTTTTTCAAAGATTTTTAACTCATGACGAGCCATCGCAAGATTTGACTTTTGGCGATCTAATACAAGATAAAGAAACAATTCAGTATTGCGATCCAGTGGACGCAATACATGATATTGCTTGCCTAGAGTAATCAGTACATCTTCAATATTATCTTTTAAGTTTAAAGCCGTTGCTACTTTTCGTTTTGCACGAATGACTTCAGTATTTCCTGCAGCTGCAAGTTCTAAATCTAATCCAGAGCCTATCGCAGATAAAGATAAGCCACTTGAACTATCAACGAGTGCAGCAGCAATAAAACCATCAATTTCACTTAACGAATTTAAGTCTAATTTAGCCATTGTTATTTTCCATACCAGCATGAGTTATTGGATAATATTATTGATTTTAAAGTGAATAATATTAACATTTATTGAGATTTGATCTTAATTTAAAACAAATTTAATTTCAATGAATGTTAATAATAAATTATTAAATATTAATTTTATTATAATAAAATGATAATAAAATTAAATACGCAAAGCAGCGATACATTCACATTTCAGTATTAAAAATCATTATTCTTTTGTTAAAAAAATAAAAAAAGTGAATTAATTAGCTTGGATGTTATGCAACAATGGATTTAGTTATTTATAGTGAATGAAGAACATTCCTGAATGGATAGGCTATGCAACCAATAATTCAATCCTTGCTCGATACCGATTTATATAAGTTCACAATGTTACAAGTGGTATTACACAAGTTTCCGCAAACGCATAGTGTGTACCATTTTAGATGTCGCAATTTAGACGACACTGTCTATCCATTGACGGATATTTTGGATGATTTAAATGATCAACTTGATCAATTATGTACCTTAAAATTCCAAGAAGATGAGCTGACCTATCTACGCAGTCTGCGTTTTATCAAAAGTGATTTTGTTGATTATTTAGAATTATTCCAATTAAAACGCCGCTTTATCAAAGCAGGCATAGATGAAGAGGGACGCTTGGACATTTGGGTGGAAGGCCCTATGGTTCAGGCAATGATGTTCGAGATTTTTGTACTTGCGATCGTCAACGAACTTTATTTTCAACGTATTCGTTCAGATGATGTTTTAATTGAAGGTGAACGTCGCTTACAGGCCAAAGTTGAACTGCTGAAGCAATATGAAAAAGATCAGAAACCGAATGATCCACCATTGTTGGTTTCAGACTTTGGTACACGTCGCCGTTATAGCCTAGATTGGCAACGTCATGTGATTCAAACTTTTCATCAAGCTGTACCTACAGTTTTTCGTGGTACAAGCAATGTTTTGTTGGCAAAAGAACTCAACATTTACCCAATTGGTACGATGGCGCATGAGTTTTTGCAAGCTTTCCAAGCGCTTGATGTCCGGTTGCGTGATTTCCAAAAATCAGCACTTGAAACTTGGGTACAGGAGTATCGTGGTGACTTGGGGATTGCATTGACAGATGTCGTGGGAATGGATGCATTTTTACGTGATTTTGATCTGTATTTTGCCAAGCTATTTGATGGCTTACGTCACGACAGTGGTGACCCGTATGAGTGGGGTGATAAAGCTTATCAGCATTATCGTAAACTCAAAATTGATACCAAGACCAAGATGCTGACTTTTAGTGATGGTTTAGACTTGGAACGTGCTTGGAATCTATATCAATACTTTAAAGATCGCTTCCAAATCAGTTTTGGTATCGGGACTAATTTGACCAACGATATGGGGCAAAAACCGTTAAATATCGTATTAAAATTGGTGGAATGTAATGGACAGTCTGTGGCGAAGATTTCTGACAGTCCAGGAAAAACTATGACAGATAACGATACCTTTTTAGCGTATTTACGTCAGGTCTTTGAAATTCCTGAAGTTGCAGAGTAATTGAAAATTCATAGCTGATTTTTTGCTAAAGGAAAGTGAAAAATCAGCATATTGGTAAAAAACACTGTGATAAGATCATTTTGTATAGGGTCTTAAATTAGAAAAATCGTATGACTGCAACTGACTTTAACTTTGGATTGCTCATTGAAGCGGAACAGATTGTGCCTTTTTTAGGGCATGAATTACTCAGAATCGTTGATTTGAGTCGTAGTTCAGTCTACGAACAATTACACATACCACATGCAATTCATCTAAAGCCTCAATTACTGGTACGCCAAGAAGAGCAAGCTTCTGGTTTATTACCCGATGAAGCGGGTCTGAATGCATTGGTTGAATATTTAAATATTTCACCTGATCATCATGTTGTGGTCTATGACGATGAAGGTGGTGCATGGGCAGGGCGTTTGATTTGGAATTTGCATTGCCTTGGCTTTAAAAATGTCAGTTTGTTAAATGGCGGTATTCATGCATGGTTAGGTGCAGGTTATCCAACGTCTTCGGAGGTTGAAAATATTGCCAAAGTTGAGTCTCTAGTTAAAGTCAATTTAGAACATCTTGATCAGTATCGTATTGAATATGCAAAATTATTAGAAAAAGTAAATCAGCAATCCATTCAACTGTGGGATTGCCGTACAGATGATGAATATACAGGGGAACGCTTAGCAGCTAGACGCGGCGGTCACATTCCAAATGCCATTCATTTCGAATGGAGTAGTGCTATTAACCGTCAAAATCATTTAAAATTGCATCCTTTAGAACGCACACAACAACGTTTAGAACAATTAGGCTTTCAACTGGATCAAGCTGTAGTGGTATATTGCCAATCACATCATCGGTCTGGACTAGCTTATATTGTAGGTCGATTATTGGGTTGGAATATCCAAGCCTATGATGGTGCGTGGAGCGAGTGGGGCAATCGCCTCGATAGTCCAATTATTACTGGAGAATCACCTGCGTGAGTTTTACATCGAAGTTAAAAAAACAAATTTTTATTCAGGCTCAAAAAGTCGTTCCACAGCAACAATTGAGTCGTGTTGTTGGTAAAGTTGCAGCAAGTGAAAACCCAATTGTAAAAAACATCGCAATTCAAGCGTTTAAAGCACAGTACGGTATTGATCTGTCAATCGCAGAACAAACAGATGCACTTAAATATAAGTCGTTTAATGAATTTTTTACCCGTGCATTAAAAGATGGTGTACGTGAAATTGATGCAGACCCAACAAGTATTGTTTCTCCAGCAGATGGAGCGATTTCTCAACTGGGTAAAATTGAAAATGGTGATGTTTTTCAAGCCAAAGGTCAGAGCTTCTCAGTCGAAAAATTGATTGGTGATCCACAGTTAGCAGAACCGTTTAAAAATGGTCAATTTGCTACGGTTTATTTATCGCCACGTGATTATCATCGTGTACATACACCTTTTGCAGGTACATTGACTGAAACGTTGTATATTCCAGGTGAATTATTTTCTGTGAATCAAACCACTGCGGAAAATATTCCAGGTTTATTTGCGCGTAATGAACGTATGGTATGTTTGTTTGATACTGAATTGGGTCGTATGGCGGTGGTTTTAGTCGGTGCTATGATCGTTGCAGGGATTGAAACTGTAGCAACAGGTAAAGTCAAACCAACAGGTCGTTTAGAACTGAACCATCATGATTTAAAATTGGCAAAAGGCGATGAGCTTGGCCGTTTTTATCTAGGTTCAACAGCAGTTGTTTTATTTGAGCAAAATAAAATGGATTGGGATGCACAATTTAAAGCGAATTCTGTTGTGGTGATGGGCGAAGCTTTGGGGCATACGCTTTAATTCATGATTTACTGTTAAAATATTGATTACTTAAAGCACTTTTCCCTGTGAAGCGTGCTTTTTTGTTTTTTAGAATAAATCAAAGCGTCATAGCATTCAAATAAGACAGTTTTAAAGCTTGTGCATCTGCTAAGGCATTATGTGGCTGTTGCGATGGGACATGAGCATTTGTTTCCTCCATCCAAAGCTGCATTTTTAAGGGCGGTAGGGTTAAGCATCTTCCAGCAGAAACAATTAAGCTACGTGAAAACAGAGCAAAATCTTCTGGCCAATCGGCAATAATTTCAATGTCATCATATTGATTTAAGAAACTTTGTAGCTGTTTCTGAAATTTCCCTAAAGAAATAGGTGCTTGATTTAAAATAGGAATAACATGCTCAACCACCCAAGGAATAGGGTTTTGGCATTCTAAAACTTCATAGAAATATTGATTATTTTCATCAATCAAAGCCAAAGAAATCAGTTCTCCACCAAAGCCATTAAACTCACAGTCTAAAAATAATTTCATCGACTTATCCGTTTGAAAATGATTAATCTGCAAAATCAAGACGCTCTTTAGGAAAAACAACTCTAAATGTTGAACCTTGATTTTCTTTTGAATCAATTTCTAAGTAAGCATTATGTTGCATCAATACATGTTTGACGATCGCCAACCCTAAACCTGTTCCACCTGTTTGACGGCTACGTGCACTATCGACACGATAAAAACGTTCAGTGAGACGAGGGATATGTTTTGGGTCAATACCAATTCCTGTATCTTCAACCGTAAAATAACCATGTTCACCATCATCATGCCAACCGATCGTGACCGTACCGCCTTTGGGTGTGTATTTAATCGCATTGGTGATTAAGTTACTAAAAGCGCTGGCAAGTTCAGCATCTGAGCCAATCAAATCACAATGACTGTCGATGTCTAGATTTAAAGTATGTCCATAATCGACATTATAGGCCTGAGCATCATCAAACAATTGATTCATTAAGCTTGGCATATCAATGATTTGATTTTTAGCAATTTGTTTATTGCCTTCAAGTCGTGATAACAATAATAAATCATTGACCAATGCATTCATGCGACGTGTTTGTGATTGCATTTGCTCAAAAGCACGCTTCCAACGTGGATTTAAATCTTCTTGATCGGTAAAGGTTTCGATATAACCGCTTAGGACGGTTAATGGTGTACGTAATTCATGTGAAATATTATCGACAAAGTCTTTACGCATTTGTTCTAGGTTATGCATGCGTGTGACGTCATAAGCAACCACTAAACGACTTTCGCTACCAAAACGGGTCAGTTTAATTTGCACATAATGTTCTTCATAAACCGATGATTTGATTTTAATTCCGTCGGGGGATTGGTCGATATTATTAAAATATTCAATAAAGCTGGGTTGGCGAATGATGGTTAAGATATTACGACCACGATCCAGTGGTTGAATACCCAAAAGCTTTTCAGCAGCAGGGTTCCACCATTCAATTTGGTGTAATTCATCTGTTAATACAACGGCTTCAGCCAAAGCAATTAAAGATGATTGTGCTCGATCAATTAAGCCAACCATCTCTGCTTGTACAACACGTTCTTGTCGTTGTGCTCGATACACATTAAAAAGTAATGCGCCCCAAATGCCTTCTAAATTCGGTGGTGAATCATAAGGTCGATTCGAAATCCACTCATTCACAAGGTATAAAGAATGTAATTGGAAAATAAAAAACACAGCAAAAGCAATGGATATACAAATCCAAAAATACCCGATTCCTAAACCGATAAAGCCCCCAATAACGAGTAAAAAAACCAGTAGGCGTACATCTTGTTTAGCAAAAGTCCATAAACTGCTATAGCGAAACTTTTGGTGTTCGCGAGCAATGTCAGGGACGGGGTAGGGTTCATACATAAAAAATAATTTAACCTGAATAGAGCCTTAGCCTAAAGCTACATCTGCACGAGTTGAAAAACGATAGCCAGTTCCACGTACAGTTTGAACATAACGGTCTGCACCATAAGGTTCAAGCACTTTGCGTAAACGACGAATATGTACATCAATGGTACGGTCTTCGATATAAACGTTGCCACCCCAAACTTGGTCAAGTAGTTGGGCACGTGTATAAGCACGTTCAGGATGGGTCATAAAGAATGCCAATAAACGGTATTCTGTTGGGCCCATTTCTAAAATGCTATTGCCGAAGCTGACACGTTGGCTGACTGGATCTAAAATCAAGCCATTGGCATCAATGGTTTTTTCGCCACTGAGTGCATTGGCACGACGTAGTACGGCTTTGATACGAGAAACCAATTCACGTGTAGAGAATGGTTTGGTCATATAATCATCTGCACCAGCGTCAAGACCTTGAACTTTATGATCTTCTTCGCCACGTGCTGTTAACATAATGACTGGGATTTCTGATAAATTCTCATCGCGTTTAAGACGACGACATAAATCTACGCCACTCACGCCACCCGGCATCATCCAATCTAATAAAATGAGAGAAGGTCTTTGATCGACAATCATTTGATGTGCTTGTTTTGCATCTTCAGCTTGTAAACACTGAAAACCTGCCATATCCAATGAGGTATGGATCATCTCTCGAATTGGAAGTTCGTCATCGACGATTAATATATAGTCATCTTTCACAACGCAATATCCTATGTATGAACGGTATACCGTTTTTTATTTATGACAGGCTTATTACAAAGATTAATTATGACAGTATCATTGCAAAAAAGGTATATGAACTCTTTTTTGCAAAAAAATATGAAAAATAGTAATAAATTCAAAGCATCATTTATAACCATTAAAGTCAAAAAAATTATCGAGATGAAAGGCAAAAGGACTATTCACCTTCAAATCATTATTTTTTGACCATTTGATGACCAGATTACTTTTGTGCAAAAGTATCGATTAGTGAAATAAATACAATTTCACATGCAGCTACGATTTCCTCTAGGGATTGTTTAAATCCACCCATGACCCAACGGACTGCAATCTGAGTTACATAACCATTTAAGCCTGTTGCAACCAGCGAGATTTCTCGTTCACTGCGGTCGATATGAGGCAACATGAGCATGACGAATGCGTGAATCATACGGTCAAAACGCCCCATAGTTTCTTGTATGGTGGCATGATTATGTAGTTCCTGAACCAGCATTGCATCGACATAAATAATTCGAGCGACACGTGGATCATCTTTAAGCATGGTAAATAAGGCAGTCAGACCTGAATGAATCATTCTCTTCGGTTCAGGCGCAGCTTGCATAACGCCTTCCATGACCGTTTTTTGTAATTTTTCAATCAATTGTAAGAAAATTGTCTGAAAAAGCTCTTCGCTCTTTTTAAAAGATTCATAAAAATAACGTTCAGTGAGCTTGGCTTCAGTACAAATATCTTTCACGGTAACAGAGAAGAAACCGTGATTTCCATAAGCCTCAATTCCCGCTTCAATCAACTTTTCACGACGTGCAAGCTTCCGTTCAGTCAACGACATACCTTTAAATTGGCGTTCATTGGCTGTTTTTTTTATTGATTTTTTTTCAATGCTTTGTTGCTCAGTCATAGAAATGCATTACTCGTATTATAAGGTGATTGTCGCAAAGTGGACTTATTTTAGCAATAAAAGCGATTGAAACCTATTTTAGCGCTTTTGTATAAAAAAACATCGGGTAATTGATCATATATTATTTGACAATAATGATTGTCAAAATTATATTGGAGATCTGAGCGACACATCATGAAAGTGTGTATGGATTTAAAAAAAGGATAGAGAATGAAGAATTTTAAGAACAAAGTTGCTGCAATTACAGGTGCAGGCTCTGGTATGGGACAACAACTTGCTATTTTATTGGCAAAAGCAGGTTGTCATTTATCGATTAGTGATGTGAATGAAAAGGGTTTAGCAGAAACAGTTGAACTGGTTAAGCCTTATAACGTTCGTGTAACAAGTAAGAAAGTGAACGTTGCCAATGTTGAAGAAGTAAGAACTTGGGCTGCTGAAACTGCACAAAATCATGGTTCTGTGAATATGATTTTTAACAATGCAGGTGTGGCATTGGGTTCTACTGTTGAAGGCGCAACTTACGAAGAACTTGAATGGATTGTGAATATTAATTTTTGGGGCGTGGTTTACGGCACCAAAGAATTTCTTCCATACATCAAAAAAACAGGTGATGGACACATCATCAATATTTCAAGCTTGTTTGGTTTAACGGCACAACCGACACAGTCTGCTTATAATGCAACTAAATTTGCAGTACGTGGCTTCACTGAATCACTACGCCAAGAATTAGATATGGAAAATTGTGGCGTATCTGCACTTTGCGTACATCCAGGGGGTATTCGTACCAATATTGCCAATGATGCACGTATGAGTGACAGCATCCGTTCATTGGGAATGAACCCAGATAAATCTGCAAAAGTATTCAATAAGTTATTACGTATGCCTCCAGAAGAAGCTGCTCAGCAAATGCTGGATGCAGTACTCAAAGATAAACGCCGTTTGTTAATTGGTAATGATGCGAAAACTTTAGATTTAATCCAACGTATTTTACCGACGGGCTATCAAAAGCTGACAGGTTTTGCGACGAAGTTTAGTAAGAAATTAGAACCAAAAGCTTAAATTAGCATTTACCCCCCTCCTTTTTCAAAGGAGGGGGGTAGCAAGAATCTAAAATTATTTTAAATTACTCTTAACTGACTGGCATTATTTATATGTATAGCATGAGAGCTTTTTCGAGTCTTTTTTACGATTAAAAACCATTAAATCAAAATCTTAATGGTTTTTTTCTTCCATACAAATTGATAATACAATCCTTGCATAAGACATAGACAGAAGAAGGTTAATGCAAGTGCATACCAAATGCCTTGTAAACCGAACCATTGACTAAATAAATAAGCGCAAGGAATTTCAATCAGTACAATTGCTAAGATATTAAAAAGCATAGGCACGTTTACGGTTCCACTGGCTCGCATGATCGATGCAAAAATAGCACCTGCACCAAAGAACAAAATTGACCACAACACAATAAATAATAATTGCTGACCTAACTCAATCACTGACGGATCTGTAATAAACAAGGCCATTAAATATTTTGAAGCCAAATAGGCGATGATCACTAAACTACCAGTAATAACAATATTGCTTAATAAAGCTATTTTAGTCACTTTCGAAAGCAGTTCAGATTTACCCGCACCAATTGCTTGGGCTGCAAAAATTGACCCTGCAATCGCAATAGAAAGCGCAGGGAATTGAATATAATTCAGGACTTGATTCACAGCACCATACGCTGCTGTTGCATGTGCGCCATATTGATTGACCAAACCAATGACGACGAGTCCTGCAACAGAGTTTGTGACCATTTGGATACCTGTCGGTATACCTAATCTTAAAATAATTCGGCTTAACTCAGGATGATGGCGAATATGAGCAATCAAAGCAGCATCGGGTCTGAGCGCATGATTTTTTTTATTTAAATAAATATAAAGAAAAATTAAAACGCCGATAAAACCTAAGATACTTGCAATCGCGGGCGCAACAATTCCCATTTGAGGAAAACCAAAATAGCCTCGAATTAAAATCGGGGTTGTGATCATTCCGATGACAATGGTTAAGCCCGATGCAATAAGCGGTGTAGTACTGTCACCAACACCACGTAGAATGGAGGTATAGGTGATGTATATGAATAAGAATGGGCTGCCGAGTAACATCCATCTGACATAAGGCAAAGAGAGATGCATAATCTTCGGGTCGACTCCCAATAACAATAAAATGTGTTTTGAGAAAAATGCCCCCACAAGTGCAATGATTGTTCCGCCAATCAGCGTCATAAACAATAATGAACCGACAATCGTTCGAACTTTTTCAATATTTTTAGCACCCCAAGCCTGCCCAACCAATACGGTTGCACCCGAAGATAAGCCAATAACAAATGCTAAAAGCAAAAACAAGATTGGAAAAAAGACTGAAATTGCTGCAATTGCATTTACACCCAACATTTGCCCGACAAAAATCGTATTCACAGTACCTGATAGGTTTTGCAAGATATTGGTGACAATCAGTGGGCCTAGAAAGATTAAAAATGCTTTCCAAAACTGTGGGTGATCAATCATATTTTGACGTGTTGGCATTTATCTTTCTATTGTCCAATTTTTAAGTTTATTGCTTTTATGACAGTAACATAGATCTAAAAAAAAGCCTGAGGATTTGAGTAACTCAAGCTTCTTATTTTTGGTAATGATGAAGATGATGAGCGCTTCATTTTACCTGATTTAGAATCTCACAGGCTTGTAATAATGTTTCGTCTTTTTTAGCAAAACAAAAGCGAATTAAACGCAAATTTTCAGGGGCTTGCTTATAAAAAACAGACACCGGAATTGCCACAATTTTATGTTGTTCCGCTAAGAATTTACACATTTCCACATCATTTAAATCAGGGCGAATATCACTGTAATCTATATTTTGAAAGAACGTGCCTTGCGAAGGAATTAAACGAAATTCTGAATCTTGAATGCCTGAAATAAATAAATCTCGCTTATTTTGATAGAACTCAGATAAACCTGCGATATGTTCAGGATATTGTTGCATATATTGCGCTAAAGCCATTTGCACAGGGGTAACGCCACAGAAATTGGCGAATTGATAGACTTGGCGGAAGACTTGCATTAACTGTGGTGAAGCAACGCAATACCCCGTTTTCCAACCCGTGACATGAAAGGTTTTACCAAAAGAACCCACCACGAAACTTCGATCTCTTAATTCTGGAAATGAGAGCGCTGAATAATGTTGTTCGCCGTCATAGATGAGATGTTCATAGACTTCATCTGACAGCACAACAATATTTTTATCTTGAATCAGTTCAATCAAATTGAGCCAATCTTGTTTCGACCAAATTGCACCCGTTGGATTATGTGGGGTATTCACGATCACCATGCGGGTTTTATCGGTGATTGCAGATTTAACTTGATTCCAATCGACACAAAACTCAGGTGCATTCAGTGGGATATGAATGGCTTTAGCACCCACCAATTGCACACTCGGCGCATAGCTGTCATAGCTTGGATCGAAAATAATCACTTCATCATCTGCATGTACGATGGCTTGGATTGCAGAAAAGATAGCAATGGTTGCGCCCGCAGTGATGGTGATTTCGGTGATCGGGTCTAGTTTTAATTGGTCTCGATTTAAAAAGAGTTGTGCTAATTGTTCTCTTAACGGAACTAAGCCATCTCCAGCCGCATATTGGTTATAGCCTGCTAACGTGGCATCACTTAAAGCTTGTAGTAAATCAGGTGGCGCAGGGAAGTCTGGAAAACCTTGCGATAAATTTAAGGCATTTAGGCGTTGTGCCATTGCGGTCATGATGCTGAAAATGGTGACACCTTGAGCAGGAAGTTTAGAGTGGATTTCGATCATGACCAGACGAGTTTTATGAATGTGTTATATGCAGTTTAACAGGTCGTTTTTAACAGCAAAATAGGGTGTGGTGGTTGGTTTGTTGAAGAGATAAGAAAAGTATATGTAACGCTGTTATTTATAATTAAATTGGTGGTGGGATGTATGTTTTATAGGTTTGAAATATTTTTTTACATAATGATTTTTATGTGAGCTTAGCTGATATGTGCATGGTTGTATGGTAAGTTGAGACAATGATAAGGATGCAGATTGATTTTGCATAAGCTGTATCATGTTAATTTTAGTAAATCTTAACGTTATGGTCTATGTAAGCTAAAAAATAATACTTGATATTAAAATATAATTGCTATAAAAAATAAATCATAAATAATAAAAATTATGGATATTTTATCCATAAAATAGGGTTTTTATATGATTATTGATTTCACAGTATCAAATTTTTTATCTTTTAGAGAACCACAAACTTTAAGTTTTGTTGCTGATACTCCATACACAACTCATAGTGAGCACCTACTAGATACTCCTATTAAAGACTTAAAGTTACTAAAAACAGTTGTTATTTATGGTGCAAATGCATCAGGGAAGTCCAATCTTTTAAAAGCACTAGGTCAATTAAAATTTTTAGTTTTAACATCAGCACAAAACACTCCCAATGAAAAGTTGGTTGTTTCCTCATTTGCTCTAGACAAGCAAGTGCAAAAAGAGCCGTCTTTTTTTGAGATTAATTTCTTTTGTGATGATATTAAATATTGTTATTCTGTTCTTTTAGATTCAGAAAAAATTCACTATGAGTATCTATCCTACTTCCCTAAAAAATATAAGAAAAATGTATTTACACGAGATTTAACTGAATCTGGTGAATACGTATATAGTTTTGGTGAAGATTTAAAGCCTAAACGTATTTATGATGATATTGCATTAAAAACCTCAGATAACGTTCTTTTCTTGTCTAAAGCAGTCCAAGAGAATAGTAGGTTTTTAAAAAATATTTACGATTGGTTCGATTTAAAACTATCTGAAGAATCAACTTTAGAACAAGCAGCTAAAGTTATCGATACAGACAGCTCATACAAAGAGAAATTTTTAGAATTCCTTTCTAGCCAAGATATTAGTATCTTAGATGTTAGTATTGATAAATCATCCATTGCAGAAAAAATTTTAAGTAATCAACAAGATCTTTCTCCAGAAGTCAGAGAACGTGTGATTAAAAATTTTCAAGATAAGTTTGTCTTAGAAATTAAAACCTATCATAAAGATTCTGATGGTGATCTAATTCCTTTTGAATTTGACGCAGAATCTACGGGTACTCGAAAACTATTTCAAATTTCTCCGTTACTTCTAAACGGGAAAGGCGCATCCACTACATGTTTCTATGTAGATGAATTAAGTTCAGCACTACACCCCTTATTAGTTCGAAATTTCTTAAAAAAATTTCAAGAATCAACTAATAATCAAATGGTTTGTGTCACTCATGATACTCATTTAATTGATCCAAATAGTTTAAGAAAAGACCAAATTTACTTTGTAGAAAAAGACGATGAACAAGCTTCTTCTATTTATTCATTACTAGATTTTAACCCTCGTAATGATAGAGAAAATTGGGAATTACGCTACCTATCTGGCCGATATGGCGCCACACCTTTTTTGAATTAAGAGATATAGAGAGAGTTTTTAATGGGTAGTGACGATATTGAAAAAAAACGAAAATTGGAATGTCAAAAGTTAAGAGAATCTCGTAAGCAATCTAAGCGTGCTTCTCGTAACTTTAATGAGATTCCAAGAATATTAATATTAACTGAAGGCTTATCTGAGAAAATTTATTTTGAGAAGATAAAAAATATTCTTGGTCTGCAGACACTAGAAGTAGAAAAAAGTGCATATACAGATAGTGTGGGAATCATTAAAGAAGCTATTAGTATCTCTAAAGCAGAAGAAAAAATTGGAAATGAATTTAACTATATTTTTTGTATTTTTGACTTAGACACGGTTAAAAATAAAGAATATCTCGAAGTGATCTCTAGATATAAACCTAAATACACAAGAATCATTCCAATATATTCATTCCCTTGTATCGAGATTTGGTTCATCTTGCACTATGAAGTTTGTACTAAACCATTCGATTCAACAGGTAAAAAATCTATTGGTGATACAGCTAAAGACTACATAAGAAACAATTTTGAGCCTGACTACAATGAAACAAATAAAGAAATTATTGAAATCTTCGCAACGAGCTATAAGCAAGCTGCTCATAATTCTTCCAAGTTAGCACAAAGTCAACAAGCTGTTGAATCTAATAATCCAATAACAACTATTCATCAACTAATTTATTTACTGGAAAGGATACATAAGCGTTCAAGTAAATATATTTTTGAGAAATCTATTGAAGAATTCATTGAATCAAAAATATGAATATTTAACATAAAATCTCTTACACGAAATGCTTAAATCATCCCTTCTAGCATCAATATTTTAGTCAAAACCGTTCTAGAGTTCAGCACACTAGAACGGTTTTTTCATGATTATTCATGTAAGGCACTCACTCATTGCTCAATATTCTGCTCTATTGATTAGGCTTAATTAATAATAGGTATAGCCTAAAAATACTTTATTTTTCACGATAAATTTATTAACAAAAAAACCAATATAAAATGTATTAATAAATCAGTAAAAATAATAATATCTCATTTTGATACAACAACAATGGAAATGAAAAATGCCGAAGAAATATGGATTTAGTCGTTATTTATTGGGACTAACGGTTTGTTATTTATCTATAAATGCGATGGCAGATATCAACGTTTATGGTCCTGGTGGACCTGCACCTGCGATGCATGAGGCAGCAAAACAATTCCGAAAAAAGACGGGAATAGAAGTAAAAGTGACTGCGGGACCAACCCCGCAATGGGCTGATAAAGCCAAATTAGATGCAGATCTTATCTATAGTGGCTCTGAGGCGATGATGTCTGATTTTGAAAAAACATTCTCTGAGAGCATCGTTAAAGATTCAGTAGAACCACTATATTTACGACCTGCTGCGATTTTAGTCAGAAAAGGTAATCCTAAAAATATTAAAGGTTTTAAAGATTTAGCAAAACCAAATACAAAAGTACTAGTTACTCATGGCGCAGGGCAAGTAGGTATGTGGGAGGATATTGCAGGCAGAACGGGCAATATTCAATTAACCAAAGCATTCCGAAAAAATATCACGATGTATGCGCCTAACACAGGCATGGCTAAAAAAGCTTGGGAAGAAAATAGTCAGTATGACGCATGGTTAGTTTTTAATATTTGGGGTGTGAGTAATCCTGATATTGGTCAAATTGTTCCTATCGAGCCGCAATTGGTTGTTTATCGAGATACGGGTGTTGCATTGACACAACAAGGTTCAAAAAATGCAGAAGCGAAAAGCTTTATCGACTTTTTAAAGTCTCAACAAGGACATACGATATTTAAAAAATTTGGTTGGACAAAATAAACGAATTAAAACTTTTGTTAGACATTCAAAGACTGCTTGAGGGATGACCTAAGCAGTTTTGTTTGTATTGCCTTTGAAATTATGTCAATGAGATGGCTTATTTTCACGAAGGAGTAACCGATGTTTTATAAAATAAATAGATAATAAAAGTGTGTTATTTACACACCGAAACTATGTTGACTTGTCGTTTAATCCTAACTATAAATTATTGAATAAGAATTTTTAGTGATATTAAAAATGGAAAATAAATCAATTATATATAAAACCTTATGGGTTTCAGCACTCATTCTCAGTTTAGGATTTATTATTTCTGCAGGTGTGATTGGATATGCACTTAAGCAGTTTGGCGGTGACAAAAATTCAATTATCGTCAAAGGATTAGCTGAAAAACCAATACGATCTGATTTAGCACGTTGGGAAATCAATCTACGCACAAGTCATGCTTCAGACACGATTTCGGCATCTTATCAGTTACTCGATCAAGAAATAAAAGCCCTACAGAATTTTTTTATTGAGCATGGATTTAAAGCAACTGAGATGAAATTGGGCAATAAAAGCTCTCAACCTTATTATCAAGATGTTGAAAATGAAGACGGAAAAATGATCCGTGAATTTAGAGGTTATAATGCGATGCAATCTTTAGTGATTGATAGCCGTGATATTCAAAGGATAGAAAAAGCAGCAAAAGATGCGTATTTATTAGATGAAAAGGGCATTTCTATCGAGCAAGAACCGCAGTATTTGGTTTCTAATTTAGAAGAAATAAAAATGTCATTGATTGCCAATGCAACTAAAAATGCACATAGCCGAGCCAATGAATTTGCAAAAGTGGGTAATGTCCAAGTGGGTGCGATGCGTTCTGCAAGCCAAGGTGCATTTTATATTTTGCCTGAAAGTGGCTCTGATGATGATAGCGATTATGGTGGCGCATATGATAAGGCAACCATTAATAAAATTGCACGTGTTGTTGTAACGATCAACTATTCAATTGATTGATAATATGTTGATATTTTTAGATAAAGCAATGTATTGATTAAAAATGATTAAGAGCATTCTTCCAAAGATCATTTTTGAAGCTAAAATCATCATCTCTCATACTGGGCGGGTTATTGTGTATAAAAGAAAAAACTTCTCTTTTTTGTTCGGTATTTAATACATCTAATACATTTGGATTGTCTACAATATTATTTCCTATACTTTTTATGACTTCATCTTTAACAGTCGTACTTTTATTATCAAGTAATGAAATAGTATTTTTTACATCTTTACCATTTAAAATGGATGTCGCTAAATATGAGGATTCATTTGCACTCATTTCTTTTTGATTGAGTATATCTTTAATCATTGATTTTGTATCTTCTAGCGATGGATTCGTTGAAGCATATGAAGAGGATATTGCCTGTTTAACTTCATTTGCTATGTTTGGAGTATTTTTCAATTCATTAATATTAATTGCAATTTTTCTTCTAATGACATCATTTTCAGGCAGGTTTTTTTTAAGTTGTTGTTCTTGCTCTGTCAGTAAAGAAGCATTACTTAGCGCACCTATAGCTGCATTTTGGACAGAAGGGTCACTATTCTTTAGGAATGGTAAAATGTCATCAACAGCTTCTATGGGGTTTAGATTTGATAAATGTGCCAGTATTTCGCGCACGGCTGAAGCATCATTTTTATTTTCATTTAATAATTTTATAAGCCTTTGTATTTTATCAACACGATTATATTGTGGATTTTCATTTATATACATAAGCTCTTGAGCCCATTTAGGTGGGTTTATATTTGAAGGCTTTGGTTTTGATGTATTGCTTAAATTGCCATCCAAGGTATTAATTTGATGAGTAATTTGTTCTTTTGGAAGAGTATTTGATCTTGTATTTTTTTGTTCTACGTCGGTTTGATAGTTTCTATAAAAGAATATTAATACAATTAATATCAGAAGGATGGCGATACTTAAGAGGTATTTTATTTTGTTATTCATAATCTACAATTTCAAATTAGAGAGACACCCTCAAGAAATATTGAGGGTGAGAAAATCATCTTTTTAATAAGCGATTATGTTCTAGTGATCGTTAAAAGAGAACTCGTATAAGTTCCATTAGGTGTGCTACCGCCTAAATTACCATTCCCTGTTTGAGTATAGAGCCATTTAGTAAACCCATCACAACGGAAAGTACCTTTTTGCCAAGTGTAAGCAGTGCATGCTCCTGAAGAGTTATAGGATGAACAAACTTGTATTGCAGGAGATGGAGTAGATGAATAGAGCGTGTAAGCAACATGAGGTCGTTGAATATTTGAAATAGCTGTGATTTGATTCGCTGCGGAAGTATAAGGTTGTCTGAAACCAAAGCTAGATTTAGCTCTTGCTCCCCAATAAGTATCTGTTTTAAAACCTGAAACGGTTACGTATTGGACTACGTTTACATAAGGTGTTTCATTCATGACCTGAACCACATTATTAGTGCTAACAAGTAGCCCTGTATGTCCTAAACTCCCTAATCCGTAAACAGATAGATCTCGACCAAGAACATCACCAGTTTTGATAGGATTTCCTGCTGCAAAAGCAATAGATGTTGTCATTGTGAATAGAGATATTAATAATATTTTTTTCATTTTGTTGCTTCTTTTTTAGTTAAAATTTTATGCAAGTATATGTGTTTATTTTTAAGTTTTTATAAATAATTGTAGTATTTTGTTTAAAATTTATTTAAAAATTTAAGAGATTCATTTTAACTTATTGATACCCTTTGTGATTCTATCAGGATAGATTGTGCTTGATGGAACGATATTTTGATGACTTTTTTAAGTATTAATCGTTTTTATGACCTCTTTAACTCGTTCATATTCAAATCACAAAATCAATCACAGCACGAATTACACCAAGCGTTAGACCGATAAATGCACCGACCACCACACCATTGACGCGAATCATGTGTAAGTCGCCACCGACTTCATTTTCAATCTTAGCGATCATTTCAGTAGAGTCCCATTCATGAATGCGTTGACTAATAAAACGAATGACTTTTTCACTGTATTGATCACTCAAATTCACAGCAATACCACTAATTCGATCATTCAATAAATCACGAACAGATTGATTCTGAATCAAGTTTTCACCAACTTGTTGAATGGCAATACGGAGGTTCATCGCAATACCTGAATCTGCTTTCATTAGGTCAGATTTAATTGCATCACATAAAATGACCACAGCACCAGTGATAAAGTTCAGTACAGATTCACTGTCTAAAAGCGCATTTTTGGTTTCATTTAGACGAATACTTGCAGTGCTGTGATTGTCGGAGAGTTGTAGCATGACATGATGAGCAGCTTCTTCAATTTTTTGGCGAATCGGATGTTCTTCATCAGCCAACATGGATTCAACTTTTTCAATTACAGAATCAATAGTGCGTTGTTCAACATCGATTCCGATCCAGCTTGCGCCTTTGGCCAGACGAGAAACACCGAGTTCCTTAAACAGTACTTGAGTGAGTTCACGAGTTTTTTCAGGATGTGTCATCATCCATTCATGGGCTAAATCTAGTCCACGTTGCAATACATCTTGATGGAAATCATTTTCTAAAACGGCACGTAGCATTTCACTGGCAAGATTATTGATTCGTGTATTACGCACCCATTGCACGCTGTTATTTTGAATAAAGCGCCCAATTTGTTCTTGCCCAACAAATTCAAAAATTTTAGGTAAAGTCTGTTGAATCACTTCAACGACTTGAGTGTTGTTTTGTGGGTTCGCAAGCCATTGCCCTACAGCTAAACTGAGATCGGTACTTTTTAAACTACTTTCTACAACCTGTGGGGAAAGAAAGTTTTCTTGAACAAACTTCCCCATAGATTCAGCGATACGGGCTTTATTTCGAGGAATGATTTCCGTATGGTCACGTAAAAAATTAGGAATCGGAATTTTCCCAAAAGGATTACGAAATAGAACCGTGATCGCATACCAGTCCGCTAAGCCACCAACCACACCTGCTTCTGCACCGAGCATGAGGATATGAATGAACCATGCGTATTCAGGCAGGAGCTTGGCTGTAAAAATCAGAATAATCCAAGACACGACTGCAACGATTAATGCAATCGTCGCAAAGCGTTTACTACGATCCAAGCTCGGAATAGTATGTTGTTCTATTTCGCCCATTCATATGCCTAAAAATAATTATTTAGAGGATGTTACCGCAACAGGTTGGGGTTGAAGTACTTGTCCTGTCGGACTAACACCATATTTTTGTCCTAAAGATTGTAAAATCAGACGAGCGTCAAAAGCATCGTTAGGTGCTGATTTTTTATCTTTATAACATTCAATGCTATAAGACACTTGAATCGGGTCAACGGTCACTACTTGTGGAATATCATAAAACGGGTCATAAAAGCCGCCCAAACGTCTATATCCATAACCATAGGGTGGATACATCGGGGTTGGATAAACCACAGCTTTACGTGGCGGTTGATTACGATTACTTGGATCATCAAGCACTTTAAAGAATTGAAATCCGTTGAGTGCTGCTGTTTGTGCAGATTTGAGTAGGGTAATTTCTTCAGCTGTTCCAAAACTCATGTCGCTTTTGGCTCTAAAACTGACACGATAACTGTGATCATTGAGTGGAACAGTTGAATATTGTCCAAGTTGATCAAAGGTTCGAGGCTTGCTTGGTGACATTGCACAGCCTGTCATTGTGAGTACTGCCACCATAGTCAGACCGATGAGTGTTTTTTTCATGTGTCGCTCCTTTCCACTCTTCAGATGGATCAGTAATTTTAATCTCTATATTGTTCTAAAATGAGGGATTGATAATGAATTTCAAGAAGATTTTTGTTAATTCACCCTATTGTACATGGCTAAGAGGGATTACAGCGTCAGGAATTGGAACGAAGAAAATATTGCTTTACAAAATCGCTTTCAAAATAGTTTTTGGAAAATAAAAAGCCTTGTTGAGTTACTCAATTTACACAGTTATAGAACTGGTTTTTTATTGTTTTTATTTTGAGACTGATTTAAATCATTTTCAAAAATTAAAGGTATATAAAATGGGAGTCTAGCTCCCATTTCAATTGTTTCTCTATTGCTTACACTACCACTTATTTTCTCTAAAATCTGGTTTTAGAAGATGCTGCTGGCATAGATATTTTTAAGATCAGCTTCTCTTAACTATTTATTAAAGAGATGATGCAGCCTTCAAAATAAAGTTAGCCACTTCTTCTGGCTTAGAAGCCAGCGAAGCATGGCTTGCATCAAGCTCGATGATCTCTTTAGGATTCATTCTTGCAGACATCTTTCTTTGGTTTTCAGGTGCGATCATGCGATCCTGAGTTGAAACTTGGTACCAACATGGTTTGGTTTTCCATGCAGGATTTGTGATGTTATCGCCAAAGGTGCTTGCAAGCGGTGCTTTTTGAGCAACAGCCATGGCTAAGGATTCAGTAGGGTCTAAATCTTGACAGAAACTTTCATGATATTTGTCTGCAACAACCCATAAGTAACCATCGCTGTCTGGTGCAAGATTTGCAGCAGCTTCAGGCAAATGTTGTTGCGTAATCATACCTGGGCTTTCGCCAGTATCAGGTGCAAATGCAGCGATGTAGACTAGACCAGCGACTTTATCGTTATTGCCCGCTTCGGTAATGACAGCGCCACCGTATGAGTGACCTACTAATAATACTGGGCCTTCAATTTGATTAATCATCTTTGTGGTTCTTTCAACATCATCAGCTAGAGATGTTAAAGGAACTTCAACCGCTTTAACTTGGTAATTTTGCTTTACCAATAAAGGAATAACGTGTTGCCAGTGCAGGGAATTACCCCAAAATCCATGTACTAATACAATTGTAGGCTGAGCCATGTTTTTTCTGTCCTTATTGATGTTGTTCACAAAGAATATCTGAGCTTTTTGAACGGATATACGATATTTTTGTAATTTAAATGAATAAGTTATTCTTTTAAAATTAATAACTCATTCATGTGAAACTATTTAAATGTATCCGATAAATTTCAGACCTTAATTCGATTTAAAAATAAAAATTAAAGTCATGAAATTTGTATAGATTGGCGGTTTTATCAGAAATGACTATTGGGCTGTTTTAAGAATTCAATTTCTTCTGCGGTTGATTCACGTCCTAAAATAGTATTGCGATGCGGGTAACGTCCAAAACGATCAATAATAACCTTATGTTTTTTCTCAAAATCTAAGTTAATTGGATTGCCTAATGCTTCGAACAGTTGTAATGCCTGTTCATGGATAATTTTTGATTCACTATGCATAAAGGGCATATATAAAAATGAACGTTGTTCAGGACTTAAGTCTTTATCTAACCCTAAGTGAATCACTTCTTGTGCCAAAGCAAGAGCTAAAGGATCTTGTGTAAAAGATGCTACTTTATCGCGGTAAATATTACGAGAAAATTGATCTAGAACAATAATTTCAGCCAGTCTGCCTTCAGCACTCTCACGCCATGTCCAAAGTTCACATTGACGAGCTTGTTCAAGAGTGGTTGCAAATTGTTGATGCAGTTTTTGGTCAAAAGCATCACTTTTCGCAAACCAAAAGGGTTGAGTTTCAGGATTAAACCAAAAATCGAGAACAGTTTGATAATTCATAATATTTACAACTTATTAGCAGAGTTTTTTCTATCAAAGCACAAATTTTAAATGTCTTGTAGTCAGTATTTGTGATAAAAAATAACTGAAATAAGATGAATTATCAGCTCAAAAGTATTCTATCTATACATGTATATCGATAATTCACGTTATACTGCGCTCATCAAAAACATTTTATTTTAAAAAGTTCTTTAAGATAAGCGAGTAAGTAATGAGTCAACCCGAAGTGATTTCCCAATCTATTTTACCAACTTGGGTGGATTCTACCTTATTCAATGGTATGTTACGTGGCATTGAGCGTGAAAGCTTGCGTATGCAGAGTAATGGCTTTTTATCTCAGGCAGATCATCCTCGCAGTTTAGGTTCGGCTTTAACCCATCCACATATCACCACAGACTATTCAGAAGCGCTGATGGAATTCATTACGCCACCGAAAGAGAGTATTCCTGAGGCATTAAATTTTTTAACTGATATTCATGCAGTAGTGCATAGTCATTTAGAAAATGATGAAAAATTGTGGCCCTTATCTATGCCATGCATGCTAGATGATCAAGAAGAAAATATTCGTTTAGCTCAATATGGCAGTTCAAATATTGGTAAATTTAAAACTTTATATCGTCATGGTTTAGGCATTCGTTATGGTCGCCGTATGCAGACTATTTCGGGTGTGCATTATAATGTATCTTTCCCTGATCACTTATTTCAACAATTACAAGAACATGAAACAGATGAAGCATTAAGACAATTAAGTTTACAAGATTATCGTAGTCACCGTTATTTGGGATTGGTTCGTAACTTTATTCGTTTAACGCCTTTAGTGATGTATTTGGTCGGTTCAAGTCCTTCTGTTTGTAAATGTTTTATGACAGGACGTGAACATCAACTGTTACCTTTGATTAAAGGCACACTATTTTTACCGTATGCAACCGCATTGCGTATGGGGCGTTTTGGTTACCAAAATTCTGCGCAAAAACAATTGGGTATTCATTATAACAACTTAGAAAGTTATGTTGCAGAGCTGCAAAAAGCAGTCAATACACCTTATGCTCAGTTTAGTCGTTTAGGCTTAAATGATGAAAATGGCGAACCGATTCAAATCAATGATCACGTTTTACAAATTGAAAATGAATACTACAGTCTAGTGCGTCCTAAACAAGTGCCACAAGCAGGTGAAACACCGTCTCAAGCTTTGGCAAATCGTGGAATTGGCTATGTGGAATTACGTGCTGTTGATGTGAATCCATATAGTGCGATTGGAATCAATGAAGACACGGCTGGTTTCTTAGAAGTTTTGGCATTGTATTGCTTGCTCAAAGACAGTCCTGAGCTTTTAGATGCTGAGCAAGATGTGATTGAACAAAATCAGGCTGAAGTGGTGAATCGTGGTCGTGCGCCCAATGCAAAAATTTTAGAAGCAGGGCAGGAATATCCATTAACAGAATGGATTCAGCAGCATGTCACAGCGATGCAACCTTTGGCGGATATTTTAAATCAAAGCTATGCGACTGATTTGTATGGTAAAGCATTGCTGGAAATGCAAAGTCGTATTGATGATGTTGATGAAACGCTATCTGCTCATGTGATTGCAGATACGATGGAACAAGGTGGAACATGGAACTTTGGTAGTTTTATGGCAAATCAACACCTTAATTTTTACGAACAACATGTATTAAGTGCTGAAACTTTAGCGTATTTTGAGCAACTTGCGCAGACTTCACTGCAAAATCAACAGCAACTTGAGCAAGAAAAAGAGATCAGTTTTGACGAATATCTTGCCAAGTTTAGATAATCAAAGATAAAAAATTAAGAGGAAATTCCATGCAATGGCGTAGTTATCGCTTCGTGAGTGGTTTTTTGTTTTTAGCCAGTGTGATTGGTATGGCATTTGCGCTGTATTTAGAGCATGTTCAAGGGCTTGAGCCTTGTCCGCTATGTGTTTTTCAACGGATTGGTTTAATTGGCTTAGGGGCAATTTCACTGATTGCTTTTTTACACAATCCTAAAAGTAATGCTTTTAAACGAATTTATAGCTTTTTGGGATTGGCTGCGATTAGTTGGTCAGCAGGTGTCGCTGCGCGTCATGTCTGGTTACAAAACCTACCGAAAGACCAAGTGCCAAGTTGTGGGCCTGGTTTGGATTATTGGGTTGAAACTTTACCGCTAAAATCTGTATTTGAAAATGTTTTAAAAGGTTCTGGTGAATGTGCCATGGTCGATTGGACGTTCTTGGGACAGTCCTTACCAGTATGGTCATTCCTTTTCTTCGCTGTACTAGCGTTGATTAGCCTTTGGCAATTATTTAGAAAATATCCAAAATAATTTGTTGTTGTCGAAGTTGTAAAAATTGCCAGTATTTATTTAATGCTGATCAGCTAAAACTAATTTAGTAGTTACTCATCTAAGAATCTCCCTAACCCCTCTTTAAAAAAAGAGGGGAATTATTGAGAATTTAAAATAATTTTAGATTCTGGATACCCCCTCCTTTATCAAAGGAGGGTTGGGGAGGATTAAAAAGGCTTAACATGATCAGCATTCAAAACCAAACATAAACTCAGCTTTTGAAAGCCTATTAAGTTTCTACAATACCTTGCATGCTTTCTAATTTAATCAAATATTTACGAATTTGTTCTTCTGCAATTTCATCATGATGAGGATAGAACCATTTTGCAATTTGTTCAGCAACATCAGGATGGAACTGAATATCAAAATGATTCAGCCCATAAAATACAGCTTTGTGTGATTCAGGTAGTTTCAATTGAAAACGTGGATTTGGGTGTTCACCTAAAGCACTTTTTACACTGACTAGGTAATCACCAATCACTTTTAAAGTGCGATTCTTGCGATTTTCAAACTCTAAAGTGCCTGCAATTAAGAAAGTATTGATATGTGAAGGTAATGGCGCAGGTTTACGATTGTCATCGACTAAACCAATACGTGCATTATTATGTTCCCAATCATCATCACGGACACTACCAAAACGCAAATCTAAAATTCCGTTGCTGCGAATATTTACCACATGACTGATAATTTTAACAATCGGGAAGTTGCCAATTTTATCTTGGATTGCAAAACCAAAACGTTCTAATACTGCGCCATGGTGTGGTGAGCCGATGCACACTAGATTTTCCACCATGTGGAACCATTGCTGCATATTTTGTTTACCGTAGAACAATGCGCTACGACACACTAAACCACCCATGCTGTGGCCAATCAAATCAATACTGGTAATGCGTGGATTACGTTTTACTAAATCTTCTAATAGATTAGACAACGAACGGCCATTGGCAGAGATTCTTCGCCCAGTATTGTAATTAAAATACAACATGGTGTTATTATCACGTTGCGCTAATAATTTTTCACCAATACCGCCATTGCCACGATTGGTCCAGTCTAAATGATTCATGCATAGACCATGAGTGAAAATAACCACACGACCTGCTAAATCACCCTGTTGCAAAGCACCATAATGATCATATAAAACAGGGGAAAGCGCCAAAGGATTATGGGTTGTCAATAAATAATCACCCAGCACACCATTTAAAGCACTCACTAAAAATGTCATATGCGCTGTTAAAGGCTTTTCATGTAGATTTGGAAAGCGTTCAATGGTCTTTCTTAGAATTGGTGCCAGTAGATGGCTACCATAGTTTTGTAAAGCGTTATAACCGATCTTATAAAGTTTATCGACTACTGGACGTGATTGAAATCGTTTGGCTTTTTGCTTACTCAAACCAAAAATACTGAGCAACATTTCACGTTGGATTGACAGGATAAAGTCTTGGACAACACCACTTAAAGGTGTGCTGACAAGTTGTGCTAAGCCTTCCAATACATCTGCCTGACTAGGAGGCGAACGATCCCACTTACAGTAGGTTTCGTGTAAAGGGGTTAAACTTGGCATTGTTGTTTTCCTCATCCTGATTGATCATCTGTCAAAGCTTTATTTTTTGACAAGATCAATGTATAAATTCCTAGTCAATCGGCTTATGCTGTTCGTCCTGAACAATGTTTAAAATACTCTTGATTGTATTTAAGTTTTAATTTTTTTGTCTGACAATACAGCGTCATATACAAATTAAAACGGAATGTGATGTATTTCACATAAATATAAAATGGTATTGATTATAAAAGCAACCTAAACGAATGAATATTATTTACTTACATGGTTTTAAAAGTAGCGCTTTATCGATAAAAGGGCAATTACTAAATGACTATTGCCATTGTCATTCGTCACATAATGTCCATTTGCCCGATTTGAATATGCAACCGCAAGATGTTTTAGATAAAATTTCAAACTTAATTGAACAATTTGATGATGTTGCATTGGTGGGCAGCAGTTTAGGTGGCTTTTATGCGACACAGATGGTCGCAAAGTATGGCATTCCTGCTGTTTTAATTAACCCAGCTATGCGACCATGGCAGCTATTTCGTGATTTATTTGGAATTGAGCAAATTCCCTATCCAGTTACGGAACAGTGGACTTTAGATGACTCACAACTTGATCATTTAGAACGTATCGCAGTGCCATTTGTGCAAGATGCAGACAAAATATTGCTATTGCTGCAACAAGGTGATGAAGTTTTGGATTATCGTGAAGCGGAACAGTATTATAGTACCGCTCCACATACATCGTTGGTCATGACAGAAATGCATGGCAACCATGCCATGGAAGATTTTGCAGATAAAATACCGATGATTTTGGAGTTTCTATCCTACTCCGTAGCATATAAGGAAAAACATTAACGTGTCTCAATATACGGCTCAATCACTTGAAGTTTTATCGGGTTTAGATCCTGTTCGTCGACGTCCAGGTATGTATACCGATACCACTCGTCCAAACCATTTGGCGCAAGAAGTTATTGATAATGCTGTCGATGAGGCACTTGCAGGACATGCCAATAAAATCACAGTGACAGTCTATAAAGATGGTTCATTGTCTGTGGAAGACAATGGTCGTGGTATGCCCGTCGATATTCACCCTGAATATGGACAAAGTGGGATTGAAATTATTCTGACCAAATTGCATGCAGGCGGCAAATTCAGCACTGATAACTACCAATTTTCAGGTGGTTTGCATGGTGTTGGGATCTCTGTGGTGAATGCATTATCCGATCGAGTTGAAGTAGAAGTTCAACGTCAGGGTAATCTGTATAAGATGGCATTTGAGCGTGGTGAACCTGTTGCACCTTTAGAGATTTTTGAAGGTAAAGTGGCGAAACGTGCGACAGGAACAACAGTTCGTTTTTGGCCAGAAGCGAAATATTTTGATTCACCTAAATTTGCATTAAAAGCGTTAAAACATAATCTTAAAGCCAAAGCAGTGCTTGCTGCGGGTTTGCAGATTAATTATATCGATCAAATCAACGATGAAAAAATAGAATGGCAGTTTGAAAATGGTCTTGTTGACTATTTGATGGATGAGCTTGAAGATCGAGAAATTATTCCAGATCCTGCTTTCGTTGCAAGTGGTGATGCAGACCGTGCTAGTGCTGAATTTGCAATTTGTTGGAATGCTGAGGGTGGAGAGCAGATTCAAGAAAGTTATGTCAATTTGATTCCAACTGCGCAAGGCGGTACGCATGTCAATGGCTTACGTTCAGGTGTAACCGATGCAATGCGTGAGTTTTGTGAATTACGTAATCTATTACCACGTAATATGAAATTGTCTGCGGAAGATGTTTGGGATGGGGTTAATTTTATCCTTTCTCTTAAATTCCAAGAACCTCAGTTCTCAGGACAGACCAAAGAGCGTCTTTCTAGCCGTGAAGCGGTTAATATTGTATTGAATATTGCCAAAGATGCTTTTGCTTTATGGCTCAATCAAAACTCTGATGTGGCAATGCAATTGGCTGAATTGGCGATTGCTAAAGCGGGTCGTCGTTTAAAAGCAGCTAAAAAAGTTGAACGGAAGAAAATTGTTTCAGGGCCTGCTTTACCGGGTAAATTGGCAGACTGTGTAGGTCATTCACTTGCAGAATCTGAACTCTTTATTGTGGAAGGTGATTCTGCGGGTGGTTCTGCAAAACAGGCACGGGATAAAAACTTCCAAGCAATCATGCCAATACGTGGAAAAATCTTAAATACTTGGGAAGTGTCTTCTGACGAAGTTCTCGCTTCGCAAGAAGTACATGATATTGCGATCGCAATTGGTGTCGATCCGGGCAGTGATGATCTTTCCGAGCTACGTTATGGCAAAGTGTGTATTCTTGCCGATGCTGATTCGGATGGTCTGCATATCGCAACTTTGTTATGTGCATTATTCGTTAAACATTTCACGAACTTGGTCGAAGCAGGACATTTATTTGTTGCGATGCCACCATTGTTCCGTATTGATGATAATAAAGATGTGTATTACGCGCTTGATGAAGATGAGTTAGAAGCTATATTAAAGAAAGTTAAAACCAAAAACCCACAAATCACACGATTTAAAGGTTTGGGTGAGATGAATGCCAGCCAATTGCGTGAAACCACAATGGATCCGAATACTCGTCGTTTAGTGCAGTTGGATTTGGATGATATTCATTTTACCGCAGGTTTATTGGATAAATTACTTGCCAAGAAGCGTTCTGCAGACCGTAAACATTGGTTAGAACAGAAAGGTAATTTGGCTGATTTAGCGGTTTAGATTTTTAAAGACTGCGTTTAATACTCAAATGTAGTACAAAAAAGCTCGCAGTATGTGTAATGCCAGTCAGTTAAGAGTAATTTAGTCGTTACTCATCTAGAAATCTCCCCTAACCCCTCTTTAAAAAAGAGGGGAACTATTGGGAATTTAAAATAATTTTAGATTCTTGATACTCCCTCCTTTGAAAAAGGTGAGGAGCATGCTCCGCAAGGGGGAGGATTTAAAAAGGCTTAACTGATCAGCATTACGCATCATGCGGGCTTTTTTACGCAGTATGAAAACTGAAGAAATAAAACAATAAAGGTGCAAGCCACTGCTTATAAATGCACCAAATTATGACGAGTAAAATTTTAATTTGTATGCAACGTTGTATACAAGATGCATATTTAAATCGACGAAATAGAATAAATTTTTATAAAACAATGGTTTGATTTGTTGGCATGGAAATTGAATAACAACGATATAAATAAACACAACTCGAAAGGTTTGGAGAAAAGAATGATGTTCCAAAATAATATGCTTTCAAAAGCACTCTTGGCGACAACAATAATGGGGAGCATGGCTTTAACGGCTTGTTCGAAACCTGCTGACAAAGCTGAATCTAAAGCGACAACTGAAACCAAAGCAGCTGCTACCAGTGGCGATACCATTAAAGTCGGTATTTTACATTCATTGTCAGGAACGATGGCGATTTCAGAAACTTCATTGAAAGATACGGCACTTATGGCAATCAATGAGATCAATGCCAAAGGTGGAGTGATGGGGAAAAAGCTTGAACCTGTCGTGGTTGATCCAGCATCGGATTGGCCATTATTTGCTGAAAAAACACGCCAGTTAATTACTCAAGATAAAGTTGCGGTGATTTTTGGATGTTGGACATCGGTCTCACGTAAATCTGTGCTTCCAGTAGTTGAAGAGCTGAATGGCTTATTGTTCTATCCTGTGCAGTATGAAGGGCAAGAGCAATCAAAAAATATTTTCTATACAGGTGCAGCACCCAACCAACAAGCGATTCCTGCTGTGGAATATTTAATGAGTGATGAGGGTGGTAAAGCGCAACGTTTTGTATTACTTGGTACAGACTATGTTTACCCTCGAACCACCAATAAAATCCTACGCGCATTTTTAAAGTCTAAAGGCATTGCAGATGCGGACATCATGGAGGAATACACACCATTTGGTCATAGCAATTATCAAACCATTGTCGGCAATATCAAAAAATTCTCAGCAGGCAAAAAGACGGCTGTTATCTCAACCATTAATGGCGATTCGAATGTGCCTTTCTATCGTGAGCTAGGCAATCAAGGTATTAAAGCTTCCGATATTCCTGTGATGGCTTTCTCTGTAGGTGAAGAAGAATTGCGTGGAATTGACACCAAGCCATTGGTTGGACATTTAGCGTCATGGAATTACTTCATGTCAGTGAAGAATCCAGTGAATACTGAATTCGTGAATAAAATGAAGCAGTACGCTGTTGAATACAAACTGCCAAATGCCAATAAAATGGTGACCAATGACCCAATGGAAGCAACTTATGTGGGGATCAACATGTGGAAGCAAGCCGTAGAAAAAGCAGGTAGCACAGATGTTGATAAAGTTCGGGAAGCAATGGCAGGTCAAACGTTTAAAGCACCATCGGGTTATACCTTAACCATGGATGCGACCAATCATCATCTTCATAAGCCAGTCATGATTGGTCAAATTCGAGGTGATGGTCAATTTGATGTGGTTTACAAATCACCACAACCAATCAAGGCTGAGCCTTGGAGTCCTTACATCCCTAAATAATAAATAAGCACTGCAAAGCCTGATGTACATAACAGGCTTTGCAGTAGCAAAGATTGCCTTTTCAGCAAATTTAAACAAAAAGGGGGCGTTACAGATGTTTCTTAAACTGAATTTTGCGGCACTTGTATTGATCATAGTCCAAACATTTTTCATACAACAGATTTTTGCTGAATCTCCTCGTGCAAATCAGCAATCACCTGAGCAAACGGTCGTAACGGCAAATGCCAATGATGATGCGATTCAACAATTTGTACGAGCAGATTTTGCACAACGTCGAACAATGTTAAATCAGTGGCCTGCCAGTATTGAGGAATTAGACAAACTGGTTGCTTATGTAGAAAAGGATGAATTGTATACAGACAGTTCAGGCAATACTTATATTATGAAAGAGGGTGATAAATTATTTAATTATCCTCAAAATCAGAATATTACAGATTGGCCAGCAGATCTTAATCAAGTTACTTTAGTCAATACGTTACGTAAAGCACTGAGCTTTGGACAAGCGAAAATAAAACTACAATCGGAAGATGCATCGCAACGTTTGGCTGCGATTGATATTTTAGAAAATAATTTAGATGAACTCGATATTAACGTCGTCAATCAGCTTTATCTCAATGAAAAAAATAATAAAGTGAAAGCGAGATTAAAGCAGTTAAAGGCACGTATTGATTTTAATAGTCCTGACATACTGACAAAAATCCAAGCAACCAAAATTTTAAAAGAATCAAATCGCCCTGATGTTTTAGCCATTATTGAACAAGAATTACAACAGCCGAATTTAAATCCTGAATTAAAAACCACGTTAATAGATGCCAAAAGTAGCATCAAAACACGATTACAAGCCAGTGAGTGGGCAGGGCATGTATTTTCGGGTCTTAGCACCGCCAGTATTTTGCTGCTTGCGGCTTTAGGTTTAGCAATTACCTATGGTTTGCTCGGTGTCATTAACATGGCGCATGGTGAGTTAATCATGATAGGTGCTTATACCACTTATGTTGTGCAAAGCTTTTTTAAAACGCATTTCAGTGCGTATGTCGATTGGTATTTGATTGCTGCAATTCCTGCTGCATTTTTAGTGAGCGCTTTGATTGGCATGTTGATTGAACGAACGGTGATTCGTCCACTCTATGGTCGTCAATTGGAAACCTTATTGGCAACTTTTGGCGTCAGTCTGATTCTCATGCAATTGGTTCGTATGATCTTCGGTGCTCAAAATGTTGAAGTGTCTAATATTTCTTGGCTATCAGGTGGGATTTCAATTACACCTAGTTTGATGCTGCCTTATAACCGTATCGCCATTATTGTTTTTACGATTGCTGTGCTTTCGCTGCTGATTTATCTACTCAATAAAACACGTTTTGGATTATTCGTTCGAGCGGTGACACAAAATCGTCAAATGGCGCGGGCTGTCGGTATTCGTTCAGCACGTATCGACATGATGGCTTTTGGTTTAGGCTCAGGACTTGCTGGTTTAGCAGGTTGTGCTTTGGCTCAAGTGGGTAATGTTGGCCCAGATTTAGGCCAAAACTACATTATCGATGCATTCCTTGTCGTGGTCGTTGGCGGGGTAGGTCAAGTGTGGGGTGCTGTGCTTGCTGCGCTAGGTTTAGGTGTCAGCGGAACGATGCTTGAAATTGGTATGGGTGCAGTGCTTGCCAAAATTATTCTCTTGGTTCTTGTGATTTTGTTTATTCAAAAACGTCCACAAGGTTTATTTGCCGTCAAAGGTCGTTTTGTGGAGTAAGCCTATGAAAATCACCTCATTACTTTCAGATAAACCCTATAGCGCAATTGCGATTGCCATATGTTTTGCCGTGATGTTGATCTTGCCGTGGTTTCATTTATTGCCACAGGATTCAGCGCTACACCTTTCAGCCTATTGGGTCACCTTGATTGGGAAAATCATGTGTTTAGCCTTGGTGGCATTGGCTCTAGACCTTGTTTGGGGCTATGCAGGTATTCTCAGTTTGGGGCATGGTTTGTATTTCGCCTTAGGTGGATATGCTTTTGGTATGTATTTAATGCGTGAGTCAGCAGGAGATCAGTTGCCTGATTTTATGCGCTTTTTAAGTTGGACTGAATTGCCGTGGTATTGGGTTGGAACAGAACACTTGGTTTGGGCTTTGGCATTAGTTGTTTTAGTGCCGGGTGTGATTGCTTTTATTTTCGGGTTCTTTGCATTCCGTTCCAAAATTAAAGGGGTTTATTTTTCAATTATCACGCAAGCCATGACCTTTGCCGCAGCATTATTGTTCTTCCGTAATGAAACAGGTTTTGGTGGCAACAATGGTTTCACTGGGTTTAAAAGCATTTTAGGTTTAGACATTACCTCTGCCTCCATGCGTGCCACCTTATGTTTTTTAACGGCACTTGCTCTTTTACTGTGTTTTATGGGTTTGCGGAGTTTGATGAACCGACCATATGGCCGAGTATTGGGCGCAATTCGTGACAGTGAAAATCGTTTGCAATACCTTGGTTATCGTACGCTTTGGTACAAATTATCGGCATGGGTTTTATCGGCTGTGATAGCGGGTATTGCAGGTGCGCTCTATGTACCACAGGCAGGAATTATCAATCCAAGTGAAATGAATCCAGTCAATTCGATTGAAATGGCTGTTTGGGTCGCAGCGGGTGGGCGTGGGACGTTGATCGGGCCAATCTTGGGCGCAGGTTTAATCAACGGTGTTAAAACTTATTTTACTGTGGCTTATCCAGAAGCATGGTTATTGATCCTCGGTGCACTGTTTATCGTTGTGACTATTTTCCTACCCAAAGGTGTGATTGGCTTATTCGAGCGTTTTAAAAAGGAGGATCACTGATGTCAGAATTACTCTCAGATTTAGGTCTAAATTCACAACATGGTGGTCAAATTGGCGAAGGTTATGGTCGACCAAAAGCAGAAGGTGCCGATTTCAGCCATGGTATTGCGCTGTATTTAGAAAAAGTTAGCGTTTGGTTTGATTCATTTCGTGCGTTAAATGATTTGTCCCTCTATATCGAAGAAGGTGAATTGCGTTGCATCATTGGCCCCAATGGTGCTGGAAAAACCACGTTGATGGATGTGATCACAGGCAAAACTCGCCCAACCGAAGGTTCTGCATTTTTTGGGCAGAATTATGATTTAGCCAAAATGAGTACAGAACAAATTGCAGAAGCTGGAATTGGTCGTAAATTTCAAAAACCGACTGTATTTGAAAATTTTACAGTCATGGAAAATCTGTTACTGGCTGCACCAAAAGATAAAACAGTAAAAAAGAGCTTTTTCAGCAAACTTGCGCCCGATGCACAATTGGCTTTGGATGAGTCTTTAGAACAAATTCGTTTACAGGAATTTATTCAAAAACCAGCAGGGTTATTGTCACATGGTCAAAAGCAATGGCTTGAAATCGGCATGTTGTTGATGCAACGCCCGAAACTGATTTTATTGGATGAGCCAGTTGCGGGTATGACCGATGCCGAAACAGAACGAACGGCTGAACTGTGCTTAGAGTTGAAAAAGAACCACACTTTGATCGTGGTTGAACACGATATGAGTTTTATCGATACCATTAGTGAGAAAGTCACTGTACTTGCGCAGGGGGCAATTCTTGCAGAAGGAACACTGGCTGAAGTTCAAGCCAATGAAGATGTGATTGAAAAATATTTAGGTCGTTAAGGGGAACAGCATGTTAGAAGTTAAAGACGTCAATCAGTTTTATGGTGGCAGTCACATTCTACGTGATGTGACTTTACAAGCCCCGATTGGTGAATGTTCTGTGATTTTAGGGCGAAATGGTGTTGGTAAGACCACATTATTAAAATGTTTAATGGGCATTTTACCGATCAAATCGGGACAAATTCTATTGGATGACAAAGACATTTCCAAAATGAGTCCTGAACAACGCGTGCGTGCAGGTTTGGCTTATGTACCTCAAGGGCGTGATATTTTTTCAACATTGACGGTTGAGGAGAATATTTTAATTGGTATGGCAAAATTTTCAGGGGCGAAAACCCGAAAAGTACCTGAGCATTTGTATGAAATTTTTCCTATTTTAGATGAAATGAAATATCGCCGTGGTGGTGACTTGTCAGGTGGTCAGCAACAGCAATTGGCGATTGCACGTGCTCTGGCATCTGAACCTAAGGTTTTGATTTTAGATGAACCGACTGAGGGCATTCAGCCTTCTATTATTAAAGATATTGGTCGAGTGATTCGTAGGCTGGCAGATGGTGGTGAAATGGCCATTGTATTGGTTGAGCAGTTTTATGATTTTGCTGAAGAATTGGCTGACAATTATACAGTCATGGCGCGTGGGCAAGTGGTGGCTCAAGGCATTGGTTTAGAAATGCCTGAAAAGGGAATTCGAGATTTAGTGGCGATTTGATTTTAAATTTGAATCCCTCCAAGCCTCCCTCTACAAAAAGAAAGGGCTTTTAATAACATCCTGTAAAAACAAATGAATAGTTTGCATTGCCTCAATGATAATGAAAATTTTAAAACAATTTGTGTAGGCGTTTGTTACTTTGAAGGATGAAGAGTATTGCTCCGTAAGGTAACTAAAATCCTTTGTTGGACAAAGGGGATATCCCTATCGCCCTTGTCCAACGGCGGCATGGATGCCGCCTACCACGATAGTAATATCGTGGTAGGGCTAATAAGTGAAAAAACAGTAGCAGTTTGATTTATATTAATAATATGGATTGGTATCAATTCGATTACCGAATTTCCACTTTTCGATATAGTCCATTCGCAGAAACATTGTGCCCAAAGTATCCACAATCTGATAAGTTTTGCTTTTGGTTTACAGAAACAAAATTTCCGACTTGTGCATTAAAACCAAATGCTAAATCAATAGCGCATTCTTGCGTTGTGGTTTTCTTATGATTGAGCGGCATTGTGGTTTCAAACTGACCTAGATTAGGGCCATAAATCAGACTACGAAGGCCCATATAAACACCTTCAAATTCAATGTTATATTTTTGATTCAGCTTTTTAACTGTAATGTAGTTCCATGCCCCATAACCTGCATAATTGACATATTGACCTGATAAATCAGTTTGTTTTTTAGGTATTGGGAGTTGTTTTAAATTAAATTGACTGGTTTTGGATTGAGCATTGATTTGAAACCAAGCTCTCGCCCATAAAGGTTTTGCTAATTTTGCATAAGTGAGACCGACATTATTATTTGCAATATCGACCTCTTTTTCAGAAATTTGAATACCACTTTCATCTTCTTGGCTTAAACAAAATGCTGACCATGAGGCTTGATTTTGAAAAGGTTCTAAAGCCTTTTTATAATTTTTTTGTTGATAGAATTTTTGACCTGATTGGCGGTATTGTTTGATTTGTGCACAACCTTGTTTTAATTCTTGCTCATAAGAAAATTCAGCATGACTATGAGAAGCCAATAAAACGCCAGTTGTTAAAAATATTGTTTTGAGTAATATTTTATTCATTTTGATCATCTCGAATTTTTTATCAGTATTTAATCAAAATTGAGTTGCATCAAGACTAAATCACGCCATTGTCCAAATTTTTGCCCAACTTGTGGCATATAACCTGTTTGTTTAAAGCCTAATTGTTCATGTAAATAAATAGAACCTGTATTTTCAAAATCAATTGCAGCAACCATCACATGAATATGATGCTGTTTTGCATGCTCAATCAGTTTGAACATGAGTGCTTTTCCTAAACCTTGTCGAGCAAACTGTGGGTCGATATAAACTGAATGTTCAACTGTTTGTTTATAACCATTGATTTGTCTAAAACTAGAATAATCTGCATAACCTGCAATTTTTTGTGTAGAAATTTCTTCTGCAACAAAGATGGGGAACTGCTGTTGAGTTAAGTCCAAAAACCATTGCTGATAATTTTCTAATGTCTTAGGCTCACTGTTCCATGTCGCCAATCCTGTCGATATTTCATGATTATAAATATGCATGATTTGTTCTATGTCTGCACTTTGTGCAGGTCGAATTTGAAAATTCATGAAAAAATATCGATTAAAAATTTGAATCATGATTTTAAGAAGAATTGTGTTTTAGAGCAATCCGATCATTCAATAAATTCGGTAAATAACGTCGTGCAATAAAATCCATGCAACTCATAGGCAATACACAGGCAATAAAAAAGCAAGACCGAAGCCTTGCTTTTGAATCACGTTTGCAATATCGCTTAGAAGTGATATTTAACTAAAGCGCTTACGTTGTTTTCATCTTTGTTTGGAACGCCGTATTTGTTATGCCATACAGAATGCTCAATACCAAGATAAAGCTTAGTATTTGGAGAAATGTGTTTACCTGCATTCCATTTCCACTGAGTCGTCCAGTTAAGTTCGCTCTTATGCGCAACTTCATCTTTTTCAGCAGTAGACCAGTCAAGGAAACCATCTACAAGAAATTCTTCAGAAGCAAGTTTGAATGGAATACCGTAAGCAAACGTCATTTGATAGTCGTCTTCTTGGATTTCATTATTTGCACGGTAGAAGTTCAATTGTGCATATTGGAAATACGGAATCGCTAAATCTACGCCAACACCATAAAGATAGTTGTTCATATCTTTACCACCTTCCCAAGTGGTTGCAATAAGGACATCTTTAATTGGGCCTAATTCAAGTTTTTTACCTGAAACAGCGCCTAAGCTTAAACGTGGTGAAGCTTCAAAATAAGTATCTGATTGACCACCGCTGTTTGTACGGTCAGCAAATGCAAAGAAATCACCATATTGAAGTTTTGCAGTATATTCAAATGTGATTGTCGATTGTTTCTCATCTGGTGTTAATTCATAGTTTTCACCATAAAGCCCAGTAATACTAAAATCTTGCCAAACTGGTGTAGCTTGAGCCAAAGTAGCAGTTGAAGCGATTGCGCAGATCGCAGCAATTTGTGTAAGTTTCATGAAAAATCTTCCCCCCAAGAAAGCGCTTCAAGGATACAGATTCTTCAATAAAAATAAAGTGAAAATAAGATGAAAGATAAATAAATTATGTAAATATCAAGATAGAGAATGTTTCTCATTCGTCATTTTTAGTTGAGGTTTTATTTTAATCAAAAAAACAAAGATAAAGACTTAAATGATACCTATTGCTTCTATTGTCAATTTGATAGGCATTATTATAGATAAAATTAAGTCAAAAAAATATATAGAAATCATAAAATTATATAACAAAGTAACAAGTTGTCATTTTTCATATTCTTTTCATAAAAATTTCAAAAATACGCTTGCATATTTTTGAATATGGCCTGATATTGAATGTATAAGAACACGAATCTGCAGATAAATAGGTGTTCATTTATTCAATTGAGGAGTGACAAGTTCCAATTCATTGAAGATGACAAGCTGTGTAAACAGCAAGCTTAAATCATGTACAAAATTGAAATTCATTGATCATTTTGTGCAGTAAATAAGATTCAGATAATGTGAGGATAATATTTTATGAACATTGAAATCCGTACAGATAAAAATATACAAAATAGTGAACGTTTGATTACATATGTGAGAGAAGAGCTAAATCAGGAATTTCAACGTCATAGTGAACGTATTACTCAATTTTCGGTTCATTTAAGTGATGAAAATGGCGATAAAGGTGGCGATGATGATATTCGCTGTATGGTCGAAGCAAAAGCTGCTGGAGTCAAACCTATTGTCGCTACGCATAAAGCAAAAAATATTGATTTAGCTTTGCATGGGGCGATAGAGCGAGTAAAACGTAGTTTGGAACATGTATTTGAGAAAAAAGAGAATCCTCGTGGTGGTCAGCTTGAAATAGTTGACGAGGAAGTTTAAGAAAAGAGCCCTACGGGGCTTTTTTTTATTAATGGTGATTTTATTCCTCAGTTACAAAAGGGGTTAACTTTGTCAGAAATTAACAATAAATGCTGCTTTAATCAGAAAAATAAGACCTTATTAATTTTTTTCAGTAATTTTCAAAATATTCGGCATAATGGAGATATGAATATAATAGAGTGATCAATATGTTATCAGCACAGCAACAAGTCTTTGTTCAGGCTTTGGAAGATTTAGATATTGCTCAAGTTAGACGCTTACTTGCAGAGGGGTTTGATCCAGATTTTATGGAACCTGAAAAAGGTCCAGCCGTTTCGATCTGGTCTGATGGATTATTTAAATGGTGGGAAAAAGTTTGTGATGCTTATGAAGCAGGCCAACCACTCACGACCGAACAAAAAGTAGAAGATTTACAACCACATTTAGAAATTTTAGATGAATTAATTAAAGCCAAAGCAAATTTTTATTTGTGGGATGCTGAAGAATGTTATGGTCCATTATGGGATGCGGCAAGCGCAGCATGTTCCCCTGCGATTCAAAAGCTATTAGACTATAAAGTTGATCCAAATACTAAAGATGAAGAAGGTAAGACTATCTTATCGTCAATTAGTGATTTATTCTTTGATTGTGAATTTGATCAAATAGATTGGTCGCAGGCTTTACCTGAAGAGAAAGAATCTTTAGAGTTACTACGTAGTCGCGGTGCGAAAATGTCTAAAGAAATAGCATAAACTTTGAGTCAGATTATGGCAATTTTAAAAACAGCAACTCTAGCCCTTGTTTCAAGCCTAAGTGTCAGTGCAATGGCTGCTGAGTTTTCCTTTGACCGTCCTGGTGAAGGTTTTGGTACAGGTATTACACCTGTTGGTCATTTAGCATGGGAGCAAGGTTTACCGAGCGCAACCTATACTGAAACCAAAATCGATGGTGCAAAGGCAAAAACAGTTACTTTGAACGGTGATATGTTATTGCGTACAGGTTTAACACCGAGTATGGAATTACAACTGGGTTGGCAAGGTCCAGCTTGGACACAAACCAAATACAAAGGTGAGAAAACTGACGATTCTGGTTTGGGCGATGTCTCAATCGGGATTAAAAAAGCCATTGATCTGCAAGATGATCGATTATCTATGGCTGTATTGGCGCAGGCTTTAATTGCAACGGGCAATAAAGAGTTTAGCGAAGAAGATGATATTTATAGCATCGGTACAGCTTTGGATTATAAATATAACGATTTAGTGAATACTGGAATCGTGATGAATTATGCTGTTCAAGATGGTGATTGGGCTGTTACAGCAATTCCAACCATTGGCTATAAAATTGTCGGCAATTTGTCTGGTTTTTCAGAGTTTGTTTATCATAAAGCTGAAAGTCAGGATTATGAATATGGTCTTGAGTCTGGTTTGGTCTATGCTTTAAATGATCGTACTCAGTTTGATGGTAGCATCGGTGTGGATTTAAATGGCGATGATCGCAGTTACAAAGCGGGCTTTGGCGTTTCATTCCTATTCTAAGCCACATACAGCAGTAGAAACGTAATGAATTTGAAGAAGGATAGTTCAGCTATCCTTTTTTATTGCCTGAATGTTTTGTTTTGACATAAATTTTCATAAAAATAGGTGAATAAAAACTATTCGATCAGTCTTATACGCTTTATTCTAAGATAAAAATTGAGAAGAAATTTAAGGAGTTTGGCTGATGTTGGATTTGTTTATTGGCAATAAAAATTATTCAACGTGGTCTATGCGTCCATGGTTGGTTTTAAGACATTTTGATATCGCATTCACAGAGCATTTGATTCCTTTTGATGATTTTCAGTTAGAAAGCCCTTTTAAAAAGACCATATTAGCGATCAACCCTACGGGGAAAGTCCCTGCACTAAAAGATGGTGATCTTTTGATTTGGGACTCTTTGGCTATTTGTGAATATTTAGCAGAAAAGTTTCCAGAAAAACAATTGTGGCCACAGGATCAAAAGCAAAGAGCACGTGCACGATCAATGAGTGCTGAAATGCACAGTAGTTTTATGGCTTTACGCAGCACATGCGGTATGAACCTTGATGCAGACTTATCTGAAGTTGGTGCTCAACTTTGGTTAGATCACCCACAGTTGCAAGAGGATGTGAAACGGATTGAAGCTTTGTGGGCTGAGCGGCCAAGTCAAGATGGTTTTCTTTGCGGAGATGCATTGAGTATCGTAGATGCTTTTTATGCGCCTGTGGTGATGCGTTTTATTGGGTATGGCATACCAATATCAGATTACAATCGGATCTATATGCAAAAAATATTAAACCTTGCTGCGGTACAACGCTGGATGACTGAAGCTAAAGCAGAACATGTCTTTGTTGCATGTGAAGAGCAGTATCGGACACGAGAATAAGTTTAATTAAACTCTTTAATTCGCTCATTGTAGAGTTGTACTTGGTTTCTACCACGTTGTTTTGCATGATATAAAGCTTGATCGGCGAGATGAATCACTTTGCTGATATTGGTTTCATATATGGAAATAGCGACACCGAAACTTGCAGTGAATTGGATGTTTTTATGTTCAAGTGTTTCTAAAATTTCATTCTGAATGATGAGACGGCAACGTTCGGCAATGTCTTGCGCAACAGTCAGTGAGGTGTCAGGGAGCGCAATAATAAATTCCTCACCTCCATAACGAGCAACAATATCTGTTTTTCGTATTTGAGTGGACAATAAATGTGCTACACGTTGTAAGACTTCATCTCCAAAATGATGGCCATATTGATCGTTAATTGATTTAAAGTGATCAATATCCATCAAAATAATTGAATAATGCGACTGATTTTTTTGAATGACATTGAGTCTTTCATTAAAAAAACGACGGTTATATAAATTGGTTAAAGGATCCGTTTGGCTTAAGCATTTAATCAGTGCTTCTCTGTGACGCCATTGTGAAAGTAAAATTTCACATAAAATAAAGCAGGTGAGAAATATTGGAATAATGAAATAAAGCATACTCACAATCCAAAACAGATTGTATTGAGGTTGATGATTTAAGAGATGTTCACTGAATAAAGGGGCATAGGGAATCAGCTTATGGTAGGTACAATACATGAGTGTAAAGTACACAATCAGTGCAAAACTGAGCTGCGCATAAAAAAATTTCCGACTGAATAGAATGAGTCCTAAACCTGAAATACAGACAAATGCGAAAATCGTTGCAGGGCTGTAAAGACCGACTGAAAACCCATCAGCCAGCATGAGATTCACAAAAAAACCAATGATAAAGTGCGGTAAAATATTGTTTGCCCAAGGTTTCTTTTGAAAAAAATAACAAAAAATAATCAAGCAAGAAACCAGCAAAGCGGTATAAATATTGAGATAAACCTGAGTTTTGAGTAAGGGTAAATTGACCCATTGCCAAAGTCTTGGTTCCAAAATAATTAAAAATTTCCATGCAATCCAGACAAAATGGACACCTAAAGTAAGAAAAAGCATCAAGATGGATTTATGAACATTACTCCAATTCATAATGATATTTGAGTTAAATTGGTGTTGTAGCATTTCAAGGTGTTTATTCATTTTTGGGTCGGGAAAGATCATTTATTTTTTGTCCCTTTCTAAATTTAAAATAAATTTGTAACAGCTTGATTTTTAAATAATTAAATTAAGGTTAATTATATTGATTAAATTATATACAAAATGTTTTAAGCCAGTATATAAAAAAAGAGTAAAAAAACAAGAGCCGAATATCGGCTGAGCATGGTCTTATCTTTCATTAAAGTTTAGAAAATAGTTTTATCTGATTGAAAAGAATATGATTTTATTTTAAATATATTTTTAGAATGAGATGTAATGATTATCGTTAAAAAGAGCATTTAAAAATTTAAATGCTCTTTCGTATCAATTCAAAATATTGATATCCGCAACGTTGGCTTTAATCAAACCCAAAATAATATAAATCGATTAAGGTTAAAAATTTGGATTCGAAGAAACATTATTTCCACTGGATTTCACAAGATATAAAGCTTGGTCTGCTTGCTGAAGTACTTTATCACTGATGGAGTTCTTTTCAGATACAGATACACCAAAACTCGCTTTTAATGCAACGTTTTGGCGGTTTGCTTTCAACGCTTTTTTATTGACTAAGGTCGTGAGTCGACCCGCGATACGAGTCGCTTGATCTTGAGTGACGTCTCCAAGAATGACAATAAATTCAGATTCACTATACCGTCCCACTAAATCCGTATCACGGAGATGATGGGTCAATTGTTGTGCAGTAGAAATCAATGCTTTATTGGCGATTTTCTGATTGTATTTTTCTTTAATCTGATTGAAATTATCAAGACTCAACAAAATAATACCGAAATTTGATTCAGATTGAGGATGTAATTCTTTCAGATAATGGTTCATTGCAAACTGATTATAGATACCTGTGACAGGATCGATTTCTAAATCATTATCGAGTTTATTTTTACCCATTAATTTAGAAATAAAAGACGTCTTCAATACTTGATTGAACAGCGAGTGGATTTTACGGCGTCTGTTTGAATAAACTTTATTTCGCATACTTTTTCACCCATACGCTCAGTTTTTATTGTATCACTGTGCAAATGTAGCAATTAATTCGTTCAGATTCAAATTAAAGTTCATATAAATTATTGATAGATCTATGCATTATTATTGAAATTGTGACGGGTTTTTCAGTTAAAAAAAGTGATGAGTATAAATCTGAAAAATAAACAACACTATTTAAAAAATACACATTAAAAAGTTTTGTATGTTATTCATATTTAATAACTAATCTATTTTAATTTTAAAGTATTTTTTCAAAAAAAGTTGATTGTTAAAATGATTTTATTTTAATACAAATATTTTAAAAAAATATCGTGATATATAAATATATGATTTATATATCACAATTTATTCTTGAATATGTGGAACTCAAACGTTATTCAGGTTAATCACGATCAAGATGGTGAGCAAATTCAGCAATATCTGCAAGTGAGCGTTTTGCTTCGTCAAACCATGGGCTAAACATCTGGAAGTTATGCCACATTCCTGTATAGAGTTTATAGGTCACATCTACATGGGCTGCTTTGGCTTTTTCTTCAAAACGTTGCGCATCAGATAACAAAATTTCTTTTGAGCCAATTTGTACTAATGTCGGAGGGAGACCTTCAAAGTCGCCAAAAATAGGTGAAAGTGGGGCCAAAGAGCGATCTAAATGTTTAGGTACGTAATATTCAATCCCTGATTCGAGTGCTTCTAAGGACAATAAAGCATCATGTTTTTGGTTGTAGCGCAGTGATTCACCTGTGAGTGTCAAATCTAAAAAAGGCGACAGCAAAATCAGCCCACTTGGCAGTTGATGTTTATTTTCTTCTTTTATTCTCAAAGCCAGTGCCAAAGCTAAATTAGCACCGCAGGAATCACCTGAAATAATAATGTCTTTAGGCAAAATGCCTTGATCTAAAAGTTGTTGATACACATCATAAATAGCATCTCCAGCTTCAGGAAAGCGATTTTCTGGTGCTAGGGGATAATCTAAATGCAAAACTTGCATTTGCGTTCTAGCTGCAATTTCAGATAAAAATGCACGATGCGTATTTAAAGACCCCACAAAAAAAGCACCGCCATGAATATGTAAGATCAGTTGTGTCGCATGCGCTTGGGGCTTGATTTCTTCTGCACGAATACCTGCAATGCGTAAACTTCGAATATGCACATCTTTACGTTGTGGAAAAACACGAGCGAGTTGTTCCATAGCAAAACGAGCCGTGGTTGGTGGAAGATTAAAGCGACTTGGAAACTTAAAATTTGCCTTCAAAATCGATTCTGTAAAATATTGTTTCAAAACAGGATTAATCTTCATGTTTCTTCCATTTTTTTCAAATTTGATCATTATTTTTGTGGATTTACCAACAATTCTTACAAGGGTACACTATATAGTCACAGACAAAAATTGCTAATTTGCTGTGAGTTTTTAATACTATATAGTGTCATATATGACTAGGGAAAACAAAACAATGAAAAAAATTGCTCTTGCACTAGGATTACTATCTGCAACAGTTTTCGCAAATGCTGCAGATCCATTAAATGGAACTGTGTGGAAAACAATTGACGATACAACGAAACAACCAAAAGCTGTTGTGAAATTCACAGAACAGAAAAATGGAACGCTGAATGCGACCATTCAAAATGTATTAACACCAGGTGAAGAAAATGCCTGTGTTAAATGTGAAGGTCCATATCACAATAAGTCTTTGAAAGGCGTAACGATTGTTACTGGATTGAAGAATGTTGGTGGTAAGAACTATGACAATGGTTCAATTCTAGATCCGAAAAATGGTAAAACGTATAAATTAAAAGCAGAATTGGCTGGTAATCAGTTGAAACTACGTGGCTATATTGGTATTGCTGCGCTTGGTCGTAACCAAACTTGGGTTCGTGCCAACTAATCGAATTGCGTTTGAACAAAAACCCGATCAATTGATCGGGTTTTTGTTTTTAACCTGATTAACTTCAGTTCGGAATAAACTCTGATGTAATTCATTGGCAAGATAGATCAGGCACAACGGAGTCTTATCATTTAAATTCAGATGTAAGGATTAACCTACTTCGTCTTGCACTTCACTTGAAATATATTTCAATCTCGCTCAGGTTCGACCTGAGAGGTACTACCTCGCAAGGCTTTCGGGATGAGTGGCACTGCCACGCAAGGGTAAAACCTGAGCTGTGATTAAAGCAGCGCAAGAGTCGCCAACTCGACAGATACTAGTTAGTACCTAATATATTGCAAAAACAATATATTGCAGATCTTGCGGAATATATTCCTCATGCCTCAGACAATGCGACTGACGTTCTCGCGTATCATATAGTTGGGAACATATCTTATCCCGAACTCAGGTTAATTATTTTATTCACTATTTTAAAGCTTTGATTTTGTCTTCATCAAAACCAACTACATATTCACCATTTTGATCAATCACAGGTCGTTTAATTAAACTTGTATGCGTGGTTAATGCTTTAATCAGTTCTTCTTGGCTTGAAAGGGCAAGTTGTTGCTCTTGTTCTGTCAGTTTTTTCCAAGTTGTGCCTTTTTTATTTAAAAGAATCTCTTGAGGAATGTGTTTTAGCCATACTTTAATCGTTTCAGCATCGATCCCTTGTTTTTTATAGTCATGGAACTCATAGCTCAAACCAATTTCAGTAAGCAGGTCAAAAGCCTTTTTCATAGAGTTGCAGTTTTTAATTCCATAAATTTTAAGCATGATTAAACCTAAGTATTTAATTGTCTGATTTGACTGAAAGAATAGCAAAATTGCCAATGAAAAATGTATGAGAATGGGTAATATCTTTTAAAGGATGCAATGATTGTCATACAGCTTTAATATTTTGAGATTACATTCTGAATAAATGACAACATACCACTAATATAATAATTCTAAAAATTGAGAATGGCGATTTGGTAAAGTGCCTTTTTAAAAAAGAGAAAGCCCGCATCAAATCATCCTGATTATGCGGGTCTCAGTACAACGTCCAATGTCACATCCTTGGAAAACAAATATAAAAATATTTATTTTCTTTTCATCCTACGGCGTCCTATCCTTTTGCTGTCATCCTGACAATGTCCCTGTGCCGTGAAGCTATAATGCTCTTATTTGCATGATGAAAATATAAGATAACACGACAAGTTTTGTGCGAATTTGACGCATATTGAGTTTACATGTGTAAACTCAATATGCGGATTGAAAAATTTATACTGTATAATCAATGATCACAGGTGCATGATCGCTATACCATTCATCTTTATAAACCCACGCATTCACAGTGCGCGCTTTCCAATCGGGTGAGCATGCTTGATAATCAATACGCCAACCGACATTTTTAGCGCGAGCTTGTCCACGATTCGACCACCAAGAATATACTTCTGCTTCTTTACGAACTTCACGGAACGTATCGACATAACCTAAATCATCATAAATATGGTCTAACCATGCACGTTCATGTGGTAAACAACCTGAAGATTTTTGATTCCCTGACCAATTTTTAATATCAATGCGTTTATGCACAATGTTGTAGTCGCCACAAACGATGATAGATTTATCTTCATCACGCCATTGTTTTAAAATTTTTGTATATTCTTCTAAAAAGTGATCTTTACGTGCTTGAGCTTCATCACCAGATGAACCAGAAGGCAGGTACAAAGAACAAATATGTACAGGCTTGTCTAAACCAAGATCAAATTCAGCTGTAATAAAACGACCTTGAGAGTCTGCGAGCTCAAAGCCTAAACCATTATGAACAGATTTAAATGGTAAACGACTATAAATCGCTGTACCTGCATAGCCAGATTTTTCAGCAGGGAATAAATGCGTAAACCAACCTTCGGGTTTGAATTTATCTGTCCATTGTTCATGGGTAATACGACTTTCTTGTATGCAGATGACGTCAGCATCTGACTTTTCCATCCATTCAAGAAGTCCTTTAGTAACCGATGAACGTAGACCATTTACGTTGATTGATACGACTCTTAAAATTTTTTGATCACTTGGATAGCTACTCTTTGGTATCATGTGCAGTCATAACCTCAATGTATGAATTTTTGGAGCACCTCATGTCAACGCCAGCTCAGTTTAACCCGCAAGCTTTTATCGAACTCGCATTATCACGAGGCGTGCTTAAATTTGGTGAGTTTACTTTAAAATCAGGCCGTGTGAGTCCTTATTTTTTTAATGCAGGTTTACTCAATGATGGTGAAGCATTATCGCTTTTAGCTCAAGGTTATGCAGATAAAATCACACAATGTAACAATGTGGAAGTGATATTTGGCCCTGCTTATAAAGGGATTCCTTTTGTTGCAGCAACCGCAGTGGCATTGTCTCAGGTACATGGCGTGAGTGTACCTTGGGGTTTTAACCGTAAAGAAGCCAAAGATCATGGTGAAGGCGGCGTGTTGGTGGGTGCATCAGTAGAAGGCAAAAAAGTTTGGATCATTGATGATGTGATCACCGCAGGAACAGCGATTCGTGAAGTGGTGACCATTCTTAAAAATGCAGGTGCAACGATTGCAGGTGTATTGGTGGCTTTAGATCGCCAAGAAAAAGGACAAGGGCAATATTCTGCAATTCAAGAAGTTCAGAAAGAATTAGAAATTCCTGTACATGCTTTGATCACCATGAAAGATTTGATGAATTATTTAGAATCGAAAGATGAAAAAGAAGCTTTAGCAAAAATGGAAGCTTACCGTGTGAAATATGGTGTATAAGTTTCAAAATTAGATAATATAAGGAGCTCATGCTCCTTATTTTTATGATTCATTTAAAAATGGATATCAATCTTCAATGTTAATTTTAGTGATCATTATCGCTGTTATCGCACTTGGTGTAATTTTTGCCAAACATGTCGATCAACGGCGCTGGCAACGCTATCAATTTGAACGGGATATGTATTTTCGCCAAAACCCATTTCAATGGAAAGGTTTAGAACAGTTTGAATTGGTTCTAAATGTGAATAGTAATGCGCAAAAAAAATTGATCAATACATTGATGTTAAGAGCATCTGAAACGGGTTATTTCAAAAAAGCACGCGTACAGCGTGAGCCTGAATGCGCAAATCAGCAATATTCAATTAAAGTGATGATCCAAGATTTAACCATTGGTCGTTTAGAAAAAAGATATGCTGAATTATTGGGTGAAAACTTACAACAAACCGATTTTGAAACGGGGCGTCCGATTGAGCTAAATGCAGAAATTATTGTTTTTGAAAAAGATGATATTGATTTAGGTTGTCGCGTTAAATTGGATTTACCACGTGATCCGCGGACAGCACATGAATATTTGATTACCAACATGAAACAGGAAAAAACCAAATAAGTTCAGTCTGTACCTAACTGACTTGGCAATGGATATGTATTCTTTGCGATATGTTTATGATCTGCATAAGTATTTACAATTCGATAGTTTTCGGAATCTTCAATAACAAAATCTAAGAGATAGATGCGTGCAGGTCGCTTTGTCACAAAAATTGCACGTAATTGATCATTTTGTCTGAGTATTTTTATTTGAATGGCGAAATCTAAAGTATTTTGAAACTGTAAATCTTTATAGCCATAAACCACACTCGCATCGCTGCCTAAAGGTGTAAAACGTTCATGTTCTTGGTAAATATCAACAGAATGAGCATGCCTTTCAATGATTCTTAAACCCGCTTTTAATGCATTGATATACAGCAAGCAAGAAATTTGACAGATTCCACCACCAACGTCTTCAGTCACTTTCCCTTGAACTAAATTACGTCCTATTTTATATCCATTTTTTTGCGTAGGTGCTGGGACGAGATGCCAAAAAGAGAAGGTTTGATTGGGTTCAATCACTAAGCCATGTAGGGCTTGAATGGTTAAATCAATATTATGAGTTTTATTGTCAAAATATTGATTTATCTTAATTTCTTGTTGTGTTGAAATTTGAAATTGTGTCTGCCAAAGCTGTTCATGCTTTAAAGCAAAATTTTGCTTAGAAAATAAATGCTCACGACAATATCTACGAAACAATTGATAAAGTAATTTCCATGATTTAGGTAAATATTGTTTCATATCTTGTTTTCCTTATTTAAGTTTATTGAGTTATTGTTTTTCTAAAACGATGACTAAATAAGAAGCATATTCTTTAAAAAATGAGCGACAAATAAAATTATCCAAAGGTCTAAATATTGAACGCATACTGCTCGGAATACGATGAATGGGAAAGAATAAAAAGCCCTGACTTTTAATGATTTTCCATTGAGAACCTGCCAGCTTTTCAATGTCTAGTCGTGTCATTTGATTGGCTGCATGCCAGTCTTTTTGTTCATGTTGAACGGTTTTTCGGCGTTTTGCCGATGGGAAATCAAAAATAAGCTTTCCGCCCCGTTTTAGTTTTTGATGTGCTTGATTGAGAAATTCTTGAGTTGTATTCATGTCTTGATGCATGATGACGTGAAAACTATAAATCACGTCTAAGACATTATTTTCAATTGGAATATCAGTCAAACTTCCCTCTAAAAGTATTTTATTCGGATATTTTAGTGCAGCTATTTTCAGCATTTCAGGGCTGAAATCTACACCGTAGTCAGCATAATCCAATAAGCGCCCTGTGCCGCAACCAATGTCCATGCATTTTTTAGTAGAAACATCCATCAAAACATCAGCAAGAAAAGCTCTTTCTTGCTGATCAAGGTATTGCCCATAACTATTATTAAATCGATTGTCATCGTAGTTTTGTGCAAGTTGGTTGTAATAACTTTTAATATTGGATTGATGTTTTGAATTGGGCATAAAAATGGCTCATGTATTACATATCTTCGATTGGTTATTTTTTATTAAAACGATTGAATCTTTTTTAAGGTATGGTGAAAGTTTCAACAATATTAAAATTATTAATAAACTATTTTATCTCTATCGTTAAGTTTTTTTATGTCTTAAACGTTGTTCAAACAATCACACTCTTTACAATTTAACTCAACGCCCAACTTTTCATTGCGCCCTTGCTCGCTAAGCACCCACGGACGATTTTGCCAAGGCGGTGTATGGCGGACATGTTGTGTATGACCGCAAGCCAAATCAGCCACCCAATGTTGCTCATCATCCAAATGAAAGCCAATAATTTTTTGTTGCATATCGTTATAACTTGTTCACAATAATTGCGAACAGTTTAGCGAAATTTAGAAAAAGAAACCTAGAATCTCCGCTATACTGCATGCAATCCAAAATTTTATAAGAGCATCGATATGCGCGTACTTGTTGTGATGGATCCCATCGAAAATGTAAACCTTAAAAAAGACTCCACTATGGCAATGCTTTGGGCTGCTGCACGTCGTGGACATGAGTTAGGCTACGCATTGCAACAAGATTTATATATCGATCAAGGCAAAGCTTTTGGTCTTATTTCACCATTAAAAGTGTTTGAAGATTACAACCATTATTATGAATTGGGTGAAAAAACCAAAGAATCGTTAGCGACCTATGACGTGATATTGATGCGTAAAGATCCACCTTTCGATATGAATTTTGTCTATACCACCTATATTTTAGAACAAGCAGAGCGTGAAGGTTCGTGGATTATTAACAAACCACAAAGCCTACGTGACTGTAATGAAAAGCTTTTCGCAACACAATTCCCAGAATTACAAGTACCAACACTGGTGACTTCACAACAAAGTTTGATTCGTGAATTTTTGAAAGAACATGGCGATGTGATTGTAAAACCATTGGATGGTATGGGCGGAATGGGCATTTTCCGACTTTATCAAGATGGTGTGAATATTGGTTCAACCATTGAAATCTTAACTGAAAATGGCACACAACCGATTATGGCACAACGCTATATTCCTGAAATTGTGGATGGTGATAAACGTATTTTGATGGTCAATGGTGAAGCTGTGGCTTATTGCTTAGCACGTATTCCTCAAAATGGCGAAGTGCGTGGTAATTTGGCTGCTGGCGGTTTGGGTGAAGCACGTCCATTGACTGAAAATGATAAAGCGATCGCAGCAAAAGTTGGCCCATTTTTAAAAGAAAAAGGGTTGGTTTTTGTTGGTTTAGATGTGATTGGCAATTATGTCACCGAAATTAACGTGACCAGTCCAACCTGTATCCGTGAGATTGATGCTCAGTTTGGAACATCGATTGCGGATGATTTATTTGACGTCCTCGAAGCTGGAAAGCCAACTTGATTTAGAAAATTATTTTAACTCGGTTGGAAATTATAAATTTCAACTAAAATAAGACAGAGTCATTGAATGGCTCTGTCTTATTTTCAAAGTGTTAAAGATGTAAGAAATATAAAAAATAACGAATAGTTAAACAATTTTTAGCTGATTAATGATAAAAGTAGTTTAAACTTCCAAATCAGTAGAAAAAAACAATGAAGTGCTTGGTGAAAAAAAGTAAATAAACTTTTCCCCTATAGCAGTTTGTGATTACAATTGGTTTTTTAAATATTCGTTTAACATTTATTTTTGAATTGAAGAATTAGACTGTGACCAAACCTCAACAAAGCACACCAAAACACGTCATGATGATGGCAGCAGGAACAGGCGGACATGTATTCCCTGCACTTGCAGTTGCAAAAGAATTGCAACAACAAGGCTGTCAGGTGTCTTGGTTGGCAACACCAACAGGCATGGAAAATCGATTATTACAACAACACGATATTCCAATTTATCAAATTGATATTCAAGGTGTACGAGGTAACGGTATCATTCGCAAATTGGGTGCGCCGTTTAAAATTTTAAAAGCGACACTTAGTGCTATGCGCTATATGAAACAACTCAAAGTCGATGCTGTTGCAGGCTTTGGTGGCTATGTTGCAGGGCCGGGTGGCTTAGCTGCACGTTTATTGGGTATTCCTGTGATTATCCATGAGCAAAATGCTGTTGCAGGATTTACCAATACTCAACTTGCTCGTGTAGCAAAAATCGTATGTGAAGCTTTTCCGAATACCTTTCCAAAAAGTGAAAAAGTGGTGACGACTGGCAATCCAGTACGTGCTGAAATCACAGCAATTTATAATCCATCTTTTCGTTATAAAGAGCGTGAAAATGCAGGTGAACCGTTGCATGTGTTGATCGTGGGTGGTTCTTTAGGCGCACAAGCGTTAAATGAATGTGTACCACAAGCGCTAAAACAGTTTGATGTACCCTTAAAAGTGTTTCATCAATGTGGGCAAAATAAACAAGATACAACCCAAGCGTTATATGCTGATGCGCCTGAAAATTTACAGGTTGAAGTTCAACCTTTTATTGAAAATATGGCACAGGCCTATAGCAATGCAGATTTGATTATTTGCCGTGCAGGGGCATTAACCGTAACAGAGGTCGCAACTGCTGGTGTGGCAGCAGTTTTTGTTCCTTTGCCAAGTGCGGTGGATGATCACCAAACAGCAAATGCAAGATTTTTAGAAAAAACGGGTGCTGCGAAGATTTGCCCACAAAGCACCATGACACCTGATTCGTTAAAAGATGTATTAACCCCGTTGATGAACCGTCAATTATTGATGGAAATGGCTGTAAAAGCTCGTCAACAAGCTCAACCAGACGCAACAGATCGTGTGGTTGGTTTAATTCAAGATTTGTAAGTTAGAGTTGATTATGTCTCCAACAAGCCCAGCTGATAAAGCAAAAAGCCTGATTAAAATTCCTGAAATGCGCCGTATTAAACATATCCATTTTGTGGGTATCGGTGGTGCAGGGATGTGCGGTATTGCAGAAGTGTTGAAAAACCAAGGCTATAAAGTTTCGGGTTCAGACATTAAAGCATCTAAAACAACTGCAAAACTTGAAGAAAATGGTATTCAAGTATTTATTGGTCACGCGGCTGAAAATATTAAAGGTGCGAACGTTCTGGTTGTATCTACAGCGATTGATCCTGAAAATTTAGAAGTAAAAGAAGCGATTGAAAATCGTATTCCAGTGGTTCGTCGTGCTGAAATGCTTGGTGAACTTATGCGTTACCGTCATGGTATTGCTGTTGCTGGAACGCATGGTAAAACCACAACAACAAGTTTGGTGACTTGTATGTTGGCGGAAGAAAACATGGATCCAACTTATGTGATTGGCGGCTTGTTGAACCGTACAGGTGTGAATGCTGCATTGGGTGCGAGTCGTTTTATTGTTGCTGAAGCAGATGAGTCTGATGCTTCATTCTTATATTTAGAGCCAATGGCTGCCATTGTCACCAATATTGATGCAGATCATATGGATACCTATGGCGGTAGTTTCGATGTTTTGAAAGATACCTTTGTAAAATTCTTACAAAAAATGCCGTTTTATGGTTTGGCTGTCGTGTGTGGTGATGATGCGAATATTCGTGAAATCATGCCACGTATTGGTCGTCCATTAGTGACTTACGGTTTTAACGAAGATAACGATATCCGTGCGGTAGATATTGATCAAACAGGTATGCAATCAAGCTTTACTGTATTGCGTAAAGGTCGTGAGCCACTACGTTTAACGATTAACCTCCCAGGATTGCATAATATTTTAAATGCGCTCGCTGCGATTGGTATTGCAACCGATGAAGGCGTATCTGATGCTGCGATTGCTCGTGCATTGGAAGGCTTTAGTGGTGTTGGTCGCCGTTTCCAAGTTCAAGGTGAATTTGAACTGGGTGAAGGCAATGTCAAGTTGGTTGATGATTATGGTCACCATCCAAAAGAAGTTGAAGCAACGATCAAAGCTGCACGTGCTAGCCATCCTGATCGTCGTTTGGTGATGATGTTCCAACCACATCGTTATAGCCGTACACGTGATTGTTTTGATGATTTTGTAGATGTGTTGTCACAAGTGGATCAATTGTTATTGCTCGAGGTTTATGCTGCAGGTGAGAAGCCAATTGTCGGTGCAGATAGTCGTGCATTGGCACGCAGTATTCGCTTGCGTGGCGAAGTTGAACCGATTCTGATTGACCCTGTAGAAGGCAATTTGCAGCACGCTATACAAAAAGTGTTACAAGCAAACGACTTGTTATTAACACAAGGTGCGGGTAACGTTGGAGCAATTTCGCTAGAATTAGCGCAGAACCAACTTTATTTAAAATAATGAATTCGGTTGAGCTTATGAATAATGAGCTTAATCTCGGAATTTAAATTGACTAACTTATAAGTTTAAGGATTTAAACGTGTCAAATGCTTCTAAATTCGGCAAAGTAGCGGTATTGCTTGGTGGTAAATCTGCTGAGCGTGAGGTGTCATTAGATAGTGGTAAAGCTGTACTAGAAGCATTATTACGTTCGGGTGTGAATGCTGAAGGCTTCGATCCAAAAGAGCGTAGCGTGACAGAACTTGTAAACTACGATCGTGCATTTATTGTTTTGCATGGTCGTGGCGGCGAAGATGGTCAAATCCAAGGTGCATTGGAATGGATGAATGTGCCTTATACCGGTACGGGTGTGCAGGGTTCTGCCATCGGTATGGACAAAGTAAAAACCAAACAGATTTGGCAAGGTTCGGATTTGCCGACAGCGCCATATCGTATTATCAATAAAGATTCAGATTTAAAAGAAGTGATCGACAGTCTTGGTTTACCTTTAATTATCAAACCTGTACACGAAGGTTCAAGTGTCGGTATGAGTAAGGTTGAAAAAGCTGAAAATCTAGCAGCAGCAATTGATAAAGCAACAGTACATGATGCTGTTGTTATGGCTGAAAAATGGATTACAGGTCGTGAATATACGATTTCATTCCTCAATGGTTTGCCATTGCCTGTAATTCGTTTACAACCACCAGCAGATGTTGCTTTTTATGATTATGAAGCGAAATATAGCCGCAATGATGTGGAATATGGTATTCCATGTGGTCTAAGCGAGTCTGAAGAAAAACGTCTACAAGAATTGTGCTTACGTGCTTTTCAGGCTGTAGGTGCAAGTGGTTGGGGCCGTATTGATGCCATGTTAGATGAGCAAGGCAATTTCTGGTTATTGGAAGTGAATACCGTTCCAGGTATGACCAGTCATTCATTGGTACCAAAAGCAGCCAAAGCGGTAGGTTATAGTTTTGATGAATTATGTGTTGCTATTCTTGAGCAAACTTTAACGGAACAAGCACACTAAGTTTATGGCTCAACTTCCTGCTTCAATGCGCCGTAAACGTGCAGCGATCACATCGATCCATGATAAACCTCCTACACGTAAGGACAAGCTTCTGAACGTGGGGAGTTGGTTGCTCATGTTGATTGCTGTTGTTGTATTGCTTGCAGGGATATACGGATTTTATAAAGTTGTTACCGATGCAAGAGTTGCAACCCTTGAAGTGGTTGGAACAAATTCAGCGGTAGAAACACAATTTATGTCACAACATTTAACACCTGTTGTGAAGGCGAATTATTTTACTTCGGATTTAGAACAAATTCGAGATAAAGCGCTTGATGTCTCATGGGTAGATCGTGTCGTGGTATCACGCGCATGGCCAAATGGTATTCGAGTGCGCGTTATGCCACGTCATGCGATTGCTCGTTGGGGAACAGGGCGATTGTTAAGTGATGCTGGAGATGTCTATACAGAAGTAGTGGCGAAAAATCATTCAAATCTGCCATTGCTTCATGGACCGCTCAGCCAATCCAAAGTCATGATGCGTCGCTATAATGAAATTAATCAATTATTTCACCCAGTTAATATACGTTTAAAAGAATTATATCTCACTGAACGTATGACTTGGTTTATGCAGTTTGATTCAGGTTTACGAATTATTGTCGATCAAGATCAGACGATGAGTAAGCTTCAACGCTTAAGTCATTTAGCACAAACAGATCTAAAGCCAATTTGGTCGAATATTTCTGCAATTGATTTGCGCTATCGAAATGGTTTAGCAATTCAATGGAAAAATTCAGTTTCACCAAAAATTGTGAATGGTCAATTTGTTGTAACGAGTAATGACATAAGCGTTGCAGGTGGGATAACTGCAAAGCCATAATAGTTGGCTTGAAAAAGAGGCATTAAGCCAAAACATAAACAATCAAGATAATGGTAGTGATGTGATGAATGAAGCTGTTCCCTCAGTTGTTGCAATTGACATTGGGACACATAAAGTTTCAGTACTGATTGGAAAAGTACATGCCCCTGATCATATTCAGGTTATTGGCATGGCTAGTGCACGCAATAAAGGAATGAATAAGGGCAAAATTGTTAGCCTTGATAAAGTTACAAATGCTATTAAACAAGCCGTTCAAGAGGCTGAAGATATGGCTGAATGTCGCATACATTCAGCATGGGTATCTATTCCAAGTACTGAATTACAAAGCCATTATGCGATAGGCCGTACTCCAATCTCGAATGCTGAACATACGATTACGACTACAGAAGTGGTGCGTGCTTTAGAGCTTGCGAAAGCCAGTCATATGACGGCAGACCATTATCTAGCAAGTGCTGTGCCTTTGGGTTTTGAGTTGGATGATTCATCTGAATGGGTGCAAAATCCAATTAACTTGTCTGCAAATAGTATGACCGCACATTATCAATTGATGATGATGCCGATTAGTACGATGCAAAACCTAGACCGTGCAATGAAAGGTGCCAATATTTCTGTAGAGAAAATGGTGGTGTCTTGCTTGGCAACGGCTGAGGCAAGTTTGCTCAAAGACGAAAAAGAATATGGTGTATGTTTGGTTGATATTGGTGCAGGTACGACCAATATTGCTGTATATATAGAAGGACATCTTGTTCTTGCACACACCATTCAACGTGGTGGTGAGAATGTGACACGTGATATTGCTTCAGTGTTGCAAACGACGACAGAAGAAGCTGAACGCATTAAGCTTTTATACGGTTGTGTTGATATTCACCAAGTAAAACCTGATCATATGATTCAGTTTGAAGCAATTGATGGTCCACAAACGATCAGTCGTATTGAATTATCTGAAATTATTATTGCACGTCATGAAGAAATTTTAACGATGGTGCGTAATGAGTTAGAGCAACGTGGTGCATTACAAAGTTTGTATCATGGCGTTGTATTGACAGGTGATGTTTGTCAAATTGAAGGTATGGTGACCTTGGCGCGTCGTATGTTAGGTGTTTCTGCGCACTTGGGTAATCCACCGTTACAAGTTGTTGCCGATGATCAGCACTTACCATCATTGCGCCGTTCGATGTATGCTACAGCAGCAGGATTATTATTATTCAGTCAAAGTGATATGCAAGAGGCTGTTGAAGAACCAGAAGTTACAGATCGTCGATCATTTGCTGATCGAGTCGTAAGTGGTTGGAATGCCTTAAATAACAAATTAAAGGGTATTTTTTAGGTGTAATTTTTTGGGGAATATTGTTAGGAAGTTGTAAGCTAGCCGTTCTACGCTTGACAAGCTCCGCAATGAACAGCATCCTAAAAGCAATTTTTATTATTGAAGATCAAGGCAGTATACGGGCTTAAGTGACTGCCAAATATATTAGGAAATTTATAGGTCATGGCTTCATTTGAATTTTTAGACGATGAACAAACCGATAACAACGGTCAAGCCCGTTTTACAGTGTTTGGTGTTGGTGGTGGCGGTGGTAATGCCGTACAACACATGGTGCAATCTGATATTAAAGGTGTGAAATTTGTTTGTGCAAATACGGATAAGCAAGCGCTTGATCGTATGAATGCACCATTCAAAATGCAATTGGGTGAACAAAGTACACGTGGTTTGGGTGCAGGCGCAAATCCAGATGTAGGGCAAATAGCTGCTGAAGAAAGCCGTGAACAAATTCGTCAACACCTTGAAGGTGCTGATATGGTATTTGTGACCGCAGGTATGGGTGGTGGTACAGGTACAGGTGCTGCGCCAGTAGTTGCTGAAATTGCTCAAGAAATGGGTATTCTTACCGTTGGTGTTGTGACTACACCATTTAACTTTGAAGGTCGTCGTCGTCAACGTTCGGCTGAAAAGGGTATTGAAGCTTTAGAGCAGCATGTAGATTCTTTAATTATCATTCCAAATCAACGCTTACTCAGTGTTTATGGTGACATCTCTATGCAAGATGCTTACCGTAAAGCGGATGATGTCTTGTTGAACGCAGTACGAAGCATTTTTGATTTAGTGGTGCGTCCAGGTCACATTAACCTTGACTTCGCAGATTTAAAAACTGCGATGAGCACTCGTGGCTATGCCATGATGGGTGAAGGCAAAAGTAGTGGTCCAGATCGTGCTGAAGAAGCTGCGCGTTTGGCAATTCGTAGTCCGTTATTGGACAACGTAAACATCATGAATGCCAAAGGGGTGTTAATTAACATCACTGGTGGTGCAGATGTTACTTTACGTGAAACTGAAGTCATTACAGATGTTGTGAACCAAATTGTTGACCTTGAAGAAGGTGAAGTGTTCTTTGGTACAGTATTCGACCCTGATGCACGTGATGAAATCCGTGTAACTGTGATTGCGACAGGCTTAACACGTAATGCAGCAGATGCGCATGATACTAAACGTAGAACACATGTAACCAACAGCAATACTACTCATATCCAGCAAGTTGCACAAAACACAGCTGTAGATGAGGACGATATTCCTGCGATCAATAAACGTCAAGATGGTGTTGCACCAACGGCTGCACCAAGTTCTGGCGCACGTTCTACGCCAATGAGTATTCAAGATTATTTGAAAAATCAACAACGTAAATAATTGATAATTCTTAAAAAGAAGAAAAATCATCAAAAAAGGTAGTGAGATTCATTACCTTTTTTGTTTTTTATCAATGGCTAAATGTGCTAACGTATAGCAGATTTAAGAATGAAGACCTAACCAGCATGTTGAAACAACGTACCCTGAAGCGAGTCGTTAAAGCGAGTGGCATCGGACTACATAGCGGACAAAAAGTCATGATTAACTTTTTACCGCATGTGGCGGATGGGGGTATTGTTTTTCGCCGTATTGATTTAGATCCACCTGTTGAGATTCCAGCAGATGCAATGCTGATTCAAGAAGCCTTTATGTGCTCAAATTTGGTCAATCAAGAAACCAAAGTGGGAACAATTGAGCATGTCACCAGTGCAATTGCAGGTTTAGGGATTGATAATCTAATTATCGAAGTGTCCGCTTCAGAAATTCCGATTATGGATGGGAGTGCAGGGCCATTTATTTACCTACTCATGCAAGGTGAGTTGGTTGAACAAGATGCACCAAAGAAATTTATTCGTATTTTAAAACCTGTTGAAGCACTCATTGACGATAAGCGTGCCATTTTTTCGCCGCATAATGGATTCCAAATTAACTTCACTATTGATTTTGATCATCCTGCTTTTGCCAAAGAATACCAATCTGCAACGATTGATTTCTCTACGGAAACTTTTGTGTATGAGGTGAGTGGTGCGCGTACATTTGGTTTTATGAAGGATTTAGATTACCTCAAGGCAAATAATTTAGCTTTGGGTGCGAGTTTGGATAATGCAGTGGGGCTAGACGATACGGGCGTGGTCAATGAGGAAGGATTGCGCTTTGCAGATGAGTTTGTTCGTCACAAAATTTTAGATGCAGTCGGTGACTTATATTTGCTTGGTCATCAAGTGATCGCCAAATTTGATGGTTACAAATCAGGCCATGCACTCAATAATCAGCTTTTACGCAATGTGAAAAGTGATCCAACTAGCTACGAAATTGTAACATTTGATGACGAGAAATTATGTCCAATTCATTTCGTCAACGTGACATAAGTCATTGTCTTTTAGGGGCTATGTTATAGTGTAACGAATTTTATTGTGATATTTATCACATTTTAAAGATTCTAAATTATAAATTCAGCTATTTTGTTTACTTTTTATTGCTTGCCAAACGCAGTAGAGCTTGGCTAAGCTTAGGGTCGCTCACAAAACTAGCGGCATTTTGTAACATTTCAGAGGTTGCTGGTTCGATACTTTTCACGGTTCTATTGGATTGCTGGTTTTTTTCGGTATTATTGTTTGGGGTACGTAAACGTAGTTGTAGTTTTTGTAAGTCACGTAACTCGTTCATTTGTGATAATTGAGAAATATACTGTTTTTGAAGATAACCGAGCTGACTAATCATGGCTTGATTTTCACCGGTGATGGTCAAAATACCGTATTGATAACAGACAACTTGCCATACCTCAGGTTGAGGTAATAGCGGTTGAATTAATTTAGTAAGTTTTTGCCATTCGGTGACTTGCTTTGTAAGAAACGATAAGTTTCCTGTTTTTATGTGCTGTCTTGTTGGTTGAAAGACGTTTTTGGGTTCCGACATACATTGTTCCTACATGACCATGTCTTATCTTAAGCGCTCATTTCGGTTGATATCAAGGATGAGATCACGCAAGAAACTTGATTAAGAGCAGTTTAAGAGGTTTTTTATGCATACGCGACGTATTTTATTGGCTTTTACTTTGGCGGCTTCTGCTGCTTCAGTTGCATTCGCAGATTTGGTTCAAGTAGATTCAAGTTATTCTCAAACACCTGATCGTTTAGAACAATTATCAAAAACATTATCTCAAGGCTCTTATAGCCATCCTGATGATCTTGATCTTCCTGCTAGTGCAAAAGTAAATATTACTTTGCGTAGCCAAGACAAACCAATCGAACTGAATAATGCATCAATTGCTAAAAAATACGGTTCTAGTACTGCTTCAACTAATCGCTATTCAGCAAATTCTCCATATTCATGGTTAGTGACTCATCCGCTTCCAGATATGAAGCGTGTAAGCTCTGATTTTGGTGGTCGTACTATGGGTGGTCGTGCAGAACACCATTCAGGTTTAGATCTTTCAGCACCAAGCGGTACACCGATTTACGCTACAGGCCCTGGTATTGTAACCAAGTCTGGTTGGGGTACGGGTTATGGTCAATATGTTGAAATTAACCATGGTAATGGTTATATCACTCGTTATGCCCATGCTTCACGTTTAATTGCACGTGTAGGTGATCAAGTCAAAGCGGGTGAACATATTGCCAATGTAGGCTGCACAGGTCGTTGTACTGGCCCTCATTTACACTATGAAGTAGTGAAAGATGGTCAACGTAAAAACCCAAGCTCATACTTGGCAATGCTACCTTAAGCTTTTGATCACTTGAGGGTAATGGATCTGAATTTAAAGCATCCGTCGCAATGGCCTAGATTGAGTATTTACATTATCACCAAATAAAATTTTGTTTGTATAAAAAACCGCCTGAATTGGCGGTTTTTTGTTGTTTTATGTGACGTTTGGTCAATGACTATTTAGCTACTAAATAATAGCGACAATCCACATTCAGCTGTAACGATAACTTAACAAGTCCAAAACATGATACATATAAGATATAGAAAACAGTTCATGGAGTAAGTGGCAAATGGCGTATTATGGTGATAGCGACGCTCAAGAAACCAAAGAATGGCAAGATGCCTTTGAGTCAGTGTTACAGCACATGGGAACTGATCGTGCTGCTTTTTTATTAGAAAAATTATATCAACAAGCAATTTCGAAACATGTTCCTATTCAACGGTTAAATACACCTTACTTAAATACCATTACAGTTGAAGAATCTCCAGCGATGCCGGGCGACCAAGATATGGAACGTCGTATTCGTGCATTGATTCGCTGGAATGCTTTGGCGATGGTATTACGAGCGAATAAAACAGGTGATGACCTAGGTGGTCACTTGGCAAGTTTTGCATCTTCAGCAACATTATACGATGTTGGTTTTAACCATTTCTTCCGTGCCAATAGCGATAACTTTGGCGGTGATATGATTTATTACCAAGGGCACTGTGCGCCTGGTATTTATGCACGCTCGTATTTAGAAGGTCGTCTAACTGAAGATCAATTGAATAATTTCCGTCGTGAAGTCGGTGGTCAAGGTCTTTCAAGTTATCCACATCCTTATTTGATGCCTGATTATTGGCAGTTCCCAACGGTTTCGATGGGTCTTGGCCCAATCATGTCGATTTACCAAGCACATATTCAAAAATATTTGACCAATCGTGGCTTGATCAAAGATGAGAACCGTAAAGTTTGGGCTTATCTGGGTGATGGTGAGATGGATGAGCCAGAAAGTTTAGGCGCGATCTCTCTTGCAGGGCGTGAAAAGTTAGATAACCTGATTTGGGTGGTGAACTGTAATTTACAACGTCTAGATGGCCCTGTACGTGGTAACGGTAAAATTATTCAAGAGCTTGAATCATTGTTCCGTGGTGCAGGTTGGCGTGTCATTAAAGTGGTTTGGGGGCGTCATTGGGATCCATTATTGGACAAAGACACTTCAGGCGCTTTAAAAGCACGTATGGACGAAGCCTTAGATGGTGATTTCCAGCGTTATCAAGTGAAAGGTGGTGCATACACACGTGAGCACTTCTTTGGTAAATATCCTGAAGCTGAAGAGTTGGTTAAAGGCTTAAGTGATGAAGATATTGATAACTTGAACCGTGGTGGTCATGACCCATATAAAGTGTATGCTGCTTATGCTGCTGCAATGACCAGTAATGGTCAACCTACTGTAATCTTGGCAAAAACAGTCAAAGGTTATGGTTTATCTGATGAAATTGAAGCGGTGAATAAAACACACCAAATCAAAAAAATGCATTTGGAATCGTTAAAGTATTTCCGTAATCGTTTCAATCTTCCATTCGAAGATGATCAATTGGAAGAACTTCCTTTTTATCGTCCAAGTGAAAACTCACCTGAATTGAAGTATTTGAAAGCACGTCGTGAAGCTTTAGGTGGTTATTTACCTGCTCGTCGTAAAGAGAGTGTTGCTTTAGATATTCCTGATCTATCGATCTTTGACAGCGTATTGAAAGGCAGTGGTGGTAAAGAGCAATCGACTACGATGGTCATGGTGCGTTTAATTGCAGCATTATTAAAAGATAAAGCGATTAAAGATCGTGTTGTACCGATTGTTCCTGATGAAGCACGAACTTTTGGTTTAGAAGGCATGTTCCGTCAGTTAGGTATTTATGCAGCACACGGACAGAACTATACGCCTGAAGACCAAGAACAGCTAATGAACTATCGTGAAGCAAAAGATGGTCATATGTTGAACGAAGGGATCAATGAAGCAGGTGCGATGAGTGCATGGGCTGCATTAGGTACAAGTTATTCAACCAATAACTTACCTATGATTCCAATGTACATGTACTACTCTATGTTTGGTTTCCAACGTATTGGTGATCTTGCATGGGCGGCAGGTGATGCGCAAGCTCAAGGTTTCTTGTTTGGTGCAACAGCAGGTCGTACGACACTGAATGGTGAAGGTTTACAGCACCAAGATGGTCATTCACATGTTTTAGCCAATACTATTCCAAACTGTGTGGCTTATGATCCTTGTTTTGGTTATGAATTGGCTGTAATCATCCATGATGGTTTAGAGCGCATGTATGTGAAACAAGAGCGTGTGTTCTATTATTTAACCTTAATGAATGAGAACTACGATCAGCCTGCTCTACCTCAAGAGGCGATTGAAGGCATCAAACGTGGTATGTACTTGTTTGAAAAAGATGACAAAGCCACAGTTCAATTGCTTGGTTCAGGTGTGATTCTGCGTGAAGTGATTAAAGCAGCTCAAATCCTACGTGATGAATATCAAATCCATGCAAACGTTTGGAGCGTAACAAGCTTCAATGAGTTGGCTCGTGATGGTATGGCTGTTGAAGAATTTAATCGTTTACATCCATTAGAAGATGGCAAAGAGTCGTGGGTATCTCAGCAGTTACGTGATACGAATGGTATCGTGGTTTCTGCAACAGACCATGTTCGTGCGTATAGCGAGCAAATCCGTGCTTATCTTCCAGACAGCCGTCCTTATGTAACTTTAGGTACAGATGGTTATGGTCGTTCGGATACACGTGCAAACTTACGTAGCTATTTCGGTGTAGATGCAGCGCATATCGTTGTTGCAACGTTGAAAAAATTGGCTGACGAAGGCGAAGTGGATGCACGTTTAGTGAAAGATGCGATTTCTACATTTGAACTTGATGTTGATCGTCCTGTGGCGTGGTTACCGCAAGCTCACCCATCTACACAAGAAGTTGCGGCTTATACTGAGGAGAAATAATCATGCAAATTAAGACTCCTGATATTGGTGTAGATAAAGCCACTGTTGCAGAAATCTTAGTGAAAGTTGGCGATACGATTGCAGTTGATGACAGTATCGTTCTACTTGAGTCAGATAAAGCCTCTGTTGAAGTGCCTAGCACTTCAGCAGGTGTGGTGAAAAGTATTGCAGTTTCTGAAGGTGATGAAGTTTCAGAAGGTGCAGTTTTGATTGAGGTTGAATCAGCAGATGCATCTGCTGCTCAAGAAACAGTACAGGAAACTGTAAAAGCCGAACCTGTTGTAGCAACTCAACCAGAAGCAAAGGTTGAAGCGCAAGTTGCGGCAGCGCCATCTGCACCAGCAGCAACAACTTCAACACAAGTGGTAGATGTAAAAGTTCCAGATATTGGTGTTGAAAAAGCTTTAGTCGGGGAAATCTTGGTTAAAGTAGGTGATGAAATTGCTGTAGACGATAGTATTGTTGTGGTTGAATCGGATAAGGCGACAGTAGAAGTACCGAGTACAGTCGCTGGTACGGTTGAAAGTGTTGTGGTCAAAGAAGGTGACAGTGTTCAAGAAGGTGTGGTTTTAATTACCGTTAAAACTGTAGCTTCTGCAACGGCAACTTCATCAGCACCAACGACTACCTCTCACCCTGTAGCAGAAGCTGAGCCTGTAAAAGCTGCGTCAGCACAGCAAGCAACTCAATCTGGGCCAGTTGAAATCGCTGTTCCTGATTTGGGTGTAGATAAAGCGACGATTTCTGAGATTTTAGTCAGTGTGGGTGACCGCGTTGAAAAAGATCAAAGTTTAGTGGTGGCTGAGTCTGACAAAGCCTCTGTTGAAGTGCCGAGTACAGTTGCAGGGACCATCAAAGCGATTCATGTCAGTGCCAATCAAGAAGTGAAACAAGGCATGCCATTGGTCACGATTGATGGTATTGCAGATGTTAAACCTTCTGAGCAAGCGCAAGAAAAAGCGGCTACGCAACCTGTTAAAGCTGAATCAAAAACTGTAGTTTCGTCTGAAACGGTGGTTGAGCCGAAAGCACATGTAGCAAATTCTTCAGATAAACTCAGCAAAGAACAGCAAGCTGAAAATGCCAAAGTATATGCAGGCCCTGCTGTACGTAAACTTGCACGTGAGCTGGGTGTTTTACTTGCACAGGTTGAGTCTTCTGGGCCACACCAACGTGTGATTAAAGAAGATGTATTTGCTTATGTGAAAGCACGTTTAACGACACCTGCAAAAGCAGCGCCTGCCGTTGCCGCAGTGGCTTCGGGCCTGCCTGCATTACCAGACTTTAGTGCATTTGGTGGTGGTGAAGTAGCAGCGATGACACGTTTGCAACAAGTGTCAGTACCGCAGTTGTCTTTAAATAACTTTATTCCACAAGTGACACAGTTTGATCTTGCTGATATCACTGAACTGGAAGCTTGGCGTGGTGAGTTAAAAGGTAAATTTAAGCAAGATGGTATTAGCTTAACGATCCTTGCTTTCATTGCAAAAGCAGTTGCTTTCTTATTGAAAGAAGAGCCGTATTTTGCAGGTCATTTAGCTGATGATCAGAAAGGTGTTTTATTGCGTAATGAAATCCATATGGGCATTGCAGTGGCAACACCAGATGGCTTAACGGTTCCTGTATTACGTAATCCTGACCAAAAATCAATTAAGCAGATTGCGATTGAACTAGGTGAATTAAGTAAAAAAGCACGTGATAAGAAACTTTCTCCAAAAGACTTACAAGGTGCGAACTTTACGATTACCAGCTTGGGTTCTATTGGTGGTACAGCATTCACGCCATTGGTGAATTGGCCACAAGTAGCAATTTTAGGTATTTCCCCTGCGACCATGCAACCTGTTTGGAATGGTTCGGGTTTTGATCCTAAATTGATGTTGCCATTGTCATTGTCTTATGACCATCGTGTGATTAATGGTGCGGATGCAGCTCGTTTCACCAATAAATTGACGAAACTTTTAGCTGATATTCGTAATATTTTGCTTTAAAAGAGTTTTTTGAATTTAAAACCTCGCTTCGGCGTAATGTTGATTAGTTAAGTTTTTTAAATCTCCCCAACCCTCCTTTTTCAAAGGAGGGAGCATCCAGAATCTAAAATTATTTTAAATTCGCAATAGTTCCCCTCTTTTCCAAAGAGGGGTTAGGGGAGATTCTTAAATCAGTAATCACTAAATTACTCTTAACTGACTGGCATTACTCGCTTCGGCGAGGTTTTTTATTGCTCGTATTTCAGAGCTAATGTTATAAAAAATCTTTTAAAGTCTTCGTTTTATCATATAGGGTTAAAGCTGAATCTGGATTCAAATTCCAAATCTGCGGTGGGCTGTGTGTAGGGTGTACGCTTTGCCATTGGGCTGTTTTCAGTCGTTCAAAAGCTTGAAAGCTTTTTAAAAACGTATTCCAAAAGTGAGGGTAATTTATGCTTGGATCTGTCGTTGATTTCTCATAACCATGACTTTGCCCATTCAGACTTTTAAAATCAAAACCAATTAAAACAATATTTTTAGGTTGGAATAAGTGAGCAAGCGATAAAGCTTGTAAGCCACAATTATTCCCATACACATGATTGCTTGTTCTGAAAAGTTGATCTTGATTAGCGTGGTGAATAAATTGCATAGGCACTACTGTTTCAGGATAACTGCGGCTGTTTCCCAAACCACATCCCGTTATAAAATGTCCTTTAAACTGAGTTTCCAATGATGATTGATATTTTGTCCACCAGCTGTAATCGCTGTGGTGTGCAATTTGTGCGTCAGGAAATAATTCAAAAGCTTGATTGCAACAAATAATAAAGTGCTTGGGGGCACGTAATGCTTCTAAATTCATTGTTTTTATTGAGGGGCCGCCACCGATAATGAAAATGGTGTCTATGAACTTATGGTCTTGAATATATTGATCAAAATGAGAAGGCATAACTGAACTATTATAAAGTCGAAATGATTTTTTTGATAAAAAGATGAAAAAAATGACAATACATTGTAAACTACAAGCACTTCATTGGGGAGTAGCCGCTATTCACGATCAAATTTGATGAGTGAATAGGTGATGGTCAACATAATTGTTCAACAGAACATGGTCATCATAGCAAAGAACCAATTTAACTGATTTCTAAATCAGTTATCTTTTGTTGGCAAGACCTTTGATTTATCACTCCGCATTGGATAGGCGACTATTCAAAATAGGCTAGCGGGAGGGGTAAGTCATCGGTATATATTTGCTAGCCAGAGACTAAGATATGTTAAACGCTTTCCTCATCTCTTTAGTGGTTGTTGCCTTATCTGAAATGGGCGACAAAACCCAACTTCTTGCACTACTTCTTGCAGCAAAATTTAGAAAACCTATTCCAATTCTTTTTGCAATTTTATTAGCAACCTTAGTCAATCATGGTGTATCTGCTGTATTAGGGCAATGGATCACGACAGTTCTGAGTCCTACCGTGTTGTTATGGATCGTTTCACTTGGCTTTATCGCCATGGCGGGTTGGATGCTGATTCCAGATGAATTGGATGATGAATCTGAAAGTATCAATAAATGGCAAAAATATGGTGTGTTTGGGGCGACTTTTGTCTTGTTCTTCCTTGCTGAAATTGGTGATAAAACTCAAATTGCTACAGTTGCTTTAGCAGCTCGATTTGACAGTGTGGGTTGGGTGACATTGGGTACAACACTTGGGATCATGTTAGTAAATGCGCCTGCTGTATTTATTGGTAATAAATTGGCGGATAAATTGCCGATTGCTTTGATTCATAAAATTGGCGCTGCGATTTTCTTTATTATCGGCGTTGCGGCATTGGTTCAACATTATTTCCTATAAAGTTCCGTATTCTTTTTAATTGATATTGAACCCAACGTGATGTTGGGTTTTTTATTGTCGGCATATTATCAGTAAGTAATATTTATATAAGAATCACATAAATAATTATTAAACTTCAGTTGTATATTCATTGCCAGTAAGAATAAAACCTTATATCTTGTATGGAATTATTAAAGATTTATTTTAAAAGATTTTTTTGGGGTTTTGTTATGGCTTTGGATCGCACTACATCACAGGTATTATTTGATAATGGTACACATAAATGCATCAGTTTTACTAGTTTGGTCAAAGGGGAAGGTGTACAGGCCAATCAGTTTTTAATTCTCAATCATGAGCGAGCAGCAATTTTAGATCCAGGTGGTGATTTAACTTATGTGCCATTAACCATGGAGTTGAATAAATATACTCGATTACAAAACTTAGATTATGTGATGGCTTCACATCAAGACCCTGACATTATCACCTCTATGCCACGTTGGTTGATATATACCGATGCAAAGGTTGTGGCTTCAAAATTATGGGCCCGCTTTTTGCCACACTTAAATTCTGCATTTATGAGTGATCGCATGAAAGGTGGTTGGTTAGAACGATTGATTGAACTACCTGATCAAGGCGGTTCAATTGCTTTGGGTGAAACACGAATTATTGTGGTTCCTGCCCATTTTTTGCATTCAGTGGGTAATTTTCAATTCTACGATCCAATTTCAAAAATCTTATTTTCGGGAGATATGGGTGCATCCATTGTTGATGATGCAGCTACGCCGATAGAGAATTTTGCTTTGCATATTCCAACTATGCGTGGATTTCATCAGCGTTATATGTGTAGTAATCGTATTATTCGTTTATGGGTCAAAATGGTTCGTCAAATGGATATTGAAATGATCGTGCCACAACATGGTAAACCCTTCATAGGTAAAGAGATGATTAACCAATTTTTAGATTGGATTGAAAATTTACAATGTGGTATCGATTTGATGGATGAATCGGTTTTTACCTGTCCTGAATAAGCGTTCAAAATATTCGCTTTTATAGCTCACTTTTTTAAAATTTTCTGCGTTAAATCTATTGTAAACCTCTTCCATTGAGTCAAAATGGAGGAGGTTGTTTGACTACGAGAATTTTAAAAAGATGTTGTCTCAAATTTCTGCGCAGGATGCGTGTTTAACTTGTGGAGCATGTTGTGCTTTTTTCCGAGTCTCATTCTATTGGGCTGAAGGAGAGGCCATGCCTTCAGATTATGTAGAGCCTTTAACTGCGGTATATTCCTGCATGAAAGGTACCAATCAACAGCAAGTGAGGTGTATCGCTTTAAGTGGTACGGTTGGAGAGCAGGTCAGTTGCATGATGTATGAACATCGCAGTTCAACTTGCAAAGAAGTTCAGGCGGGTGATGAGCAATGTGCTAAAGCAAGACAAGGCTACGGCTTAATTCCTCTCATTGAAATCGAGTCTGCATATCCAAGTAATGATGAAAACTTTGACCAAGTTTGTTAAAGCACAATGATGTGTATTCACATATTTGCTCATGGATGGTTGATCTATTCATCGTGTTTTTTATTCAATCATTTAAATGATTCATAAAAGCGAAAATGTAAATTCAGTTGTCTATTTTAACCAGATTCATTTTAAGTTTGAGAAAGTGATAAAGACGAAAAACTTTATTTTCAAAAAATCTATAATTACCAATATTTAGCATCAAAAATATAAAAATTATCTTATAAAATGAAAATTGAACTGAAATTTGTATATAATAGCTCACGGAAATTACCAGCGAGACTGTTATGTTGACCATCGTTCAAGAAGCGCTAACCTTCGATGATGTCTTATTACTCCCTGCCTACTCTACTATTCTCCCAAAAGATGTCTCTTTAAAGACACGCCTGACTCGTGGCATAAATTTAAATATCCCAATGGTTTCAGCAGCAATGGATACTGTGACTGAGTCACGTATGGCGATTGCGATGGCGCAAAATGGTGGTATTGGTATTCTACATAAAAACATGGATATTTCTGCGCAAGCTGCAGAAGTTCGCCGTGTAAAGAAATTTGAAGCAGGAATGGTCAAAGACCCGATTACTGTGACGCCTGAAACAACCATTCGTGAATTGATTGCAATTACTCAATCAAACAACATCAGTGGTGTACCCGTTGTGAAAGACGGTAAAGTTGTGGGTATTGTGACTGGTCGTGATACACGTTTTGTGACGAACTTAGAACAACCTGTCAGCAATATCATGACTGGGCAAGATCGTCTTGTGACTGTTCGTGAGAATGAATCTAAAGAACACATCCAAGCATTATTGCAAAAACACCGTATTGAAAAAGTATTGGTGGTTGATGATCAAAACGCGTTAAAAGGTTTGATTACGGTAACAGATTTCCGTAAAGCAGAATCTTACCCAAATAGTTGTAAAGATGACCTAGGTCGTTTACGCGTCGGTGCTGCTGTAGGTACAGGTGCAGAAACTCCAAGTCGTGTAGAAGCTTTAGTTGAAGCGGGTGTCGATGCGATTGTTGTCGATACTGCACATGGTCACTCAGCAGGTGTGATTGAACGTGTACGTTGGGTAAAAGCCAACTATCCACAAGTTCAAGTGATTGGCGGTAATATCGCAACAGGTGATGCTGCTTTGGCATTATTAGATGCTGGTGCAGATGCTGTAAAAGTCGGTATTGGTCCAGGTTCGATCTGTACAACACGTATTGTTGCTGGTATTGGTATGCCGCAAATTTCTGCAATTGATAGCGTTGCCAATGCACTGAAAGATCAAATTCCTTTAATCGCTGATGGTGGTATCCGCTTCTCTGGTGATATGGCGAAAGCGATTGGTGCAGGTGCAAGTACGATCATGGTTGGCTCACTCATGGCGGGTACTGAAGAAGCGCCGGGCGAAGTTGAATTCTTCCAAGGACGTTACTACAAAGCATACCGTGGTATGGGTTCATTGGGTGCGATGGCGGGTGCAACAGGTTCTGCGGATCGTTATTTCCAAGATTCTAAAGCAGGCGCAGAGAAATTGGTTCCAGAAGGGATTGAAGGTCGCGTACCGTACAAAGGTCCTATGGGCAATATCGTGCACCAAATGATGGGTGGTTTACGTTCATCTATGGGTTATACAGGTTCTGCAACGATTGAAGATTTACGTCAAAATGCAAAATTTGTAAAAATCACTGCTGCAGGTATGCAAGAGTCGCATGTGCATGATGTAACGATTACAAAAGAAGCGCCAAACTATCGTGTGGGTTAATCTTTCGTAGTATTTTTATTGAAAAAAGCCGTCAGTTTATGACGGCTTTTTTATTTTGGTGTAAAGTGGTGCCATTGAAAAATTGATTGTTATACAACACATAATAAGTGGGTAAAAAATGAGTTATTTTGGAACAGATGGTATTCGTGGACAATTTGGTCAGCTTCCGATTACCCCTGAATTTGCCCTTAAATTAGGGTTTGCTGCTGGTAAAGTATTAAAGCAAATTAGCCCAAAATCTAAACCGATTGTGGTGTTGGGTAAGGATACTCGATTATCAGGTTATATCTTAGAAGCAGCCTTACAAGCGGGTTTAAATGCTGCGGGTGTATATGTACATCTATTAGGCCCTTTGCCTACACCTGCGATTGCTCATTTGACTCGTGCATTACATGCCAACTTAGGTATTGTGATCTCAGCTTCACATAACCCATATTTTGATAATGGGATTAAATTCTTTTCAGATGAAGGTAAAAAACTACCGGATTCAATCCAAGAAGCAATCAACAAAGAACTTGAAAAAGACATCGTGATTGAAGACAACGCAAACTTAGGTAAGAGTGTGCGTGTTAAAGATGCCAATGGTCGTTATATCGAATTCTGTAAATCAACATTCCCATATCACTATAATTTACGTCATCTAAAAATCGTGGTGGATTGTGCGAATGGTGCTGCTTATAGCGTAGGCCCTGCGGTATTCCGTGAGTTGGGTGCAAAAGTGATTGCACTTTATAATGAGCCTGATGGTTTAAATATTAATAAAGATTGTGGTTCGACCCATCCTGAACATTTACAAAAAGCAGTGGTTGAGCATCAAGCTGATTTAGGTATTGCTTTTGATGGTGATGCTGACCGTGTGGTCTTGGTGGATCGTTACGGTAAATTGGTCGATGGCGATCATATTCTATATATTCTTGCGACGCAGGCAAATACTAAGCCAACAGGTATCGTTGGTACGGTCATGAGTAATATGGCGCTTGAATTGGCACTTGAAAAAGCAGGCGTACCTTTTGTACGTGCCAAAGTGGGTGATCGCTACGTCCTTCAAAATCTTGAAGAAAATAGTTGGGTTGTGGGCGGTGAGCCATCAGGTCATATCTTGACGCTGGACAAGAGTACGACGGGTGATGCGATTATTGCAGCACTACAAGTGTTAACGGTATTGGTTGAACAAAATAAATCTTTAGATGAATTGGTTGCAGATTTTAAAGCCTTACCGAATGTATTGGTCAATGTTCGCCTTGAACAAATGTTTGATCCATTTGCGATTCCTGCATTGGTAAATGAATTTGATCAAGTAGAAGCACAGCTGAAAGGCCGTGGCCGAATTTTGATTCGTAAATCAGGTACTGAACCTGTGATTCGTGTTATGGTTGAAGGGGATGATCTGCAAGAAGTGACTGATTTAGCAAATCATTTAGCAGATTCTGTACGCCAACATGCCAATGCTTAGTATGTAAAAAGGTAAGGTTCATGAGTGATGTGATTAAAGATTTGAGTGAGTTAAGACTGACTTATCAAAAGGGTGAATTGCATGAGGAACAGGTGGATGCACAACCGCATGAGCAGTTCCTCAATTGGTTTAATCTAGCTTTAGAAGCAAAATTACATGAACCTTATGCCATGTCATTAGCAACGGCGAATGTACAAGGTCGTCCGCATGTACGTACGGTTTTATTACGTGGTGCAACAGAAGCAGGTTATGATTTTTATACCAATTATGACAGTCAGAAAGGTTTGGATTTAGCTGAAAATCCTTATGCAGAATTATTATTTTATTGGCCTGAACTTGAACGCCAAGTTCGTATTGGTGGCGATGTCATTAAAATTTCTGAACAAGAATCAACAGATTATTATCATAAACGACCACGTGATAGCCAAATTGCAGCGCACATCAGCACACCACAAAGTGGTGTGATCGAAAGCCGTGAATTGTTACAACAACGTTTTCAAGCATTGCAAGATCGTGTTGAAAATAAACAAGAATTATCTAAACCCGAATTTTGGGGTGGCTATCGCTTAGAGCCTAACTATTATGAATTTTGGCAAGGTCGTCCAAATCGTTTACATGATCGTTTGACCTATGAGCGTATTGATCATGTATGGAAATTACAGCGATTGATGCCATAAATGCAAAACATTCAAATAAAACAACGTCCATTTCTAACACGCCCTGAACAATTTCAGGGCGTGTCACCCTTTATTGCTGAAATTTTGGCACGTCGTGGTGTGCAATCTGAACAAGAGCTTGATTTAAAACTCAAATATTTACTTGCACCGAAAATGAAAGGCTTAGATCAAGCCATTCAAATCATTGATCAAGCCATTGATGAAAATAAAAAAATGGTCATCGTTGGTGACTATGATGCAGATGGTGCAACCAGTACCACATTGATGATTTTGGCACTGCGTGAAATGGGCGCTGATGTGCAATATTTAGTACCCGATCGTTTTAAGTATGGCTATGGGTTAACCCCGAAAATTGCAGATTTAGCCTTTGAAAGCTTCCAACCAGATTTACTGATTACGGTTGATAATGGTATTTCTAGTCATGCAGGGGTTGAGCAAGCTCAAGCACATGGCATGCAAGTGATCATTACCGATCATCATTTAACCACTAAAGAGACGCCTAAAGCTGAAGCCGTGGTCAATCCCAATCAATTGGGGTGTGAATTCCCTAGTAAAGCTTTGGCAGGTGTAGGCGTTGCTTTTTATTTATTGGCAAATTTAAGCAGTCATCGTGCTAAATTGAATAAATCGACTGCGAAAATGCCGCAGTATTTAGATTTGGTGGCATTGGGAACCTATGCCGATGTGGCCAGTTTAGATTATAACAATCGAATTTTGGTCGATGCAGGTGTTAAACGCATTCAGCAAAATCAATGTCGTGCTGGAATCAGTGCGTTATTGGATATTGCAGGGCGTGATCCAGCAGAACTAAAAGCTTCTGATTTAGGTTTTGTTTTGGGCCCGCGGATTAATGCCGCTGGGCGTATGGAAACCATGGATATCGGGATTGAATGCTTATTAGCAACCGATATGCAAACAGCTTATGCATTGGCTCGACAATTAAATGATTTAAATTTAGAGCGTCGCCAAGTTGAATCTCAAATGAAGCAAGAGGCATTGGTTGCACTTGAGGGATTACAGCTTGATCAGGACAATTTACCTGCGGCATTGGTGATGTTTGAAGAACATTGGCATCAAGGGGTGATTGGGATTGTTGCAGGGCGTTTAAAGGAACAATTTCACCGTCCAAGTATTATCTTTGCAGCAGATAAAGACGGTGTTCATATTAAAGGTTCAGCACGTTCAATCGATGGAATTCATATCCGTGACTGTATAGAAAAAGTCGCTGAGCAATATCCGCATTTGGTTAGTCATTTTGGTGGGCATGCAGCAGCGGCAGGTTTAACCATTCAAAAACAACATTTTGAAGAATTTAAACAGGTCTTTACTCAACTGATTGCACAATCGGAAGATGAATTGTTTCAAGCGACTTTATGGACAGATGGTGAGTTGCCAAGTCAGGCATTTCAAATTCAAACCGTCGATTTAATTGAAGCGATGGGGCCGTGGGGACAAAAGTTTCCTTCGCCTGTTTTTGAAGGTCAATTTCAAATACTGGATTATCGTTGGCTAAAAGAAGTACATCTTAAATTAAAATTGGCTTTGGAGAATGGTCAATCTGTGGATGCTATTGCGTTTAATGCATTAAATAAATTTAACTTTGATCCCATGCAAAAAAATGTTCGTATTGTTTATGAGTTAGATAAAAATCAATTTAATGGCAATGTTAGTTTGCAATTAAGAATGCTGCATTTACAACATTAACCACAATAAATAGCGCTAATTAAATTAACGTCAGTTCGGGATAGATTTTGATGTAAGTTATTGAAAAGATTGATCAGGCACAGCGGAGTCCCATCGTTTAAAGTCAGATGTAGGGATTAACCTTCGGTTCGACCTGAGAGGTACTACCTCGCAAGGCTTTCGGGAAAAGTAGGCAAAACCATTTGTCAGTCGCCAACTCGACAGATACTATCAAGTACCTAATATATTGCAAAAACAGTATATTACAGATGTAGCCCTGCCTCGAACAATGCGACTGACATTTCCACGTATCATATAGCTGGGAAAATATCTTATCCCGAACTCAGGTTAAATTAAATAAAAAACCGCTCGATTGAGCGGTTTTTTATAGAGTTGTAAATTAGAAGCGGTAACCAGCACGTACACCATAAGTGTTGTAGTCATCACCGAAACCAACACGACCTTCAACGCTAACTTGTTGATTTAAGAATTTTTTCGCAGAAATACCGAATTCATCACGTTCAGTTAAATCATTGTTGTAGTAGTCTGCACCAACACTTAAGGTTTTATCTAAATACAAATCACTACGTACTTTGTATTCATCTAGATCACCGAAAGCACCATAAGCTTCAAAATTAGCATCGTATTGACCAAGTTTTGTTACATATTTAGCACGTACTGTTGGGTCTGCACCATCGTCACCATTTTTTTCATCATAACCTGTCACACCTAAAGCAAGTAATAAACCAGGTGCTGGTAAATAACCGACTTCTGCGCCGTATGTTGTGACTTTAGCATCGATCGAGGTGTCATCAACTTCAAGCTCATTACGCGCTACACGACCACTCACGTAGAAATCGCTATTCGGTACATAGTATTCAAGGCCTGCACCATATTGTGTATCTTTGATACCATCGTTATCAGCGTACTCTACATTGGCTTTTACATTGCTGGCACGATCAAGGAAAGCAGCTTCATTGAGTGGTGAATTACGAATTTGAACAGGGTTAAAGTAATAAGTACCATCTACACCGAAATTATGGGTTGCATCATAATCGTCCCAATCAGCATAGGTATAAGAACCGCCTACTTCCGCTTGATACGCATGTGCTGCTGTACCTGTCATTGCGATAGTAGATAGAAGCGCTGATGCAATTGCTAACTTTTTCATGGATTCTTCCCCCATTTGGAAATGATTAGGCTAAAAAGTTTTTTAAATCTTTTGTTACATCTTTAAGTTTAGAGTGAATGTGAATATCGTCAACCTAAGCAACGTAACAGAACTGTAGTTTTAGTAGGTTTGTGTAATTTTTTAAATTTAACTTATTGATAAATATTAATAATAATCTGTGTTTAATTTTATTAAAACTGTGTAGATAGTGTGGAGAATGATAGTAATTAAGTGAATAGTAAATATATTTTGTAATAAAAAAGGCATTTTTAGAGAAAAATGCCTTTTAAAAATTGTTTCAATTTTAAGTTTAGAAGCGGAATGTTCCATTCACATTAAATGCTTGTAGGTCATCCCCAAAGCCTACTGAACCACCTACAGCAAAGACATCATTTAAGAAATATTTGCTACGAATGGCAAAATAATCAATATCATCATCGCCATTGTCTTCAAAGCTATAAGCAGCACCAAGACTCAATGCTTTGTTGAAGTAATAGTCTGCACCTACCGTGACATGATCTTCATCGCCAAATGCACCATCTGCTTCAAGATTGACATATTGGTCAGCCATACCGACTGGGAAGACATATTTTGCTTTTACTGCAAAAGCATTGTCCTCATCGTTTTCATCATCGCCGTTATAACCGTCTACACCTGCAGCAACGAGTAAATTGCTCATTGGCATGTAGCCGACTAAGGCACGATAATTGGTACGATCATATTCATCTTTGTAGTAGTCAGAGCCATAAGAGAAGCGATCTTTCTCTTGGTATTTTTCATGATTCATTCCAATGTCTGCATTGAAATAAAATTGTTGATAAAAATATTCTACACCCACCACAAAATTATGATTTTGATACTCATCTTTTCGAGTGCCGTTCACACCCATTTGATCTTCGATGGTATAACGGTCACTTTTTTGCTGGGTATAATCGTAAGCGCCATACACATTACTGGCATGATTTAAAAAAGCGCCTTCGTTTAATGGTCCTTTGCTTGATTGCACAGGCTCGAAATAAAAAGTACCTTTGAGATCAAGTCGGTTGTCCGAATCGGTATAGTCATCATCATGGTTTACATAAGTATAACCAGCATCCATTTGTGCGATATAGGCAAAGCTAGAGCTGGTGATTGCGGTCAAGAATAAAGCAAGTAATGAGCGTTTCATAAAATCCTCTGAGCAGTTTATAGTTGTCTATTGTTTAATATTTATTAAAAATAATGCGCTATTGTTCACAAAAAATACACTTTGGTCAATTGCTTTGTTAAATAAAAATGCAATATCTCAACTTTTTCTGCACTGTGGTAGAATGCTTCCGAATTAAAAGACGTCAAATGTGAGATTAAAACTCGTGGAAATTAATCCTTATTTAAACCAGCTAAAAGACTTAAATGACCGTGGTCTAACACTACGGGGGTATCTTTGACTACGATCTGAAGAAAGAGCGTTTAGAAGAGGTTCTCCGCGAGTTAGAAGACCCTGCCATTTGGAATGACCAAAGTCGTGCGCAAGCAATGGCAAAAGAAAAGGGCGAACTTGAAAATGTTATCAATGTGCTAGAAGGCTTAGCTAATCAGCTTGAAGATGCTAAAGCAATGCTTGATTTAGCAGTCGAAGCTGATGATGAAAGCTTGTTGGCTGATGTACAAGCTGAGCTTGATTCAAGTGAAGAAGAATTAGCAAAACTTGAATTCCGTCGTATGTTTAGTAATCCGATGGATCCAAACCCATGCTATGTCGAAATCCAAGCGGGTTCAGGTGGTACAGAAGCACAAGATTGGGCTTCAATGCTACTGCGTATGTATATGCGTTGGATTGAACGTCATGGTTTCAAAGCTGAATTGATGGAAGAATCAGACGGTGATGTCGCAGGGATTAAATCTGCAACGATTCGTGTTGAAGGTGAATATGCTTATGGTTGGTTACGTACAGAATCAGGTGTACACCGCCTAGTACGTAAGTCACCATTTGACTCGGGTAACCGTCGTCATACCTCATTCTCAGCGGTATTTGTATCACCTGAAGTGGATGATAATATTGAAATTGACATCAATCCTGCGGATGTTCGTACCGATACTTACCGTGCGTCTGGTGCAGGTGGTCAGCACATTAACAAAACCGATTCAGCGGTACGTTTAACGCATGCACCTACAGGAATCGTGGTGGCTTGTCAGAACCAGCGTTCACAACATGCCAACCGTGATCATGCTTGGAAGCAGTTACGTGCAAAACTCTATGAATTAGAGATGCAAAAACGTAATGATGCAGCTAAAGCACTTGAAGACACTAAGTCTGATATTGGTTGGGGTAGTCAAATTCGTTCATACGTTTTGGATGACTCTCGTATCAAAGACTTACGTACCAGTGTAGAAAGTTCAAATACAGGTGCTGTATTGGACGGTGACTTAGATAAGTTTATTGAAGCAAGCTTAAAACAAGGGCTATAAGCCTTTAGTTTGTAAATTAAATACTTAACAAAAGCAAAGCTTTAACAGCTAATTACATTAATATCTAAAAAATTCGATATAAAAATCGAAAAAATGCGATATAGTGTATTCAAGATGCTGAACAGAGCTTTGCACTTTATTGAATGTGTCTAAGATGGATATTGATTTAATTTTTAAGGCATTGGCAAATCCGACTCGACGACAAATACTGGAATGGTTGAAAAATCCACAACAGTTTTTATCGGAAGAGCAATGCGGTGGCTTTAATCGTGGTGTCTGTGCAGGGAATATCGAAAAACTCGGTAATGTCTCTCAGTCAACGATGTCCAATCATTTATCTGTATTACAACAGGCAGGTTTAATTCAGGCGGAAAAATATGGTCAATGGTCATATTTTTCTCGCAATGAAGCTTTAATTCAGCAATATATTGAATATCTACACAGCTCACTTTAAATCCTTTTCATCATGCAGTGGAAAAAGTGAGTCATGAGGTTAATATGGCTGAACTTATTTCTCCCTTAACGCTTGGCGATTTAAAACTTAAAAATCGCGTAGTGATGGCGCCTTTAACACGGAGTCGTGCAACGGCTGATCGTGTTCCTACAGCAATGATGGCTGAATACTATGCACAACGTGCCAGTGCAGGCTTAATCATTTCTGAAGCAACCGTAATTTCTGAAGAAGCCAATGGTTATTTAAATACCCCGGGGCTTTTTACAGATGCTCAAGTTGAGGGATGGAAAACAGTCACTCAAGCTGTACATGAAAAACAAGGTTTAATCGTCGCGCAGTTATGGCATGTTGGTCGTGTTTCACACCCTGATTTACTCGATGGAGAAACACCTGTTTCTGCCAGTAATGTGCAACAAGCTGGACATGTGAGTTTACTTCGTCCAAAACGTGAATATGTTGTTCCACGTCCATTAGAAATTGCTGAAATTCATCAGATTATCCAACAATTTAAACAAGCTGCGATTAACGCTAAATCTGCCGGATTTGATGGCGTAGAATTGCATGCTGCCAATGGTTATTTGATCGATCAATTCTTGCAAAGTTCAACCAATCAGCGTGAAGATGAGTACGGTGGTTCGGTTGAAAATCGTGCACGTTTCCTCCTTGAAGTGGTTGATGCTTTGATCGAAGTTTGGGGTGCAGGACGTGTTGGTGTCCATTTAGCACCACGTGGTGATGAGCATGATATGGGTGATGCTCATCCACGTGAAACCTTTGGTTATGCATTGGAAGAATTAGGTAAACGTAAAATTGCTTTCTTCTTTACTCGTGAATATTTGGCTGATGACAGCATTAGTGATTATATGAAAGCTCGCTCTGGTGGTGTGCCATATATTGCCAATATGCGTTTAAGCCGTGAAGATGCGATTGATCTATTGGCTACGGGTCAAGCAGATGCAGTGTCTTTTGGTAAGGCTTATATTGCCAATCCTGATTTGTTTGAGCGTTTAGTTGCTGATGCACCTTTAAATGAATTGGTGTTTGAAAATATGATCGGTTCGCAGACTGCGGAAGGTTATACTGATTATCCAACTTTGGCAGAAATGTCTGAAAGTGAGCTATCTGCTTAACCTTCCAGTTTTACTGCTTTATTAAATGTTTTGTTGCGATGTAAAAGCTGTATTTGTTTAAAAATGAATACAGCTTTATTTTTGACAAACTTATTTTAAAACAATCAAAGTCAGTCAATTCTATATTCCCATATTGGTTGAAATTAGAAAATCTGTAATGTTGTTTTGAGTACGACAACAAATTGTTCAATGTGATTCAATAACAACATTATGCATTAACAACTGAATACGGCTCTGTTATATTTGCCGATTGAATTTATTTTGGGGCATTTTGTTTGGCTACTCCTTTTTGGTATAACGCAGCTCTCGCAATCGTCAAACCGTTATATAAATGGCGAATAAAAAAACGTGCGCAAAATATGCAGCAATATCAACAAGAATGTCTTGAACGATTTGGCCCATTTCAACCACCTAAGAATAAACAAAGCATTTGGTTCCATTGTGTTTCTGTCGGTGAAACCAATGCTGCACAACCTTTGATCGAACATTATTTAAAATTAGGTCATCATGTTTTAGTCACCAATACCACCAAGACTGGGCAGACCCGTTCTAAATCATTATTTTTAAAAGCACCTTATGAATCGCAATTTCAAGCCGTCTATTTACCTGCGGATCAAAAGTATTTAATTGCTGATTTTTATCAGAAACATCAACCTCGTTTATTGATCTTGGTTGAAACTGAGCTCTGGCCGAATTTAATTGATCAAGCCAAACAGTTCAAAGTTCCCTGTATTTTGGTCAATGCACGGTTGTCTGAAAAGTCTGCTCAAGGCTATGGCAAAGTGCCGAGTTTGACACGTCCAATGCTACAAAATTTAGATCGTTTATTGGCGCAAGATTTAGCAACGCAGCAACGTTTTATTGATTTAGGTATTCAACAAAACCGTACAGAAGTGGTGGGAAGTATTAAATTTGATATCTCTGCACCTGAAGCATTTATTGAAAAAGCAGTACAGTTGAAGCAGGATTTGCATTTAGCTTCTCGTAAAATCATCACCATTGCCAGTACGCATTCACCTGAAGAAGAAAAACTACTCACTACTTTGAAACCTTATTTAGATCAGCATCCAGATTGGCTCTGTATTGTTGTGCCACGCCATCCTGAACGTTTTGATGAAGTTTTTGAAATTGCACAGCGTTTAAATTTAAATACCCAAAGGCGTAGTTTAAACCAGTCTATTCAATCAGATACTCAGGTTTATTTGGCCGATAGTATGGGTGAAATGTGGCTTTGGTATGCGCTTAGTCAAGTTTGTTTTGTCGGTGGTTCATTGAATGAGCCGGGTGGTGGACATAATATTTTAGAGCCAATGGTTTTGGATGTACCGACCGTTATTGGCCCGAATTATTTTAATTTCCAAGTCATTGTCGATGAATTTCTACAAGCAGATGCTGTAAAGGTTGGGTTATCTGTTGATGAAGTCGTGCAGCTCTTGGTGCGTTGTTTAGAAGATGCAAATTTTGCTCAGCAGTTGAGTCAACATGCAATTGAAGTTTTAAATCGCAATAAGGGTTCTTTGCAAAAACATATTGCTGTGATTGATGGGTATTTATAATCAGGATTAGAAAATTTTCTTATGAATATCGTCTTATTAGATCCTCGTCAAACCCAAACTGAAATCTGGACGATTAGTGCCAAAAGACAAATTGAGCATCTGAAAGCTCATGTCAATGTACAAGTAGGCGATAGTTTAAAAGTTGGGATTCGTGATGGAAAACGTTATCTAACTGAAATTATTCACATTACAGAAAGTTCGATTCAAATCAAACCGATTCAAGAAGAAACTGTACCTCAGAAATTACCTGTAACTTTAATTGTGGCATTGCCACGCCCCAAGGTTTTACGCCGTTTAATCATGGATGCAGTGACGCTGGGTGTGGATAAGTTGATTCTTATTCACAGCTATCGAGTAGATAAAAGTTATTGGCAAACGCCGTTTTTACAACAGCTTGATCATTATGTCACTTTAGGATTGGAGCAAGCGGGCGACACGATTGCACCTAAAATTGAGCTGTATAAACGCTTTAAACCTTTTACAGAAGATATTCTTCCAACTTTAATTACAGCGCAATTACCAGCTTATGTGGCACATCCTTATGCTGAACAAGCAATGCCTTTTGCAATTGATCATCCATGCACAGTGATCATTGGTCCAGAGGGTGGCTTTATCCCTTATGAAGTTGATTTATTCATTCAAAACGGTTGCCAAGCTGTGAGCTTAGGCAACCGTATTTTGCGTACTGAAACGGTTATTCCTTATGTACTTGGAAGACTATTTAGCACGGGCTGATTCTTCATCAGCATTATCACCACGGTAAATTTTAACTTCTTGCACGGGATAAGGAATAGACACATTATTTTCAGCAAAGGTATGCACAACCATTTCTTGAATTTTGCTGATCGACGCAGAGGTTGAGGTTTCAGTGGTATTTACCCACCATTGCACTTTTAAATTCACTGAAAAATCGGCTAAAGCGGTGACATTTACACTAAAACCCGGTTGGCTCAAGATGCTACTGTCTTTGTCCAATAGATCCAAAATAATTGTTTTGGCTTTTTGTACATCATCTTCATAACCGATTCCCACAATAAACTCACAACGACGACGTTGATAAGCGGTGTTCACGGTCACTGCACTGGTATAAACAGTGGCATTTGGAATCACAATACGACGACCATCTGGTGAGCGTAGGAATGTTGCACGAATTTGAATATCTTCAACAGTCCCTTCCATATTATTGACAATGATGTCATCGCCAATTTTGAACGGTTCACCCAAAAGAATCAGTACACCAGACAACATATTTTGGAAAATATCTTTAAATGCAAAACCGATCGCGACTGAGCCAATACCCAAAGCACTCATCAACTGACCTGGAGTAAAACCAGGAATGGCGATGACCATTGCAATAAGAAAACCAAAGAAAATAATAAAGCTACTGCCGACACGGTTTAATACCAATACGAGGTTTTGGCGAGTATATGAGCGATTTTCTAGGGTTTTGCGAACAAAAAATTTAAATACTTTAGACAATAACCAAAAAATAAGCAGTACAACGATTGCAATACAGAAATAAGGAACACGTTCCCAAAAACCATCAATAATTTTGTCGATGGTGGTATAGGCATCATTATATTTTGCCGTATGTTCAATGACCGTTTTTGCAGTTTTTTCACCTGCAGAATGGAGTAATTGAGTCGTATCTTGTGCGACTTCACTTAATTTATTTACTTCTTCAGCCACAGCAATATCCAATAAAATAATCGTGGTATTTTGCCTGAAATTTTCAAGAAGTTAAGTAGTGATTACAGAATTTCGTAGATCGGAAATTTCACAATAAAACTATAGGATTAGCTCAAACATCCTTAAGATAGAGATACAGCATTTGTTGTATTTATTTCATACATTTTTATAAAAACTTAGAAAATTCTTGAGCTTGCTTGGTTATGTTGTCAAGTTTAAGGATTTAGGTAAGAAAATGTATTTTTCTGACAAAAGTTATAGGCACTGTGCGAGACACATTATAAGATCAAAAAAACGGCATAAATATTGAAAATACGAATGTTTTTGCAAGTGACTCAGTCCATGCGGATGGTTAAAGTGAATCTTGCGTCTACGACCAAAGCACAATTGTTATACAAAATGCGCTATCGTAATACTGAGTACATGCAAGTAATAAAATCAAGAACGTAGGCATATATCTCATGATGAGATGACAAATCAAGGAAGCAGAACTATGAATGAAATTTATCCAGTTCCTGAACAATTTGTTAAAACCGCAAGGACCAATGAACAAGAGTATTTTGAACGTTATCAGCAGTCAGTAGATGACCCAGATACTTTTTGGGCAGAGGCTGCAAAAAAGCTCGAATGGATTAAACCCTTTACTCAAGTTAAAAATACGAGCTTTGACAAAGACAACTTTAAAATAGAATGGTTCGCAGATGGTGAACTCAACGTCAGTGCCAACTGTTTAGATCGTCATTTAAAAGAACATCCGCTCAAACCTGCGATCATTTGGGAAGGTGACCATCCATCTCGCCACAAAATTATTTCATTTGAAGAATTGCATGATGAAGTTTGCCGTTTTGCCAATGTCTTGAAAAAGCATGGGGTTGGGAAAGGCGATCGTGTGATTTTATATATGCCAATGATTCCAGAGGCTGCAATTGCCATGTTGGCATGTACCCGAATTGGTGCTGTGCATTGCGTGGTTTTTGGAGGTTTCTCACCTGATTCTTTAGCGAGTCGTATTGACGATAGCCAAGCCAAGTTAGTGATTACTGCAGATCAAGGGATGCGTGGTGGAAAAACCATTCCACTTAAAGAAAATGTAGATGCCGCCTTAGCACTTGATGGAACGTCTTCTGTTGAAAAAATGATTGTGGTACACCGTACAGGGCATCCGATTACGATGAAAGATGGTCGTGATTTGTGGTATCACATGGAAATCATGACGGTTACAGACATTTGCCCACCTGAAGCAATGAATGCAGAAGATCCATTATTCATTCTCTATACTTCAGGCTCTACGGGTAAACCAAAAGGGGTGTTACATACTACTGGTGGATATCTAACGTATGTGAATACCACATTCCGTGAAGTATTTGATATTAAACAAGATGATGTGTTTTGGTGTACCGCAGATGTCGGCTGGATCACAGGGCATTCGTATGTGCTATATGGGCCATTATCAAATGGTACAACCACGGTGATGTCTGAAGGTATTCCGCAGTATCCAACATGGGCACGTACAGGGCATATTGTTGATAAACATAATATTACTATTCTCTATACTGCACCGACAGCCATTCGCGCCATGATGCGAGAGGGTGATGCTTTTGTACGTGAAAGTGATCGTAGTAGTTTACGCCTACTGGGTTCAGTCGGTGAACCGATTAACCCTGAAGCATGGAACTGGTATTACACCGTGGTGGGCGAAAGTCGTTGTCCGATTGTAGATACATGGTGGCAAACCGAAACAGGTGGTATTTTAATTTCACCGTTGCCGGGTGCAACACCTTTGAAACCGGGTTCAGCAACTCGTCCATTCTTCGGTATTCAACCTGCTTTAGTCGATGCTGATGGTAAAGAGTTGGACGGTGCAACCGAAGGGAATCTGATTATTAAAGATTCTTGGCCGGGACAAATGCGTACGATTTGGGGTGATCCAGAACGGTTTATTGATGCGTATTTTTCAACTTATCCGGGGACGTATTTTACAGGGGATGGTGCACGAAGAGATAAGGATGGGTATTACTGGATTACAGGACGAGTGGATGATGTTCTGAATGTATCGGGTCACCGTTTGGGTACGGCTGAAATTGAAAGTGCTTTGGTTGCGCATGAAAAAGTCGCTGAATCTGCTGTGGTGGGTATGCCGCATGAGATTAAAGGGCAGGGTATTGCCGCCTATGTCACTTTACAAGCGGGTGAGGCTGAAACCGAAGAGCTACGCAAGGAATTAGTTGCTTGGGTACGTAAAGTATTAGGCCCTGTCGCAACGCCTGATGCAATTTATTGGGCACCTGCTTTACCTAAAACCCGTTCAGGGAAAATCATGCGTCGTATTTTGAGAAAAATTGCAGCAAGTGAATTGGACAGTTTAGGGGATACGTCAACTTTGGCAGATCCGGGCGTTGTGGATCAGTTGATTGCCGAAGTGAAGGCAAATAGCTAAACCAATCAACTGAATAATCGTGTAAAAACCCAATCAAATTTGATTGGGTTTTTGTTTGATGAAGGCGTTTAAAATTTTTAACAACTTCATTTTGAACGGAACAATATTTATAAACGCTACAAATATTGATGAATAGTGCTACCACTTTGGTTAAATTCAATGTGTGCAATCGCTCCATTGACTAAGGATAATTGTGGAGGAACATGCCCAATATCAACATCATAAAGTACAGGTATGTTCAAATCACTTAAAACGGAATGAATGGCATCAAAAGCAGTTTGTTGGGTAGGATCTGTTATTTCAGTTGCCATATTTCTGCCTATGAGCAATCCTGAAATATGATCAAACCAACCATGCATTTTAAGACTGAGTAAAGTTCTAGTGAGTTCACAAGGTTTTAATTCTGAACTTTCAAAATATAGAATGACACCATCTTTTGTATGCTGTTGATAGAACAGAGGAAGGTTTGCAAATGTTGTTCCAGCCAATCTTGAAATCGTTTCTAAACATCCACCAATCAATCGACCTTTAAACTCTATCGAATCGTTTTTACCATCAAGACGTTTCCATTGCGTAGGCTCTGTGAGGTTCAAACCTGCTTTCGAATCTTTCAGCCAATCATTTTCTAGTTTTTGATAAAACGATGAAGATTGTTGAGTGATGACCATTTCTCTATCACTGGTTAGAACATCCCATATTTTATGCGTCATCGCATCTAATGGTTGTGCAGCAAGTTCCATTAAATTGGGGCCATGTAATGTCGCCCAACCTGAAATAGTGGTCATGGGGATATGTAAAGTGCTGAGGTCTGAAAATCCAGAAAACCATTTTGGTTCAATTTTTGCGAGCGCTTCAAAGTCAATCAATTCAAGTAGTTCCATTGCTAATTCACCGCCCCAAGGTGGCAGAATTGCCTTAACTTCTGGGTCAGTGAGAAAGCGCGTGAGTTCTGCTGCACGTAATATTTTATCGGCACTTTTATTTTTATATACAGCACGCAAGCAATTTCCTTCGATTACTCGGAAACCTTTTTGTTCAAGCATTTTGATGGCAAGATCTAAGCGAGGATGCAATGCAGCTGGAACACCTGTGGATGGTGCTGTGATCGCAATTAAATCACCTGCGACTAACTTGGGAGGAAAACGTATATGCATATTTTAATCCTTTTCCTTTTTAATCCTTTTATGAGTTTCTTTGTAAAGTATGATTAAGGAGAGCTGATCGAGTAATTCTCTGTGATTAGTACAATAAAATTAGAAAGTTAAGCGCTCTATTTAAAGTTTAAAATAAACCAGATAAAGGTGTAAAAACCAGCAATTTAATAATTTTCAAATCTCCAAACCAAAAAATCCCTCAAGCCGAGCGCATAGAATCAGTTCTTACTCATTCAAGTCATCTTGATCTAGTCATTCAATAGATACTTATGTGTGATAAACCACATAAAAAGCAAAAGCTTAGCAAGATCAGGAGTGTCTCAGCATCAAGGGTTTGATTTTTTAAAATTTTTGTTTCAAGATTTTTGCTTCAAGGTCTTCGTTTCAAGGTATTGAGCACTTCATACGCTGCTTTAATCCGTTCAGCATTGGGAATTTTTTTATTCATTAACATTACCAAGCCAAAGTTTTCTTGTGGAATATAAAGGAGATATGTTCCAAAACCATTGGTAGAGCCCGTTTTATGGAATACTCTCGAACCGGTATTCACCATAGTTTTTTCAACAAGGTTGGATTGCATCACAACACGATCAGAGTTGCTCTCTAAGAGTGTGTTTAGTGTGGCTGGGTAGTTGAACGATTCCCAGCCAAGTGCTTGGGTCATACCACCCATTTTAAAGTAACCTGTATGTGTTGCTACAATTGCGGGTTTAATCGCTGCTGTGGCTTGATCTGGATTTAAGTTTAAATTTAAAAAATGTAGCATGTCAGGTAGGCTAGATTTCACACCATAGGCTTGAGCATCAAAAACGCCAGCAGTGACTCGAAGCGAGTGATTATTTTGATCATAACCAAAGGCATAGTTGCCTTGCTGTGCTTTAGGAACTTGAACATAGGTATGTTGGAGTTCTAGTTTGGGGAAGATCACTTGCTCTAATAATATGGAAAAAGGCATGTTCATGGCTTTAGCCGTTGCTTCACCGAATAGTCCTATGCTTGGATTAGAATATTGTCGATATTGACCAATAGGATTTTTAACTTTCCAATTTTGAAAATATTGAAGTATTTGCGCATCTGTTTTTATTTGCTCAGGAAATTGTAAAGGAAGATTACCGCTAGTGTAGGTCGCCAATTCTAAGAGCGTTACTTTATTTATTTCTGAATTTTTTAATGCGGGTAAATATTTCCCAGGATGGTCTTGCAAAGAAAGCTTACCTAGATTTTGTGCATAGGTTCCTGCTGTTGCAGTAAATATTTTACTGACTGAGCCTAATTCAAACAGGGTATTTTTATTTACGGCTTTCGCATTGGCAAGTGATTGTACGCCGTAGTATTTTTCATAACTTTTTCCGTTATACAAAACCCCTATTGCCATACCGGGCACTGCATAACTTTTCATGAGTGGCTGAAATGCTGTATTTATTGCAGTTTCAACTTTTATAGGTGTTGCAGGTATTGCATTGGCATAAGTCGTAAATCCAATGCCACCGATGAAGAAGTAAAATATCGTTTTTGTTTTATTTAAAAATACCATACCTACTTTTCCACTTATGCTACAAAAAGGGATTATTTTAAGGTTGCAAGAAAATTTTTCCAAGATTGATGTTGTTGAGTATATGTATAGGGAAAATCAATAAATAATTAAATAAAACAAATTGTTAATATTTGTTTGAATGTGGGGGTAAGAGAAACGAACATGGACAGAATAGTGTTTTTGTATCTGATTTGAATTATGCCGCAATACTTTTTATTTATGCTAAAAAAATCCCTCAAGCCGAGTCAAGAGGGAGAGTTTCAACGCGTTTTTAATTATTTATTGTTGTTTTACTGAATCATGTATTAAGCCGATTTAGCAACAATTTGATTCTGCTGAGCCTCTTCTAATTCACGAACCAAAGGCAGTACTTTTTCACCAAAGTATTCAACTTCTTCAATAAAATGAAGAAAACCTGACAGGATTAAATCAACACCAACATTTTTGAGTTCCACAATGCGTTCAGCAATTTGTAATGGCGTACCAATCAAATTGGTTTTAAAGCCATCGTTATATTGCACTAAGTCTTCGAAAGTTGATTTTGCCCAGTTGCCTTCGCCTTCCTTCGATGCTGCGCCAGCTTCACGGGTTGCATCGCCAAAAGCATTGACTGCTTCTACATTTGCACCGTCAATAATGGTTTGTAAAACCTGTTTGGCTTCTTGTTCTGTATCACGAGCGATAATGAATGCATTGACCCCAATTTTGACTGAGTGATTATTTAGCTTGGCTTTTTCACGAATGTCATCAATCTGCTTTTTTAGTTCCTCAGGTGTATTGCCATTGGTGAAGTACCAATCTGAAACACGTGAAGCCATATCACGTGCAGCACGTGAGCTACCGCCTTGAAAAACTTCGATATGTGGTTTTTGAATGGGTTTCGGTTTTAAGGTGTAATCTTTAAATTGATAATATTTTCCATCAAAGCTGTAATTGTCTGTCGTCCAAATCCCTTTTAAGGTACGAATAAATTCTTCTGAACGAACATAGCGTTCATCATGCTCTGGCCAAGGTTCACCAATCGCATCAAATTCACCACGAAACCAGCCACTGACTACATTGACCGCAACACGACCATTGGTTAAATAATCAATCGTCGCCAATTGTTTCGCAGCCAGTGCTGGCTTCCACGGGCCGGGCAGGATTGCAGCAATCACTTTTAATTTTTCAGTCTTTGCTAAAAGCGCATGACTAAAGCTGACTGATTCATGCTGATTTTCAGCCCCATACCCTGCGGTAAAACGGATTTGAGTGAGCGCATATTCAAAGCCATTTTGTTCAGCAGTTTGCGCCAAGCGTAGATTGTAGTCATAACTCCAATCTGTACGCTGTTCTACATTGCTGACGACTAAGCCACCACTGACATTGGGTACCCAATACGCAAATTTAATCGCTTCGCTATTTATTGCTGTTTGAGATTGCGACATATTCAAATCCTCTATTTTTTATTATCGATCAATATGCGATTGCAACTAAGCAACCTGAGATTGTGGGGTTTTGACTTTGGCATGTAAGCGACTTTCGGCAGCATCCAAGTTTGGAACAGCAGCAGAAGGAAGCACTTCATCTTGTTCAATTTGTTTGTTAATGCCTAAGTTTTGATTGGCTTGTTCAGTCTTGGCTTTCACAACTTCTGCACGCTGACCTTTGGCAGGCGCCCATTCTAAAATTGGCAAAGCACGTGCCACAGCTAAAGTGATACGGTCTTGAATATGTTCACTTTTGATGGTGTATTCAGGCGTGAAATCACGATCCGTTGCATAAACGCCAATCGGTAAAGTCTGTGCTTGGAAAAAGCTAAATAAAGGACGCAATTGATGTTCTAGGACTAATGCATGACGATCACTTCCGCCTGATGCTGCAAGCAGTACAGGAACATCAACCAATGCTGTTTGCTCAACAAAGTCAAAGAAATGCTTAAATAAGCCTGTAAATGAAGCACGGTAAACAGGTGTACCGACAATTAACGCATCAGCGGCTTCAACAGCGGCTAAATCATCTTGTACACGCTGTGGAAGTTGATTGCGATAAATTGCTCCCCCCAATAACTGTCCTATTTCGCTAAATTTAATAAAATGCACATGGATCGGAGTTGCTTGACCCAGTTCGTCAATAATGGCTTGAACCAGACTTTCTGTTTTGGATGGATTATTTAAACCGCCTGAAACTGCAACGATATTGAGAGGTTTTTGTTGAGTGAAAATAGACATATTGGCAACCTAATTAAATGAATCTCGGAATACCATTTATTAATCTATATTGCGGGCAGCACTGTAAAATAAGCAAAAACAGATTGATTATCAGTTTTTAAGATAAACCTAAAATCAGTTGAATAATGATTGTATAAATTCTTTAAGTGATTGAAGCTAAAATATATTATAAAATTTAATAAGCAATTCATTTTTATATCTTTATTTTATATTTAAAAATGATATTTAAATCTCAAATTGAACAAATGGCTTAAAAACTTTAGGGGATTTGAGCTGATGCAAACAAAATATCCAAAAAATCGTGAATATTTACGTATCCTAAATAGCAGTAGTGCGGTTAGAATGAAAGAACTGTGCTAGAGATCTCTCGCTTCGCTTATGAATATTTTAATCGTTGATGATCACCCACTGTTTCGCCATGCATTAATTCAGGCGGTTCGTTATAGTTTGCCACAGGCTCAAATTAGTGAAACTGCGGCTGTAAATGAATTTTATGAACGCTTGGAAAATGGTCCAGAACCAGATCTTGTCTTATTGGATTTAAACTTACCGGGTGCTTCTGGTTTCTCTGCATTGGTACATGTTCGTGCGCAATATCCTGCACTTCCAATTATTGTGGTTTCAGCACATGAAGACGCATCGATTATTCAGCGTGCAATTGCACATGGTGCGATGGGCTATATTCCTAAATCTGCGCATCCAAGTCATATCGGTGAAGCAATTCGTCAAGTTTTAGACGGTGATATTTGGTTACCACCAAATTTACCTGCAGCCAATATGAATTTTGATCCGCGTGCCGCAGATGAAACAGCTTTAGCAGAGCGTATTCAATCACTCACACCACAGCAATTCCGTGTCTTGATGATGGTGGCTGAAGGTTTATTGAATAAGCAAATTGCTTATGAACTTGAGGTTTCTGAAGCAACGATCAAAGCACATGTCACTGCGATTTTCCGTAAACTGGGTGTGCAAAATCGTACTCAAGCTGTATTGGCAATCAATGCATTGAATATTGAAGAAAAGAAAGTTTAAGTTACTGAAAATAATTAATAAAAAAGACCTCATGATTGAGGTCTTTTTTTATGTCTAGCTTTTATTGAAAAGCTTAAGCCAAACAGTCTTGTTTAGAAACTAAATCAGGGCAACCCAATGGGTTTAATGCACACTTCAAATCATCAATTTGATCTTGGGTCACATAGCCCTTCGATTTTAAATAATCCGCAACACGGTCATCACGTAAACTTAAAAACGCAGCGTCATAAACACCTAAGTCTACAAATAAAGCAGCGGTTTCTAAGCTATTAAAACGGTCTAAGAAGACATCATTACCATACATCAAGAAGATATGATCATAATCTGCTTGCGGATCTACACTTAAACGATGCGCTAAGGTTGTCGGTGAGGTTTTAATGAAAAGCAGGTCTGATAATTCGTCAAACTGTGTCATATCCAGCGTATCTTGGCCAGATTTTACTTTACCGAGCCATGCTTTAAACACCAGCACTGCACCACCACGCAATAACATACTCCACATTTGATGGCGCACTTCATCACTTAAGCAATCGCATTCATCTTCAAGACGTTGTACAAATTTTTCTTCTTGTTGCGCTAATTTGTCAAAAAGTCCTAAGCCTTGTGGATGAAAGGCAGCGGGTGTGAAAACATCAAATTTTAATTCTTCAAAAACTTGTAGTGCTAAAGGAACAGCACTTTGATAAATCGTATTTAAAGCTTGTAGTTGTACATCTTGTAATTTGCTTTGTTTGAAAATATCTTGCCAATCGATGACAGGCAACATTGCGTTTACACCATATTGACGATGAAATTGTTGAGTTCGATGAATTCCATGTGGAACAGCTTCTGAAATATTCATGGTTCAAATCCTATTTAAAATTGATGACGCATCAACATTGCATCCCTGCACATCAAAGCGTGGTTTTATGATGTTTCAATTCTTGAATTATTTGAGATGCAATATGAATACGACTAAAGTTGTATGTGTCGTAAAATTCGTATTTTTTTACTTTAAAATTAATAGCTTGTGAATTTGTAACCAAGTATACAAGTGTATAGTTACTATTTTGATCTTCTTTGCCATAGAAAACGTGCTTTTGAAATCTTTGGTCAATGAATATTCTACTTTTTAAGTGATTTTTGAATGCTTTTGCATAGTCTAGATAAAAAATTGCTATTTCACTTAAAAAAAACCTCCATAAAAGATTTTTATGGAGGTGGTAAATGTTTCAAAACATTCTATAAAATTTTCACAGCCATCAAAACACTTGTTGAAAATGACTTAGAAGTGCGTAACAAACTATTTGGAAATCTTCAAACCCGAGAGCCAAGCCCGTAATGAAGCAGGTTTAAGTGGCTTTTTCAGCAAAACCACGTTTAAGTCTTTGACCCGTTGTGGTAGCTCAGGATCTGAGTCAGCAGTAATCAATGCAATAGGGACATTTTCCTGACGATGATTGATAATAAAGTCTAAACCTTCTTTGTCATCATTTAAGTGCTGATCAACCAGCCATACTTGAATATTCTCTTGTTTAATAATTTCAATGGCTTGCTCAGGTTCAGTGGCTTTAAAGACTTGATAGCCCCACTTGGTCAGCAGTGTTGCCATACCTTCTAAAATGGTTTCATCATTGTCCAAACACAGAATTTTATAAGCTTTGGTTTTGAGCGGTACAGCTTGTATAGGGGTACTTACGATTTTAGGTGCTTCCACGATAGGGACTTCAATCATGAAGCATGAGCCTTTGCCCAATTCAGAATAGACATGAACAGGGAAGTCCAATAAGCCTGTCATCCGCTGTACAATGGCTAATCCGAGCCCTAAGCCTTGTTCACCCCATGGTGAGGTATGTCCACAGCGTTCAAATTCTTGGAACAATTTTATTCGTTGTTCTTCAGCAATTCCCGGCCCTGTATCCCATACACCAATACGAATATATTTTGGGCGACTTGCAGCACGTAGTACACCAACCACGACTCGACCACGTGCAGTATAGCGTAAGGCATTGCTAACAAAGTTTTGAATAATACGACGAATCCATTGTGGATCTGTATCAATCCAAAATTGAGCATCATGTACATGCAATTGAATATCACGCTGTGCCGCAATGGACTTAAATTGTAATTCCAAATCACTCAATAAATCGTGCAAAGGGTAAGCTTGGCGTTTGGGTTGAATTGAACCGCCTTCTAAGCGTGCAATATCCAAAAGGGCAGACAGCATACTTTCAGCACCATAAAGCGCTCGATCCAGTTGTTGTAATGTTTTACGATCTTCATCCGATTGAACACTTTGTTCTAAAGCTGTACTGAATAAACGTGCAGCATGCATGGGTTGTAATAAATCATGGCTGGCAGCAGCAATAAAACGGCTTTTTGACATATTGGCTTTATCAGCTTGTTCACGTGCGAGCTGTTGTTCTGATAAAGCATCGGCAAGTCGTTGTGTACGATCCGATACACGTGCTTCAAGAATGGCTTCATTTTCACGGAAAGCGGTAATATCCGCAAATGTCGTGACAAAACCGCCACCCTCAATCGGGTTACCACGCATCTGAATGACACGTCCATCTTTACGGATACGTTCAAACTCATGGGCACTGCCGACTTTCATCCAGTGAATCCGTTTACGCACATGTTCTTCGACTGAACCCGGGCCACATTCACCACGTTCAGCGTTATAACGAATTAAGTCTGCAATGGGACATCCGACATAAACCAAATCTTTTGGATAATCAAAGAGTTTTAAATATTGATTATTCCATGCCACCAAACACATATTTTCATCAACAACACTGACACCTTGGGTCATGTGGTCGATCATGGTCATAATCAGGTTTTGATTAAATCGTTGCCATTGTGAAGCTTGGTCAAGAATATTGGCAACTTGCCCTAAAGCTAAACCATTATTGACCATCGCCGTGGTGAGGAGTGTCCGTGCAGAAGCTGCACCAATCGTTCCTGCTAGATATTGTTCTGTGAATCGCCACCACATACCATTGGCACTGCTATTTTCATTCAGCACTACATTATTCATGGTACAAAATTGGCGGAATGCATGGTTGGTTGGCCCTTCGCCAGTAATACGTTTTGCTAGTGCAATCAGATCACCGACTTTTAATTTAGCAACATCATGGTGTAGATAATTAATATCAGTCGATGTGCTTTGTGCAGGCAATGGCTTGGTTTCATAGTAGAAGAAACTTTCAGCTTGGATTTGTTCTGCAATGCTTGGACGATAAATTCGAGAAACCCAAATATAAAGCATGATATTTAAACCCAGTGCCCATATCACGCCATGTGTCAGTGGTGCAAAAGATTCAAAACCCAATAAGGCCTCAGGTCTAAGCCATTCGATGCCTAAAGGGCCATACATTAAAAATTCATGTGCAAACTGGCTATATTCGATGGGTAAGCTACGCAAAATAGTTGGGAGTAATAGGGTATATGCCCATACAATATAGCCAACAACTAAACCTGCGTAGACGCCTTGACGACTACCACCACGCCAATATAAGCCACCAATTAAAGCAGGTGAGAATTGTGCAACAGCACTGAACGCCAATAAACCAAATGTCGATAACTGATCAATATCATTGAAGAAATGGAAGAATAAAAAGCCCAGTAGCATTACGGCTAAGATGCATACACGCCGTGTGAATTTTAAGACTTGCGGTAAGCGTTTATCGTGGCGAGATAACAGTCTAAACTTCCACAAAGCAGGCATGATTAAGTCATTACTCAGCATGATAGACAGCGCAACTGAAGAAACCAGTAACATCCCTGTTGATGCTGAAAAACCGCCGAGAAAGGCCAAAAGTGACAGCCAGTCTTGGTTATAACTGATAGGTAAGGATAAAACTGCAACATCTGGAATGGTTAAATATTTTGGTGCTGCATGTAAAGCCCAACTGGCAATTGGAATAATAGCGACAATGGTTAAAATTAAATAAGCTGCGAACCAGCGTCGTGCGCCACGGATATGTTTTTCATCACGTAATTCAACCACAGCGACGTGAAATTGTCGTGGTAAGCAAATAATGGCAAGTGCCGCTAACAGTGTTTGAATCCAGAAAGTATCGGGGACACCGAACAGTTGCACTTCATGGAAGGTTTTTTGTACATCATGTGATATTTGAATAATATTTTTAGGATGGTCAAAAATAAAGAAAAATGCGACGCAGAGTAAAGCAAATAATTTGACGAAGGATTCAAATGCGACAGCAAGCATTAAGCCGCCATGTTGTTCTGTATTGGCAATTTGTCGTGTACCAAAGATCATGGCCAAAATTGCGAGAACAGCGGTTAAAGCTAAGACACCATTGGTTGTGGTAGACAGCACTTGGGTATTGTGGTTGAGCATGACAGAGGCACTGAGTGCGATGGCGCGCAGTTGTAATGCGAGATAGGGAATAATCGCAACAACAGCCAGAATAGTGACTAAAGAAGCAAGTGTTCCACTTTTGCCATAACGTGCTGCAACAAAGTCAGCAATCGATGAAATAGCATGGTGTTGACGTACTCGTCCTAAACGTCGCCAAATATCATAGCCAAGCCAAACGAATAAGAGTGGGCCTAAATAGATGGGTAGGAAAATAATCCCTTCACGTACCGCTGCGCCAGTTGCTCCATAAAATGTCCAAGATGAGCAATATACCCCCAATGTTAGACTAAAGAGAAGCATCCTTCCGCGCGTACTTAATCGACTTGCATGCTTCTCCCCAAAGAAGGCACAAACGAAGAGAATTAAGATGTAAAGGGCCAGAACCCCTATAATTAACCAACTGTTCATAAGGATGAGCGTATAAAAATCTGGCTCTATCATAACGCATCAATGAACTGACTCATTCATTTTGATCAAAATTTAACGACCAAAGTCTAAGTTACGAGAACCCTACAACATTGTTACTTTTAGCCTTGTAAAGAATGATTAAAAAAAGCAACCAGCGTTCTGGTCGCTTATACAAGGAGTATGGTTATGGATGAGAGACAGGTAGATGCGATTCTACACAATCCAAAATTCAAAGAAATGGTTGCTAAGAAAAGTAAATTAAGCTGGACACTTACTGCAATCATGTTGTTTGTTTACGTTGGATTTATGCTTTTAGTGGGTTACAACAAGGAATTTTTACTCACCACAGTGACACCAGGTGGCGTTACAACTTGGGGTATTCCTCTGGGGTTGAGCATTATTGTGTTGTCGTTTGTTCTATGTGGTGTGTATTCATATATTGCCAATAATAAATTGGATCAATTAACTGAAGATGCCATGAAAGAAGTTGAAGCAATCGCACATGAAAAAGGGATGCACTAAGATGAAATGGAACTCTTTAAAAACTAAAGCAGCTCTTGCATCTACTGCACTGCTTTCTACGCTTGCTCAAGCAAGCCCTGATTTAGGTGCTGCTGAACAACAAGCGACGAATTGGCATGCGATTATTATGTTTGCCATTTTTGTTGGCTTAACATTATTCATTACCAAATGGGCAGCAAAACAAACCACGAGTACTCAGGATTTCTATACTGCGGGTGGTGGTATCTCAGGTTTCCAAAATGGCTTGGCGATTGCAGGTGACTATATGTCAGCAGCATCGTTCCTCGGTATTTCCGCAATGGTGTTTAGCTCAGGTTTTGATGGCTTGCTTTATTCACTAGGCTTCATGGTAGGTTGGCCGATCGTATTGTTCTTGGTTGCTGAACGTTTACGTAACCTAGGTAAATATAATTTATCTGATGTGGTTTCTTTCCGTTTGGAAGAAAAACCAGTACGTACACTTGCAGCAATCAGCTCACTGGTTGTTGTTGCTTTTTATCTGATCGCACAAATGGTAGGTGCGGGTCAGCTGATCAAATTACTTTTCGGTTTGAACTACAATATCGCAGTTGTGATCGTTGGTCTTCTGATGATGGCTTATGTAATCTTCGGTGGGATGTTGGCGACCACTTGGGTACAGATCATTAAAGCAGTAATGTTGCTTTCAGGTGCAACTTTCATGGCATTCATGGTGATGCATTCTGTTGGTTATAGTTTCTCTGAAATGTTCAAACAGTCTATTGATGTCTTTGCTAAAGTACATGAAGTGAGCTATGAGAAAGCTTCAGAAATCATGGGACCAGGTAAATTGGCTGCCAATCCACTGGATGCATTATCGTTAGGTCTAGCGTTAATGTTTGGTACAGCAGGTTTACCTCATATTCTTATGCGTTTCTTTACGGTTAAAGATGCGAAAGAAGCACGTAAATCAGTTGTAGTTGCAACAGGCTTTATTGGTTATTTCTACTTATTAACTTTCATCATTGGTTTCGGTGCGATCCTTTTCGTCTCAAACAACCCACAATTCATCGATGTTGCTAAAATGGCTGTCACTGGCAAGTTAGAACTTGTTGGTGGTAACAACATGGCTGCGGTTCACCTTGCAGATGCTGTAGGCGGTGACTTGTTCATGGGCTTCATTTCAGCAGTTGCATTCGCAACAATTCTTGCAGTTGTTGCTGGTTTGACATTGTCAGGTGCATCAGCAATCTCTCATGACTTGTATGCAAACGTATTTAAGAAAGGTCAAACGACTCCTGAATCTGAATTACGTATGTCTAAGATCGCAACTTTAGGTCTTGCTATTTTCGCTATGATCTTGGGTATTTTGTTCGAGAAACAAAACGTTGCATTCATGGTTGGTTTAGCATTCTCTGTTGCGGCATGTGCGAACTTCCCAATCCTTGTTCTTTCAATGTTCTGGAAAGGTTTAACCACACGTGGTGCGGTGATTGGTGGTTTAGCAGGTCTATTAACAGCAGTGGTATTAATTATCTTATCTAAAGCAGTTTGGGTAGATACATTAAAAATCTCTGACACACCAATTAACCCATTCAATGGTCCAGCGATCTTCGCTATGCCACTTGCATTCTTCTGCTGTTGGTTCTTCTCTGTGACTGATAAATCAGCACGTGCTGAAGCTGAGCGCAAAGCATTTGATGCACAGTATGTACGTTCACAAACAGGTATTGGTATCTCTGGCGCTTCTGATCACTAATTAAGATTTAAGATCACGCTATGAAAAACACCTCTTCGGAGGTGTTTTTTTTATGGGTATTTATCTGCAATCGTTACATTTTCTAAAGTATCCCTTATTTTCAATTATCAACAGTAATCAAAATGATTTATGAAGCGGGTTAAATATGTTAGTTTCTTATCCGATAAAAACAAACAGAATCTAAAAATATGCGTCCAGTGATCGAATTTTGGCAAGGCTTTAAATTATTACCTTCTGCATGGCTGTTATTGGTGCAATTACTGATCCTTATTTTATCTGTCTTTATTAATGACAGTATAAGTTATCAAATTCTCACATGGTTGTTGGGCGTCTTGGCATTATTGATTATTGCTAAAGTAATTCGTCAAACACCGACATTTACAGTGCTAGGTTTAACCTTTGTGTTAGGCGCTTTTTTCCTGTCTTTTTTAATGTTAATCGGGTTTCATTCGCTGACTTTACAGGTAATTACCCATTGTTTTGAGGCTGCTGCTTATTTCTGTGCAGCATATGGCCTGATACGTTATATGTTTGCAGACCGATATTTAACCAAAGATGAGTTATTCGCTGCAGGTGCTGTTTTTACCCTAATCTCATGGGGATTTGCTTTTATATACAGTATTTGCCAATTGTTGGTTCCACAAAGTTTCCAAAATCCTAACAATGTTTCTGATTATCAAACATGGTTAGACCTGCTATTCCTAAGTTTTAGTTTGCAATCTGCAACAGGTCTGTCGGATTTGATGCCCATTGCACCTGCGGCACGTGTGGTTGCAATGTTACAAATGTTTGGTGGCGTGATGTATTTTGCTTTAATCGTCTCTCGTATGGTTGCACTGCAATATATCGAAATTCGACCGAAAGATTAAAGGTTGTCAGTACGGAACGTATTGCCAAATATGCGGAAAGCGATAAACCTAAACATTGATGGATGGCCTGTAAAGGCCAATGTTATGATCTTGTTACATTTACTAAACTGCTGAAAATTGTCATTTAAATTACAATTGAACCCGAATCTAATCGCTGTTCTACAGGGTTCGTCTTTTTTCACATCTGTGAACGCCTTCTTCGACTTTAAATAGTCTATCCATCGAATATAAAAATCTGGAGGAAATATGCCTTCCAAAAAAACAGCTTGGTTTGCCAATGTGAATCCAAATGTTTTCTTAAGTACGGTTGGAATTATTGCACTTTTTCTAGCAATTGTGATTTTTGCACCAAATGCTTTTGAATTAATGACCCAACAAATGACCCAATGGATTACCACGTCATTTAGTTGGTTCTATGTATTGTCAGTTGCAGTTTTTCTGATCGTTTTGATCGTTATTGCCTTGTCTGATATGGGCAAAATCAAGCTTGGCCCCGATCATAGCCAACCTGAATATGGCAATGGATCATGGTTTGCGATGTTGTTTACCGCAGGTATGGGAATTGGCTTGATGTTCTTCGGCGTGGCCGAGCCGATTATGCATTATGTCAGCCCACCTACGGGTGATCCGCAAACCATTCAAGCAGCTCAACAAGCCATGAGGATCACGTTTTTCCATTGGGGACTGCATGCTTGGGCGATTTATGCCATTGTTGGTCTAACTTTGGCCTATTTTACTTTTCGCTATAATTTGCCACTTAAAGTACGTTCAGGTTTATATCCAATCATTGGTCAACGGATCTATGGGCCAATAGGGGATGCTGTTGATACCTTTGCCACCATCGGAACGGTATTTGGTGTAGCCACAACGTTAGGCTTTGGTGTAACCCAAATTAACTCAGGTTTGAATTATTTATTTGGTTGGGAAAATAGTATCACGACCCAAATTCTTCTGATTGTTTTCGTGAGTATTTTAGCATCTTTATCGGTATTTCTTGGATTAGATAAAGGCATTAAACGTCTTTCTGAACTGAATTTAATTTTGGCTTTGTTGCTGCTCGGTTTTGTATTTCTAGCGAGTTCAAGTATTTATATTTTACAAGCGACGATTCAAAGTGCTGGGCAATATATTTCCAATCTTTTTACGATGACTTTCAATTTATATGCCTATCAATCTAATGGTTGGATTGGTGGTTGGACGATTATGTACTGGGCATGGTGGATTTCTTGGTCACCATTTGTGGGAATGTTTATCGCTCGAGTGTCTAAAGGACGTACGATTCGTGAATTTATTGTGGGTGTATTACTTATTCCGACAGGTTTTACCCTGATTTGGATGGGTTTTATGGGCAATGCTGCATTGTTCAGTATTTTGAAACAAGGGCAAGTCGGGCTGATCACCGCAGTACAAAAAGACTCATCCGTTGCACTGTTTGAATTTTTAACTCATCTGCCATTTGCAGGTATTTCGAGCCTGATCGCTACCGTTTTAGTGATTTTATTCTTTGTCACATCTGCAGATTCAGGTGCTTTGGTTGCAGATTATTTAACCTCGAAAAGTGAACATTCTCCAATATGGCAACGTTTGTTTTGGACAGCGTTAATGGCGATTTTGTCCATTATTCTTTTGATGGTCGGTGGTTTGGGGGCGTTACAATCTGCCACGATGATGAGTGCTTTGCCATTTACCTTGATTATGTTGTTGCTGTGTTTGGGATTGCTCAAAGCTTTGCGTTTAGATGTCACGAAAATGCAGGCTTTACAAGAGGCAAGAATAACGCCGAGAGCCGTCCAAAATCCACGGAGTTGGCAACAACGTTTAGGCTTGATTATGCATTACCCGCATAGCTTGAGTGAAGTACAGCATTATATTCAGCATGATGTGATTAAAGCTTTTGAAAGCGTACGTTTTGAATTTAAACGCCGTGATTTAAATGTCGCCATCAAAGAAGTAGAGGATGGTGTGCAACTGAGTGTAGATCATCATGATGAGTTTAATTTTATTTATAAAGTCATTGCACGACAAACTGTAGCACCGAGTTTTATGATGAATGAACAACATCAAGAGAGTGACGATTTTTATCAAGCAGAGGTCTTTTTAAAAGAAGGCGGGCAGAATTACGATGTGATGGAGTGGACACAGGAAGACTTGTTACAGGACATCATTGACCAGTATGAGCGCCATTTATATTTCTTAAATATTGTTAGAAACTAAATCCAATTATTCAAATAATTCATTCATCAACATAGCTTAAAAGTCTTTTGATGATGGAATAATGATTTGATCTGGTCACTACAACAGAATAAAAAAACCCGACTGAATTC